>CAZKIO010000001.1:0-304457 GCA_964552795.1 uncultured Planctomycetaceae bacterium
TCCGCGCCCGGGGCCCTCGATTCCAGCACGGCCAGGGCGCACGATGGGGTCTTCGCCCCGGCCCATGCCCCGCCCCGAACCCAGCCCCCTCGCGCGCGCCCTGGGCCGCCTGCCTTCGGGGGTCTACGTCGTCACCGCACGGCGCGGGGACCAGCCGGTCGGGTTCCTGGGGTCCTTCGTCCAGCAGGTGGCCTTCGATCCGCCGACCGTGATCCTGTCCGTGGGCAACGAGCGCGAGCAGCTCCCCGACCTGCGTTCCTGCGGCCGCTTCGCGCTGTCCGTCGTGGCCGCTGCGAGCCCCGGCCTGATGGGCCCGTTCCTGCGGCGGCTGCCGGAGGGCAAGTCGCCCTTCGACGGCCTCGAGGTGCTGCGCACCGCGGCCGGGATGCCGGTCCTGGCCGGTGCGCTGGCCTGGCTCGACTGCCGCATCACGGCCGAGCAGCCGGCGGGCGATCACGTGACGCTCTTCGGCGTCGTCGAGGAAGCGCGAATGCTGGCCGAGGGCGAACCGCGCGTGCACCTGCGCCGCAACGGCCTCAATTACTGAACGCGCGCGCGGCGCGTCAGGGGTCCGACGCGGAGGCCCCGGCCTCCTGCCCCTCGCCGAACCGGCCGGTGCGCAGGTGCAGCAGCGCCAGCCACTCCTCGGCCGCCTGCGCGTCGCCGCGCTGCGCCGCGGCCTGCGCCTCGTGCTCGAGCCGCTCGGGGCCGACGCCGTCCGCGGCCAGCGTCCCGGCACGGCGCGCGAGCTGGACCAGCAGCGGATCGAAGCCGCGGTCCTGGCGCACGCGCTCGCTGGCGGTGGCGTAGTCGCCCAGGCGCAGCTCGGTGCGCAACCGGTCGTGCGGCAGGTCCGACACGAGGCGCGCGGCCTGCAGCACGAGCGCGATGCACAAGAGCGCGGCGCCGAGCTTGCTCGCGATGCGCAGCGTGCGCCGCAGCCGCTCGGCGACGGACGGGTCGGCTTGCGCGCGCTCCAGGAAGCGCACGCGGTCGGCGACGCTGAAGTGCCGCCAGCCGGCGACGTCGCGCAGGCGCCCGCCGACGCGCTCCAGCGCCGAGATCAGCGTGATCGACTCGCCCATCAGGTCGAGCGCGTGCAGGTCGGCTTCCAGCTCGAAACGCCGCGAGAGCCACGTGAACGACGCGAACCACAAGAGCAGCGTCACGAGCAGCACCGCGCCGGCCAGGATCGGTTCGTCCTCGAAGAACGCGTGCGCGGCCAGGTCGCCGAGCAGGAAGAACGCCAGGATCCAGGCCACGAACACCGGCACGTGCGAGCGCGCGGCGTGGCCGATCTCGTGCGCGAACACGGCCGCCAGCTCGCGCGGCGGGAGCTGGCGCAACAGCAGGTCCGAGAACAGCACGGTGCGGCTCTTGCGCGTCAGCCCGACGATCGCGGCGTTGGCTAGCTGGTCGCCCGTGCGCCACACGCGCAGGCGCGGCACGCCGAAGCGCGCCTCCTGCGCCAGGGCCAGCAGCGCGTCGCGCTGCGCGCCGCCCGGCAGCGGGGCGGTCTCCCACACGTGCTCCAGCAGGAACGGCAGGCTGAGGGCCAAGAGCGCCAGCAGGAGCGCGGCGAACGCCGCGTGGAAGATGCCGATCTCCTCCACGGACACGCGCAGTTCCTCGCTGGTGCCGATCAGCGCCGCGGTCACGACGTAGAACAGGATCGGCAGCAATCCCGCACCCAGCATGCGCGCCTGGAACCCGAGCCAGCCGTCGCGCTCGGTCGTGGAGACGAAGAAGCGCGCGCGTGCGTGCAGCGCCGCGAGCTCGAAGGCCAGCCACGGCGTGAGCACGAGCAGCAGGCGCAGGTCGGGCCAGGCGAGCAGCGACGCGGGCGCTCCGCTCCAGCGCTCGACCGCTCCGCGCCAGTCGAACAGGGACAGCGTCGCCAGGAACAGCAGCGGCGGGGACACGGCGAGGAGCCGGTGCAGCACCTCGCCCGTGCGGAACCGGCCGTGCTCGAACGCGGTGCGCGCGACGCGCGCGAACAGGAGCGGCAGCGGCACGAGCAGCAACGCCAGCCACGCCGGCCCGATGGTGTGCTCGAACCCGGCCTCGGCCGCGGCGACCGCGGCGAGGGCGAGCACGACGTGGCCCAGGTTGCCCATCCCCTCCTAGCGGCGGCGCGCGGCCGCGCCCGCGCCGGACCAGGTGCCCGCGCCGAAATCCTCGATGGCGCCGGACAACACGTACGCGCCGGCTTCCGTGGTCGCGATCGCAAGCTCGCCGCCGGGGAGGCGCAGGACCAGCGGCAGGCGCGCCCTCCCCAGCGCGACGAGCGCCGCCGCGGTGGCGCACGCTCCGCTACCGCAGGCCGCCGTCTCGCCGACGCCGCGCTCCCACACGCGCAGGTACGTCGCCCCGTCGCGCTGCGCCACGAACTCGACGTTCGTGCCGGCGGGAAACGCGGCGTGGCGTTCGACGCGCGGGCCGATCGTGGTGACGCCGGCCGTGCGCTCGTCCTCGACCACGAACACGAAGTGCGGATTGCCCACGTCGACGCGCGTGCCGCGCACGGTCCGCGCGACGCCTTCCGCTTCGAAGGTCAGCGCTTCGTCGCGCTCGAGAACGCGCGGCCGGCCCATGCTGACCGCGGCGTGCGTCACGCGCTCCTGGTCGCGGGTGGTCCGGGCGTCGTGGAGCCCGGCGTCGTCCTCGATCGTGAACGCGTCGCCGCGCACGTGTCCGTGCTCGACGAGGAGCTTGGCCACGCAGCGCAGGCCGTTGCCGCAGGTCTCGGGGCGCGAGCCGTCGGCGTTGACCAGCTCCATGCGCGCGACGCCGCCCGCGCGCGCCGGAACCACCAGCAAGAGGCCGTCCAAGGGCGGCGTGTACGCCCCCGGCGCGCACAACGCGCGCGCCATCGCCGCGGCGTCGCCGGGCGCGCCGTCGCGGATCGCGTCCACCACCGCGAAGCGGTTGCCGGTGCCGGACAAGAGGCGGAACGGCGTGCTCATCGCGCGCCTCCGCGGCCGTGGAGGATCTTCTGCGTGTTCTTGAAGTGGAGCTTGGCGACCTTCGACAGCGCGTCGGCGCCGTGCAGCGCGACGTAGCGCCGTCCGGCGCGATCGACGGGCTCGCCCGCGCCCTTGTGCAGGTCGATCGCGGCCTCCTCGCCGAGCTCCTTCAGCGCGACCAGGAACTCCTCGCGCGCCACGACGCTGGCCGCGGCGACCGCCGGTTCGGATTCGGCGCGGGGACGCTGTTCGAGCTGGACCTTCAGCGCGCGCAGGCGCTCCTCCAGCAGCTTCTCGTTCGCGAAGCGGTCGACGACCACGCGCAGACCGGGCCGCGCGAGGCGCCGGATGGCCTTGGCGTGCTGGTCGGCGAGCAGGTCGTTGAGCTTGCCGGCCTTGTAGACGCGGTTGTATTCCGCCGGGTCGAGGCGCTCGACCGCGACCGCGTAGCGCGAGCGCAAGGCGGCGCCCAGGCGCAGGCACTGCTCGTCCGTCAGCGTCTTGCTGTCGCGCACGCCGCTCCCCCGCAGCTCCTCCGCCTGGCCCGGCTCGAGCAGCACGGCGGCCACGACGAGCGGACCGAAGTAGTCGCCCTTGCCGACCTCGTCGCTGCCGATGGTGGCGATCGAGGCGGGCACGGGGCCCGACGGCGCCTCGCGCGCGGCCTCGGCACGCGGACGGGCGCCGTCCTCGCCCAGCCAGCGCGCGGCGAACAGGTCCGGGCTGGCGCCCTGGATGACGAACTTTCCCGACGTGTACAGCGTCGCGACGACGCCCTCGCCCTTCACGCTGAACAGCGCGTGCGGCACGCTGCGGAAGTCGAAGGGCCCGGCCGCGAACCGCTCGCGCAGAGCGGGCCCGCGGGATGCGGGGACCTTCAGGACGAGCGTGCTCTGCGTCACCCGCCCATCCTCGCACGCAGCGCGCGGGGCTCCAAGGCGCGCGCGCCGCGCGGGCGTCCGCTGAACGCCGCGGGAATGCGTCCTACGAAAGGCCTTTTCCACCCCGCGCTCTCGCTCGGTAGGCTGCCCCCCCCCACAAGTCTCGGGGTGCGCCGCCGCACCGCTCGCCCGAGCCGGGACACCCAAGGAACCTCCATGTCCATCCGATCCATGCTCTCCGCCGCCGCGGTGGCGGCCGTCGCGTCCTCCGCATCCGCCCAAGGCGACTTCACGGCCGCCGTCACCCCGTCCTTCCGCGGCACGCCGTGCGCGGTCTACGGCGCCTGGGACGTCTTCACGTCCGCCTACAACGGGCCGAACGTGCCCGACCTCGCCGGCTCGAACTCGGCCGCGACCCTGACGCAGTTGTTCCCCGGCGCGATCCTGACCAGCACCGGCAACATCTACCACCCCACGCAGATCCTGGCCTTCCGCGTCGACGACACCGTCGCGCACGACGTGCAGGAGGTCGTGCTCCAGACCGCGGCGTTGGGCAATCCGCAGAACCACGGCAGCTTCATCCTCTCGTTCGTGAACGCCGGCGGGCAGTCGGTGGTCCTGCCGCCCACCGAGCTCACGGTGCTGGTGTTCACCCCGCAGGCGCGCGAGGAGCTGTACGTGCGCTGGGACCTGTCGGGCCAGGCCGACACGATCCTGGCCTACCGCCTCGACTGGGTCGCGTCGGCCTCGAACTCCGCCCTGGCGTCGCTGCTGCTCGACGTGCGGACCGACTGTCCGCCGGGCGTCGCGCAGTGCTTCGGGGACGGAACCGGCACGGCGTGCCCCTGTGCGAACAGCGGAGCGGCCGGCAACGGCTGCGCCAACTCGGTGAACCCCGCGGGCGCCAACCTCGCCGCGGCCGGCAGCGCCAGCGTCGCGGGCGACACGCTGGTCCTGCTGGGCAGCGGGATGCCGAACTCGACATGCCTCTACTTCCAGGGCTCGTCCGCCACGAGCGTGGTGTTCGGCGACGGACTGCGCTGCGCCGGCGGCCAGGTGATCCGCCTGGGGACGTCCACGAACGCCGGCGGCGCGTCGCAGTACCCCGGCGCCGGACAGCAGCCGGTGTCGGTGCGCGGCGCCGTGACCGCCGGGGACGTGCGCCTGTACCAGACGTGGTACCGCAACGCGGCGGCGTTCTGCACCGCGGCCACGTTCAACCTGAGCAACGCGTACCAGATCTCCTGGTCGTCCTGAACCGCACCCGCCGGCCCCGGACTGTCATCCGCGCCGGCGGGATGGAGAATGGCGCCGCGTGGACTCCGCGGCGCTGACCTTCGACACCGGGATCGCGGTGCGCGACCTCGATCCCGCGCGGCCGCGGCCGATCGACACGCCCTGGGGGTCGTTCGCGCTGTTCCTCGTCGAGGGACGGGTGCTGTGCGCGCAGAGCTTCTGTCCGCACCTCGGCGGCCCGCTGTTCCAGGGCACGCTGTGGGGATCGCGCGTGACCTGTCCGTGGCACGCGTGGAGCTTCTCGCTGGAGAGCGGCCAGCGCGTCGATCTCGCCGGGCGCATCCTGGGGCGGGGCGACCCTCTCGCAACATGCCCGGTCGAGGTCTCGGAAGCGGGGACGATCGTCCTGCGCCGGCCCGACAGGCGCCCCGCGGTGTGAAGCGCGCTCGCGGCGCGGCCGTGCCGCCCTACAATCCGCGGCTCGCGCCGCCCGTGCGCTCCGTCATCGGCCCACGCCCCTTCGCCATGCCCAAGATCCACGAATCCATCCTCGAAACGATCGGCAACACGCCGCTGGTCCGCCTCAAGAAGGTCGGACACGAAACGGGCTGCGAGTTCCTCGTGAAGTGCGAGTTCATGAACGCCGGGGGTTCGGTCAAGGACCGCATCGGCCGTCGCATGGTCGAGGAGGCGCAGAAGAAGGGTCGCATCAAGCCGGGCGACACGCTGATCGAGCCGACCAGCGGCAACACGGGCATCGGCATGGCGCTGGCCGCGGCGGTCTACGGCTACCGGATGATCATCACGATGCCGGAGAAGATGAGCCGCGAGAAGCAGGTCGTGCTCGAGGCGCTGGGCGCCGAGATCATCCGCACGCCGACCGAGGCGGCGTGGGACGCGCCCGAGAGCCACATCGGCGTCGCCAGGCAACTGCAGAAGATCCTGCCGAACGCGCACATCCTCGATCAGTACGGCAACCCCGACAACCCCGCCGCCCACTACCACGGCACGGCCGAGGAGATCCTGGAGCAGACCGGCGGCAAGCTCGACTACTGCGTGATGACGGCCGGCACGGGCGGGACGATCACGGGCGTGGCGCGCAAGCTGAAGGAGAAGGTCAAGGGCGTCAAGATCGTCGGCGTCGACCCGGTCGGCTCGCTCCTGGCCGGGCCCGGCGAGATTCACAGCTACAAGGTCGAGGGCATCGGCTACGACTTCATCCCCGACGTGCTCGACCGCTCGCTGGTCGACGAGTGGGTCAAGACCGAGGACCGGCCGTCGTTCCTGATGGCGCGGCGCCTCATCCGCCAGGAGGGCCTCTTGTGCGGCGGCAGTTGCGGCTCGGCGATGTGGGCGGCGCGCGAGGTCGCGCGGCGCGTCGGGCCCGGCAAGCGCTTCGTCGTGATCCTGCCGGACTCCGTGCGCAACTACATGACCAAGTTCATGGACGACCGCTGGATGAAGGAGAACGGCTTCACCGAGAGCGGCTGGGAATCCGGCTCGATCGGCGACCTCTTGTTGACGATGCCGCGCCGCAAGCTGATCACGGCGGCGAGCGCCGACACGGTGGCCGACTCGGTCATGCGCATGAAGGAGCACGGCATCAGCCAGCTCCCGGTCGTCGACGACGCGCGCCTGGTGGGGATCGTGACCGAGTCCGACCTCCTGGCGAAGCTCGTCGACGGGCGCGCCTCGCTCTCCAGCACCGTGGCGGAAGTCATGTTCCGCAACGTCGTCACGGCGCACACGGGCGACGACGCATCGAAGCTGCTCGACCTGTTCGGCCGCGGCCTGATCGGCCTGGTCGTGGACGACGGCGGCAAGCTGCTGGGCGTGATGACCAAGATGGACCTGGTCGACGCGCTGACGTCGCGCGGCCGCGTCTGAGCGCGGCGCTCAGGCCGACGGCGCTTCGCGCAGCTCGGCCCGGAACACGGCCCTCACGCCGGGCACGACGCGCAACACGTCGGCCAGCGACATCCAGCCGACCCACGCGAATCCCGCCAGGAACAGCGCGAGGAACGGCAGCGAGAGCCAGGCCTCGTTCTCGATCGCGGCCAGGATGCCCCACACGAACCAGGCCGCGAGGACCAGCTCGATGCCGGGCAGGCCGCGCAACGCCGAGCGGTAGCGGCGGCTGCGCGGCGCGTCGCCGCGCTTGGGCGTGCGCACGAACGTGCCCGTCCCCGGCAGCAGGCCCGCGAACACGGCGCGCGTCTGGCTGACGCACAGGCCGATGCCCAGCACGAGCGCGGCGAACGTGTCGACTACGCGCTTGCGCACGGGCCGGCCGACCGCGCGCTGGCTGCGATCGTAGAACGCCAGCACCGCCAGCGTGCAGTTCAGGAACAAGAGCAGGCTCGTCCACGCCGGGAGGATCGGGTCGAGACCCGCGGCGAGCGGCAGCGTGAGCGCCAGCACGAGCACGGCCGGGTATCCGACGTTCCCCGTCAGGTGCGCGAAGGCCTCGCGCTTCACCCGCAGCGGCAGCGGCGCCGCTAGCAGGCGCGGCCCCAGCTTGCGCAGCACCTGCACTCCGCCCTTGGCCCAGCGATGCTGCTGCGACTTGAAGGCCGCGATCTCGGTCGGCACCTCGGCGGGCGCGACGACGCGCGGTTCGTACACGAACTCCCAGCCCTGCAACTGCGCGCGGTAGGACAAGTCGAGGTCCTCCGTCAGCGTGTCGTGCTCCCAGCCGCCAGCGCTCTCGATCGCGGCGCGGCGCCAGATCCCGGCGGTGCCGTTGAAGTTGAAGAAGCACCCGGTGTCGTGCCGCACCTTGTGCTCGATGACGAAGTGCCCGTCGAGCAGCACGGACTCCGCGCGCGTGAGCAGGTTCTCGTCGCGGTTCACGTGGCCCCAGCGGGCCTGCACCATCCCGACGCGCGGGTCCGCGAAGCGGCCGACGAGCCGCAGCAGGAAGTCGGGCTCGGGGAGGAAGTCCGCGTCGAACACGGCGAGCAGTTCGCCGCGCGCGATCCGCTGGCCATTGTCCAGCGCGCCCGCCTTGAACCCGGTGCGCGTCGCGCGCCGCACGACCTTGGCGTCGACGCCGCGCTCGCAGAGGCGCGCGACCTCCTCGTCGACGACGGCCCGCGTCTCGTCCGTGGAGTCGTCGAGCACCTGGATCTCGAGGCGCTCGCGCGGGTACTCGAGCGCTCCTGCGGCGCGGATCAGGCGCGCGGCGACCGTGCGCTCGTTGTAGACCGGCAACTGCACGGTGAGGACCGGCAGCTCGCCTGCGGCGCGCGGCGGCAAGGAGGCCTCGCGCTCCCAGCGGAAGTGGAACAAGTGCGAGAGCCGGTGGATCCCGTACACCGCGAGCAACGCCAGCGTGCCGGTGTAGATCGCGGCGGTCAGAGTCGGGAGGTCCACGTGCGGAGGCCTCGCGCCGCCGGGGCGGCTGCGCGGGGCGAGGAGGATAGCGAGGTCGAGACGGGAACGATACGTCGGGCCGCGCGGGCGGCATGAACGAGGCTTCAGAACAGCGGCTGCTGACCGTCGATGCGGACGGAGGCGCGCAGCCTGGGGAAGCTCTCCACGATCTCGGGCGGTGCCGGGACGGGTTCCCCGCGCAGCAGGTGCCTGAGCTCCAGCGCATTGGCCACCGCCTGGCCGGAGAAGTGGTTGTTCGTGACCACCGCCGTCTCGTCGTGGACGCCGGCGATCCGCTCGGCCTTGCGCGCCAGGTCCTCGAGTTCGTGAACCGAGTACAGGTAGTCGTATCGGTCGTCGCGTTCGGCGCCGGCGCGGAACCACTGGGCGGAGTTGCGGCCGTGCAGGCGCAGGTAGCCGGACGGTCCGGTCGGCTCGTGCCAAGCCGGCGGGTGGTTCCAAGCGGCGGGCAGGTCCACGTAGGCCAGCGACAGGCCCAGGCCGCGCACGCTGGCGAGCGCGGGCGGCGTGAACCACGACTCGTGCCGCACCTCGAGCACGAGGGGCAGCCCGTCGAACAGGGAGCCGATGCGCCCCAGGCGGCGCACCTCGCTCTTGCCGTGCAGGAACGACACGGGGAACTGCAGCAGCAGCGCGGACAGCCGCTTGGTGCGCACGAGGGGCTCGATGCCCGCGCGGAACCCGGCGGCCTTCTCTTCCCAGACCGCGTCGTCGGCCGCGCCCGGCTCGGGCAGGTGCGTGAAGTCGCGGTGCAGCTTGACCCAGAAGCGGAAGCGCGGGTGCGGCTCGACCAGCCGCGCCCAGCGCTCGGCGTGCTCGCGGCGCGGCGGCGCGTAGAAGGTCGAGTCGATCTCGATGCCGTCGAAGTAGCGCGCGAGGTGCGCGAGCGCGTGGAACCCGTGCGGCTTGTGTGCGGGGTAGACGCGTCCTTCCCAATCGGGATAGGACCAGCCGGCGGGACCGACGCGGATCATCCGTCGGGCTCCATGCCGAGCAGCTCGAAGCAGCGACGCTCCGCGCCCTGGATGCGCTCGCGCACTTCGACGGCGGCGCGTTCGAGTTCCTCCTCCCCCGCGCCGGCGGATACGTGCACCGCCTCGCCGTACACGAAAGCCACGCGCGCGAACGGCAGCGGAATCGTGAAGCGGTCCCAGCTCCCCAGATGCCACGCGCCGCGCGCGGCGAACCCGCAGGGCACGACCGGCCGGCCGGTCTCCGACGCCATCCACGCCAGGCCGGGCTTGATCGTGTGCGGCGGCCCCGTCGGGCCGTCGGGCGTGAGCACGAAGGCCGCGCCGGTCTGCATCAGGTCGAGAATGGTGCGCAGCGCCGACACGGCGCGCTTGCGCGAGGAGCCGCGCAGCACGCCGTAGCCCAGGCGCTTCAGCAAGGCGCCCGACACGTCGCCGTCGCCGCTCGTCGAGACCAGGACGTGATACCCCTGGTTTCCGTGATGGGCGACGGGGATCAGCATGCGGCCGTGCCACAGCGCCATGAAATAGCCGTTGCCCGAGGCGCGCAGCGCGTCGACGCGCTCCTCGCCCTCGCGTGTCGTGCGCCACGTCCAGGCCAGCAGCCGCACGGCGAGCGGGCCGACGGTGATCACGGCCGCGCGTCCGAGCTTGCGCCGCACGACCTTGAAGCGGTGCCAGAGGCGGGTGCGCAACGCGGCGGATGCGGGCTTGCGCGCGTGCCGGACGCGGGGCTCCTCGCTGCGCTTCAACGCGGATCTTGCCACGACATCACGTCACGGCAGGCGGACGTCGTCGCCCGCGCCGTGCTGGTCGATCCCGTCGGGGCCGCAGGAGTGCAGCGTGTAGCCGGCGCCGTCCGCCGCGCGCTGGTAGACGAGCGCGCGCTTCCAGCCGTCCACCGGCAATTGTCGGCCGGGCAGGAACCCGTCGGGAAAGTCGGGTGTCCCCACGAGCAGTTCCTCGAGCGTCGCCGGGATCTTGCCGGTTTGCGCGCGGTACACGACCAGGGCGGTGCGCGCATCGCGCAAGGCGGAGAGCGTCGCCGCGCCGCCGTCCTCTGCCGGCGGTGCCTCGGCCGGCGCGTCGGCGATCGGCGTGCCCGTCGCAGGCCCCGCGCCGCGCCCCGGCCGCCGCTCGCTCGCCTGGGACACGACGCGCGTCAGCAGGAACAGACCCAGCGGCGTCTCGGGCCCGAAGGACGATTCGGAGAACGTGCGAACGCGCTCCCCGCTGCGCACGCTCCAGCTCGCGGTCGGACGGAATCCCGCGAACAACTCCTTCGAGGTCGGCAACTGTTCGACGTCGACCGGCTTGCCCAGGTTCTGCGCGAGCATCGGGGCGAACCCGCGCGCTGCGTCGTAGAGCTTCCCGAGGAAGCCGGCCCAGTCCATGGTCGAGGCCTCGAACGCGCTCGCGGGCCGCCCGCTCTGCGCCGCGATCGGATGCCGCGCCTGCTGGGCGTCCTGCAGCCGCTTGATCTCGGCGCGCGCGACGCTGGCCGCGCTCGCCAGGATCACGCGATCGGACAGCACGGCGATCGCCGGCCGCGTCGGCTCGATTCCGCCCAGCATGTCCATGGCACCGCCGGCGCCGGCGGACGGCGCCGCGTCCTCCGGCGCTCCCGCGTCGCCGAACGACAGCGTGATCAGGTTCACCTTGCGGTAGGGCTTGCGTTCGATCGCGACCGACGGATACGCCGCCTGGATGCGCGCGAGCCAGGCGTCGAGTCCGCGCTCGAAACGCGCGGCGTCCTTCAGTTCCGCCGCCACCAGCGCGCGCGGCGTCGGCGGCACGAGGCCCTGGAACGGCATCAGGCAGATGGCGACCGACGCGCCGAGCCCGTCCGCGAGCCGCGGCTCGTCGGCCTTCCGCTCGGGCAGCGCGGTCGCGCCGTCGCCGGGCAGCGTCGCGAGCAACTGCTCCGCGAGCGCTTCAGCCTGCGCGGGATCGATGGTCGTGACCCAGGCGCCGACGGCTTCGGGGGGCGCCAGCTCGTACGCGCGCGCCGCGAGCGCGCTTCGCCCGAGCGCCGCGTCGAGCGCCTTCGCCCCGCCCGTCGGCGTGAACAGGCTCTCGGTGACGAAGCGATCGCCGCGCAGTTGCACGCGCCAGCGCCCCTTCGCCGAAAGGAACGGCGCGACGGTCGACACGGCGGCGCTCGCCAGCGGTCCGGGCAACGCTTCGCCGAGGAACGCCGGTCGTTCGTCGAAGTCGGCCAGGAGCTCGAGCACGGTGACGCCGGCCGGCTGCGTGAACTGCGCCGCGGGGTTCGATGCCGTCCAGGCCGGCAGCATGCCGCCTTCGGCAGCCGCTGCGCGCGCGGCGTACTCCTCGGGACGCGCGGCTCCCGCGCCGACGACGAGCCGTGCGTCGATGTTCGCGAGCCACGCCGCGGGCCACGCGTCGCCAAGCAGGTCCCCCAGCTCGACGATCGGGATCCTGCGCTCGCCGAGCGCGAGCTCCGCCGGCGCCCCGTCGGCCGCCGCGCCCGGCGCGGCCATGGCACCGAGCGCGGCGGCGGCCTGCGCCGCGGATTGCGCGTCGATGAAGTCCAGGATGCACCATGCGCCTGGCCGTGTTCCGCCGGTCGCGGGCGCGCCGTCGATTCCATGGAACGACGCCGAGGCGCGCGCCGCCGCCGACCAGGGCCACAACGGATCGTCGGGACGCGCGGGGTCAGGAGCGGGCATCACGCCCGCGAGGATCGCGCCCAGATCCCAGCCGACCTCCTTCGTGAGGTCCGCGATGCGTTGCGCTCCGTCGCTCTTCACCAGGCGCACCGTCGGCGCCTGCGCGTAGGCAGCGAGGAGCGGCGCGACCGCGAGGGACTCGACGTACAGGTCCGCGCCTTCCGGATGGAGTGCGGCGTGCGGCGTTTGCGCCGACAGGGTGACGAGCAGCGTGAGGAGCATGTGCGGAGCGCCCTGCGTGGATGGATGCCCGGCGCGAAAGGCCGCGAGCGGGACTACATGCCGCCGAACTTCTTCAGCTCGGCTTCGTTCTTCAGGATCTCGGCCTCGAGCGCCTTGGCGGCCTCGGCTACCGACTTCTTGTCCTTGCGCGCGGTCACCGCGGCCTGGAACTTCTTCAGCTTCTCCCCCACCGCGGCGTTGCCGCCGTCCATCGCGTAGGCGACGACCAGCCCCGCCTCGTTGATGAGCTTCTCGCTGTCGGGGATCTCGTCGAGCGTCAGGCGGAAGTCGAACACCTGCTTCAACTGCCGCAGGCCGCCGCGGTCCGCGATGTTCTTCGCCGACCACTTGCGCGCCCACAGCGGATCGCCGCCGATGCCGACGGTATTGTCGCGGTAGTAGCGCTCGGCGTAGGTGGCCGCGCCGTAGCGGAACCAGCGCGGGACCAGCTTCTCGTCGTAGAACGCGTCCCAGAACTGCTCGGGCCGCATCTGCGTCTTCTTCGCGCGCTGGAGCACCTTGGAGCTGGGATCGAGCGCCTCGCCGAACGATTGGCCCAGCGCGTGGCGCACGCTGTGCACGCCCCAGCGGTTGCCCGTGTCGGAGGACGCGTCCCAGTAACCCGCGCCTGCGTTCAAGAACGCGCCGTTGGCCGGGTCCACGGCCGAATCCGCGTAGTACGCGTGGTGCAGCGACGAGAAGCCCAGCGCGTCGGTGTTCGGCCGGCTCGCCGTCTGGCTGCCGCCCGCGTACTCGGAGTACTGCTTCTGGTCGCGGAAGACGATCACGATCACGGGCTGCTCGGGCTTCGTTCCGTACACGCGCACCAGTTCGTCGTAGGCGAAGTCCAGCTCGCGCTTCACCTTCTGCAGCGCGACGTCGCGGTCGACCGTCGTGTACATGTGGAAGCGGTCGCCCGGGATGCGCCACCAGGTGTCGATCTCGGAGTGGTAGACGTCCGCGTCGGCCAACGACAGCCACTGGTCGCCGCACTTCCACATGCCGTTCTCGGCGTTGCCCTTCTCGTCGGGCGGGATCCAGTCCATGTCCTGGCGGATCCAGCCCTCGGCGATCTTCTTGGCCGCCTCGGCGTCGACCCACATGCCGCTCGCGTCGCGCACGAAACCGCGCTCGAGGTACGGCAGGTCGGCCGCGGGCACCCACTCCCCCTTCCACTCGACGAGGCCCTGCGCGGTCTTCTCGGCGACCTCCTTCTCGCGGATGTACTCGTCGATCTTCTTCTGGTTGGGGAACCACTTCCCGTCGTGGAAGATGTTCCCGAGCGCCACGTTGGCCTCGCGGTGCTCCGGGTCCAGCTTCACGATCCGGCGCAGGATCGTCTTGCCCTCCTTGTCGCGCTTGGTCTCGGCGCACCATTCGTAGAGCTTCCACAGCTTCGCGACGTCCTGTCCGGCCTCGGTCTTGCGCTTCTCGAATTCCTCGTCGGCGCGTGTCGCTGCCGCGGAGGGCACGGGTACGGGCGCGAACTCGGGGCGCGGGGCGGTCGTCGGCGGGGCGAGGAGGCAGGCGGCGATGAGTGTCGAAAGCATGGGGGCCCCTCCTGGTGGGGGCTGGGGACGACTCGGCAGGGTAGCAGGAGCCCGCCCCGGGGGGCCTCGCCTTGTCGGCCTCCGGAGCGCTGGCTAGGATGCCCCCCCTCCTGGCACGGGACACGGTTTCCACCAAGTTCCGGAATGGGCCGCATTTCCGCCGATCCTGGCAGAAGGCGGCGTTCCGGCTCGCGGACAGCCCACGGGGCGCGCGAAGACGGTGGGCCGCGGCGCTGGCCGGGTTGCCCAATCCCGACGAACCCGCGCGCCGAGACCGGTCCAAGCCCGGCCGCTAATACCCAGTTGAACACCCATTAGCCCCACCTTGACGGTCTAGGGGCTGGAGTCGAGCGATGGCAGCACACAAGGCCGCTACGGCGGTCACGATCGCCCCGGTCGAGGAGAAGTCCGCGTTCGAGAGTTTCGTCGCGCGCACCTGGAAGCTGGCCGCGTTCATCGCGGTCGTGGGAGCGGGGATCATCCTCTACGTGCAGCATCAAAGCCGCACCGAGCACGAGGCCAACGATCACTCGTGGGATCGCGTGCTCAGCGTCGCGCGCGAGGATCGCTTCTCACGCATGCTGGAGGGCGAGGCGGCCGCGTTCGAGGAAGCCGCGCGAAATGCCGCGGGAAAACAAGCCGGACCTTGGGCGTTGTACCTGGCGGCAACCTCCGCGGCGGACGCCCAGGACTACGAGACGGCCAAGGCCGCGCTGGGGCGCCTGAAGCAGGAATACCCGGCGCATCCGCTGGTCGTCGACCGCTACCCTCTGGGGCCCGACGGCGAACAGCGCTCCCTCATCGAGCACATGAGCGCGCGCCTGGACTCGCAAGCGGGCTGGAGGGCGGCGCATGCCACGCTGTTCGAGAACCCGCCGCTGCCCGCCGACGCGCCGCGCGTGCGGCTGCGCACGGACAAGGGGGACATCGTCGTCGGCCTGTACACCAAGGAGGCCCCCCAGCACTGCGAGAACTTCCTCAAATTGGCCCGAGAGGGGTTCTATCAGGGCACCAAGTTCCACCGAGTGATCGCCGGCTTCATGATCCAGGGCGGTGACCCCAACACGATCGCGGGCGAACTCTCGACCTGGGGACAGGGCGGCCCGGGCTACAAGGTTCCGCGCGAGGAGAACAGCCTGAAGCATTTCCCGGGGTTCTTGTCCGCCGCCAAGATGGGCAACGAGACGGAGAGCTCCGGCAGCCAGTTCTTCATCACCACAGCATCTGCCAACCATCTGGATGGCAAACACGTCGTATTTGGGAAGGTGGTCGAGGGCATGGACGTGGTCCGCGCCATCGAGGGTCTCCCGATCGCTGCGGGCACGAGCGACCGCCCCGAGGCGCCCGCCGTGCTCCAGGCCACCGAGATCGAGGGTGGCTGACCGTGTTCCACGTGGAACACCCCGGTCCCGAGGTCAGTCGCCGCTAGACCTCGGGCCGCGGGGCGAGCCGGGCGCAGAGTCGGTCCAGGTCCTCGCGCCCGTAGTACTCGATCACGATCTGGCCGCGGTAGCCTGGCTGGTTGCGCACCGCGACCTTGGCTCCCAGGCTCTCGGCCATGCGCGCCTCGAGCTCGGTCACCCAGGGGGTGCCGCGCGGGGCGGGGATCACGCCCTCCTTGGCCGGTGCGGCCGGCTTGGCCTGGGCGCGGACCTGAGCTTCCACTTCGCGAACGGAAAGTCCCTGGCGAACGATGCGGCTGACGAAGTCCGCGATCCCGTCCTCGTTCGGAAGCCCCAGCAGCGCACGGGCGTGCCCCATGGACAGCAAACCCGACTGCAGGGCGGCCTGAGCGACCTCGGGGAGCTCCAGGAGGCGGACGTGGTTGGCCACGGTCGCGCGCTTGAGCCCCACCTTGTCGGCGACCTGCTCCTGCGTGAGGCTGAGCTCCTCGCCCATCCGCCGGTAGCCCTTGGCGCGCTCGATCGGATCGAGATCCTGGCGTTGCAGGTTCTCGACCAGCGCGAACTCCAGCATCTGCTGGTCGGTGACGTCGGCACGCACGATCGCCGGGATGGTCTTGAGCCCCGCGATTCGAGCTGCGCGCACGCGTCGCTCGCCCGCGATCAGCTCGTGCCCGCCGCCGTGGGGGCGGACCACCACGGGCTGGAGAACGCCATGCGTCCGAATGCTGGCCGCCAACTCCTCGAGGGCGGCTGGATCGAAGACCGTCCGCGGCTGGTGGCGGTTGGGCTGCACCGAGTCCAGCGGGATCTCCGCCGACGGTCCGCCCGATCCAGCCTGTGCCTCGGCCGCGGCGCCGCTGAGCAACGAACCCAAACCTCGACCCAATCGGCGTTCCATTCCTGCCTCCTCTGTGCAGCGTTGTCGGACCCAGGGCAGGCTAGAGGGTGCGGGCCGCAGATCAAGAGGGCGCTGCCCGGGCAACGGGATCCCGGAGGCTCGTCGTGGGGGTGAGGCTCCTGCGCAACGTGACCCGGGTCGCGACCGCCTCGGTCCAGGACGGGGCACTCCTCGCCCTGGCGCTGCTCTGGCCGACCGTGCCGGTGCTCCTGCAGGGGCCGGACAGCGGCCACATGGACGGCAAGTTGTTCAGCTCTGCCGCTGTTTTTTACAATGTTGCTTTTATGGGGGCAGCCCTCGCGTGCGCCCGCGCCCTGGCCCGCTGGCCTCGGTTCGAGCCCATCACCTGGCCCCTGGGGGCCGGCCACCGGGGAACGCTGGCTTTCGCCTGGCTCCTTCTCCCCCCTCTATGTGTCGGAGCCGCCACCTTGCTGGTCTGCAGAGCGTCCGCCGCTTTCGGAGCCCACCCCGGCCTGGTGCTCGGGGGCGTGGCACAGATCGCCGCCCTCGGGTCGCTCCTTCTGCGGCTCCCGATCGCGCCCGGCGTGCGCCCCATGCTCCTCCTGCTCGCCGTCCTGCTGGCGCCGGCCCTGCCCGAGACCGGCATCGGGTCCCTGCTCGGAGCACTGCTGGGCGTCGCGACGTGGACGGCCCGGTCGGGTTTCCCTGGATGGGCGGCCGCCCTCGCGCCGATCCTTGCTCTCCTGTGTCTGGCCGCGGCGCTGCCCGCAGGGCGCGCACCGGGGCGATCCTCCCCGGCCACATCCATGGGCGATCGATGAAGTACGGCATCCTCGGCGACATCCACGCCAACCTCACGGCGCTGCGCGCGGCACTCGCGTGCTTCGAGCGCCACGCGGTCGAGCGCATCCTCAGCGTCGGCGACGTCGTCGGCTACGGTGCCGCGCCGCGCGAGTGCATTCGCCTGCTCCAGGAGGCCGGAGTGCGCGTCGTGAAGGGCAACCACGACGCCGCATGCGTGCACGAGATGGACCTCTCGTACTTCAACGCGTATGCGCGCTCCGCCGTATTGTGGACGCGCACGCAGCTCACGCGCCAGGACAACACCTGGCTGGCCGCTTTGCCCTACACGCTGGATCTCGAGGATTGCAGCGTGTCGCACGGCACCTACCACAGGCCCGAGCTGTTCGACTACGTGCAGGGCCCGAGCGACGCCGACCCTTCGCTCGACTGCATGCCGACGCCGGTCTGCTTCGTGGGGCACACGCACGTGCCGGTCGCGCTCCTGCGTTTCGAGGACGATCCTCTGCGCACCGCGTACACGCACGAACTCGTCGTCGATCTGGCCGACGTGCGCCGTGCGCTGGTGAACGTCGGCAGCGTGGGCCAGCCGCGCGACGAGGATCGCCGCGCGGCGTGCGCGATCTACGACACGGACACGCAGCGCGTGGAGATCGAGCGCGTCGCCTACGACATCGAGGTCGAGGCGCGACGCATCCGCGACGCCGGTCTGCCGACGGTGCTCGCCGAACGCCTGTTCCTGGGCGTGTGAACGGCGGCCGCGTCAGCGCTCGCTGCGCAGGTAGGCCAGCTCGGCAGGCAGCCGATCCAGGCCGTCCTCGCCCAGCCCGGCCTCGAACAGGAGCTGCAGGTCGCGCAGCGGATGCTCGTCGCCGCGAAAGCAGAGGCGCCGCGCGTCGGGCATGGATCCGACCGTGACCATCATCTCCAGGATCGAGCCCGCGTTGCAGGTCCTGCCGCCGACGATCAGCTCGACCGGCATGCCGTAGCGCTGAACGACGCCGACGATCAGCGCGGCGGGCCGCGCGTGGAGGATCAGGTCGTCGCGCAACACGACCTCGATCTCCTGGATGTTCGTGTAGGAGGGCAGCAGGTCCTCGGCCACGGAACGCCCGCGCAGCAGGCAGACCGCCGCATGGACGAGCAGGTGATTGAGGGTGACGTGTCGCACGTCGGACCGGGACACGAGCGCCTGCATGCGCAGCCCGACGCCGCCGTCGCGCATCGACCGTTCGTGACGTTCCACGAAATGCACGAGCTGCGTGACTGCCTCCAGGAGGTGCAGCGCGATCGACGCGTGGCCGCGCAGCTTGGGCAGTCGCGCGTCCTGCGTCTCGACTGCTGTGCCCTTGACCCATGTGTCGTAGGCCGACTGCAGGTTGTGAACGGACGCCTCGAGCGAGCGCGCGCGCTCTTCGGTGCAGTTCTCCTGCAGCCAGCGCTCCCGTTCGTCCTCGTCCGCGATGCGGGCGACGCCGAGCTTGCCGAACACCTGGGCCGCCTGCGCGAAGCGCGACGCGACCTCGGCGGTCTTCTGCTCGTCGCTCTCCAGCTCGTTCTGGCCCATGTTCCGCGGCAGCTTCCGCCGCGGCCCGTCGTGCGCCCAGCGGCTCTCGGGGAACTCCGCGTGCGCGGGCGCCGCACTCATGCCGCGCGCCTCGTCGATCGCGGCCTGCAGCAGCGCGCGCACGCTGGCCTGCAGGAACGCACGCGCGCGCGCCACGGACTCGGCGGCTGCGGCGAACTCGCCCGCCGAGAGCGCGGTCGGATAGCCGGCGAGGCGGCGCTCCAGGTGCGCGATGCTGAAGCCGGCCAGCGCGAAGCCGCGCGCCGACGCGATCAGCTCCCGCAGGAACGCGAACGTGCGGTTGTGGCGCGCGTCGAAGTCGTCGAGGAACGCCTCGACCGCGTCGGCCTCGCTCGCGAGCTGGAAGAAATGGCGCCGGCTCCAGGCCGCGTCCTCGCGCGCCAGCAGCGTGCCCGCCAGCCGGAAGAACATCTCGCCCTCCGCGGCCAAGAGGACCGCGAAGGCCTTTTCCGGGATGATTTGTTCCAGCGCGCCTTCGCCCATCCGCCCGCCTCCGGCCGCGGCCGGAGCCCGCCATCCTACCCGGATCGCGTGCGCGAGCACCGGCGGGGGGGGGCCGCGTCGAGGCTCAAGATCGGCTTTCCGCCCGACCGAAGTGCCTTCCATCGCTCGGCCCCCCCGGCCGGCCGCCACCTGCGTACTCATAGGAGCGCTGCCATTTCCGCCGAACGCTGCCTCGAAACCTACCTCCAGGAGATCAACGAGGTCCCCCTCCTGAACCCCGAGGAGGAGATCGCCCTGGGTCACCGCATCCAGGCCGGAGATCTGGAGGCTCGCGAACACATGATCCGGGCCAACCTGCGCCTGGTCGTGTCGGTCGCCAAGATGTACACGGACCGCGGCCTCAACCTGCAAGACCTGATCGCCGAGGGGAACATCGGCCTCATGAAGGCGGCCGAGAAGTTCGACCCGCACGCGGGCTGCCGTTTCTCGACGTACGGCACGTGGTGGATCAAGCAGTCGATCCGCCGCGCGCTGACCAACACCGTGAAGCCGGTGCGCGTCCCCAGCTACATGAGCGAGCTGATCACGCGCTGGCGCGTCGTCTCGCAGGAGCTGGCGTACCTGCTGGGCCGCGCTCCGAGCGTCGAGGAAGTCGCCGACGAGCTCGGCATCCCCGAGGACAACTGGCCGCTCCTGAAGCGCACGATCCAGGTCAGCGGCATGGGCCCGCAGGTCTCGCTGGACGTGCTCGGCCAGACGCAGGACACGGTCGAGGATCCGTCGCAGCTCACGCCCGACGAGTACCTCCAGAACGCGGACCTGATCACGAAGCTCGGCGAGCTGCTCGACGTGATCGACGAGCGCGAAGCGACGATCCTGCGCCTGCGCTACGGCCTGGGCTCGGCCGGCGGCGACACGATGACCCTGAAGGAGATCGGCAAGGTGATCGGCCTGACGCGCGAGCGCGTGCGGCAGATCGAGCAGGAGGCGCTGCGCAAGCTGTACGGCGTGATGGGGGACCGCGAGGACGGCTGAGCGGGCCCGCGGCACCCCGGCCATTTTGAGACTGAATCTCATTTAGTTCTGGCGCGGGGGCGCCGGCGCGGATAGCGTGCGCGGCTCGATGGCCCGAAGGCCTCGCCGCACATGCACCTCCACGCCCTCCAACCGCTGCTCCTCCTCGCGTCCCTTCCCGTCCCCGCCGACCTCCAGGACGGCGCCCGCCCCCCGGCGCAGTCCGACCTCGCCGCGCGCGTCGCCGCGCTGGAGGCCCGCGAGCAGGAACTGCTCGCGCGCTTCCTCGACCGGCCCGGCGCCGAGGACACGGGCGCCTGGTACGAACGCCTCTCCTTCGGCGGCTACGGCGAGATCCACTACAACTCGCAGGACGGGCCGGGGAAGGAGCAGATCGACCTGCACCGCTTCGTGCTCTACACGGGGTACCGGTTCTCCGACTGGATCCGCCTGAACTCCGAGCTCGAGATCGAGCACGCGCTCGTCGCCGACGACGCCGGCGGCGAGGTCCTGTTCGAGCAACTGCACGTCGACTTCGACCTCACGCCGCGCTTCGGCGTGCGCGTCGGCCGCTTCCTGACGCCGCTGGGGATCATCAACCAGCGCCACGAGCCGACGACCTTCCACGGCGTCGAACGGCCGCTGTTCGACACCGTCGTCCTGCCGTCCACGTGGAGCGGCGACGGCATCGGCGTCTTCGCGCGCCCTTCCGACGCGATCCGCTGGGAGCTGTACGTGCAATCGAGCCTCGACGGATCGGGGTTCGACGCCGTCAACGGAATCCGTGGCGGACGCCAGGAAGAGCGGCCGGGGATGTCGCAGCCGGCGTTCAGCGGACGAATCGATTGCTTCTCGCTCGCGCCCGGCCTGCGCGTGGGCCTGTCGGGCTTCGTCGGCGGGCTCGACAACGGCAACCAGGGTTCGAATCCCGGCGTCGACGCCGACATCCAGATCGCCAGCGCCGACGCGCAGTACAGCGTCGGGCAGTTCGACTTCCGCGGCGCCTGCGCCTACGCCAACATCGACGGCGCGGCGACGCTGCCAGCGGGAACCGCGTCGGCGATCGACGGCTGGAACGTCGAGGCGGCGTGGCGCTGCATGCCCGCCGGCTGGCGCACCGGGAAGCTCGACGAAGCCGACGCGGCCCTGTTCGTGCGCTACGACCGCGTCGACACGCAGCGCGACATGCCCGGCGGCGCGGCGCCCGACCCGCGCGGCGAACGCGACGAGATCACGTTCGGCGTCTCCTTCCTGCCCGTCCCGAACCTGGTGCTCAAGGCCGACTTCCAGGTCCGCGACGACGACTCGGCGGAGGGCCTGCCCGACCGGTTCAACCTGGGCCTGGGCTGGAGCTTCTGAGCCGTGCGCGTGCAACGCGTCCTCGCCGCGCTGCTCCTCGCCGCGCCGCTCGGCCGTGCCGAGGTCTTCGCGACACCCGAGGAGGCGCTGGCGCGCGCATTCCCCGGCGCCGATGCGTTCGAGCGCAAGCTGGTCCTGCCCTCGGCGGACCAGCGCACCGACCTTGAACGACGCGAGGGCGTGAAGGGCCTGCCCGCGGTATTCGCCTACCACATCGCGCGCGCGCAGGGCCGCGTGATCGGCTACGGCGTGGCGGACCGCGAGCGCGGCAAGCACGAACCGATCGATTTCCTGCTCGCTGTGAACGACGACCTCAGCGTGCGCGCCGTCGAGATCCTGGCCTACCGCGAGAGCCAAGGCGGCGAGGTTCGCCGCGCGAGCTGGCGCAGGCAGTTCGAGGGGAAGGACCCGCACAGCCCGCTGCGCGTCGGCCAGGACGTCACCAACATCGCCGGCGCGACCATCTCCTGCCGCGCCATCGCCGACGGAGTGCGCCGCGACCTCGCGCTGCTCGACGTGCTGGTGGGCGCGGCGACGCCCGCGCCGGTGCCGGTGCCGGCGTCCGCACCGCGCCCGCGGGGAGACGCAGGACATGTCGTGCGCGTGCAATACCTGATGGGCACGACGCTGCGCATCGAGGCCTGTCCGGGGGAGAGCCTCGCCGCGGAGCCCGCGCTTGCCGCGGCCTTCGCCGAGGTCGCGCGCCTCGAAGGCCTGCTCTCGACGTGGAACGAAGCGACGCCCGCCGCGCGCCTGAACCGCGCCGCCGGCGGAACGCCACAGGTGCTGCCGGCCGAGTTGTGCACGGTGCTCGGCGCCGCGCTCGACGTGTCCCGCGAGACCGCCGGCGCGTTCGACGTGACGGTCGGCCCCGTCGTCGGGCTGTGGCGCGCCGCGGCCGAGCGCGGAACGCGACCGGAGCCGGAGGACTTGGCCGCCGCGCGGGCGCGCATCGGCTGGCGGGGCATCGAGCTCGACCGCGAACGCTGCGCGGCGCGCCTGGCGCGCGAGGGGATGCGGATCGACCTCGGGGCCGTCGGGAAGGGCTTCGCGCTCGACGCTGCCGCGCGAGCGCTCGAAGAGCACGGCGTGCACCGCGCGCTGCTCGATTTCGGCGGACAGCTCCTCGCCCTCGATCCGCCGCCGGGCGCGGCGGCGTGGCCGGTCGCGGTGCGCGATCCGCGGCAGCCCGAGCGCACGCTCGCCGTCGTCGACCTGGTCAGGGCATCGATCGCGAGCACGGCCGACTACGAGCGCGGCTGGATCCTCGCCGGGGAGCGCGTGTCGCACGTCGTCGATCCGCGCAGCGGCGAACCGGCGGCGGGGATGCTGGGCGCGACGGTGATCACGCCCGACGCGACGACGGCCGATGCGCTGTCGACGGCGCTGTTCGTGCTGGGCCCCCAAGCCGCGCTGCAGCACGCGCGCAAGAGCTCCCTCGCCGTCCTGCTCGTGGATGCAGCGGGCGCGGTGGTCACGACGCCGCAGTTCGCCGCGCGCGCGCACGGCGAGCGCGAAGCCGCGCATTGATCCGGCCGTGCAGGAGTTCCTCCAAGCCCGCGTCGGCCTGAAGCTGCTGCGGCCGTCCACGCGCCTGTGCTTCACGCTGTTCCTCGTGTTCTGCTTGGCGAACTACGTCGTGATGTCCGTGATGGGCGTCCAGCGCAGCGGCCTCACCCCCGCATCGATCGCCGAGTACTACGCGGGCGCCCCGGGCGACGAGCCCAAGTCGACGGGCGCGCTGCTCGAGATCACGCACTTCCACCTGTTCGGCATGCCGCTCCTCCTGTTCGTCCAGGGGCATGTGTTCCTGATGACGCGCTGGCCCACGCGCCTGAAGTACGCGCTGGTGATCGCCGCGTTCGCCGGCGCGGCTTGCGACCTCGCCGCGCCGTGGCTCGTGATCCACGTCGCTCGCGAGCTCGCCTGGATCAAGATCGCCGGTCGCGTGCTGCTCGGCCCGGCGCTGTTCGCCTTCGCCGTCGTCCCGCTGTGGGAGATGTGGGCTCCGCAGCGCCGCGGCGGCCCCGCCGGAACACAGGGCTGATCCCGGCGCCGGAGGACGCCCCCGGCCGTCATACTGTCGGGCGATGCCCACGACCCTCGCACCGTCGCCGGACCTCGCGCCCCGCGCGCGCGCGGAGGCCGGGACGCCGCTGTACGTGCACCTGCCGTTCTGCGCGGCGAAGTGCCACTACTGCGACTTCTTCTCCGTCGCCGCGGAGGGGCACGACCGCGGCGCGATGGTCGCGGCGATCCTGGCCGAGAGCGAGCGCTGGGCACCCGCCGCTCCACGCACGGTGTTCGTCGGCGGCGGCACGCCGTCGCTGCTCGAGGTCGCCGAGCTGCGCACGCTGTTCGACGGGCTGGAGCGCATCACGGGCTTCCGCGCCTCCGCGCGCGAGGTCACCGTCGAGTGCAACCCCGAGAGCCTGGACCGCGACAAGGCGCGCGCACTGCTCGACCTGGGCGCGACGCGCCTGTCGATCGGCTTCCAGGCGCTCGACGAGGCCGCGCTGAAGCTGTTCGGGCGCGTGCACGACGCCGCGCAGTCGTTCGCGGCCTTCGCCGCCGCGCGCGCGGCCGGCGCGGACGACGTCAACGTCGACCTGATCTACGCCTGGCCCGGCCAGGAGCTCGACGACTGGCTGCGCGACCTCGGGCGCGTCCTCGACCTGCGCCCCGACCACGTCTCGGCCTACAACCTCACCTTCGAGGAGGACACGGCGTTCCGCCGCTGGCTCGACGAGGGCGTGCTCGCGCGCGCCGACGAGGAGGTCGAGCTCGCGTTCTTCGAGCGCACGCGCGAAGTGTTCGCCGCGCGCGGGTTCGAGGCCTACGAGGTCAGCAACTTCGCGCGGCCGGGCCGGCGCTGCCGCCACAACGAGAACTACTGGCGCAACGGCGCCTACCTGGGCGTCGGCCCCAGCGCCGTCAGCAAGACCGGCACCGCGCGCGCGGGCAACGTGAAGTCGGTCGGCGCCTACGTGCAGGCGATCGAATCCTCGGGCTCGGCGCGCGCGTGGGAGGAAGCGCCCGGCGACGCGCTGCGCCTCGCGGAAACGTGGTGGCTCGGCCTGCGCCTCGCCGACGGCATCCGCGCGGACGAGGCGCGCGAACGGGCGGCGTGGACCGCGCCCGACGACCCCGCGCTGCCCGTGGCGCGCGCGCTCGCGGAACAGGGATTGCTCGACGAACGCGGCGGCCGCTTCGTGTTGACCCGCCGCGGCCTCGCGCTCGCCGATTCCGTTGCCAAGCACTTCCTGAGAGCCCTGGCTCCAAGCGCGTGTTGAACGCTCGCCGGGTGCGAGCCATCGGGTAGCATCCGCGCCGCACGCGACCATGAACTACGCCGACCGAATCGACGACGCCGTCCGCCGCACGGGCAGCGCCTGCCTCGTGGGCCTCGACCCGCACCTCGACGCCCTGCCCGAGGAGTTCGCGGTCGCGCGCGACACCACTTCGCCGCGTGCCGCGCGCGCCGACGCCGTCGCCGACTTCCTGTGCGCCATCGTCGAGGTCGCCGCGGGCAGGATCCCCGCGGTCAAGCCGCAGTCGGCCTTCTTCGAGGTCTTCGGCGCCGACGGCGCGCGCGCCTGGGAGCGCGTCGTCGCCGCCGCGCGCGCGGCCGGTCTCCTCGTGATCGGCGACGTCAAGCGGGGCGACATCGACAGCACCGCGCGCGCCTACGCGACGGCCTACCTCGAGACCGACCCGCGCTGCGATGCGGTCACCGTCAGCCCGTACCTGGGCGCGGACTCGGTCCGGCCGTTCCTGGAGAGCTGCGCGCGCGCGGGCGCCGGCATCTACGTGCTGGTGCGCACGTCGAACAAGGAGAGCGGTCTCGTGCAGGGCCACGGCACGCCACCGGCGTTCGAGCGTGTGGCCGACGCGGTCGTCGCCTGGGGCAGCGAGCTCGTCGGGAAGTCCGGACTCTCCAGCGTCGGCGCCGTCGTCGGCGCGACGCACCCCGCCGAGCTCGCCGCATTGCGCGCGCGCATGCCGCGCACGCCGTTCCTGATCCCCGGCTACGGCGCGCAGGGCGGCAGCGCGCGCGACGTCGCCGCCGGCTTCCTGCCCGGCGGCCGCGGCGCGCTGGTCAACAGCTCGCGCGGCATCCTGTACGCGTACAAGCAGCCGGCGTACCGCGAGCTGCACTGGAAGGACGCCGCGGCGCGCGCGCTCGACGCCATGCGCGCCGAGATCGGCGCGGCGCTTCGATGATCCGGCTGGAGCACCTGCCGGCCGACGTGCTCGACCCGTCGCCGATCGCGCGCGCGGCGCTGTCCGGGAAGCTCCCCGCGTCGCTGCTCGCCGTGCCGCGCAGCGTGGCCGCGTTCCCCACGCCCGAGGACCGGATGGAGCCCGAGGCGCGCGCCGAGATCGCGAGCGCCCTCGAGGCCGGCCTCGCGCCGCTCGAACCGCACGTCGCCGTGCCCGACGCCGCGCGCGCGCTGGCGCGGCCCGGCACCTTCGCCGTCGTCACCGGACAGCAGCCGGGCTTCGTGTGCGCGCCGCTGTACTCGCTCTACAAGGCGCTCCAGGCCGTCAAGCTCGCGCGTCAGCTCTCTCAGCACTGGGAGCGGCCCGTCGTGGCGCTCTTCTGGAACCACGCCGACGACAGCGACATCGCCGAGGTGCACCACACCTGGGTGCTCAACGCGAACCTCGACGCGCAGAAGATCGCGCTGGGCGGCCTCTCGTCGGGTCGGCAGCCTCTGTCGCGCATCGTCCTCGACGCCGAGCGCCAGCGCCTCGGCCCGATCCGCGAGGCGCTGCGCCACGTGTTCGGCAAGGCGCCGCACGTCGAGCACGCACTTGACGCCCTCTTCCCCAGGCCCGGCGAGACGATGGCGCGCGCGTTCACGCGCGGCATGACGAACCTGCTCGGCCGGCACGGACTCGTCGTTCTCGAGCCCGACTGGATCCGCGAACCCATCTCGCGCCAGCTCACGCAACTCGTGACGCTCGATCCCGGAAAGCGCCTGACCGAGGGCGCGCAGCGCGTGCGCGACGCGGGCTTCGACGTCGCGATCGACCCCGCCGACGCCGCGCTCTTGTTCGCCGTCGACGCCGAGGGCCGCCGCGCGTTGCGCGCTGGCGGCGACGGATTCCGCTTCGACGGCGAGAGCGGCTCGCGCACCGGCGCGGAGCTCGCGGCCGAGATCGTGCAAGATCCCGCGGGCTGGTCGCCCGGCGCGCTGCTGCGCCCGATCGCGCAGGACCTCGCGCTGCCCGTCGCCGCGTACGTCGGCGGGATGGGGGAGCTGGCCTACCACGCCCAGCTCGGTCCGCTGCGCGACGCCGCGGGCGCGCCGCGCACGCCGTTCGTCGCGCGCGTGTCGTGCACGCTGGTCGACGGCGGCACGCGCGCGTCGCTCGACCGTCTCGAAGCCGGCGTCGGCGATGTGATCGCCGCGCGCGGCACGTTCGCACCGCCCGCCGACGACGCGCCCGAGCCCGCCGTGCTCGCCAAGCTGCGCGCGGCCGCGCAGCGCGCGCACGACGACCTCGACACGCTGCGCAGCGAACTCGCCGCGCTCGACCCGGGCCTCGCGATCCAGCTCAAGCGCACCGGCGACAGCGTGCGCAACCTGATCGACACCGTGGCCGAGAAGGCCGAGCGCGTGCACCGCAACAAGAGCGGCAAGGGCCGGCGCCACGAGCGCCGCGCCAACAGCGTCATCTTCCCCGGAGCGAAGCCGCAGGAACGCGTGCTCGGGCCGCTGCAGTTCGTCGCCAGGCACGGCGAGGAGTGGATCGACGAGCTGCTCGACGAACTCGATCCGCTGGGCGTCGAGCACGTGGTCGTGCACCTCGCCGACACCAACGCCGAGGAGGAGGCCGAATGAAGCTCGACGTGCTGGCGATCGCGGCGCACCCCGACGACGCCGAGATCTCGATGGGCGGGATGCTGCTCGCGCTGGGCCGCGCGGGGCGCAAGTTCGGCGTCGTCGACCTGACGCGCGGCGAGATGGGCACCCGCGGGACGGCCGACGACCGCGCGCGCGAGGTCGCGGCGGCGAACGCGATCCTGAAGCCGGCGGTGCGGCACAACCTGGAGCTGCCCGACGGCCGCGTCGAGGTGACGGTCGAGGCGCGCGAGCGGCTCGCCGCCCTGATCAGGAAGCACCAGCCCGAGGTCGTGATCGCGCAGCACACGGTCGACCTGCACCCCGACCACGCGGCCTGCGGCCAGCTCGCGCGCGAGGCGTGGTACCTGTCGGGTCTGCAGAGACTCGCGGGTCCGGGCGAGGCGGCCCACCGGCCCAAGCGCCTGTACCACGTGTTCGGGCACGTGACGGGCGACCCGACCTTCGTGGTCGACATCGGCGCGGTGTGGGAAGAGAAGGTGAAGCTGGTCTTGTGCTACGCCAGCCAGCTCCGGCCCGAAGGCGCGGGGGACAAGGGCCAGCACTTCCTGTTCGGCGCCGACATCCTGCAGCGCATGGAGACCCGCGCGCGGTTCTTCGGCGAGAAGATCGGCGCGCGCTACGGCGAACCGCTCCTGGCGCACGGGCCGCTGCCGTGCATGGACCCAGTGCTGCTTCACGGCTGACGACTCGAAGCTCGGCGAAGACGGCCACCGGGTCCGGAACGAGGCGGTGCCCCGTCGCTGGACGAAATCGTCACCGTCGTGTACGCCCGCATGCGTGGCAAGCGAGGCGAAAGACCTAGCCTGGCTCCGGCGTCAGATCGTCACCGCCCTCGCGACGGACGAGGAGCTCTTCGACTTGCTCGTGTTCAAGGGCGGCAACGCGCTCGCGCTGGCACACGAGATCGGGATGCGGGCGTCCCTCGACCTGGACTACTCCATGGAGAAGGAGGTCGAGAGCGAGCAGCGACTTGGCGAGCGGATGAAGGCCGCCCTGGAGTCCCACCTCTCACGACACGGCTTGACCCTCTTCGACTGGAGCTTCGTTCCCCGGCCGAAGATCCCGAAGGCTGGTCGGCGCCTGGTGTTGGGCGGGTACCTGGGCGAGTTCAAGGTCATCGAGACCTCGTTCCGAGACGAGCTTCTGCGCGACATCGAGCAAGCCCGGAAGGCGGCCTGGAGCACCTCGGTCGATGGCCAATCGCCACGGAAGTTCCGGATCGAACTGAGCCGGAGCGAGTACTGCCAGGGCGCGACCCGGCGTGAGGTGGGGGACGGGTTCGAAGTGCGCGTTTACACGCCTGCGATGATCGCGGCGGAAAAGCTCCGGGCCCTCTGCCAGCAGAGACCCGAATACCAGCACGCGGGAATGAAGCGCAAGGCGAGGGGCCGGGACTTCTACGACATTCACGCCATCGTCACCGAAGCTGGAGTCAATCTGCTGTCGACAGAGAACGTGTCGTTGATCCGGGCGGTTTTCGCCGCGAAGGAAGTCCCGCTCGCTCTTCTGGCCCGGGTCCAGGCGACCTCGCATTCCACGAGCAGGAGTGGGACGACGTCAGGAACTCGATCCCGGCTGACCGGCCGCGAGACTTCGCTTTCTACTCGGGTTTCGTTCTGCGTCTGCTGCGGCGGCTAGAACCCTTGTGGGTGAAAGACGCGCCATGATTCGTCGAGCACCGCATCCCTCAGGCCATAGCCCAGGTAGAAGTTGAAGTTCAGCCCCAAGTCGCGCAGCGGCTTCAGCTCCTGCGCTTCGAAACCTGCGCGCTCCATGAAGAACCCGATGCTCTGGTGATACGGGTAGGCGTAGTCGAGGGCTTGGAGCGTCGCGAGCACGCGAGAGACCGAGACATCCCGTTCGCGCGCCGTCCGATACGCCTCGAGGATCTGAAACAGGCCGCCGGCATAGGCCGGTCGCACGACGATGTCGACGAGCGTCCTCTCCACGTTCGTCACCTGCAGCGGCTCGCCCGAGGGCCCGCGAACCTCTTCGACACCGTAGCGCCCGGTGTTCTTGCCGCTGAGGATGATGTAGCGGTGGCCCTCGAGCTGGAACGTGTATCGCGAGACTCGTTGCTTGCCCTTGAACGCCCTGTCCAGGCTCGCCTGTGTCAGGGTCTGCGACGGAGGGGGCTTCGGAGTCTGCTCGTAGTTGACGTAGAGGGTCCGAGGGTCCTGTTCCGTGAGACCGTGCAGGAACACGGCGGTGCCGTGACTCAGGTACCCGTTCTCCCTCAGCGTGCCGGCAATCTCGAGCGGTGTGCAACCGCGCCAGAGGTAGCGAGTGAATCCCCGATACTGACCCTCCTCCGCGGAGAGCCTGACCTTCCGCAGGAGACCCTCCTCTTCCAGAAAGTCGATGAGCACGGAGTCCGCCGTGCCCGGAGGGAGATCCCAAGCGCTCCGTTGGTCCCTGAGGAGCAGGCGGAGGTCTGCGAGGCGGTAGGAGCGGGGATAGCGCTCGTTGAAGAAGGAGATGATGGGCCCCTTCGAGGACCGGAGCGTGGTGTCGGGTGCCATGGCAGCCTTTGGGTGACGTAAGGTATATATACCTTACGTCACCCTATGAGGCGAGGTCCGGCGACCTCCGCCGTAACTCTCCTTCTTGCAGTCGGTTAGGCTCGGTGCTCTCATCCTGGCACCCTCGTCTGGGAGGTATATATACCTCCCAGACGATTGGTGCCGTATGGGCGCACGGATGTCCACGAGAGCTCCCAAGGCCCAGGCAGTGCCGAGCCGGGGCATCCGTGCCTCCGCTGCGCCCTGCCTAGGTGCGCCCTGGACCGGACCCGTCGACGGACCGCGGTCAAGAGGTCGTGGGTCATCTGGAGGCCGCCGTCGCGCTGGTCGCAGATCGGAGTCCTCGCAGGAGCAGGTTGACCCGCGTCGTTCGGGCTCCGGCCTCGAGTCCTCGCCTGATGCGCGCGGGCCGCGCGTGCGCATCGAGAAGGACTCGGCGCACGCGGTCGTCGCAACCATCCGACCCGCTAGACTGCGGTCCACCGTGCGCCGCATCGCGATCATCAACCAGAAGGGCGGGGTCGGCAAGACGACCACCACCGCGAACCTGGGCGCGGCTCTCGCGCTCCTGGGGCGGCGCGTCGTCGTGGTCGACATGGACGCGCAGGCGAACCTGTCGCTCAGCCTGGGCGTCGAGGCGCCGAGCGGATCGCCGACCTCGTACGCCGTCCTGACCGGCGGCGCGACGTTCGCGCAGGCCTTGCGCGACACGGCGACGCCGGGCCTGCGCCTCCTGCCGGCGAACATCGACCTGTCGGGCGCGGAGCTCGAGCTCGCCAGCGCGATGGGGCGCGAGTTCGTGCTGCGCGATGCGCTGCAAGCGTGGGTCGAGGAAGAGACCGCGCGCACGGGCGCCGCGCCGGCCGACTTCGTGCTGTTCGACTGCCCGCCGAGCCTCGGGCTGCTCTCGATCAACGCGCTCGCCGCCGCCGCCGAGGTGCTGATCACGATCCAGACCGAGTTCCTCGCGCTGCAGGGCATGAGCAAGCTCGTCGAGATCGTGCAGCTCCTGAAGCGCCGCCTGAACCCCGAGCTGCGCGTCAGCGGCATCCTGCCGTGCCTGTACGACAGCCGCCTGCGCCTCGCGCGCGAGGTGCTGGGCGAGATCCGCAACTACTTCCGCGACCAGGTGCTGCCGCATCCGATCGGCGTGAGCGTCAAGCTGGCCGAGGCGCCTTCGTTCGGTCAGACGATCTTCGAGTACGCGCCGGGCAGCAGCGGCGCGCGCGACTACGAGCGGCTCGCGCGCACGCTGCTGGGCGCCGAAGACGCGGGCGTCGAAGCGCGTGCGCCGGCCGCAACGGCGGAGAAGCCGGTTGCGGCCCAGGCGGTGCCTGCGCCCGCGCCGGTGAAGCCCGCGAAGACCAAGAAGGCGCCGCGCGCGAAGAAGCCCGTCGAGCGCGAGGTCAAGCTCGTGCCCGCGCCGCGCGCGAACATCGCGAAGGCCGCGAAGGCGCCCGCGGCGCGCACCGCCACCCAGGCCGAGAGGGCCGCTGAGCGCCCCGCGCCGCCGGCCGCGCAGCGCAAGCCCGCCGAGCCCGCCCCGCGCATCGCGCGCGACGCCGCCCCGGACGACCTGCCCGAGCTGCCGCCCGACGCGTTCGAGATCCTGTCGAGCCTGCCTGGCGACTCATGAGCGGCGCGCTGCGCATCGGCGTCTTGTGCCACCCGACCTACGGCGGCTCGGGCGTCGTCGCCAGCGAGCTCGCGCTGTCGCTCGCCGCGCGCGGCCACACCGTGCACCTGTTCAGCCACGCCGTGCCGCCGCGCCTCGCGCGCTCGCCGGGGCCCGTGCAGATGCACGTCGCGCAGGGCTTCCCGTACCCGCTGTTCCAGACGCCGCCGCACGACATCGCGATCGCGTCGTCGATCCTGACCGTGCACCGCACCGAGGGACTCGACGTCCTGCACGCGCACTACGCGCTGCCGCACGCCGTGTCGGCCTACCTCGCGCGCTCCGCCGCGCAGGCCGACCGCGGCCGGCCCGCGCCGCGCCTGGTGACGACCCTGCACGGCACCGACATCACGCTCGTCGGCATCGACGCGAGCTACGCGCCGCTGACGCAGTTCGTGATCGAGCAGAGCGACGCCGTCACCGCCGTGTCGCAGGACCTGGCCCAGCGCACGCGCGAGAACTTCTGCAGCGAGCTGATGCAGCAACCCTGCCACATCCAGGTCGTGCCGAACTTCGTCGACGTCACGCTGTTCCGGCCCGACGCGGCGCAGGCGGCGGCCGACGCACCGCCGCGCGCCGTGCACGTGTCGAACTTCCGCGCGGTGAAGCGCGTGCCGTGGCTGATCCGCGCGTTCGCGCAGGCGACCGAGGGCACGAAGGCCGAGCTGGTGCTCGTCGGCGACGGCCCGGACCAGCCGGCGTGCCGCACGCTGGCGCGCGAGCTCGGCATCCAGGATCGCGTGCGCTTCCTCGGCGAGCGCGACGCGCTGCCCGAGCTGCTCGCGCCGGCCGACGTGTTCGTGCTGGCGAGCTCCGAGGAGTCGTTCGGCCTGTCGGCCCTCGAAGCGATGGCCTGCGGCACCACGGTCGTCGCGACCGACGTCGGCGGCGTGCGCGAGGTCGTCGAGGACCGCGTCACGGGCCTGCTCAGCCCGGCCGACGACATCGATGCCTTCGCGGCAAACCTGCGCGCGGTGCTGCTCGATCGCGATCGTGCGCGTGCGATGGGAGGAGCGGCGCGCGCGGCGGCCGTCGCGCGCTTCGCCCCGGAACGCGTCATCCCGCTCTACGAAGCGGTCTACCGCCGCGCGCTCGCGGCGCCGCGCCGCCCGGGTGCATGAGCCATGGCCGCCCCGCGCGTCCACCTCGACCACAACGCGACCACGCCGATCCGGCCGGAGGTGCTGGCGCTCCTCGTCGATCGGATGGAGCGCCTGCGCGGCAACCCGTCCAGCGTCCACGCCTCCGGTCGCGAGGCGCGCGCCTGGCTCGACGAGGCGCGCGAGCGCACGGCCGCGGCGCTGGGCTGCCACGAGGACGAGGTCGTGTTCACGTCCGGAGGCACCGAGTCGATCCAGGTCGCGCTCGCCGGCGCGCTGGAGGCCGCGCCCCCCGGCCGCGGACTGGTGACGACCGTCGTCGAGCACTCGGCGGTCCTCTCGGCCGCCGACCGGCTCGCGCGCCTGGGCCGGCACGTCCGCCACCTCGGGGTCGATCGCGCGGGCCGGCTCGACCTGGGGGAGCTCGACGCGGCCGCGGCGACCGCGGCCCTCGTTTCCGTGCAGGCCGCCAACAACGAGATCGGGACCCTCCAGCCTCTCCACCGGATTCGCGAGCAGCTCGCCGGCCTGGGGCCCGGCCGTCCCCTGCTCCACACCGACGCGGTCCAGGCCCTGGGCCGGATCCCCGTCCGGCTCGGTGGGGGACAGGTCGACCTGGCTTCGTTCTCCGCCCACAAGGTCGGCGGTCCGCTCGGCGTCGGGGTGCTCTTCCGCCGCAAGGGAATCCCCCTCGCACCGCTGTGGGGAACCGGCAGCCAGGAGGGCGGCGTGCGTCCCGGGACCGAGAACGTCCCCGCGATCGCCGCCGCCGCGCTGGCCGTCGAGTTGGCCGTCGCGGAGCAGGCCGATTTCGCGCGCCGAACGCGCGCCTTGTGCGCGGCTTTGTGGCGCGAACTGCCGTCCAGGATCCCGGGCATCGATTTGGTGGGCCCTCCGCTCGAGGCAACAGATCGCCTTCCCAATACCCTCAACGTCCTTCTACCTGGGGTCGACGGGCGCATGCTCGTCGCGCGGCTCGACCTCGAGGGCCTGGAGGCCAGCGCGGGATCGGCGTGCGCCAGCGGATCGCTCGAACCCTCGCACGTGCTCCTCGCGCTCGGCCACGCGCCCGAGCGCGCGCGCGCCGCTCTGCGCCTCTCCTTCGGGCGGACGAGCGGTGAAAACGATGTCCACAACGCTGTGGAAATCCTGGGGAGAACGTTTTTGGCGCTGCGCTAACTCCGCGCGTCGCGGGCTGCTTGCGCGCGGTGTGTGAAGAGCTGACGGGCGTTGCGTTGACACACGGCCGCGACGCGCTGGAATGGCGCTCCCTCGAAGGGGGGAGGCGAGCGCGCGACGGACCGATCGGAAGCCCGATCGCAACGCCGACACGACGCCTTCCCGCCCTCGGACCCGGTTGCTCCCGCCTCCCCCGCGCCCCCCCGCGGACGGAGACGCGCGGTCGGGAACGAAGGACCGTCGAGCCCCCCAGCCTACGAAGCCGGTTCCCTCGCGGCAGCCTCTGCCGGCCACGGAACCGGACGGATCGTCGCTTCGCAACCAGCCGCACCGCGGTCCCCGCCAGGGGTCTGTCCACGCCCCGGGAGCCCTCCCCGAGCGCGGAGCCGCGGCGGCCCGTCCCCACCCGCACCTCTCCTACCCCCCCCTGAAGTCAGAGATGCTGGAACGCAAGTCCGTCCGCGCAGAGCCGGTGGCGCAGCAGAGCGCCGCGGCCGGCCAGGCGCCGGTCCCCACGCGGGATCCGGGCGCGACCCAGGCGGAGCGGGCGGAACACGACGCCGCGGCGCACGAGGACTTGTGGCGCGCCGTGCAGCGCGCGATCCGCGCGCAGGTCGAGCCCGAGCAGTTCGCGACCTGGTTCCAGCGCGCGCGCATCGTCGCGGCCGACGCCGAGCGCATCCGCATCGCGGTGCAGAACGACTTCTCGCGCGACTGGCTGGAGCGCTACTACCAGAAGGTCATCGCGCAGGCCGCGCGCGAGATCCTCGGCGCGCCGCGCGCCGTCGAGATCGTGGTCGTGCCCGAACTCGCGCTGCCCGCCCCGCGCCGCGAGCCCGACCCGCGCCGCGAGGCCGCGCCGGCCGACGACGCCGCGGAGGACGCCCGCTCCGCGCACGTGCGCCTGCCGGGCGCCGCCAAGGCGGGCCACGAGGCCGCCCGCGGCGCGGGCCACGGCGCAACCGTCGGCCCGGGTTTCAACGGCGAGCTGGGGCTCAACCCCAAGTACACGTTCGACAACTTCGTGGTCGGCCCGTGCAACCGCTTCGCGCACGCCGCCGCGATGGGCGCCGCGGAGCAGCCGGGCCGCGCCTACAACCCGTTCTTCCTGCACGGCTCGGTGGGCCTGGGCAAGACGCACCTCCTGCAGTCCCTGTGCTTCACGATCCTCGCCCGCGATCCCAAGGCGCGGATCCTGTACCTGTCGTGCGAGACGTTCGTGAACCACTTCATCAACTCGCTCGAGAACGGGGACGTGCAGAAGTTCCGGCACAAGTACCGGAACGTCGACGTGCTGGTGGTGGACGACATCCAGGTGCTGGCCAACAAGGAACGCACGCAGGAGGAGTTCTTCCACACGTTCAACACGCTGTACCAGCTCCAGAAGCAGATCGTCCTGTCCTCCGACAGCCCGCCCAAGGACATCCCGACGCTGCAGGAACGGCTGGTCTCGCGCTTCAAGTGGGGTCTGGTCACGGAGATCGAGCCGCCCTGCTACGAGACGCGCATGGCGATCCTGAAACGCAAGAGCCGCGAGCGCGGGCGCGAGCTGCCCGACGACGTCGCCAGCCTGCTGGCGGAGCGCATCGAGAGCAACATCCGCGAGTTGGAGGGCGCCGTGACCAAGCTCCTGGGCTTCGCCAACGTCTCGCGCGCCGACCTGACGGCCGACTTCGCGCGCGAGGTCCTGCGCGACCTGTTCACCGAGCGGCGCAGTCAGCCCGCAATGGGGGACATCCTGGCGCTCGTCACCGAGGCCTACGACGTCAAGCTCAGCGACCTGCAGTCCAAGAAACGCACGCAGGCCGTCGTCCTGCCGCGCCAGGTCGCGATGTTCCTCGCGCGGCGCATCACGCGGCACTCGCTCGAGGAGATCGGCGGCTTCTTCGGCGGCCGCGATCATTCGACCGTCCTGTACGCCATCGACAAGATCGACACGCTGGCCGCGAGCGACCCCGCGATGCGCGAGCAGATCGACGGATTCCTCGCGCGCCTGGCCGCTCGGCCGGCCTGAGCGACGCGTCGTGGAGAGCCCCTTCGGGGTCGGCGGCCGCGGACGAACTCGCGTCCGCAAAGCCGCTCAGGAAGGGGATTTCCGACGACAGTCAGGCTGTCGGCCGGCCTCGACTCGACCGTCCGGATCGTCTATCCTGGGCGGGTTCGCAGTGCCGCTGGAAGGCGCCCTGAAACGGCCTTTCTCCAGCGCGTTCCGCGAGCCGCGCGACGGTCCTGCCGCCGCCGCGCGCGTGCACCGCAAGCCCCGCCGCCGACACCCTCCGACCGCGCCCTCCATCGTGCTCACCTGCTCGATCACGAACGGCCGGACCATCGCCAGCACGCCGCTCGCGCGCCGTGGACAACCTCTGGAAACAGCCTGGACAACCGTTGGATCCTTCGTGCATGAACCCGGACTTGTCCCGTGTCCACCCGCACCGCACACCGCGCGCGTGGAGAGTCGTGGACGACGCGGCGTTCCTGCACACGCAGTCCACGTCCGTCCACACCGCGCGGATCGACGCGTACACGGTGCAAGTGGAGCGTCGCTGCGCCTTTGTGCGCGCACGCACGGTGCTTCTCGACAGGCGGGCCGCTTCCTGATGAAGAACAATGGAAAGACTCCCGGAGAAGCACTCCTGAGACTCTCCATCCACGCACGTCGAGAACCGCAACATCGATCACCCAACCATCGTCGAGCACGCCTCGACGCGCCGGAGACCAAGGCATCATGAAGTTCGTCTGCGACCGTGAGAAGCTGCGCGAGGGCCTGGCGATCGTGAACAACGTCGTCCCGGCCAAGAGCCCCAAGCCCGTCCTCGAGAACATCTGCATCGTCGCCACCGTGGATGCCATCGAGATCCTGGCCACGGACCTGGAGTGTTCGGTGCGCTACCGCATCCCGATCGGCGACGCGGCGAGCGGCGACAGCAAGGACGAGAAGAAGCTCCGCGGCGGGGTGGTGCGGATCGAGGAGCCCGGGGTGGCGGTCGTGCCCGCGCGCGTGACCCTGGACTTCGTGCGCGATCTTTCGGCCGACGAGGTCGTCGTCTCCACGCAGGACAGCACCTGCACGATCTTCGCCGGCGAGGACCGCTGCGAGCTGGTGACGGTCGACCCCGACGAGTTCCCGGTGATCGCCAGCTTCGGCGACCAGGCCACCGTCGCCGTGCAGGGCGGCGCGTTCGTGCGCCTCGTCGGCCGCACGGCTTTCGCCGCGGCGCGCGAGGCCGGCCGCTACGCGATGCACGGGGTGCTGACCGAGTGCGAGGACAACTCGCTGCGCATGGTGGCCACGGACGGACGTCGTCTGGCGATGTCGAGCGTGCAGGTCGAGCACAACGCGCTGGCTCCGCGCGCGCGCCCTGCCATCGTGCCGACCAAGGCCATGCAGCTCTTCTGCCGCGTCGTCGGCGACCCCCTGGAGCGCGTGCAACTGCACCTGGGCGAGAACCAGGTCGGACTGAAGACGGCGCGCGCCGAGATCTTCGCGCGGCTGATCGACGGCGAGTTCCCGCGCTACGCCGCGGTCATTCCGCGCGAAACGCAGCACCACGTGGAGGCCGACGCCGACACGATGGCGCGCAAGCTGCGCCTCGTGGCCAACGTCACGGGCGTGGAGGCGCGCGCCGTCAAGCTGAAGCTGGGGAAGAACGAACTCGAGTTCTTCGGCCAGTCCGTCGGCCGCGGCGAGGCGCACGCGCGCATGGAGGTCGACTTCCGCGGACAGGCGGCCGAGATCGCCTTCAACCCCGACTACGTGCTCGACGGGCTGAAGAACTGCGAGGGCGGACTGGTGAAGCTCGATTTCGGCGAGCGCACCAGCCCCGGCAAGTTCACGCTCGGCGAGAGCTACACCTACATCGTCATGCCGATCACGGTCGACGCGTGAGATCCCCGGTCGGAACCGACCAGGCGCGCCGCGACCCCGCGCTGCGCCAGGCCTTCGCTCGCGTCGAGCGCGACGGCCGGCGCGGTCTGGCTTCGCTGCAGGACTCGCTGTCCGCGTACATGCGCGCGACCGGGCTCACGCGGCGGCGGCGCGAATCGCCGGTGTACGCGGCCTTCGAGACGGCCGCCGGCCCGGCGCTGGCCGCGCACGCGCGCCCGGTGCGCTTCGCGAAGGGCACGCTGACGGTCGAGGTCGATTCGGCCGCGCACCTGCACGAACTCGAGGCCTTCCGCGGCCGGGAGTTGCGCGTACAGGCCAATGACATCCTCGGCCGCGAGGACATCCGGCGCATCGCGTTCCGGCCCAAGCACTAGCGAGACACATGGCACAGGAAACAGAGAGCCAGACCTACGACGCGCAATCGATCACGGTCCTCGAAGGGCTGGAGGCGGTGCGCGTCCGTCCGGCGATGTACATCGGCGACACGGACGTGCGCGGCCTGCACCACCTGATCTGGGAGGTGGTCGACAACGCGATGGACGAGGCGCTGGCGGGCTTCGCGCGCCAATGCTGGGTGACGCTGCACCCGGACGGCTCGATCTCGGTGCGCGACGACGGGCGGGGCATCCCGGTCGACATGCATCCCACCGAGGGCATCCCGGCGGTCGAGGTGGCGCTGACGAAGCTGCACGCGGGCGGCAAGTTCAACAAGAGCTCGTACAAGGTCTCGGGCGGCCTGCACGGCGTCGGCGTCTCGTGCGTGAACGCGCTGTCGGAGTGGCTCGAAGTCGAGGTCGCGCGCGGCGGAAAGCTGCACCGCATGCGCTTCAAGCGCGGAGACCGCGACCAGGAACTGGCGGTGGTCGGGCCGGCCACCGGCACGGGCACGCGCGTGACCTTCAAGCCCGATCCGCAGATCTTCAGCACGACCGAGATCGAGTACGAGATCGTCGAGAAGCGCCTGCGCGAGCTGGCCTACCTGATGGGCACGCGCGGCGCGGTGATCGACCTGGAGGACGAGCGCACCGGCGCCAAGGAGCACTTCGAGTTCCCCCAGGGCCTAGTGGCGTTCGTGCAGAACGTCAACAAGAACAAGACCGCGCTGCACTCCGACGTGGTGCACTTCCTCAAGAGCGTGCCGAGCACGGAGAATCCCGAGCGCGAGTACGAGGTCGAGCTCGCGCTGCAATACACCGACGCCTACCAGGAGACGGTGTTCACGTTCGTCAACAACATCAACACGCACGGCGGCGGCACTCACCTGGCCGGCCTGCGCGCGGCGCTGACGCGCGCGATGTCGGCCTACGCCAAGCGCGAGAAGCTGTTCAAGGACTCCGACGAGCCGCCGACGGGCGACGACTTCCGCGAGGGCATCACCGCGATCCTGTCGCTGAAGGTGCCCGAGCCGCAGTTCGAGGGCCAGACCAAGGACAAGCTCGGCAACCGCGAGGCGCAGGGCATCGTCGAGTCGGTGGTCGGCGAGCTGTTCGGCACGTACCTCGAGGAACACCCCGCCGCCGCCAAGCTCCTGGTGCAGAAGGCCGTGCGCGCGCAGGCCGCGCGCGAGGCGGCGCGCAAGGCTCGCGACCTGGTGCGCCGCAAGAGCGCGCTGGCCTCGGGCAACCTGCCCGGCAAGCTGGCCGACTGCCAGTCCTCGAACCTCGACGAGAGCGAGCTGTACCTGGTCGAGGGCGACAGCGCCGGCGGCTCGGCCAAGATGGGCCGCGACCGGCGCTTCCAGGCGATCCTGCCGCTCAAGGGCAAGATCCTGAACGTCGAGCGCGCGCGGCTCGACAAGATGCTCTCGCACAGCGAGATCCAGCTGATCATCTCGGCGATGGGCACGGGGATCGCCGACGACTTCGACCTGGAGAAGCTGCGCTACGGCAAGACGATCATCATGACGGACGCCGATGTGGACGGCTCCCACATCCGGACGCTGCTGCTCACGTTCTTCTTCCGGCACATGAAGGACCTGATCGAGGCCGGGCGCCTCTACATCGCGCAGCCGCCGCTCTACAAGCTGACCACGAAGAAGGAGAGCCGCTACGTCTCGACCGAGTCCGAGCTGCGTCAGATCCTGATCGATCGCGGCGTGGAGGCCCTGACCGTGCGCGACCAGAAGTCGGGCCGCACGTGGGAGGGCGCCGACCTGCGCGCGCTGTGCGAGGACCTGCGCCGGCTCGAGGAGGTCGCGGCCACGGTCGCCCCGCCGTGGGCGCGCGTCGACGTCGCCGAGCTGATCCGCTCGTTCGACGGCCAGCGCGTGCGCGCGCACCTCGCCCACATGGACGGCAAGGACCACTGGTTCGACAAGCTGACCGAACTGCAGGACTTCCTGGAGCTGGCCAAGACGCGGGTGCGCGGCCCGCTCCAGGTGTACGAAGGCCCGGGCGGGCCGATCGAGCGCGACGCGGCGCACGTGTCGGTCTGCCATCTGGCGCACGTCGAGGACCTGGGCAAGGTGCTGGCGTCGCTGGAGCAGCGCGGGCTCTCCGTGCGCGGCGACGGCGAGTGGATCGTCGAAGGCGGCAAGGACGCGCCGGCCTGCCGAACCCCGCTCGAGCTGGCCGTGGCGGTGCGCAAGAGCGCACAGTCCGACGTCGACATCCAGCGCTACAAGGGCCTGGGCGAGATGGACGCCGACCAGCTCTGGGAGTCCACGATGGACCCCGAGCGGCGCACGCTCTACCAGGTGACCATGGACGACGCGATCGCGTCCGACGAGATCTTCACGCTGCTGATGAGCGACCAGGTCGAGCCGCGGCGCCAGTACATCGAGCGGCACGCTCTCGAAGTCACGAACCTGGACGTGTAGTCCCGCGGGCCGCGGCGGGCGCCCCGTCGGCGGGGAGGGCGGCGGAGCTCTGGAACGGAAGGCGGATCGGCGTACAGCCGGCATGCCCCGCGGGCCGATAGGGAGCAGGTCCCGTGCCGGAAATCCCTTCCGGGTGGGCGACCCTCTCCCGCGACCAGCCCCGTGAAGATCACCCAGCGACTCGACAACGCGCGCCTCGCCGAAGCCCTGGCGGACCGCGGGCTGTGCGAGCCCCAGGCGCTGCGCGAAGCGCTGCAGTTGTCCGGCCGCGGCAACGCGCCGTTCGCCGAGTCGATCGTCGCCGCGAACCTCGTCACCGACTGGGAGCTGGGGCGCGTGGTCGCGGAGCTCTACAACCTGCCGTTCCTGCCGGTCGAGTTCTGCGAGCCCGACTCGCGCGCTCTGCAGGGCCTGGACATCGCGTTCCTCGCCGAGCACGGGATCGTCCCGCTGGGACGCTTCGGCACCGTGCTGACGATCGTGATGCCGGGCATGGTCTCGGCCGAGGTCGTCGCGGCGCTGCAGATCCCGGGCACCGAGCTGACCGTCCTGCCCGTGGTGGGCACCGTGTCGGGCAACCGCCGCTGGATCGAGATGAACCTGACGCCCAAGCTGCAGGCGACGTTGTCCACCGTCATCGACGGCGCGCAGGAGGCGCTGGCGAACCCCGAGTGGGGCAACCTGTTCGATGCGGCGGACGCTGCCGTGAACCTGGAGCTGACTCCGCCCGAGGACGGCGCAGAGCTCGCCTGACGGCGCGGACCGCGGCTCGGCTCGACGGCCGCCGCGGTGTAGAACGGCGCGATGCGATCCGTCGAGCACCTGCGCGCGGACGACGTCCGCGCGCAGCCGTGGAAGAACGGAGGCGGCGTCACGCGCGAGCTGGCCGTCTGGCCCGCGGGCGCGCGTCTGGAGCGCGGCGACTTCGAATGGCGCATCTCGGCGGCGCTGATCCGGCAAGCGGGGCCCTTCTCGGCGTTCCCCGGTCTGGAGCGGATCCTGGTGCTGACGCACGGCGCGGGGCTGATCCTGGAGCACGGCGATGCCGCGGCGCGCGCGCGCCTGCGGCCGTTCGAGCCCTATCGTTTCGCGGGCGCGTGGCCGACGACCTGTGCACCGACGGCCGGTGCGGCGGAGGACTTCGGCGTGATGTTCCGGAGCGACCGCTGGCGCGTCGACGTCGAGGCGCTCGCGCTGGGCCGGCGCCGCGCGCGCGAGGGGATCGGCGCAGGCCACGCTTTCGCGCACGTGCTGGGCGGCGCCGTCACCGCGCGTGTTGCGGGCGAGGAGGAACCGTTCGTGCTCGACCCGGGCGAGAGCCTGTGGGTTCGCGACCTCGTCCGCGAGGAGGAGCTGGAGTTCGCCGGCGACACCGCCGCGAGCGTGGTGCTGCTCGTGCGCCTCGCGCCCGAGGGCGCGCGCTGAGCGCACGCTTCAGCCGGACGCCGCGCCGCCGTCTTCGGCGTCGGACTGCTCGCGGACGTCGAGGAACGTGCGCGACCAGGGCGACTCGCGCAGCCGGGCCTTGAGCCGCTGCCAGCGCTTCGTCGCCGCGGGGAGGGAGAGGTCGAGCTTCACCGCCGCTTCGGCACAGGTCTGCCCTTCCAGGCCGCAGTGGACGAGCAGCATGCGGTCGGTCTCCTCGAGCTTCGAGGCATGCTCGAGAAACGCGCGGACCGAATCCTCGCGCGCGAGCCGCTGGGTGAAGCTGGTCACGTCCTCCGGGATGCCCTGCAGGCTCAGAGTCCCGGTGCTCGCCGACCAGCCGGCCTGCACGAGGGCTTCGTTGCGCGACGCGCGCACCGCTTCCAGCAGCACGTTCTTGCCGATGCGAAAGGCCCAGGCGCGGAACGTGGTGGAGCGGGGGTCGAAGCGCGCGAAGCCCTTCATGCCGCGCAGCCACACCTCCTGCAGGAGGTCCTGCGCCTCGAGCCGCGTGCGCAGCGACGGACGCACGCGCAGTTCGGCCCAGGCGTAGAGCGCCGGCGCCACCGCCGCGTACTGCTCCTGGAAGCCCGCGTCGGCGGGGCGCGCGCGTTCTCCCGCGCCGGCTGGGTCCGAACGGTCTTCGGTGTTCATGCGGTGGCGGGGGCGCGGCCCCAGTCTACTCGCCCCGGCGGCGCCGTCGCGCGGCGCATGCCCGTGCGGCCCGGCGGAGCATAGGATCGAGGGTCGCGCGGACGGGCCCGCGGAACCATGCAGGACTCCTCCGACTCGGACGACGCGATCCTGTTCGACTTCGCGGACCAGTTGCTGTTCGACCGCGACTCCGGCCGGATGAACCCGCTCGCGCACTACCTCGCGCGCTTTCCCGGTCACGAGGAACGCGTCGCGCGCGAGTACCTGCGCCTGACCGCGTCGGAAGCGGCGGGCGCCGCGCCGACGGCCGTCCGGCGCCTCGACCGCATCGGTCCGTACCGGCTCGACGGCATCCTCGGGCGCGGCGGACAGGGCGTCGTGTATCGCGCGGAGGACACGCGGCTGGAGCGCTGCGTGGCGCTCAAGGTGCTGACGCTGCCGGTGGCGAGCGTCTCGCAGGGCCGACGCAACCGGTTCCGGCGCGAGGCGGCGATCGTGTCGCGGCTGGATCACCCCGGCATCTGCACCGTGCTCGACGCCGACCTGGACGGCGAGCACCCGTACATCGCGATGCGCTTCGTCGAGGGCGAGACCCTGGCCGCCGCCCTGGCGCGCGTGCGCGGTTCGGCGTCCGCGGCAGCGACGCCCACGCCGGAGAGCGGCGCGTCGACCAGCGCCTCGCGCCTCCTGGCGCCGCGCCGCGCGCTGGAGTTGTCGGAGACGCTGTCGTTCTTCGAGCGCGCGGCGCGTGCGCTGCACGCCGCGCACGAAGCGGGCGTCGTCCACCGCGACATCAAGCCCGGCAACATCATGGTCTCGAAGGACGGCGCGCCGGTGATCCTGGACTTCGGACTGGCGCGCGACGCGGAGGAGGAGAGCGCCTTGCTCACGCGCTCCGACGAGGTGTTCGGCACGCCGGCCTACATTTCGCCCGAACAACTCCACAGCGGACGCCACGTCGATCGCCGCACCGACGTCTACTCGCTGGGCGTGGTGCTGTACGAGTGCCTGACGTTGTCGCGCCCGTTCCAGGGCGACTCCAGCGCGGCCCTGGCGCAGTCGATCCGCGACGACCCCGTGCCGTCCGCGCGGCGCCTGAACCCGGCGCTGCCGCCGGACCTCTCGATCGTGCTGGAAACCGCCCTGGAGAAGGACGTCGCGCGCCGCTACCCCACGGCGCTCGAGCTGGCGGAGGAACTGCGGCGGCTGCGCGCCTACGAGCCGATCCAGGCCCGTCCCGCGGGCGCGCTGCTGCGCCTGCGCCGCTGGTCGCAGCGCAACCCGGTGATCGCGACGGCGACCATCGGGTCGATCGCGGCGTTGTCGACCGCGTTGGCGGTGGCGCTGTTCCTCCTGGGCCGCGTCAACCAGGAGAAGCGCGACAAGGAGGCCGCGCTCGCGCGCTACGAGAGCGCCTGGTACCGCGACCAGGCCGCGGGAGCGCTGGGCTTCTCGCCGCCGCGTTCGCTGCACTTCGCCATCGCGGCCGCCGAGCGCGAGCCGGGCCTGTCCAGCAACCGCGTGCTGCTCGCGGCGCTCGAGGCGCTGTACTCCAAGCAGGTCCTCGTCGGTCACGAGAAGATGGTGCACGAGGTCGACATCGATCCCGACACGCGGCGCGTCCTGTCCTGCTCCGAGGACGGCACCGCCCGCCTGTGGGATCCGGAGACAGGCGCGCAACTGGCCGAGTTCCGACACTCGGACGGAGCGGTTCTGTGCGCGCGCTTCTCGCCCGACGGCGACAACTGCGTCACCACCGGTCAGGACGGACGCGCGTTCCTGTGGAGCACGCGCACGCCGACGGCGCCGCCGCGGCCGCTGGTCGGCCACGCGCAGGACGTGCACTGGGCCGTGTTCAGCCCCGACGGCGCGCGCGTCGTGACGGCCGGGCGCGACGGGACCGCGCGGATCTGGAGCGTCGTCGACCAGCGCGAGCTGGTCCGGCTCGACGGCCACGCGGGCAGCATCGCCGAAGCGCGCTTCGTGGCCGGCGGCCGGCGTGTACTGACGCGCTCGGCCGAACCGGCCGTCGGCGGCACGCGCCAGGAGAGCGATGCGACCGTGCGACTGTTCGATGCCGACAGCGGCGCGCAGGTCGGCGTGTTCCGCGGGCACACGGCCGCCGTGTTGTCGTACGACGTGAGCCCGGACGGGCACTGGCTGGTCACGACATCGGAGGACAGGAGCGCGCGCCTGTGGCTCCTCGACGGCACGGAGCCCGAGCCGCGTGCCGTGCGCCTGTTCGAGGCGCCCGGCAAGTTCCACGCAGCGGCCTTCAGCCCCGACGGGCGCCGGCTGGCGCTGGCCTGGGACGCGGGCGCGCGCGTGGTCGAGGTCGAGTCCGGCGCCGTCCGCTACGAACTGCCGAGCCACGAGAGCCGTGCGGTCGTGCGCATCCAGTTCAGCCCCGACGGCATGCGCCTCGCGACCCTGGCCTACGACGATGCGTTGCGCGTGTTCGACGCGGCCGACGGCGCGCTGCTGCGCGTCTGCCGCGGCGACGCGCGCCAGGTCAAGGGGCTGCGCTGGAGCCCGGACGGGAGCTTCCTCGCGACGTGGCAGCGACTGACGCGCGTGGATCTTTGGTACGGCACCGAGCGGCCGTTCCTCCAGCGCCTGCGCGGCCACACCGGCGCGGTGCGCACCGCGCGGTTCGACCGCTCCGGCGAGCGCGTCGTGACCGCATCGGCCGACGGAACGGCCCGCACCTGGAACGGCCGCGACGGCGCGTTCGAGCGGGCGTTCGATCCCGCGGCGCACGGCCGGCGCCGGGTGCCGCTGGTCGCGGCGCGCTTCGACCCCGCGGGCACGCGCGTCGTGACCACCGATCACGAAGGCAGGGTCGCGCTGTGGAACGCGGCGACCGGGAGCATCCTGTACGAGCATTGGGGCGGCGAGCCCACGGAGACGGCCGCCGAGTTCAGCCCGGACGGCACGCGCGTCGCGCTGTCCGCCGGCGGCGGCGCCGTGCTGCTCGTCGACCTCGACCGCGGGCGCGAGCGCCGGCTCGCCGCGCACGAAGGCGGGCTCGTGTGCCTGTGTTTCTCGCCCGACGGGACGCGCCTCGTCACGGGCGGCGCGGATCGGCGCGTGTGCGCCTGGGACGCGAGTTTCGCGGTCCAGGCGCCCGCGCACGAGGAACGGCGCGAGCCACTGTGGCGCAGCGAACCCTTCACCGCCGAGCTGTACTCGCTGCAGAGCGTGTTCGACGTCGCGGTCAGCGGCGACGGGCGCTGGGCAGTGGCCGCGTGCCAGAACCTGCGCCTCCTGTTGTTCGACCTGCGCGACGGGCGGCTCTGCGATCAGACGGCCGTGGCGACGCCCGGCCACGTGGCGTTCGCGGGCGACGGGCGGCTGTTGATGGGCACCTCGAAGTACCTGCGTTTCACGACGCTCTGGCGCGTCGCCGACACGCCGGACGGTGCGCGCTTCGAGCGGCTGGCGCTTCCGGATCTTCCCGGACACCACCACACGAACAGCATGACGTCGGTCGCCGTGGCGCGGCATGCGCCGCGCGCCGTGACCGGTTCGCTCGACCGCGGCGTGCGCTTGTGGGACCTCCAGAACCAGCGCTGCATCGCGAGCTACGTCGGGCACGAGGACGTGGTCCTGGACGCCGACATCACGGCCGACGGCGCGCGCATCGTGACCGCCTCGGCGGACGGGACGGCGCGGCTGTGGCCCGGCGACTTGCTGGCGACCGCGCGCGCGGCGGAACCGGCCGCGCTCGCGAACAGCTTCGGGCCGCTGCCGACGCCCGGGAAGGGCGATTGAACGCGCCTCAGGCCGCGCCCAGCGCGCTGCCCGGCGCGAGCCGCGCGCCGCGCAGCCACGCGGCACCCTCCATGCGCCCCTTCCCGGCCGGCTTCAGCGCCAGCACGGCGAGTGCGCCGCGTCCGCAGGCGACCAGCATCTCGCCGCGCCGCGCGGGATCGCCGGCCGCGTGCGCGCTCGCGTCGAGCAGCGCGCCGGGTGCGGCGGCGTGCTCGATCGCGCGCGGCCGCACGTCCAGCAGCACGAGCTCGCCGCCGCCGGGCAGCCCGGTGTGCGCGCCCGGCCAAGGCGTCATGGCGCGCACGTGGCGGTCGATCGCGTCGGCGTCGCGCGACCAGTCGATGCGCCCGTCGTGCTTCTCGATCTTGCGCGCGTAGGTGGCGTGCGCGGGATCCTGCGGCGTGTACACCGCCGTCCCGGACTCGATCGCGTCGAGCGCGCGCAGTGCCACCGTCGCGCCCAGCAGCGACAGGCGCGTCAGCAGCTCGCCGGCCGTCTCGTGCGCTCCGATCGCGGTGCGCTCCTCGTCGACGAGGTCGCCCTCGTCGAGCGCCAGCACCATGCGCTGCACGCACACGCCCGTCTCGGCGTCGCCCGCCAGGATCGCGGCCTGGATCGGCGACGCGCCGCGGTGGCGCGGCAGGAGCGACGCATGCACGTTGAAGCAGCCGCGCGGCGGCAGGTCCAGCACGTCCTGCCGCAGGATCTCGCCGTAGCTGGCGACGAGCAGCACCTCGGGCGCGAGCGCGCGCAGGGCGGCGACGAACTCCGCGCCGCGCGCGCGCTCGGGCTGCAGCAGCGCGATGCCGGCGGCGCGCGCGCGCTCGACCAGCGGCGACGGCGCGACCTCTCGTCCGCGTCCGCGCGGCCGGTCGGGCGGCGTCACCAGGCCCGCGAGCGTGTGGCGTCCGCACGCCGCGACGCGCTCGAACACCGGCGCCGCGAACGGCGGCGAGCCCAGGAAGACGACCCGCACGCGAGGCAGCCCGCTCGGCGCGGCGTCAGCCCAGGAAGGGCTCGACCGCGCTCTTCAGGCGGTCGTAGGGCATCTGGCCCACGACCTGCTTGACCACTTCGCCCTTCTTGATGACGAGGAAGGTCGGGATCGCGGAGATGCCGTAGCGCGACGCGACCTCGGGGTTGTCCTCGGTGTTGAGCTTCACGACCTTCAGCTTGCCCTGGAATTCCTGGGCCAGCTTGTCGACCCACGGCGCCATCGACTTGCACGGGCCGCACCAGCTGGCCCAGAAATCGACGAGGACGGGGAGGTTGCTCTGTGTGACGGCGGCGTCCCACGTGGTGTCGGTGACGTCCAGGGCGTTGCTCATGACGTGTCTTCGGTCCGGGGTCGGCGCGGGAGCCACGGACCGTGTCGGCGCCGGGCTCGGGAATGGGTCGGACGGGCGCGCCGGACATCCGACGGCACCGCGGAACGGGAGCGGCACTATGGGCCGGATTTCGCCGAACGTCTACCCCGGGGGAGCTTCCGGGGCCTCGTCCGCCGCCTTCGGGGGCTCCGGCTCGGCCTCGGCCGGCGTCTCGTCCTCGAAGACCGTCGCGCGCAGCACGTCGTCCACGTCCCCGACGAGGTCCTCGCGCAGGTGGACCGCGATGGGGGCGTCGCGCCCCTCCTGGCCCAGGCGCACGAGGCCCAGGCGGGCCAGCTCGAGCAGGGCGCAGAACGATCCGATCAGCGATTCGCGCGAGGGTTCGGCGTCGACGGCCAGGACCAGCTCGCGCAGCGAGCGGCCGCCGCCGGTCTGCAGGAGCCGAGCCATCTCGACCACGAAGTGACGCAGCGGCCGACGGTCGGCGACGACGTGGTGCGGCCGGTTGGCGAGCGTCTCGCGCATCAGGCGCGAGAATTGCGCGAGCAGGTCCCAGGCCGTGATCTCGCCCAGGTCGAGCTCGGGCCCGGCCTCGGGTTCGGGCACCGGGTTCGCGCCGCGGCCGTGCTGCAGGCCGCGCAGCGCGTGCCGCTCGCCCAGCTCCTCCGACACGCCGCGGAAGCGGCGGTACTCGATCAGCCGCTCGATCAGCTCGTCCTTGGGGTCGAGGCCCTCCTCGAGGTCGACGCTCTCGCGCGGCAGGAGCGAGCGGCTCTTGATGGCCATCAAGGTGGCGGCGATGACCAGGAAGTCGCCGGCCAATTCGATGTCGAGGTCGCGCATCGCGCGCAGGTACTCGAGGTAGCCCTCGATGACGCGCGAGATCTCGACCTCGTGGATCTCGACCTCCTGCTCGCGCACCAGGTGCAGCAGGAGGTCCATCGGGCCCTGGAAGACCCGATCCAGGCGCACCGTGTAGCCGTTGGCACTCACCACACGCCCCCCAGCGAGACCAGGGCCTCGATCCAGCCGTTGACCGTGCGCAGCAGCGAATGCAGGACCGCGCCGAAGGGGCCCCACATGATGAGCAGGAAGACGACGAGCAGGCCGTAGGGCTCGATCATGCGGTACGTGTCGCGCAGGCCGGGCGGCAGCAGCCAGGCCATGATCCGCGAGCCGTCGAGCGGCGGGATCGGGATCAGGTTGAACACGAAGAGCAGCACGTTGAGCGTCACCGCCGCGTCCAGGACGCGCGGCAGGAGGTCCTCGCGGCGCAGCCAGACGCTCTCGGCGGCGTTGTTGTAGAGGCCCGTCAGGACGAAGACCTTCCACAGCACCAGGAACAGGATCGCCAGCAGGAAGTTCGACAGCGGCCCGGCGAACGCCACGATCGACATGTCGCGATAGGGGTTGCGCAGCCGGTGGAAGTCGACCGGCACGGGCTTGGCGCCGCCGAACAGGAATCCCGACGTCATCAAGAAGAAGGCCGGGATCAGGATCGTCCAGAACAGGTCGATGTGGACGATCGGGTTCAGCGTCAGCCGGCCCAGGTCCTTGGCGGTCGGATCGCCGCACTTCCAGGCGGTCCAGGCGTGGGCCGCCTCGTGGACGCCCAGCGACAGCGCCAGCAGCACCAGGGTCAGGACGACCGCCAGCGGATCGTCGCGCAGGCCGAGCGGGGCGTACGCGGGGACCAGGATCGCCACGGAACCGCCGGCGAACAGCCGGCGCAGGCGGGATGCGGACGCGAGGTCGATGACGGTCTCCGGCTGGATCGGGCCTCGCCGACGCGGCGCGGATCCCGGGGGCGCATCGTAGCAGCGACGCGCCGCGCTTGAAGGCCGCGTGCGCACCTCTAGAATCCGCTGCGGACGCCGCCGCGCGCGCCGGCGGGCAGGCCGCCGTGCGCGGTTCCCGGCTTCCAAGGAGTTCGTCGCGTGCCTGGGCCGCAAGACCGCACCAAGATCCTCCTGGCCCGGGCCGCCGAGGTCGTGCGCGTCGAGGCGCGCACCATCGCGGGCCTGGAACAGCGGCTCGACCAGTCCTTCGTGAAGGCGGTGGACATGATCCTCGCCTGCGAGGGCCAGGTCATCGTGACCGGCGTGGGCAAGGCCGGGCTCGTGGGGCAGAAGGTCGCGGCGACGCTGGCCAGCACGGGCACGTCCAGCTCGTTCCTGCACCCCACCGAGGCGCGGCACGGCGACCTGGGGCGCCTGCGCGCGCGCGACCTTCTGCTCGTCCTGTCGAACTCGGGCGAGTCGGCCGAGGTCGTCGCGCTGCTCGGCCCGGCGCGCAAGATCGGGGCGCCCATCCTGGCGATCACGGGCGCGCCGGGCTCGACGCTCGGGCGCCACGCCGACTGCGTGCTCGACATCGGCCGGGTGCAGGAGGCCTGTCCGCTCAACCTGGCGCCCACCGCCAGCACGTCGGCGATCCTGGCCATGGGCGACGCGCTGGCGATGGTCGTCCTGCAGGAGCGGCGCTTCGGGCACGAGGAGTACGCGCTGTACCACCCGGCCGGGTCGCTCGGCCGCAGCCTGATGAAGGTGCGCGAGGTGATGCGCAGCGGCGACGGCATGCCGCTCGTCACGAGCGGCACGACGATCCGCGAAGTCGTGCTGGTGATGAACCGCACGCCGGGACGGCCGGGCGCGGCGCTGGTGGTGGACGCGGCGGGCGCCCTGGTGGGCATCTTCACGCACGGCGACTTGTCGCGGCTGCTCGAGCGCGAGGGCCGCATCGAGATGGGCGAGGCGGTCGACGCGCACATGGGACGCAGCCCCAAGGTGATCGGTCCCGATCGGCTGGTCGAGGAGGCCAACCGCATGCTGCGCGAGCACCGCATCGACCAGATCGCGGTGATCGACGACCAGCGGCGGCCGCTGGGGCTACTGGACGTCCAGGACCTGCTCGACGTGCGGATCTGACGCCCGATGGACGCTCCCGCACAATTCGAGGTCCTGCGTCGCGCGCGGCTCGCCGTGTTCGACGTCGACGGGACGCTGACCGACGGCGGCATCGTGCTGGCGGAGCTGGGTCCGGCGGCGCGGGGCGAGATCCAGCGCTTCGACGTGCGCGACGGCATCGCGCTGCGCTGGCTGGCTGGCGCGGGGATCACCGTCGCCTGGATCAGCGGCCGCGGCTCGGACGCGACGCGCGCGCGCGCCAAGGAGCTGGGCGTCGAACACGTCCATCTGCGCGTCGCCGACAAGCGCGCGCAGCTCGAGCGGCTCCAGGCGGAGCTTTCCACCGGACCGGACGCGACGGTCGCGATGGGCGACGACCTGCCGGACCTCGGGCTGCGCGCGCGCGCCGGTTTCTTCGCCTGTCCGGCCGACGCGTGCGCCGAGGTGCGCGCCGCCGCGGACCTCGTGACCGCGGCGCGCGGCGGCGCCGGCGCCGTGCGCGAGCTGGGCGAGGCGATCCTGCGCGCGCGCGGCGCGTGGGCGGCGCTGGTCGCGTCCTTCGCGCGATGAGGCGCGCCCTGATCTTCCTGGCCGTCTTCGGCCTGGGCTTCGCGCTGTTGTGGACGCTGCGCGGCGACCGGCCCGGCCCGGCGCCCGTCGAGGTCGCGCCCGCGCAGGGCGGCGGCGAGTTCACCCAGGTGCCGATGCCCAGCGGCAAGGACGGGCAGGGCCGCGCGATCGGCGTCGCCCTCGACGGCCCGCTGTCGTTGACGATCCGCGGCGGGACGGGCCCCGAGCTGCGCCCCGAGATCGAGCTGCGCGCAGCCGACGTCGACAGCATCGGCGCCGACAGCTACGACCTGAAGTCGCTCGAGGTCGATCTGCTCGATCCCGACCGCGGCGTGCGGCGCGCGCACATGGAGTCGCCGCTCGCGCGCGTGGAGCTGGCGATCGACAGCGCGGATCCGGGGCGTTCGACGCTGCGCGACGCGCGCCTTACCGACGTCGACATGACCTTGTTCGAAGGCGCGCCGGTCGTGCCGGTGACGTTCCGCGCGCCCGCGATCGACTGGGACGTGCAGGGCGCGGGTTTCACGTCCGACGCGCGCGTGCACGTCACGGGCCAGGGCCTGGAGGCCGTCGGCGACGGGCTTCGCGCGGCGCTGGGCCAGAACCTGCTCGTGCTGGAGCGCAAGGCCGTCGTGCACCTGGAGCTGGAGGACGGCATCACCGCGACGCTGTCCTCGGGCGAAACCGGCGCGCTGATCGTGCGGCGCATCGAACGCGAAGGCGTGGCCTACGTCGACGTGACCGCCGAGGAAGGCGCCAAGCTGACGGTCGGCGGGGCGACGCCGCTGCAGCCCGCCGGAGCCGATCCGATGTCGATCGAAGGACGCACGATCCACCTGGTCGGCCGCCTGCCCGCCGGCGACCGCCGGGGCTACGAGCTGGTGTCGGCCGCGGCGCAGGGCGACGTGCACGCGCGCAGCCGCACGCAGCAGTTCCACGCGCAACGGGCCGATTTCACCTTCGGGCCGGGCGGGCAACCGCTGCTCGCCACGCTCGACGAGGACGTGCGCCTCCAGGCCGACGGCGACACCTTCCGCGGCCGCAGCGCCGAGTTCGAGTTCGGCGAGCGCGGGCTCCTGTCGCGCGCCACGCTGATCGGCGAGCCGGCGGGCGACGTCGGGATCGGGCGCTACCTGGCGGAGCGCAAGCCCGAGCTCGCGGCGCTGCGCGCCGACATCGCCGGTGCAGGGCCCCTGATCCTGGTGATGGACCAGGGCGTGGGCATCGATCTGGCCGGCCCGGCGAGCGTCGACGTCCGCGGCCTGGGCCTGGCGCTGACCGCGCGCGAGAGCCTGCGCGGCAAGGTCGCTTCCGGCCAGCGCAAGGGCGAGCTGCACGCCAGCGGCGTGGTGACGGTGCAGTACGAGGGCAGGCACCTGGACGCGGACGCGATCGACCTGTTCTGGTCGATCGACGACGCCGGCGAGGTGACGGTCGACGCGGCCGCGCCCGGACGCACGCGCGTGCGCGGCGCCGCCGACAACGGGCGCGACGTGGTGCTGAACGCCAGCAGCGGGCTCGAGGCGCGCTACGTCGGAGGGCGCCTCTTCGTGCCCGCCGCGCAGGATGTGCACGTGTCGATCGGGGCCCAGGACGCGCCCGATCACGTCGAGGCGCGCGCCCGCACGCTGCGCGGGCTGAACTGGGTCGCGCGCACCTTCGAGGTCGAGGGCGACGTCGAGTTCGCCGGCGCGGACGGGCAGGGCACCGCGCAACGCGCGATCGTGCGCGGCGAGCGCGACATCGAGCTGTTCGGCACCGCCGAGCGGCGCGCCACGTACCGATTGCGCCGGCGCGGATCCGGCGGGCCCGAGAGCGAGCTGGAGGCGGCGACGGAGGCGGTCGAGATCCGCGCCACGGAGCGCCGCGTGCAGGCGCGCGGAGACGTGTGGACGACCGCCGCGATGGCCGACGAGCTGCTCGACCTGCACGCCGCGCGCGTCGACCTGGAGCTGGCGCCCGAGAGGGCGGGCGCGCCCGCGCCGCGCCCGTTCCACGCCGAGGCGCAGGGCCGCGTGCGCGCGCACATCGCGCGGCCGAACGAGGTGGTCGACCTGGAGACCGAGTGGCTGCGCATCGAAGGGCGCGTCGATCCGGCGGTGCCGCCCGCGACCCGGCCGCAGCCGGAGCTCTCGCTGATCGAGGCGCGCGGCGAGGTGCACGTCACGTACGCCGGCGAGGGCCGGCTCGATGCGCGCGCCGACCACTTCACGATGGACGGCCGGCGCCGCGGCCGGCTGTCGGCCGGCGCGGGCCGGCGCGTCGAGGCCCACGGCAGCTTCCCCGGCGCGCTGTCGGGCTACGGCGTGCGCGCGGAGTGGATCGAGTTCGATCCGACCTCGCTGCGCGCCTCGCAGGTGGACGCGCAGCGCGAGGATGCTTCCGGCGCGCCGCAAGCGCCGGCCGAAGCCGGGCTCACGAGCCTGCGCGCGCGCTCGATCGTCGCCGATCGCGGCGAGATCCTGCTGGAGGGCGAGGTGCTCGTGACGGGCGTCTCGCCGCAAGGGGACGCGGTCGCGATCTCGGCCGGCTCGCTGCGCCTGCGCGGCAACTTCGAGGACCCGCGCCGGCTCCACGGATCCAGCCTGCAGTCGGTCCTGGCCGAGGGCGGATTCGAGGCGCGCCTGGGACCCGGCATCGTGGCGCGCGGCGAACGCCTGGAGGGCCTGCCCGGACGCGTGCGCCTCGAGGGCCGTCCGGCGCGCGTGTCGATGCTCGACGCCGAGTGGAGCGCGCCCTGGATCGAGTACGACATGGCGAACATGCTGCTCGCCTCCGACCGCGGCGAGATCACGTCGCGGCCCGGCGCGCCGGGACCGTCGTGGTCGCTGGAGTACGAGTCGATGCAGCCCTTCGACCAGGGCGCGACGACGATCCTGGCGCTGCGCAATCCGCGGCTGCGCTTCGGCTCGACGCAGCTCGTGGCGGACTGGACGCTCCTGTGGATCAACCGCGACAAGTGGCAGCGCAGCGGCCGCCACCTCGTCCGCGACGGGATGAGCAGCGAGGACCTGGTCGTGCGCACGCCCGACGGCCTGGGCGCGCAGCCCGGACGCGCGCCGGCGCAGAGCGGCCGCGTCGCGCGCTGGATGGAGAAGCTGCGCGCGAACCCGATGTTCCGGCTGATGTCGGAGGCGTACGTCGAGGGCAACATCGAGGTCTTCGACGTGGGCGAACGGCGCGCGCGCGCCACGGCGCTGTACCTGGACTTCGTGGAGGAGCAGGGCTGGATCCAGGAGGCCGACGTCCAGGTCGGGCTGGACGTCTCGGGCCAGCCGCGCAAGGTGCGCGCCAAGGCCGAGTGGATGCGCGTCACCTCCGACGGCGAGCTGCGCGCGGACACGGCCGTCCTGTCGGCCTGCGACTACGACGAGCCGCACTACGTGATCGAGACGCGCGACCTGCGGCTCGCGCCGCAGATCAACCAGGAGGACGACCGCGTCGCGTTCCAGGTGTCGGCCGAGGGCAACGCGATCCGCTTCGAAGGCGGGCCGGCGATCCCGCTCCCGCCGCTGGTGTACGAGACGGACGAGGAGGGCAATCCGCTGGTCGACCGCTTCGTGCTGGGCAACAGCGCCAAGTTCGGCGCGGCCATCGGGGCGTCGATCAACGCCCAGCTCGGCGTGGTCGGCTTCGCCTTCGGCAAGTTCGCGCGCTTCGCGCTGGGCATGCCCGAGGTCCCGATCCGCGGCCACTGGAACTTCGACGTCAACTACCTGGGCTCGCGCGGCCTGCTGCTGGGCGCGGGACTGGAGGTGCGCCTCGCGGACCGCTTCAAGATCGAAGCGCAGATGGACGTCATCCCCGATCAGCGCAGCGACTCGGGCCTGGTGCGCGTCGACCGCGACGACCGTTCGCTCCTGCGCACGTGGTTCCATTCGCGGAGCCGCCACACGATCGAGAAGGGCGATGACGCGCAGTGGGTCGACCTGGCGCTGTCGATCCAGAGCGACCCGGGCGTGCAGGCGGAGTTCTTCGAGCGCGACTACCTGCGCTACGAGCAGAAGGACAACTACCTGCACTGGCGCAAGGCGAGCGGGTCGGACTACTTCAGCGTCAGCGCGAAGGTGCTGCTGGAGGACCGGACCGACGTCGAGGAACTGCCCTCGGTCTCGGCCTTCCGCGGCCGCGCGCGCATCGGCGAGTGGTTCGATCGGCCGCTGTACCACACGGGGTTCCTGGACGCGGCCTGGCTGCAGCGGCGCGACGGCGACCCGCGCTACTACGCGCCGTTCGCCGACGGCCTGGGCGACCGCGAGGTGCTGCGCGCGGACACGGCGCAGCGCCTCGAGCTGCCGTTCGCGCTGGGCTTCCTGAACGCGCAGGGCACGCCCTACGTGGAAGGCCGCGCCACGGCGTGGGACACCGACGCGGACGACGAATCGGCGCCCGCGCGCGGAGCGGCGATCGTGGGATTCGAGGCCACGACGACGCTGTGGAGGCTGAGCTCGGGCGGCACGGCGCACACGCTCTCGCCGACCGTCGGCCTGCGCGCCGACGTGGCCGACTTCGAGAGCGGCGGCGAGCCCGTGCGCTTCGACCGCATCGAGGATCCGTACCTGGGGCGGTTCCTCGACCTGGGCGTGCGCGCGCGCTGGTGGAAGCCGGAGGAGCGCGATCTGCTCGACGTGGCCGTGCGCACGTCGCTCGCCGACGGCGTCGAGGGCCCGGCGGACGACGGCATGCAGCCCATCCTCGTGCTCGGCCGCTACCAGGCGTTCCTCGGCGGCTTCCCCTTCGCGGCGCGGCACGACGGCCGCTACGACGTCGAGGACGGCAGCACGCCGTTCGCCTACACCCTGGTCGGCTTCGAGCCGATCCGCGACCTGGGCCTGGAGCTCGGCCACCACTACGCGCGCGACGCCGGCGGCGGGACGCTGTACGAAGCCGCCTCGCTGGCCGTGCGCTGGCGCTGGACGACGAAGTGGGAGCTCGAGGCCGAGCAGACGCAGTCGCTCATCGAGGACCGCGCGCTGGGCACCCTGCTCACGCTCCGCCGGCTCGGCCACGACGCCGTGCTGGAGATCGAGGTCGGCCACCGCGCCGGCGAGGGCGCGCGCTTCGGCATCGGTTTCCGCCCGCTCCTGTCCTTCAAGCGCTCCTCGCTGGGCCTGATCGATCAGTGGCTGGGCGTCTACCACTGATCGGCTAGGATCGTCCCCGTGCTGGCGTTGTTCGAGAGCATCGGCGGCGTGGAGCTGGTGATCGTGGGGATCGCCGCGCTGCTCGTCTTCGGCAAGGACCTGCCCAAGGTCGCCGCGGACGCCGGCGCGCAGCTTTCGAAGCTGCGGCGCGGGCTGGACGGCGCGTGGCGCGACACGGGCCTGGAGCGCGAGGTGCGCCAGATTCGCGACGCGATTCCGCGCGACCTGTCGCTGCGCGACGTGGCGCGCACCGCGGGCGAGAAGCTCGCCGTGCGCCTGGAGGAGGACGAGCCGGCGCGGGCGAAGGCCTCCGAGGGCACGGTCGCGCGCGGGTCCGCCGTCGAGGACGCGCCGGACGCGGGGTCCGCCGCGGCGCCGGCCGACGCGCCGCGCAAGGAGCCGCCGGCGGGCGGCTGAGCGCGGCTGCGTGCTGGTCCTGGGCTACAACACGAACGGTCTCGCGCACCACCGCCTGCGCGACGCGTTCACGCTGCTCGCGGGCCTGGGCTACGGCGGCGTGGCGCTCACGCCGGACGTCGGCGAGCTCGACCTCCTCGATCTGGACGCCGCACGCGTGCGCGCGCTGCGCCGGCAGGCCGAGGACCTGGGGCTCGCGCTGGCCGTCGAGACCGGCGCGCGCTACGTCCTCGATCCGTTCCAGAAGCACCGGCCCAACCTGCTCGATCCCGCGGCGCAGGGGCGCGCGCGCCGCAGCGACTACTACCGCCGCTCGATCGACCTCGCCGTCGACCTCGGCGCGCGCGTCGTGTCGCTGTGGTCGGGAGCCGCGCTCGGCGGCGCCGCCGCGGACGCACCCGACGCCGACGCCGGCGCGTGCGAGCCGCTGTGGGAACGCCTGACGTCGGAGCTGCGCCCGTTGCTGGAGTACGCGCACGACCGCGGCGTACGCCTCGCCTTCGAGCCCGAACCGGGCATGTTCATCGAGCGGCCCGCGGGCTACCGCGAACTCGTGCGGCGCCTGGGTCCGGGCGGCGAGCGCCTGGGCCTCACGCTGGACCTGGGCCACCTGGTCGTCACCGGCGACGTGCCTGTCGGCGACCGCATCCGCGAATTCTCCGGCGCGCTGATCCACGTGCACCTGGATGACGCGGTTTCGGGCGTCCACGAGCACCTCCAGCTCGGGGCCGGCGAGCTCGATCTGCAGGCGGCCCTAAGAGCCTTGCATGAATGCGGTTACGGCGGCATGGCGGCCGTGGAGCTGTCGCGCGACAGCCACCGGGCTCCGGCGGCCGCGCGCACCGCGCTGGAGCGCATCCGCGCCGCCTGGCCCGTGCCTCGCCGTTCTTGCTAGGCACCGTCCCGTAGTTCCACAATGCGCGCACGCGGCCCGCACGCGGCGTCGGCGCAGGAGGGAAATGGCCCAGGACAACGCGAGAGACCTGCAGATGTGTCCGACACGCGTCGACGGCGCGACGGTGCTCTTCGCGCACAAGGTCCACGCGGGCCAGTGCCAGGACCGACAACGCGGGCAGTACCACAAGTGCTTCACGTGCGCGTGGAACAACGCCTACGTCGCGCAGCACGGCAAGCCGGAGCAGACCGCCGCGCGCCTCCCACGGGCGCGGGCCACGGCCGGGTAGCGGCCGGGGCGCGCTGAGAGGCGCGGTCGCGCCGGCGCGGACGGAGCGCGGCCAACGAACGACATGTCCACGGCATCCACGAGCCTGGAACCGCCCCGGATCCTGGCGCGGACGCGGACGCTGGTCCTGCTCGTCGCGGCGGCGGCGATCGCCGCCTACGCGAACACCCTCGGTCACACGCTCGTCTACGACGACGTCGTCATCCGGCAGAACCCGCTGATGCAGGCGCCGGGCGACGTGCTCGGGATCTTCGCCGCGCCCTACTACGGACCGTTGCGCGCGGACGTCGACCTGTACCGGCCGTTCACCGTCTGGACGCTGGCCTGGAACTGGGGCCTCAACCGGCTCTTGGGGCTCGCGGGCGATCACCCCGCGTCGTTCCACGCGTTCAACGTGCTGGCCCACGCGTGCGTCAGCGCGCTCGTCTTCGTGTGGCTGGACGGGCGCAAGCTGGGACGCTGGCTGGCGGCGGCGGCGGCGCTGCTGTTCGCGGCGCACCCGCTGCACACCGAGGCGGTGGCGAACGTCATGGGGCGCGCGGAGGTCCTGGCGCTCGGACTGGGCCTGACCTTCGCGGTCCTGCACGACCGCGGGCGCCACGCGCTGGCGGGCGTTGCGTTCTTCCTCGCGCTCTGCAGCAAGGAATCGGTCGTGGGGTTCCTGCCGCTCGTGGTCCTGCTCGACCGACTGCGGCCCGCCGCGGAGCGCCCCGCGCTGCTGCGCGCCTACGGGCCGGGCGGCGCGGCCCTGGCGCTGTACTTCGCGCTGCGCGTGGCGGCCCTGCAGGGCGTGGAGGAGCGGCCAGCCATCCTCGAGAACCCGCTGATGTACGTCTCGCTGGGCGAGCGCCTGCTGACCGCGGCCGCGGTCCAGATCGAGTACCTGCGGCTGCTGGCGCTCCCCGTCGGGCTGTCCTCCGACTACTCCTACGATCAGATCCCGGTCGTGCGCAGCGCGGGCGATCCGCGCGTGATCGCGTTCCTGGTCCTGGTGTCGGCGGCCGCATTCTCGGCCTGGCGCTGGCGCCGGACGCTGCCCGCGCTCACGCTGGCCGTGCTGGGCTACGCGCTGCTGTTCGCGCCGACCGCGAACTTCGTCCTCGCGATCGGAGTGGTGATGGGCGAGCGGCTGGCCTACGCGCCGTCCCTGTTCTTCTGCGTGCTGGGAGCGCTGGGGCTCGCGCGGCTGGCGCTGGCCTTCGGAGCGCCGACCGGCAACGCGCTGCTCGCCGCGGCCGTGCTGGCTCTGGGGCTGCTGACCGTCCAGCAGAACCGCGTCTGGCGCGACGACCTGACGCTGTTCCAGGCGCAGGCCCGGTCGGCGCCGCGCAGCGCGAAGGCGCACCTGAACCTGGGCACCGCGCTGTCCCAGGCCGGCGACGACGCCGCGGCGATCCCCGCGTTCGAGGCGTCGCTGCGCATCTACCCGCAGAACTCGCAGACGTGGTACGCGCTCGGCATCTCGCAGTACAACCTGCGCGTCGAGCCGGTGAAGGTGATCACGTCGTTCCAGAACGCGCTGCGCTACGGGCCCATGCACCACGACGCGCGCGCCAAGCTGGCGATCGTCTTCTTCCGCTGCGGCCATCCCGAGGAGGGGCGCAAGCTCGTCGAGGAGTTGCAGCGGCTCGCGCCCGGTCATCCGGACCTCGCGCGCCTCCGGGGGATGTGAGGAGAGCGGCTCGGGCGGCCTCAGGCCGCGCCGCCGGCGCCGTGACCGCCTTCGGAAACGGCCGGGGACGCAGAACCGTCGGATCGCGGTACAGTTTCGGGATCGTTCGCGCGCCGGCGCGGTTCCCCACCAACGGGCCTGCCGTTCCACAGGCCCCGTCGCGCTCGCAGGAGAGAACCCATGATCTTCCGTTGTCTTGCCTCTTCCGCCGCGGCGCTGGCCCTCGCCGCCACCCCCGTGCTGGCCCAGACCCCGGGCGCGGCCACGATCGTCAACCGCCAGGGCAACCACGTCGACGGCAACACGTTTCCTCGCAAGGAGGGCGTGTACCTGACGGGCGCGCCTGCGGGCGCGTGCGGCACGCCCGGGCTCCCCGACGGCGAGTACTTCTTCCAGGTGACGGATCCCTCCGGGAGCATGCTGTTCACGATCGATCCCCTGTCCGAGCGTCACGTGCGCGTCCAGGGCGGCGTCATCACGCAGTACCTGGGCACGACGCGGCCGTTCGCGGCCATCGGACCGTGCGGCGCGCTCATCGTGCGGCTCGCGCCGTTCGTGACGAGCCCCAACCCAGTCAACGAGTACAGGGTCTGGTTGACGCGCGTCGAGGATTACGATCCGTCGGGTTCGGGGCTGTTCGGCTTCGCGCCGGGCCAGTGCAAGAGCGACGTCTTCCGGCTGGGCACGAGCGCGCCGCAATCGATCCTGCAAGGCCACAAGTTCTACGACTTCGACGGGGACGGCGCCTGGAATCCGGGCACCGAGCCGCAGGAGGTTCCGGTCGGCGGCTGGCGCGTCGAGCTGTCGCGCGATGGGAGCCTCGCCGGCTTCACGTACACCGACCAGGACGGCAAGTACGCGTTCATCCGCGACCGCGACGCGACCGTGTGGGGCTTCGGCGAAGTGTCGCCCAATGGGTTCGTCAACGACGCCACGCCCGGCGCGACCTGGCTCGCGACCACGGCGCGCACCGGCACCGCCGTCGCCAGCACCGAGTACGTCGCCGCGCCCGAGTTCGGCAACGTCCGCTTCGAGGTCTCCGTCGGCTCCGGCCGCACCTGGCAGTACTGGTCCGACCAGCGCTGCGACGACGCGACCGCCCCCGGCGGGATCTGCGGGCGCACGGTCCTCGCGGGCTGCGATCCCGACTGGCGCGTGGCGCTGAACATGCGCAACGGCGCGCCGGTCAACCTGCGCAACCCGGTGTCGAACGACAATCCGAGCGCCTCGATCTTCACCCTGAACATGCCGCCGCAGTCGTTCGACGGCGCCTTCGCGAACTGGAAGGCCTTCGCGCGCAAGAACCCGCACGACCACGCCGGCTTCCTGCTCTCGCGCGAAGTGGGAGCGACGATCCTGAGCAACACCTGCGGCTTCATGCAGGGCACGATCTACGTCGATCGCTTCCAGGACGGGGTCCTGGTCTCGTTGGACGACATGCTCGCCGGCGCGATCGGGCTCCTGTCGGAGGTCGGTGCGGGGCTCACCGGCCCCAACGATCCCTACCAGGACCTGCGCAACCGGATGCTCAACTGCATCAACGAGTTCCGCAACATCAACGAGTCGGGCGATCCGGCCGCGCCGCAGGTCGTGTTCACGCGCAGTTCGGAACCGGGAGGGACCGGCGCGCCGTACTGAATCGCGCCGCGTCAGCGCGGCCTGGCGACCAGGCGCAGCCCCTGGAAGCTCCCGAAGCGATCCGCGCTGGCCTCCGCGCGGCTCGCCGAGCGGAAAACGGTCTCGACGGCGGTGCCCCAGTGGCCGCCGTGCTTGCGGTAGCGCGCGGGCTCCACGCCCTCGATGCGGTCGGCCAGCCACTCCTCGCGCGAGCCGCCCATGTCGAGCACGCCGTACGGCGACTCGTCGCGCGGCTCGTAGCCGCCAGGCGCGTCGAGCAGGTACCCCGCCTTGCGCACGAGGCACACGGTGAGCGACGGATCGAAGCGCTCGCCCCAGGGGAACGCGCGGCCGTCGACGCCGCGCGCGGCCTTCTCCCACTGCGCCTCGGTCGGCAGTTCGTAGCGCCACGGCTCGCCGTTCTCCGTCGCGCGCTCGTTGCGCCACTCCAGGTAGTCGCGCGCGTCGAGCCAGCTCACGCCCAGAACGGGCGAGCCGGCGCTCGTCGCCTTGTAGACGTCCCACGTGAACGTCTCGCCGTCGGAGGCGCGTTTGGCGAGCACCCGGTCATCCTGCGGGAGGTACAGGTGCGTGGCCGAGCCCGCGGCCGCGATGCGCTCCAGCGTGCGCGGATCGTTGACGAACGCGTACCACTCGTGGTTGGTGACCTCCCGGCGCGCGATGAAGAAGCCCGGGAGCTCCACCTCGCGGCCCTCGCGCGGCCGGAACGCCTGGGGGTCGCCGCCTTCGAGGAACGGACCGGGCGGCACGTAGACGAAGTCCGGCGGCGTCGTGCCCCGCGGGTTCAGCGCCACGCGCGCCTGCGCCGCGGCGCGCCGCCCGACCACGACGTTGAAGCGCTGGCTCTCGAACCCCTCGGAGCGCGCGAAGATCAGGTACGAACCCGGATCCACGTTGATCGGCGTCGCGGGGTCGACGCGGTTCCCCTGCGAGCACACCAGCGGACAGGCCGTGCGCAAGCACTGCGCGCCCAGCACGGCGCCGGCCGGCACGTCGATCGTGAGGACCTCGCCCGCGCGCAGGCAGGCGAGGCGCAGGGGGAACGGCGCGGGCCGCCACAGCATCTGCTCCGCCTCGATCACGTCGATGCGGCGCGCGTCGCAGTCCAGCGGCGCATCGAGGCCCTCCAGCGTGACGCGATGCCGGTCGGCGCCGCCCTCGGCGATGTGCGCGGCCCAGTCGAAGGCCTGCGCGACCGGCGCGTCGTCGATCGCGACGATCCGTTGCGGGGGCAGGATCCCCGCGGCGTCCAGCGGGCTCGCGTGCGCGACCCGCTCGACGAACAGCGCGCCGGCCGCCGGCGCGCCGAGCACGTGCGTCACTTGGTCGCCGGGGCGCAGGCCGTTGCGCGCGGCGAGGGAGTCCGGAGCCACCGACACGATCGAGAGCGACACGTCGCCCGGCTGGTGCGCGGCCTCGCCCGCCGGCGGCGCGGCGCGGCCGATGCCGCTGGTGGGCACCGGGACGAGCCGCGGGATCGAGTCCGCGGTGGCGAGGTCCGCGCGGTCCTCCCAGCGGAACAGGAACAGCTCGGCGTCCGCGGGTTCGACCGCGAGCGTCAGCGTCCCGCGGCCGAGGAGCTCCTCGCGGCGCGTTCCGCCGGCGTCGTGCTGTTCGGTCGCCGTGCGCATCGCCTCGGCCAGCGCCACGTCGCCGGCGGAGAGCGCCTCGCGCCAGCGCGCCAGATAGAAATCGGCCAGCGCGTCCTGCGTCGCGCGGCTGGCGCCGCCCCACGGCGCCTCGAGCCGCGCGGCGCGCTGCAGCGCCTCGGAACTCGCGCGCAGCGCCTGCTGCGCCTCGATCTTCAGCGCCTCCAGCTCGCGCTCGCGCCGCGCGAACTCGGCGCGTTCCGCCTCGGTCGCGGGCTTGGAGAGGACGCTGGTGCGGACCTTGAGGATCTCGTCCGACAAGGACTCGATGCGGCCGCGCACCTCCAGGTAGCGCGCGCCGGCTTCCTCGGCTTCCGTGCGCGCCGTCGCTGCCGCGGCGACCGCCGTCCGGCGCTCCTGCTCGCGCTGCGCCTCGATGCGCGCGCGTTCGACGCGCGCCTTGAGCTCCAGCGCCTCGGGCGACTCGGGATCGATCTCCTGCGCCTGCGCCACCGACAGCGCGGCCTGCGTGTAGTCGGCGGCGACCAGCGCGTCGGCGGCGGACTGCAGGTGCGCGCGCAACTCGCGCCCGCGTTCGACGGAGCGCCACGCCAGCATCCCGATGCCGGCGAGCACGGCCAGCGCCAGGGCCGTGTAGCTCGCCGCGAGCCCGGGGTTGCGGTGCCCCCACTTGCGCAGTCGCGTGATCGGCCCGGCGGCCTTGGCCTGGATCGGCTCGAAGGAGCGCACGCGCCGCAGGTCCTCGGCCAGCGCCTCGGCCGTCGGGTAGCGGCGCGCCGGGTCGCGGTCCATCGCGACCTCGATCACCGTGCACAGGTCGCGCGGGATGCGCGGGTTGATGTAGCGCGGATTGACCGGCGCGCCCTCCAGGATCACGTGGAAGAGCTGGTCCCACGACGGCCGCTCGAAGGGGCGCTTGAGCGTCAGGCACTCGAACAGCGTCACGCCCAGCGCGTACACGTCGGTGCGGCGGTCGACCGCGCCGCGCGACGCGACGATCTGCTCGGGAGCCAGGTACGCCGGCGTGCCCACGATCTGTCCAGACTGCGTCAGCGCCTGGCCCTCCGACTCCAGGTCGCGCGCGAGGCCGAAGTCGAGCAGCACCGGGTGCCCTTCGGGCGTGACCATGATGTTGCCGGGCTTGATGTCGCGGTGGACGAGCCCGGCCTGGTGCGCCACGTGCAGCGCGCGGGCGGCGCGCTCGACGAGGCGCAAGATGTCCTCCAGGCCGCCCTTGCTGCCGCCGCCGGTGATCGAGACCGTGTCGAGCGGCTTCCCGCCGGGCGCTTCGCCCTCCTCGCGCGTGTCGCGCGCGCGGTCGACCAGCTCGGCCAGCGTCGTGCCGCGCACGAACTGCATCGCGATGTACGGCTGGCCGTCGACCTCGCCGACCTCGTGCACACCGCAGATGTTGGGGTGCTCGAACTTCGACGTCAGTTCGGCTTCGCGCCGGAAGCGGTCGCGGCCCGCCTGCGACTGCGCGCCGGGGCCGGTGAGCATCTTGAGCGCCACCTTGCGCCGCAGGCCGGTGTCCTCGGCCAGGAACACGACGCCCTGCGCCCCGCGCCCGAGCTCCCGCAGGATGCGGTACTTGCCGATGCGGCGCTCGGCCGACGGCTCGGCCTCAGCGTCGGGAGAATCGGGATCCGTCGTTTCGCCGTTGGACATCGAGCTCGCGCGCGGGAACGGCCGGCGCGAGGAGAAGCCAGAGAGTAGCGGCGGGCCGGGCCCCGGCGCACGCCCGGGGAGCGGAACGCGGCGCTCAGTTGCCGGCCGCGGCCAGGATCTCGTCCTCGGTCAGGAGGCGCGGCGTCTTCTTGGCGAGGTCGAGCACCTTCTGCACGCGCGCGTCGGTCGGCTGCACGCCGTGCTTCTCGAGGAACCAGGTCACGTTCGACTTGCCGCTCATGGGCCCGACCGCGATCACCTGCTCCAGCCCCACGAGGTCGGCCGGCACGCCGCTGTACACCCGGTTCGCCAGCCAGTGGTCGCCCTTCTTGAAGGCCTTGATGACGGCCGCGGCGTGCACGCCGGTCGCGGTCTCGAACGCGTCCTTGCCGAAGACCGGATAGTTGTTCGGGACCGGCACGCCGGTGGCCTGGCTGGCGAGGTCGACGTAGCGCCCGAGCTTGGAAAGATCGTTCTCGATCAGGCCGAGCAGCCGCAGGTTGACCAGCAGGAGGTCCATCTCGACGTTGCCGGTGCGCTCGCCGATGCCCAGCGCCGTGGCGTGCACGCGCGTCGCACCGGCCTCCAGCGCCGCCAGCGCGTTCATCAGGCCCATGCCGCGGTCGCGGTGGCCGTGCCAGTCGATGCCGACGTCGGCCCCGAGCTCGGTCACGATCTGCTTCACGAAGCCCACGATGCGCCGCGTGCCGTTGGGCGTGGAGTGGCCGCAGGTGTCGCACACGCAGATGCGCTTCGCGCCGGCCTCGATCGCCGTCGTGTACAGCGCGCGGACGTGGTCGGGGTGCGCGCGCGTCGTGTCCTCGGTCACGAACATGCACGGCAGGCCGTTCTTCGTCGCGAAGGTCACCGCGTCGCGCGAGAGTTCGAGCATGCGCTCGATCTCCCAGTTCTCGGCGTACTGGCGGATCGGCGAGCTGCCGATGAAGGCGCACACCTCGATCGGCACGCCCGTCGCCTGCACCATGTCGACGACCGGCTCGATGTCGGAGACGACGGTGCGGCAGGCGACGTTCGGGCGGATCGAGAGGCCCTTCATCTCGCGCGCCAGCGCCAGGATGTGCTCGCGCGCGCGCTCGCCCGCGCCCGGCAGGCCCACGTTCGCCGTGTGGATCCCCAGCGCGTCCATCAGGTGGACGAGCTCGATCTTCTGGTCCAGGCGCGGGTCGCGCACCGACGGGCTCTGCAGGCCGTCGCGCAGGGTCTCGTCGTCGAACTGGATCGCCCCCGCCGCGGCGAGGTCGGGCTGGTTCCAGTCGTGGATCAACGCATCGCGGTCGGGTGTCTCCATGGTGTCGCGGTCGTGCCCGCAGGGCCCGGCATTCTAGCCCGCGCCCTGCTCGTTCCGGAGCGCCGCGGCGCGCGACGGCGCTCCGGGGGCCTCCACGGGCGCCGTCGCCGCGTCCGATGGTAGGCGGCGGGTCGAGAAGGCTATATGTGGGGGCTTCCATGGCTTTCGACAGGGTTCTGAAGTTCGGCGGCGCGGCGCTGGCCGACGGTCCGGGCGTGCTGCGCGCGTGCCGGATCGTCGAGGAGCAGGGCGGCCAGCGGCCGATCGTCGTCGCCTCGGCGCACCAGGGCGTGACCGATCTGCTCGACACCGTCGGCCGCGCGGCGCTGCAAGGCCTGATGGAGGGCGACCGCGTCCGCATCCGCCACCGCACGCTCCTGCGCCAGCTCAACCTCGAACCCGATCTGCTCGACCGCTACTTCACCGAGCTCTTCGGCCTCTTGGCCGAGGTGCAGGTGCGCGGACGCCTGCTCTCGGGCCAGCACGACCACCTCCTCTCGTTCGGCGAGCGCATGAGCGCGCGCATCGTGGCGCACACGCTGAAGAACATGGGCCTGCGCGCGACGCCCGTCGACGCCTGGGACCTGGGCCTCACGACCGATTCGAACCACGGCGCGGCGCGGCCTCTGCCGGGCGGGACCAGCCAGATCCGCGCGGCGCTGGAGCAGGTCACCGGCATTCCCGTCGTCACCGGGTTCCTGGCCAAGGACTCGCGCGGCAGCCTGACGACCATGGGCCGCAACGGCTCCGACCTGACGGCGGCGCTGGTCGCCGAGGCGGTCGGCGCGCACGACGTGCGCCTGTGGAAGGCCGTCGGGGGCATGATGACCGCCGACCCGGGGCTCGTGCCCGACGCGCGCGTCCTCGAGCGCCTGGGCTACCTCGAAGCGGCCGAGTACGCGTTTCACGGCGCCGAGGTGCTCTACGGGCCGGCGATCCCGCCGGTGCAGCGCGCGGGAGCGACCGTGCGCCTGCTCGACGTCAACGACCCCGAGGCGCCGGGCACGGTGCTCGAGACGCGCACGCGCGGCGAGGGACCGGTCGGCATCGCCGCGCGCCGCAGCGTGCTGCGCCTGGACCTCGCCATCGGCGGATCGGAGCTGCGCGCGCCGCGCCTGGGCGAGCTGTTCACCGTGCTCGCGCGCCACCGCGTCGAGCCGGGTGTGCTCTCGGCCACCGGCGGCGGCATCAGCGTGCTCGTGCCGCCCGCGGGCGACGTCGAGAGCGCCATCTCCGATCTCGGACGCAGCGTCACGGTCACGCGCGACCTCGCGCTCGCCGCCGTGATCGGCCATGAGGTCGGGTGCGACACGTCGCTGGCGACGCGCGCGCTGGACCTCCTGGCCGAGCAGCGCGTCGAGATCGTCGAGGCGTTCATCGGCGCGCGCGCGCTGAGCCAGGTGTTCGTCGTGCCCGCGGCCGACCTCGAACGCGCCGTCCGGGCGCTGCACGCCGGCCTGCTGCGGCCGGCCGCGACGCGCGCGTGAACGGCTCCGCGGCCCGCGCTCCGTCGGAGGCGGGGTTCGGCCCTGGTACCCTCCCGCGCGCCGTGAAGCGTACTTGGATCCTGCGCGGCGCCTGGACGCTGGCTTCACTGGCGGCCGCCGTCGTGCTGACGCGCAGCTTCGTCGGCGACGTCTACCACGTCGATTCGGGCTCCATGGCGCCCGCGCTCTGGGGAGAGGAGGGCGACGGCGAGTGGGTCTTCGTGCGCTACGACACGGCGCCGCCCGCGCGGCAGGAGGTGATCGTCGTGCAGCGCAACGGCGACGACGCGCCGATCGTGAAGCGCGTCGTGGGCCTGCCCGGGGAATCCATCCAGGTCTCGCACGGCGACGTGCTGGTGCGCGGCCAGCGCCTCGCGAGCGACGAGCCGCGCCCGCCGTGGATCCTGGTCTACGACCAGGCCCGCGAGCCGCTCGAGGAGCGCTTCCCGGTCGCGCCCGCGCAGGCCGCTCAGTGGACGCTGGCACGGGACGCGGCCGAGCTCGACGCGCGCGAGGTGCCGCGCGACGCGAACCTGGGCCTGCTCTTCCTGCACGATCCGCTGACGGACGAGTACCTGGGCCCGAACGGCGAGCGCGTGCGCGGCACGAGCCCCGTGAACGACGCGCGCATCGAGTGCGAGATCACGTGCCGCGACGCAGGGTCGCAGCTGCGCGTCGGGCTGAACGAGCAGGGCGACACGTTCCAGGCGCTCGTGCGGCCGCTGGAAGGCGGCGAGGCCGAGATCGCGATCACGCGGCGCAATGCAGCGCAGGGCCTCACGACGCTGGCGTCGGCGCGCGTGCGGCTCGCGCTCGACGAGCCGCGGCACCTCGCGTTCGAGAACCGCGACAACGTGGTGCGCCTGGAGCTGGAGGGCGCGCCACCGCTGGTCGCCGGGTACCGCGAGAACGAGCGCCATCCCGCCGACCGGCTGCAGGAGGGCGGCAGCTACGGCTACCGCGCGTGGTTCGGCGGCGAGGAGGGCCGCTTCACGTTCCGGCGCGTGCGCGTGCTGCGCGACATCGCGTACACCGAGCGCGGCACGTTCGGCATCGGCGCGCCGCTGGCGCTGGGGCCCGACGAGTGGTTCGTGCTGGGCGATCGCTCCAATCAGAGCCGCGACAGCCGCGAGTGGGGCCCCGTGCACGCGCGCGAGATCGTCGGCCGGCCCGTGTGGGTGGTGTGGCCGCCGAGCCGCTGGCGGCGCGTGGGGGGGGCCGAGCGCCCCGCGCCCTGATCTCCGCGCGCCGGGCGATCACCCCGGAAGGTCCTTCCGGATCGTTCCAACCGCCTTGAGGCGCAGGAACTTGTGCCGCTGGGCGCCCCGGGGAATGCGCCCGGGCGAACCGAAACCCAGCGCGGCCCGGGGGGTTGCTTACCCTCGACGTCCCGGCCCGGCCGCATGGAGACCCCCGAACACGACGATCCCGGCGTCCAGCTCATGCTGGCGTGGCAGCGCGGTGACGAAACCGCGTTCGACCGCATCGTCGAGGCGTACTCGGGGCAGGTCTGGGCGCTGCTCACGCGCTTCCTGCCCGGCCGCGCCAACCGCGAGGACCTGGTCCAGGAGGTCTTCCTGCGCGTCATCCGCGCGCGCGACCGCTACGAGCCCAGCGCGCGCTTCTCGACCTGGCTGTACCGCATCGTCTTCAACCTCGCCGTCAACGAGACGCAGCGCACCAGCGGCAAGGAGCGCGGCACGGGCACGGCCGGCGCGACGGAGGTCTCCGCCGACGGCCTCGCGCACGTGCCCGACGAGCAGGTGCCCGATCCGCTGGAGCAGATGGAGCGCGGCGACGTCGTGCTGGCGGTGCGCGCGGCGATCCAGAGGCTGCCCGAGCAGCAGCGCATGGCGCTCCTGCTCGCCAAGTACCACGAGATGCCCTACGTCGAGATCGCCGCGGTGCTCGGCTCGTCCGAGAAGGCGATCAAGTCGCTCGTCCATCGCGCGCGCGAGAATTTGCGCGCGAGCCTGGCGCCGTTCCTGAAGGGGGAGCTCGCATGAACTCCCAATGCCGTCAATTCCGCGCGAGCCTGGAGCGCTGCCTGATCGGCCGGCCGTCGCCGTCGCGGCTCGCCGAGCTGTCGTGGCACGAGCACCTGTTCGCGTGCGGCGAGTGCCGCCGCGTGCTGGAGGTCGAGGAGGCACTGGAGACGCTGCTCGCCAGCCTGCCCGAGCCGCACCTGTCGCCCGTCCTGCGCGACCGCGTGCTGGCGCGCCTGCGGGCCGAGCGCCGGCTGGACACGCTGCTCGCGCTGGACGAAGCCGTCGCGCCGCCGGCGGACCTTGCGCGCGGCGTGCTGGCGCGATTGGCGCAGGAGCGTCACGCCGCGGCCGATACGCGCCTCGATCGACTGCTGGAGCTGGACCGCGCCGCCGCGCCGGCGGGCCTGGCGCAGCGCACCCTGGCGAGCCTGAAGCTCGCGCGCCGCGCGGCGCCGCGCACGCCGACGGTGCCGAGGGTGCCGACGCTCACGCGGCGCAGCACCGGCGCGCGCGTGGGCTGGTTCGCGGCCGCCGCCGCCGCTCTCGTGCTCGCGGCCTGGATCTGGTGGCCCGACCGCACGGCGCCGACGCCCGGCACGCCCGTCGTGGTCGAGGGCCCGCCCGGCGTCGAGCCCGACCTCGTGCCGATCGCGCCGCGCGGACCCGTGGAGGTGGTGCAGGAGCCCGATCCGCTGGTCGATCCCGATGCCTTCGTCGAGGCGGAACCGGAGCTGCTCGAGGTGCTGGACGTCCTGGAGAACTGGGATCTCCTGATGGCCGGCGACGTCGAGATCCTGCTCGCGACGCTGCCCGCGGCCGACGAGGCGCTGATCACGGCGCTCGACGAGGAGGGCTGAACATGAACGCCTTCAAGCTCCTCCTGCTCGCGCTCCTCGTCTTCGCGGCGCCGTCGCTGGCGCACGCTCAGGAGGGCCGACTGCAGGAAGCGCGCGAGCGCTGGGAGCGGCTCGATCCCGCCGACCGCGAGCGCCTGCGCGAGCGCTTCGAGCGCTACCGGCAGCTCGGTGACGAGCAGCGCGCCTCGCTGGAGCGCCGCGCGCGGTTCCTGCGCGAGACGCAGGGCCGCGTCGAGGAGCGCCTCTCCGCGCAGGAGCGCGAGCGCCTGGAGCAGCTCCCGCCCGACCGCCGCCGCCAGGTCCTGCGGGACCTCGTGCTGCACGAGTGCCGCGAGCGCGGCGACCGACTGCACGGCGCGCTGCCCAAGGAGTGGCGCGAGCGCATGGAGCAGGTGCCGCCGTCCGAGCGTCCGCGCGTGCTGGCCGAGATGCAGCACAAGATGCGCGAGCGCTCGTCGCGCGGCGCCGTCGAGTGGCTCGGCCGCCGCCTCGACCTGGAGCCCGAGGAGATCCAGCGGCTGCAGGGTCTGCCCGAGGACCAGCGCATGCAGGCGGTGCTCGATCTGCACCGCCGCGTCGAGCGTCTGGAAGCCGAACGCCGGTCGATTCCGCCCGAGCGCGCGGAGGCGCTGCGCGCCGTCGCGGAGGCCTTGCGCCCGCGCCCGCAGGACTTCCTGGGCCTCGAGGACCTGTCGCGCGAGGAGCGCCGCGAGCGCGTCGGCGGATTGGTGCGCGCGCGCGTGATGGAGAGCCTGCGCGCGGGATCGCTGCTGCCGCCCGAGCGCCTCGCCGAGCTGGAGCAGGCCTCGCCGGAGGAGTTCCGCGACATGCTGCGCGAACTGCTCCCGCACCGCGGCGACCGCCGACGGGGCCCGGGCAGGCCCGATCACGATCATCCGCCGGGAGAGCGCGGACCGGGCGGGCGCGGCAAGCCCGATCACGATCATCCACCGGGCGACCGCGGCCGGGAGGAGCGCGGGCCCGGCAAGGCGCCTGCTCCCGGGCCGCGCTAGCCGCAGCGAGTACACTGCCTGCCGCTGTCATGCCGCAGGCGGGTTCGAGGATCGCGCTCCCCAGCATCGGCGCGCGGGAACTCCTCGCGGGGCCGCCGTCCGTCGTCGTGGACCTGCGCAGCCCGGCGGAGTTTGCCGAGGACCACGTTCCCGGCGCCGTGAACGTGCCGCTGTTCGACGACGTGCAGCGCGCGCTGGTCGGGACGCTGTACGTGCAGTCCTCGCCGCGCCACGCGTTCGACGAGGCGCGCGGCATCGTGCGCGGTCGGATCCGCGAGCTGGTCGCCGGCATCGCGGCGGCCGCGGACTGGACGCCGCCCGCCGACGACCTCGAGCAGCGTGCGGACGAGCTGATGTCGCCCGGCTTCGAGCGCCTCTCGTCGGAGCTCCTGGGCGCGGAGGACGCGCCCGCGCCCGCGCGGCCCGTGGTGCTGCACTGCTGGCGCGGCGGCTTGCGCTCGCGCAGCGTGGCGCACTTCGTGCGCGAGCTGGGCCTGGAACGCGCGACGCTGCTCGAAGGCGGATGGAAGGCCTACCGCGCGGAAGTCGTGCGCCAGCTCGCGACGATGGAGCTGCCGCCGCTCGTCGTGCTGCGCGGCCTCACCGGCGTCGGCAAGACGTTGATGCTGCGCGAGCTGGAACGCGAGCGGCCGGAATGCGTGCTGGACCTGGAGGCGCTCGCGGGTCACCGCAGCTCGCTGCTCGGCATGGTGGGCCTCGCGCCGTGCTCGCAGAAGACGTTCGAGAGCCGCCTGGCCGCGCGCCTGCGCGCGCCGCTGGGCGACGTCCTCGTGGTCGAAGGCGAGAGCCGCAAGGTCGGCGACGTCGTCCTGCCTCCGCGCCTGTGGCAGGCGATGCAGCGCGGCACGAACGTCGAGCTCGTCGCCGGCGTCGAGGAACGCGTGCGCATCCTGTCGGAGGACTACTTGGCGACCGAGCAGAGCCGCGCCGAGCTGCGCGTGCAGTTGCCGCTGGTCCAGGCGCGCATGCCGGGAGCGACGACGCGGCCGCCGCTGGTGCAGCTCCTCGACGAGGGCCGCACCGACGAGCTGGTGCGCATCCTGCTGGAGCACTACTACGACCCGCTCTACCGGCACAGCGAGCGCGGGCGCGTGTGCGCGGCGCGGATCCGCGACCTCGACGAACTGTGCGCGTTCCTTCCGGGGGCGTGAGTTGCGCAAGCGCGGCATGGCGGGGAAGGGACCGCGCGTCGTGCTGTTCCACTGGAACGCGGCGGAGGCGCGCGAACGCATCGAACGCCTCGCGGCCGGCGGCTTCGACGCCGCGTGGCACGACCCCACGACCGGCGGCGCGGGCTACACCGCGCTCGCCGGGCGGCCGGCCGACGCGTATTTGATCGACCTCGCGCGCCTGCCTTCGCACGGCCGCGCGATCGCCGCCTATCTGCGCCAGCGCAAGTCGACGCGCCACACGCCGATCGTGTTCGTCGGCGGAGCGCCCGAGAAGGCGGCGGCGGCACGCAAGCTGCTGCCCGATGCCGTGTTCGCGACGTGGCGCGGAATCGGCGGCGCGCTGCGCCGCGCCATCGCGAGCGGCGCGCGCGCGCCGATCGTGCCCGTGAGCCTGTCGGGCTACTCGGGCACGCCCTTGCCGAAGAAGCTCGGGGTCCGGCCGGAGACGACGCTGTGCGTGCTGGACGGCCCCGAGGGGTTCGAGCGCACGCTGCGTGCGCTGCCCGCCGGCGCGACGGTGCGCACGGACGTGCGCAAGCCCGCGGAGCGCGTGCTGTTGTTCGTGCGCTCGAGCGCGCAGCTCGCGCGCGGGTTCGCGCGCGCCCGCAAGGGGCTCGCCGCGGGCGGTTCGATCTGGATCGCGTGGCCCAAGCAGGGCTCGGGGCTCGCAGGCGGCTTGACCGCGGACGCCGTGCGCGCGTTCGGCCTCGGCCGCGGGTTCGTCGACTACAAGGTCTGCGCGATCGACGCGACCTGGTCGGGCTTGTGCTTCGCGGCCCGCAAGTAGCCTGCTCGCCGCGGAACGGACGTCGGGACGCGAGCGGATCGCCGGGGGGGGCCTGGGAGCCCCTCGAAATGCAACGCCGGGCGGATTGTGGACAATGGGTGCCGGACGACGCCGTGCTCCTGCGGCGCGTCCGCGGAGGAGAGCCCCATGAAGCCGTTCGTCGCATTCGCTCCCTTGTTCCTGGTTGCGGCCGCTCCTGCCCAGGAGAGCCGCGCAGCGTTCGACGCGCCGCTCGTCGTCGGCGGCACGAACACGCGCTTCCAGGCGCTGCTCGACTTCGACGGCGACGGCCACATGGACATCGTCAGTTCGTGGTGGAACAACAGCACCGTCGACATCGCGACCATAGGCCTGTGGCACAACGACGGGACGGGCGCGTTCCCCTTGCAGCTCGGCGTGTCGCACACGTTGGCGGACAACACCGTGGCGTACAACAGCCCCGTCGTCGGCGGACGCATCGACGTCGACCAGAACGGGCTCGACGATTTCTGGCTGGCCTTCCACGGGCCGAACAGCGGCGAGGTCGTCGTGTACACGTCGGGCGGCCTCTCGTGGCCCACGCGCCACCCCGTGCTCTCGTGGGTCGGAGGGCGGACCACGCAGCCGGTCTTCGCCGACTTCAACGGCGACGGCATCCTCGACCGCGCGCTGACCGAGGGCTCGGTTCTGCGCATCTGGACGGTCGAGTACTCCGAGAGCACCGGCTGGAGCGCGGTCCAGTGCACCGCTCTCGATCTGGGGGCGACGCCCGACCACTGCTTCGCCATCGACGCGAACCAGGACGGCACGACCGACGTCGCGGTCAACGCGGGCAGCACCCTGTTCATCGTTCCGGTCGTGAACGGCGTGGCCGGCGTGCCGGACGTGCAGTGGCACGGCATCAACACCATGCCGATGCCCATGGCCGGCGACATCGACGGCGACGGGGACCAGGACGTGGTCGTGTTCGACATGACGCAGTACGTCGTGGTGCGCCGCACGGGCCGTTCGACCTTCGCGGTGGAGGCCGTGGCGCCCGGCGGCCCCGCGGCGAAGCTGGCCGACGTCGACGGCGACGGAGACCTCGACGGGATCTGCTGCGGCGGCGGCGGCGGCCCGACGCCGTTGCACAACGACAAGCTCTCGACGTTCCTCATCTCGCTGAACGACGGCACGGGCGCGTTCGCGTCCGCCTTCGCGATGCCGGGCCTGGGGTCGGACGAGATCGCGGGGGCGGCGGACCTGGATCACGACGGCGACGTCGAGCTCGTTGCTGGGCGCTGCATCTACTACGCGCGCGGTCCGATCGTCGGTCCCTGCGCGCTGCCCGCGCCGGTCGCGGATCCCGCGCCGCGCGCCGCGTACGACTTCGACCGCGACGGCGATCCGGACTTCAACTGCGGGTTGGGGACGCTGATGCGCAACCTCGGCGACGGCACCGTCACGCCGTTCGAACCCTACCTGCCGGCGGCGCCGGCCGGGATGACCTTCGCGGGTCCAGGCTACCCGGGAGACTTCGACGGGGACGGGGACGTCGATCTGGTGGTGGCCTTGCTGCAGAACGGCAGCTTCGTGTCGATGCGGCTTCTGCTGAACAACGGCGGCGGCGGCTACGCCGACGCGGGTGACGCGGGCCCGGTGGGCGTCGACTTCCGCGCCCTGCCCAGCGGCGACTGGTCGCCGCAGGCCAGCGTCGTGGGGGACAGCGACGGGGACGGCGACCTCGACCTGTTCACGCGCACGCTCTCGGGGACGTCGCGCCTGTCGCGGCTGTGGATCAACGACGGTTCTGGGCGCTTCGTGCACCAACAGGATTTCCCCAACGAGATCATCCATTTCGTCGGTGAACTGGGCGGTGCGAGCTACGGAAACCACCCGGACGTGTTCATGTCGGGCTCGGGCGCGACCATCCATTTCGGGCTCGGGATCAACTCGTGGATGGGCCCGACCGGCGGCGTGCATTTCTCCACCGGCACCGACAATCACACGCGCCGCTTCGTGATCGAGGATCTCGACGGCGACGGCGACAACGATCTCGTCTACGTCTACGGCGGCAGCAGCACGCAACCGCAGGCCTACGTGGAGTACCAGGGCGGCCCGGGATCGGGCTGGAATGACACGGCCCTGCTGACCAACAACGACTACCAGGCGGGCGGCAGCATCGATCTCGTCGCAGCCGACGTGAACGGGGACGGCTGGAGGGACATCCTGATCTCGGCGCCGCGCCATGCACGCACGGCGGTCTCGATCCACTTGCGCAATCCAGGCGGAGTCGGGTTCCAGCAACCCATCCTCCAGACCGTGTACTTCGAATCCAACGGCAGCGTTCCGCCGCGCTACGGCGCCGCTCTCGACCTCGACGGCGACGGCGATGCCGACTTCGTCGCCGACCGCTGGAACGTGAACCGCGTGTTCCACGGTCCGGAGGCAGGCCGCAGGGTCCAGATGAACGCCGGCTGGCCTGACGCTTTCGGCATGACGCCGACGCTGGGCGCGAAGGGGCCATTCCGCCTGGGTCTGCCGGCGGAGTTGCGCGTCACCGGCGCGCCGGGCGCGGCCGCCGGCGTGCTGACCGCCGCCTTCGCGCCGGACGCCGCCCCCGCGTTCCCCGGAACCGGCATGCAGGAGGCGCAGCGCATGCGCATCACGAGCACGGTCGCGTTCACGACGAGCGGCTCGGCCGCCGTGCCGGGCTCGGGCGCGTGGACGCTGCCGTTCACGGTTCCGGGCTACGTGGCAGGCCGGACCGTGCACTACCTCGTCGAGATCCAGGACCCGCTGGCACCGGCGGGGAGCGTGCGCACCAACGCGCTGCGCATCACGTACGGGCCCTGAACATCGCGCCAAGGACAGCTCCGGCCGCCCGCACCGCGCTCCGCGGCGAGGGCGGCGTTTCCTGCCTCGCGCGCCGGGTTTGTCCGGCGCGCCGCGCGATCTTGGCGTAGGCTCGCTGTCGAGCCCCCCCCGCCCACTCGTCCCACACCATGAGCCGGATGGACATGATGAACACGAGCCTCCTTCACATTCCTGCGGCGCTGGTCCTGGCGCCCCTCGCGGCGGCCCAGAGCCCCATCGTCCTCGTCCAGGACGGCGATGTCGTCGCCGGCGTCGGCAACGTGACCGCGATCGACGGCCTCGACGTGAACAACTCCGGCACCTGGCTGATCCAGGTCGACACCGACTTCACGCCCACGCCGGGCGACGGCGTCGTGCTGATCAACGGCGCACAGTTCGCGCGCGAAACCGACGCGCTCGTTGCGCCGGCCGGGGCGGGGATCAGCTCCTTCGGCACGATCTCGTTCAACGAGTCGGGGCAGGTCGGCTGGAACCTGAACCTGACCGGCCTGACCACGACGACGGACTCGGGGATCTTCCTGGGCAGCTCGCTGCTGATGCAGGAGAGCGCGATCTCCGCAGCGCCGCAGTTCAGCGCCGGCACGCCGTACATCGGGTTCTTCGGGAGCAAGCTGAACGACAACCTGCAGATGCTGGTCATGGCCAGCGTCGACGACGCGGCGATCGCAAGCAGCGTCGACCGCGCGCTGGTGATCTTCCAGCTCGACGGGTCGGGCGCCCTCGTGTCGGAGTCCGTGCTGCTGAAGGAGGGCGACTCGATCACCGGCATCGCCGGCGAGACCGTGACCGACTTCGAGACCAACATCCACCGCTACGTGATCAACGACTCGGGGCAGGTGCTGTCGGTGGCGGACCTGACGGGTCTGGCGGCCAACAACGCCGCGATCGTGCTGAACACGACGTCGCTCGTGCGCGAGGGCGATCCGTCGCCGCTCGCGGGCCGCAGCTACGAGAATCTCACCGGGCGCCCGATCGACCTCAACAACAACGGCGACTGGGTCATGCGCGCCGACCTCACCGGGGCGACCACCGACGACGAGGTGATCGTCAAGAACAACACTACCATCATCGCCCAGGAGGGCACGAGCCTGCCCGGCACCGGCGGCTTCACGTTCACGTCGTTCGGCTCGGGCGGCGTGCGCATCGACGATGCGGGCAACGTGTTCTGGTACGGCGACTGGAACGACCCGGACACGACGCGCGACACGGGCATCTTCCGCAACGGCCAGTTGCTCGTGCAGGAGGGCGTGACGATGGCCGGCGGGCAGGTGATCGAGTTCCTGGCCGGCGTCCAGGAGAACTTCGCGATCAGCGCCAACGGCCGCTACCTGATCTTCGAGGGCCGGCGCGCGGGCGGTGTCGACGCGGCGTTCCTGCTCGACCTGAACACGCTCGCGACGCCGTTCTGTTTCGGGGACGGCACCGGGACCGCCTGCCCCTGCGGCAACAGCGGCGCGGCGGGCAACGGCTGCGCCAGCTCGGTCAACGCCAATGGCGCCAACATCTCCGTGAGCGGCAACTCGAGCCTCTCCGGGGACACGCTGCTGCTGTCCGGGAGCGGCATGCCCGACAGCTCGGCGCTGTACTTCCAGGGCACGAACCAGCAGGCGGGCGGCGCCGGCGTGGTGTTCGGCGACGGCCTGCGCTGCGCGGGCGGCACCGTGGTGCGCCTGAAGACCGTGACGAACGTCGCGGGCGCCTCGCAGTACCCGCAGGGCGGCGACCCCAGCGTGTCCGTGCGCGGCCTCGTGACGACGCCCGGCACGCGCACGTACCAGATCTGGTATCGCAACGCGGCCGCGTTCTGCACGCCCAGCACGTTCAACCTGTCGAACGGCGTGAGCGTGAGCTGGGTGATGTGAGCGGCGCTGGAGCCTAGGGCCGTTCGAGTCCCGCCAGCGTCAGGGCGATCTCCTGCCCGTCGCGCACGACGACGATACGTGTCTCGCCGTCCGCGGCCCCCAGCGCGCGGAACAGGTCGCGCGCGTTCGCGACGTCCGCGCCGCCGGCCTTGACGATGCGGTCGCCGGCGCGCACGCCGGCCTTCTCGGCCGCGCCGTCCGCGGAGACCTCCTCGACCTCCAGCTCCGCTCCCAGCCGCAGCCCCAGGCGCGCGGCCGCGCTGCCGCCGCCCGCGGCGTCGGGCGGGAACTCGATCGCCGCGACGACCTCGCTGCCCGCGCGCAGCACCGTCACGGTGGTCTTCGCGGGCGCCGCCTGCATGGCCGCGCGCAATTCGGCGCTGTCGGGCGTCGGCGTCTGGCCGATGCGCAGCACCTTGTCGCCGGCGAGAAGGCCCGCGCGCGCGGCGACGCTGTCCTCGACGATCTCGTCGATCGTCATGTCGTCGGCCAGCATGACGCCCAGGCGCCGGCCGCCCTGGCCGCGGCTCGGCGCGCGCAGGTTCTCGCGCGACAGGAGGGCCGGCAGGTTGGCGATGCCCAGCGCGCCGACCGCGATCACGATCGCCGAGTTGCGCTGGTACTCGGGGATCGCCTGCTCGAACGTGTCGAACTGCGTGTGGTGCGTGCGGCTGTAGACCGCGCGACCCTTCTGGATCCAGAAGAACCCGGGCACGTCGGCGCGCAGGAAGGAATCGTGGTCGCTGCCGCCGCCCGAGAGGCCCTGCACCTCGCGCACCTCGAACGGCAGCTCGGGGTCGAGGCTGGCGACGGGCGCGAACACCTCGCGCAGTTGCGCCGTCATCGCCGGGGTCGCCGTGATGCCCGCGCAGTAGTTCGTGCCGCCGTCGTGCACCAGGACGGCCGAGACCGAGGCCATGGCGTCCCGGTGCTTCTCGACGTAGGCGCGCGAGCCGAGCAGGCCCTGCTCCTCGCCGCCCCACAGCATGAAGCGGATCGTGCGCTTGGGCTTGACCCCGGCCTTCACGAGCAAGCGCGCGGCCTCCAGCGCGGTCGCCACGCCGGTGCCGTTGTCGTTCGTGCCCGTCGCGCCGTCCCACGTGTCGAGGTGGCCGCCCACGATCACGACCTCGTCCGGCTTCTCGCTGCCGCGGATCTCGGCGATCACGTTGTGCTGCGCGATCGGGCCCTGCTTGAACCAGTTGCGGATGTCGAACTCCAGACGGACTTCCTCGCCGGCCTCGATGCGCTTCACGATCTCCCCGTGCTGGGCGGCGAGAAGCTGGATCGCGGGCCGCGTCGGCAGCTTGTCGAACGTGATGCGCGGGCTGCCGCTGGTCAGCAGCAGTTCCCCGCGGCCGGGCCGGATCGTCCCCGCGATGCCGGCCTCGTCGTACGCGGCCTCGAGCTGGTCGCGGAACTCGCGCGAGCCCTGCGGCGCGCCGCGGCCGCGGCCGGAGCTCGCGCGCGAGACCACCCACGCGCCCGGCAGCTTCGCGCGAACGGCATCGAGCTCGGCCGCGGTCGACGGCGCCAGCACGGCGATCCCCGACACGCGGCCGCGCGTGCCCGCGGTCCACGCGTTGGTGGCGAAGCTGAGCTCCTTCAGCTCCGGCGCGAGCATGCGCCCCGACGCCGGCCCGCGGTTGAAGCCCACGGCGATCTCGCCCCAGCGCTCGAGGCGGCAGTTCTCCAGTCCGAACGCCTCGAACTGCGCGAGCGCCCAGGCGCAGGCCGTCTCGTACGCATCGGATCCGGTCAGCCGCGGGCCGATGCGGTTCGAGAGATGGTCGAGGTGCTCCATCACGCGGCTGTCCTCCCGCGCGAGCGCGATCAGGCGCTGCGCGTCGTCCGTCTGCGCGCGCGCCGGGCCGGCGGCGAAGCCGAACACGAGGAGGAATGACAGGATCAGCGCGGGGGGGGATCGGCGCGGCCGCATGGGGCTCCTCGCAGGGTTGGGGGGGGCACGAGCGCGCCGAGTGTAGCCGTCCGCGGCCGGCCCGGGGTCCGCGGCCCGGCCGCACGCGGCGCCGCCCCCGGAGCGCGGAACGGCCCGCCGCGCTTTCGTTTGGGGCGTGCGTTGGCCGACAGCCATCCGCATGCTCCCCGTTTCCACGCGGCCGTCCGGCGGCGCGACCCCCTTTCCGCAGCGAGTCCAGCCATGCGCATCATGAAGTTCGGCGGCACCTCCGTCGGCGACGCCGCGCGCATGCGGCGCGTCGCGGACCTCGTCGCGGCCGCCCTGCAGGAAGACCGCGTGTGCCTCGTCGCGTCCGCGGTCACCGGCGTCACCAACCTGCTCCTCGAGTCGGCGCAGCGCGCGCAGGCCGGCGACGCCGTCGCGCCGTGGGTCGAGCGCTTTCGCGCGGTGCACGCGCCGATCCTGGCCGACGTCGGCCGCGAGATGCCGGCGGTCGCGCGCGAGCGGCTCGAGGCCGAGATCGACGGCCTCGTCCGCGAGCTGGACCGGTTGCTGCAGGGCGTGAGCCTGCTGCGCGAGTCGCCGCCGCTCGTGATCGCGCGGCTCTCAAGCCTGGGCGAGCGCGCGTCGTGCGCGATCCTGCGCGAGATGTGCGCGGCGCGCGGCCTCGACCCGCTGCTCCTGGACCCGCGCGAGCACATCATGGCCGCCGGCAACTGCCTGGAGGCCGAGCCGGACACGGCGCGCACGCGCGAGCGTTTCGCGCACGTGCGCGAGGCCGGTCCGCGACTGCTGATCCTCCCCGGGTTCTTCGCGGGCGACGAGGAAGGGCACACGCTGATCCTGGGCCGCGGCGGGTCCGACTGGACCGCGACGCTGGCCGCGGCGGCGCTCGACGCCGACGCGTGCGAGATCTGGACCGACGTCGACGGCATCTTCAGCGCCGATCCGCGCCTCGTGCCCGAGGCGTTCCCGGTCGCGGAGCTGTCCTTCGAGGAGGCTCTCGAGCTGAGCTACTTCGGCGCCAAGGTCCTGCACCCCAAGACCATCCAGCCGGTGCGCGAGCGGCGCATCGACGTCGCCGTGCGCAACAGCTTCGCGCCCGAGAAGCCCGGGACCCGCGTGAAGCACAAGGCCGCGCCGTCGCTGCACGGCGTGCGCGGGCTGACCCTGCTGGGCGACATCGTGCTCCTCAACCTGACCGGCGCGGGCATGGCCGGCATCCCGGGAGTCGCGTCGCGCGCGTTCGGTGCTCTGGCCGAGTCGGGCATCTCGGTGATCCTGATCTCGCAGGCCAGCAGCGAGTTCGCGATCTCTCTGTGCGTGGCGGCACGCGACGGCGCGCGCGCCGTCGTGGCGCTGGAGCGCGCGTTCGAGCCGGAACGGCGCCTGGGCCGCATCGATGCGGTCGAACGGCGCAACGGCCTCTCGATCCTCAGCGCCGTCGGCGACGGCATGCGCACGCGCATGGGCGCCGCCGGGACGTTCTTCGAGGCGCTGGCGGAGGTCGCGGTCAACGTCGTGGCCATCGCGCAGAGCGCCAACGAACGCAGCATCTCGGCCGTCGTCCACGCCGAGGACGGCCGGCGCGCGCTACGCCACGCGCACCGCTGCTTCTTCGACACGCCCGAGACGCTCGACCTCGTCCTGTGCGGCGTGGGCAGCGTCGGCGGGAAGTTGTTGGAGCAGATCGTGTCGCACAAGGACGCACTGCGGGCGCGCGGCGTCGAGCTGCGGCTCGTGGGCGTGTCGAACAGCAAGACGCTGCTGCTGGATGCGCGCGGCATCGACCCCGCGCGCGCCGCCGGGATGCTGGGGGCCAAGGATCCGCGTTCGGGGCCGGCCGACCTGGCGCGCCTCGGCGCGTTCCTGGGCGAACACAAGCCGGTGACGCCGGTCCTCGTGGACTGCACGGCCAGCGAGCCGCTGTCGGAGCGCTACGGCGACCTGATGCGCGCCGGATTCCACGTCGTGACGGCCAACAAGAAGGCCAACGCGGCCAGCCTCGCCTACTACAGGGAACTGCGCAGCACGGCGCGCGAGCGCCAGCGGCGCTTCTGCTACGAGACGAACGTCGGCGCGGGCCTGCCGGTGATCGGCACCCTGCAGAACCTCGTGAAGCGCGGCGACCGCGTGAAGTCGATCGAGGGCATCCTGTCCGGTTCGATGTCGTACCTGCTGGGGCGCCTGGAGGAGGGCGTCGCGCTCAGCAAGGCCGTGCGCGAGGCGCGCGAGAAGGGTTTCACCGAACCCGATCCGCGCGAGGACCTCTCGGGCCGCGACGTGGCGCGCAAGGTGCTCATCCTGGCGCGCGAGATCGGCCTGGAGCTCGAACCCGACGACGTCGCGGTCGAGGGCGTGCTGCCCGGCACGTTCGACGCCTCCGGCGAGGTGGACGAGTTCCTCGACCGCCTGCCCGAGCTCGACGGTCCGTTCGCGGCGCGCATCGCGGCGCTCGCGGCGCGCGGCGAAGTGCTGCGCTTCGTGGGGCGCGTCGAGGGCGGCAGCGTGTCGGTCGGCCTGCAGGCCGTCGGTGTCGAACACCCGCTGCGCGGCGTGAAGGGCGGCGAGAACGCGCTGGCCTTCCTGACCGAGCACTACAGCCCGCGCCCCATGGTCATCCGCGGGTACGGCGCGGGCGCCGAGGTCACGGCGGCCGGCGTGCTGGCGGACATCCTCGCGCTCGCGAGCTGGAGCGCGGCCTGATCGCGCGGGACGGCCGCGCCCGCGCGCGCTATCGTTCCCGCATGGAGAGCCGCAGACCCACGCTGTTCCAGCGATGAAGCGGATCACGGCGTTCGCACCGGCCTCGATCGGAAACGTGGCCGCGGGCTTCGACGTCCTGGGCGCGGCGCTCGCGCCGCTCGACGCCGAGCCGTGGGGCGATCACGTCACGGTCGAAGCGGCGGAGCGCGACCGCTTCGAGTGCGTGGGGCCGTACGCCGCGCGCCTGCCGGCGGATCCGGCCGACAACCTGGTGGTGAAGGCGCGGCAGTTCCTGGAAGCGGCCCTCGGGCGCGGCATCGGGCCCGCGCGCGTCGTGCTCGACAAGCGCCTGCCGCTCAACAGCGGGCTCGGCTCGTCCGCTTCTTCGGGCGTCGCGGCCCTGGTCGCGTGCAATGCGTTCGCGGGCGAGCCGCTGGACAAGCGTTCCTTGCTGGATCTCGCAGCGCGTCTGGAGGGCGAGGCGACCGGCGCGGCGCACGTGGACAACGCCGCGCCGAGCCTCTTGGGCGGCCTGCAGCTCGTGGCGCCGGACGGCGCGGTGCGCACGCTGCCGTGGCCCGCGGATCTCGTGTTCGCCGTCGCGCAACCGGAGCTCGAACTGGCCACGCGCGAGTCGCGCGCGGCGCTGCCGCGGACGATCGCTCTGCCCGAGGCGGTGGCCTGGGCCCAGAACCTCGCCGCTTTCGTACATGCGCTGCACGCGGGCGACCGCGCACTGCTCGCGGCGACGTTTCGCGACCTCTTGGCGGAGCCGCACCGCGCGCCGCTCGTGCGGGGTTTCGCGGGAGTCCAGCGGGCGGCGCTCGCCGCGGGCGCCGTCGCGTGCAGCCTCTCCGGTTCGGGCCCGGCCGTGTTCGCGGTCGCCGAGCGCGGGCGCATCGGCGTCGTCGCGGAAGCGATGCAGGCCGCGTTCCAGGGCGCCGGCGTCGCCAGCCGCGTGCGACCGTGCGCTCTCGACCCGCGCGGAGCGAGGGTCCTGTGAAGCTGGTCGGAACGCGCAACACCCACGACCGCGCGACCTTCGTCGAGGCCGCCGGAGGCGCGACGCCGGCGCACGGCGGGCTGTTCGTCCCGGCCGAGTGGCCGGCCTTCGCGGACATCGACGCCTTGCTGCTCTTGGACTGGCCCGCGCGCTGCACCGAGATCCTCTCGCGCCTCCTGGAGGGGGAGTTCGACCGCCGCGAGATCACCTCGATCGTCGACCACGCGCTCGACTTCCGCGCGCCCGTCGTGCGCGTCGCCGACGCGACCTTCGCCCTGGAGCTGCACCACGGTCCGACGCTGGCCTTCAAGGATTTCGGCGCGCGTTTCCTGGCGGCCGTCCTGACGCGCGCTCCGCAGCGCGGGCGCCGCACGATCCTGACCGCGACGTCCGGCGACACGGGCGCGGCCGTGGCGCACGCGTTCTGGCAGCGGCCCGACACGCGCGTCGTCGTGCTCTACCCGCACGGCCGCATCTCGGCCCTGCAGGAGCGCCAGATCGCGACGCTGGGCGACAACGTGACGGCCCTCGCCGTCGACGGTTCTTTCGACGACTGCCAGGCGCTGGTGAAGGCCTGCTTCGCCGATCGCAGGCTGTCGGCGGAGTTCGGTCTCGCCTCCGCCAACTCGATCAACATCGCGCGCCTCCTGGCGCAGGTCCTGTACTACTTCGAGGGCATCGCGGCGCTGCGCATGGCCGGCATCATCGACGCACCGGTGATCGCGGTGCCCAGCGGCAACTTCGGCAACCTGTGCGCGGGCCTGATGGCCTGGAAGCTGGGCTTGCCGGCGACGGCCTTCGTGGCCGCGACGAACGTCAACGACACCGTGCCGCGCTATCTCGCCGGCGGGGAGTACGAGCCGCGCGCCTCGGTGGCGACGATCTCGAACGCGATGGACGTCGGGGCGCCGAGCAACTGGGAGCGCATCGAGGCCTTGTTCGACGGCGACGTCGCGGCGTTGCGCGCCGCGCTGCGCTGGGGCCGCGCGACCGAGGACGAGACGCGCGGGGAGATCGTCGCGCTGGCGCGCCTGGGCTACACCGCGTGCCCGCACACGGCCGTCGCGCACCGCGTGCTCGCGAAGACCCTGCAGGCGGGCGAGGTCGGGATGTTCCTGGCCACGGCGCACCCGGCCAAGTTCGGCGACGTGCTGCTGCCGATCCTGGAGCGCGAACCCGAGCTGCCGCCGGCGCTCGCCGCGCTCGGCGGACGCGCGCTCCTCACCGAGCGCATCCCGAACGACCGCGCCGCGCTGGTCGAACGGATCCGCCGTGCCGTCTCCAGCGGGGCCCAGTGAACCGAGAGGCGGAGCCCGTGTTGCCCGGCCGCGGCAGCCGCCGTAGGTTTCAGCGCCGCGCGCGCCGGGCGTTGACGCAGTGATCCGCGACCTCACCATCGTCGTTCCGGCCTTCAACGAGGCGCGGCGGATCGAGGCCACGGCCGAGAAGCTGCTCGCCTGGGCCGAAGAGCGCCTGGACCGCTGCGAGATCGTGGTCGTGGACGACGGCAGCAGCGACGGCACCGCCGACCTGCTCGAGCGGCGATTCGCCGGGCGCATTCGCGTCGTGCGTCAGCCGCGTCAGCGGGGCAAGGGCGCGGCCGTGCGCGCCGGCGTGCTGGTCGCGACGCGGCCGTGGCTGGTGTTCATGGATGCGGACCTCTCCATTCCGCTGACCGAGTTCGAGCGGCTCGAGGCACGGGCGGGCGAGGCTCCGGTCGTGATCGGCAGCAAGCGCGCGCCCGGCAACGACATCGAGTACCCGTTCCTGCGCCGCGTGCTGGGCGGGATGGGGCAGTGGATCGTGAAGCTGTTCGTCGTGCGCGGCTTCTACGACACCCAGTGCGGGTTCAAGCTGTTGCGGACCGACGTCGCGCAGGAGCTGTTCCGCGCGCAGCGCATCGACGGCTTCGGGTTCGACTTCGAGGTGCTGTACCTCGCGCGCCGGCTGGGCCACCCGGTCATCGAGGTCCCGGTGCGCGTCGAGCACCAGGTGGGGAGCACCGTGCGCGCGACGAGCTACCTGCGGGTCCTGCGCGAGGCGGCGCAGGTCGCGTGGAACAAGCTGCGCGGCGCGTATCCGGCCCGGCGCACCTGACCGGCGGCGTCAGACGCAGAGCAGGATCGACAGCCGGCGGCGGTACTCCGTCACCAAGGGGTCCGCGTCGCCCAGCGCCTCGAAGGCCTGCTGCAGCGCCTTGCGCGGTTCGCTGTCGTTGAAGCGCACGTCGCGCTTCGCGCCTTCGTACATCTGCTCCAGGCCATCGGCCGCGCGCCCCTCGGCCAAGAGCGCGCGTCCGAACGCGAGGCGCGCCGCGATGTCGTCGGGGTCCTGCTTCACTGCGGCTTCCAGCGGCGCGAGGTCCGTGCGCTGCGCGAGCAGCGCGATCAACGCCTGCGCGGCCCGGCCGGGATCCGAGGCTTTCTCCTCGACCGAGAGCGCGTCGAAGGCAGCCTGACCCTCGGCGGACTTGCCGGTCGCGAGCAGCAGGCGCGCGTGGTGCGCCGCCGCAAGCCTGGGCGCGGGCTTCCTGGCCGCGAGGCGCGCCACGTTCGCGAGCGCGATCTCGGGCTTGCCGTCCTTCTCGGGCGCGAGCGCCTCCTCCAGCGGATCGACGACCGGCCCGAGGTGCTTCGCGAGCATGTCGCGGATCGCCTTCTCCGGTTGGGCGCCGACGAAGCCGTCCACCGGACGGCCGCCCTTCAGCAGGAGCACGGTCGGGACGCTCTGCACCTGGAAGGCGTCGGCGATCTCGGGGTTCTGGTCGATGTCGATCTTGGCCAGCACGAAGGCGCCCTTCATCTCGCGCGCGACCTTCTCCAGGATCGGACCGAGCGTCTTGCACGGCCCGCACCAGGTGGCCCACAGATCCACGAGCACGGGGGTCGTGCGGGAGCGCTCGACGACCTCCTGAACGAAGTTGGCGGTTGTGACGTCGACGATGCTTGCTGTGGTGTTCATGGCGCTCTTCTAGGACGGGCTGGAAGCCCGCAGGATACCACCGCGCCGCGCGCTCACGGCAGCGCGTCGATCTCGCGCGCCGTCCGCCAGCCCTGCGCGAGGTGCGTGCGCACTTCGGCGGGCTGCGCGGCGAGGTACGCCTCGGCGAGATCCGGACGGTAGCGGAACGTCTGATGGATGCGCCAGCCCATGCCGCGCAGCCAGGCGGCGCGATGCGTGTCGGGCACCGCGACCGCGAGCTGCTCGTCGAAGCGGTCGGCGCGGAAACGCGGCCCCAGGCCGGCGCGGCCGAGCGCTTCGCCCAACGGCCCGTGCGTCTCGGCCGGCAGCGCGTCGATGCGCGCGAACGCGCCGGGAACGTCGTAGTTCCAGTCGGTGTGCAGGAACCGGCCCATCCCGCGCAGCGCGTCGAGCCAGTGCGGGCCGAAGGCCTGCCGCGCGAGTCCGATCGCGACCGCGTCGTCGGCGCGAATGCGCTCGAACAGCGACTGCGCGACGGCCGGCGCCAGGTGGCGCGGGTCGTCGCGCAGCACCATCAGCGAGCGCACGTTCTCGACCGCCTCGCTCGAGAGGCGCGGCAGCAGCTTGTCGAAGTACTCGGCGTAGGCGTAGCCCTTGGTGCGCGCGAGGTGGCGCAGGTTGGCGACCGGCGCGGAGGCGTGACCGCCGCCCACCAGGCGGCCGAGATCGATCCCGCCGGCGATCACGGCGGCGGCGACGGCCGCGCCCGCGACGGCGCGCCCGCGACCGCCCTGCTGCCACAGGTGCGCGCATCCTGCGCACGCCAGCAGCGTGAGGAACAACCACGGCGGCGCGAGCCGCAGGAGGAAGAACCACGCCGCGGGTTTCGCGGCGTCGTATTCCAGCGCGAGGCCGCTCGCGACGTAGGCCAGCGCGTAGAGGCCCAGGTACAGCGCGACGAGGCGCGGACCCGGCTCGCGCCAGCGCACGCCGGCGACGATGGCCGCGGCGAACAGCAGCGCGTGCGCCCACGTCAGCGGGTCGCGCGCGGTCAGGATCGGCGCGACCAGCCCCGCTGCGGAAGCGGCGAGTCCGATGCCCTCGCCGGGCACCGCCTCGCCGCGCACGATCAGCGCGTCGCGCCCGACCTGGAGGAACATGGCCAGCAGCGGCAGGGCTCCGGCCGCGAACGCGGCGAAGGCGGTGGCGGTCTCGTAGGCGTCGAGGCGCCCGCGACGCCGGACGAGCAAGGCGATCACCACGGCCGCCAGGACCGGCGCGAGCTGCAGCGAGAAGTACAGGCCGAACCCCGCCGACAGGCCCAGCAGGACGAGGTCGCGCGGGCGTCCGCGCTCGCGCGCCAGCACGCGCAAGGCGAACAGCAGGACCAGCGTCACGAACAGGAGCGCCTCGTAGTGCGTGCCCAGGGCGAGCAGCGAGAAGCGCACGAACGGCGCCGGCGCGAACAGGACCGCGAGGCCCGCGAACCACGCCGTCCCGGCCGGGAAGTGCTCGCGCGCGAGCTGCAGCAGCGCCGCGAGGAGCGCCGTGCCCAGCAGCAGCGCCGCGATCTTGACTGCCAGCACGCTCTCTCCGAGGACGAGGAAGAGCAGCGCTTCGAGGTGCGATACGGCGAACCCGCCGCCCTCGTGCGGCACGTAGGCCAATGCAGGCCAGGGTGCCGGCACGCCGTCGAGCAGCGCCTTGGCCGCGGCCGACTTGGCCAGCTCCTCGCCGAAGCCGAAGACGTCGGCGCAGGCGAGCACGGGCAGCGCGCGCAGCACGAGGTAGGCGACAAGCAGCAGCGCGAAGGCCCGGTTCGACATGCGTGCCGGGCGAGGATACGGGTGCGGCCCGGCGCGCCCAAGCTGCAACGCGGCGCTTGGGCGCGCCGCGTCGGCCGGGCAGGATGGGGCGATGGCGACGGGGCGGGCCTGGCCGCGCGGAGCGTTGGTGCTGGCGGGGATCGCCCTGGCGGTCGCGGTGGTCGTGCGCCTCCACCGTCTCGATCTGCCGCTGGAACGCGACGAGGGCGAGTACGCCTACGGCGCGCGCCTGATCCTGGCCGGCGAGTTCTCGTACGAGAGCCTGCGCACGCTGAAGCTCCCCGGCGTCCACCTGGCGACGGCGCTCTTCTTCGCGCTGTTCGGCGAGACGGTGCAGGCGCTGCGCGCGGCCCTGCTCGCGTTCGACGTCGGCAGCGCGTTGACGCTGTTGTTCCTCGCGCGCGGGTTCGTGGGGCCGTGGGTCGCGGCCTGGGCGGCGGGGACGCTGGCGCTCCTGCAGACGAGCCTCACCTTCCTGGGCCTGTTCGCACACGCCGAGAGCTTCGCGCTGTTCCCGGCGCTGCTCGGGATCCTGTTGGCGGTGCGCGCCGCGCGGGACGGGGGCCTCGCCACGTGGGCGGCGAGCGGTCTCGCCTTCGGCGCCGCGTTCCTGATGAAGCAGCCCGCCGTGCTGTTCGCCGCGCTGGGCGCAGCGGGCGCGCTCGCGGCGGCGCGACGCGACGGCGCGAGAACGCTCCCGGCGCGCCTCGCGGCGCTGGGCCTCGGCGCGGCGCTGCCCTTCGCGCTCGTGTGCGCGTGGATGGCCGCGATCGGCGGATTCGGCGCGTTCTGGTTCACCACCGTGACCTACGCGCGCGCCTACACGTCGGACGCGACGCTCGCGCAAGGCCTGGCGGCGGTCGGCGACCAGTTCGCCGCGTGGTGGCACTTCCAGGGCGCGTTCGTCGCGCTCGCGGCCGTCGGGGCGCTCGGCTTCTTCCTGCGGGCCGAGCTGCGCCCGCACCTGCCCGCGCTGGGCGCCCTTCTGGTCGCGGGCGCCGCCGCCACGTCCGTGGGCCTCTACTTCCGCACGCACTACTTCGTGTTCGTGCTGCCGGCGATCGCGCTCCTGTGCGCGGCGGGCGCCGCGTCGCTCTCGGGCTGGCTCGGCCGCAGCGACCGCGCGCGCGGCGCGATCCTCGTCGGCACGCTGGCGCTCGCGGCGACGCTGGGCGCGCGCGCCGAACGCGAGTCGTTGTGGACCGGCGATCCCGCGACGGTGACGGCGCGCTTGTACCACCCCAACCCGACGGGCGAGATCGCTCCGCTGATCGACTGGATCCGCGCGCACTCGCGGCCCGAGGACACGATCGCCGTCCTGGGCTCCGAGCCGCAGATCCCGTTCCTCGCCGACCGCCGCTCGGCCACCGGCTACGTCTACATGTACCCGCTGTTCGAGCGGCACGAGCACGCCCGCGCGATGCACGGACGCGCGATCGCCGACATCGAAGCCGCAGACCCGGCGTTCGTGGTGCTGGTCAACGTGTCCAGCTCGTGGCTGCAGCGCACCGGCTCCGACACGCGGATCCTGGACTGGTGGGCCGGCGAGGCGCGCGAGCGCTGGCGGCTGGATGCCGTGCTCGACCTGTCGCAGCCCTTCCGGCCCGTGTGGATCACCGGCGACGCGGCGCGCGCGCACCGGCCGGCGGGACGGAGCTGGATCTCGCTCTTCGCGCGCAGGTCGTGACGCGGAGGCCCGTCAGCCGCCCGGACACAGCCGCGTGATCGCGCTCGCGCCGGTCTGGCCGGTGTAGACGTCGCGCCACAGGAGCTGCGCCCAGCCGTCCTCCAGCTCGGCGGGGCGGCCGGCGATGCGCACGATCGCGGTGCCGTCGCCGTCCGCGCGCGTGCTGCCCAGGCGCGCGAGCGGTTCGGCCACGCACAGGCGGCCCGAGCCGAAGACCGGGCCGTTCTCGACGCGCGTCCCGCCGACGAGGAACCCGACCGAATGGGCCGGGACGCCGATCGCGACGGCGATCGCGGCGCCACCGGAGCCCAGGCAGGCCAGCGGCGCGCCCGGACACGGACCCGCGTACGCCGGCTCGAGCGGTGCGGCGGTGGCGATCGCGGCGTTCATCGCCAACCCGGCGGCCATGGGGACGAGGCGCATCCATACCCTCCTGCGTACGAGGTGCGTCCGCCCCGTGGCGATCGGTCGGCAGCGGGGGGACGGAAGCGGACGACGACCGGCCGGGAACTTTCTGCCGGGGAGGAGCGGAAAAACCGGAGACGGACCGCGGGCCGCGCGCGGGGCGGCGCGGACCTCACACGTTGCGGCGCAGCAGGGCCAGCCCCTCGCGCGCCTGCCGGGCCAGCTCGCCGGGGCTGCCGGCGTCGCGCAGCCGGCGCCACAGGTACTTCGGGCGCAGGTAGAAGCGGCGCACCATCTGCTTCTTGAGGTCGAGCATCTCTCCGCGTTCGAGGTGCTTCGTGGGCAGGAACGCGTCGGCGCCGCCCTGGTCCATCACGAGGTCGTCCTCGCCGCACAGGCCCAGGTCGATCGCCTGGCGCCGGAACGCGGTGCCGAAGCGCGGGACGGCCATGTTGAGCGACAGGAAATCGACGTCGAGTTCGAGCGCGAGGTCGAGCGTGCGGTGCAGTGAACCGGCGTCCTCTTCGGGCAGCCCGACGATGAACGTGCCGACGGTGCGCAGGCCGTGGCGCTTGGCGCGCAGGAAGCCGGCGCGCACCTCGTCGACCGAATAGCCCTTCTTGTACGCGGCGAGGCGCGCGTCGTCGGCGCTCTCGACGCCCAGGATCAGCGTGTGGCAGCCGGCGCGCTTCATGGCCGAGAGCAGCTCGTCGGTGGCCGTGTCGGGGCGCGTGAACGCGGTCCACGACAGGTCGCCGCGCTCCTCGAGGCCGCGGCACAGCTCCTGCGCGCGCGAACGCTGCGCGCCGAAGGTCTGGTCGACGAAGAAGACCTCGCGGATGCCGAGCGCGCGCACGTGGTCGATCTCGGCCAGCGCGTCGGCGACCGGGCGCGTCTTGAAGCCCAGCGTCCCGATCACGCAGAACGTGCACGGGTAGGGGCAGCCGTAGTCGGTCAGCACCGTCGCGAACGGTGTCGCGCGCGCGAACGAGAAGCGGTAGCCCTCGCGCGGGAACAGCTCGTGGCGCGGCATCGGCACGCGGAACGTGCCCTTGCGCGCGCCGCGACGGACGCGCGCGATCGTGCCATCGGGGCGGCGCACGGTGGCTTCCTCGATGGCGTCGAGGTCGCGGTCCAGCCAGCGCAGCACGTCGGGCGTCGAGAAATCGTGCAGCGCGAGCTCGAGCCACGGTTCCTCGGCGAGGCGCCGTTCGCTGTGCTCGTGCAGCACGTCGCCGATCGCGGCGATTCTCCGGCCGCGCGCGGCTTGATCCGCCAGGAACTCACGGTCCTCGGGCCACGAGACCGCGCCCACCAGGCTCACGATCGCGTCGGGCGCCAGCGCGTCGATGCGCGCGCGCGCGGCGGCCGGGTCGAGGCGTTCGGCCATGCAGTCCAGCACGTGCGTCTCGTGCGCGCTCGCGACCGTGCCCGACAGCACCACCAGGTCCACCGGGTGGAACAGGTAGTTCGACTTCGTGGTCTTCGAGCAGAGGTAGTCGCGGATGTAGACGCGTCGGCCCGGCGGGTTGAGCAGCAGCACCCTCACGGGGTCGTGCGCTCCGCGCCGGCCCCGGGCAGCGGGGCGCCGCCGCGCAGGAGGTGCAGCCCGCCGCGGGCCTTGCGGCGCGCCGCGGGCACGAGCTCGGCGTCGAGCAGCCACGCGCGCGTCTCGGACAGCACCACGCCGACGGACAGGTTCACGAGGCACTCGGGGAAGCCGCGCACGCAGTTGGCGAGCTTGTTGTCGTGCACGTTGATGCACGGGCTGCACACGGGCGGGCGCCACAGCGCGCTGGCGCGCTCGCCGATCGGGCCGTACATGACCGGCGTCTCGGGTCCGAACAGTCCGATCGTGGGCGTGTTGAGCGCGGCGCCGATGTGCATCGGTCCCGAGTCGTTGCTGACCAGCGTGCGCGCGCCGGCCAGCACGGCGCACAGCTCGGAGATCTTCAGCTTGCCGGAGAGGTCGACGACCATCCCGCGCGGCACGCGGCCGACCTGTGCGGCGATCGTGCGGACGTAGGGCGCCTCGGACTTCGCGCCGACGAACACGACCGGCACGCCGTCCTCCAGGGCCAGCGTGCGCGCCAGTTCGGCGAAGGAGCGCGCCGGCCAGCGCCGCTCCAGCGAGAGCACTCCCGCGTTGGGGTTCAGCACGACGTAGCCGCGGCCGGCGGGCAGGCCCGCGGCCTCGAGCTTGGCCAGCGCGGAGGCGCGCTCGGACGCCGACGGCGCGAACGGCCGCAGGTCCTCGGCGCGGATGTCGCGTCCGTCCTCGCCGCCGGCCAGCGCGCGGAAGTTGCGCGCCACGTGCCAGTAGCGGTTGAAGGGGACCGTGCGGTCGTGGAAGCCGCCGCGCCAGACGTGCGGCGACTCGAACCCGCAGGTCTCCTCCGCGCCCGTCGCCAGCGAGATCAGCGCCGAGAAGCGCGTGAAGAACTCGAAGTCGTACACGCTCTCGAAGTGCCGCGCTCGCAGGAGGCGCACGAGACGCAGGATCCGCTGCGTCAGCCGTCCCCAGGCGCGCGGGCCCGTTCCGGCGCTGACGTCGAGCGTGACGACGTCGTCGAAGACGCCCAGGCCGCGCGCGAAGGGCTCGTTGCGGCGCAGCGTCAGCAGCGTGAAGCGCGCCTTGGGGTGGCGGCGGCGCAGCGCCAGCACGGCCGGCGTCAGGAGCTGGAGGCTGCCGATGCCCCAGAACTTGATCAGCAGCACCTCCTTGGGCTCCTCCTCGGACCGCTGGCGCAACGCGCGGGCCCAGCGCAGGGGCTGGAGGGCGGTGCACAGGATCCGGCCCAGCAGTTGGTCGGCCTGCTGGAGGCGCTTCATGGGGATGTCGGACATGGGGCCGGGCGAAGAAACAATCTACCGCAGGCATTCCGCTGCGGGGGTCGCGCGAGCCCTTCATCCCCGGGGCGACGCAGCGCCGGCCCCGCGGGCGCCGTCAACCGTCCAGGGCGAGGCGCAGGAACGCGATGCGGCCGTAGTCGTCGCGCTCGAACAGGCAGCCGACGGAGCCGCGTTCCAGGCGCACCAGGCACGAGTAGGCGAAGCTCCCGGCGTGGATGGGGCGCGCGCCGGGCCAGGTGCGGCCGTCGTCGGGGCTCCAGCGCAGCAGCCCGCCGGCCCGGCTGCTGCGCGAGGCCGGATTCGAGAACACGAGGAGCGGCCGGCCGGTGGGGCTTTCCGCGCGGATCAGGCTGGCCTGGCACTCGGGCTCGACGAGCGCCGGCTCGTCCACCAGCGCGGACCACGTCGCGCCGCCGTCGCGGCTCGTCGCGACCTTGCGGACCCGCGCACCGCCGATGCTGCGCGCGTTGAGGAGCAAGGTCCCGTCCTGGAGCTCGGCCACCTGCGCCTCGTTGCCGCGCCCCGGCGGCCGCGGGTCGGCGGCCGCGCCGCGGCTCCAGGTGTCCCCGCCGTCATCGCTGAACGCCGCGTAGACGTTCCACGCGCCGTAGGGCCCCTCGTTGAACGGGACCACGACGCGACCGCGGTGCGCGCCGGAGCGCAGCACGATTCCGACGCCCGGGCCGCTCGCGATGCTGGTCGCAGTGTCGGGCCGCTTGACCGAGCGGGTGATCTCGCGCGGCGCCGACCACGTCAGGCCCTCGTCGTCGGAGTGCGTCACGTAGCACCGGCAGGCCCGCGGGTCCTCGTAACCGGGCACGGCCCGGCGCTCGTCGAAGCCCTTCAGGTAGCGCTGGTAGAGCAGCAGCACGCGGCCCGTCGCCGGCAACACGACGGCGGTGGGGTTGTTCAGCGCGTTCGCGCCGTCCTGGGCCACGACGATCAGCGGGCCCCAGGTCGCGCCGCCGTCGCCGCTGCGCTTCAGGACGATGTCGTTCTCGGCGTGGTCGGACTTCGTGGCGCGGCCCTCGGCGAACGCGAGCAAAGTGCCGCGCGCGGTGCGGACGATCGACGGAATGCGGTAGGCCGGGTACCCGTCGCGTCCGCCCTCGAACACGTCGACGGGCACCTCACCCGCCGCGCGGGTCGGGGCGGCGTGCGGGCTCGCGCAGCCGGTGGCCACGAGCGCGAGGCAGAGCACGGCGAGGCGCATCACGGCGCACACCATAGACGCAGTCGCCGCGCGGCGCCCCATGTGGGGGGGCGGCGCACGGCCGGATGCAGCGGGTGCTGCCGGGTGCCCGCCGGGGCCGAGCTGCGTCGGCGCCGGGATCCCCGGAATCTCTCGACCGTCGGTTCCCGGGCGTACGAACTCCGCACAGACTCTCCCACAGACCCGCCGCCCTCGGAGGACGCCCATGTCGACCGCCCGGTTCCTGCGACTCTCCTTCCTCGCGACCTCGCTGGCCGCCAGCGCATCGGCCCAGCTCGAACACGACCTCACGATCCCCTGGACGTCCGGCCTGGGCGCGGCGAACGCGCTCAACCGCGCGGTCGCCGTGGACGCATCGGGAGACGGTCGCCTCGACCTGTTCGTGCGCGGCGGCACGGACAACTCGCGGATCTTCTTCTTCGACAACGTCTGGGGCGGAGGGGGCGGGCTGGCGACCGGGATCGCGTGCAACGACTTCGCCGCGGCGCCCGGGCAGGGACCGGACGGCATCGGAGCCCTGGCGTTCGTCGACGCCGCGGGGTTGAAGCTGCTCGTGCGCAATGAACTCAAGATCGACGAGCCCTCGACCCTGGAGTTCCAGGCGCCGACGCTGATCGCCGCCGACCACTGGACGGGGGCGTTGCGCGTGCGCGTCGGCGACCTGGACAACGCCGGCTCGCCCGACTACGCCGGCGTGCGGGACGATGGGCGGTCGATCATCGTGCGCCTGGGCGGCGCGTCGTCGGACGTCGAGTTCGACATCGGGCGCGACGTCCTGGACATCGCGATCCTGCAGTGGAACGCGTCGCCGGCGAGGGAGATCGCGGTTCTCACGAACCTGGGCGTGGAGATCCGCTCGGGGGCGGGCGCGGTGATCGACGCCGTTCCCGTCGCCGGTCACACGTCGCGCGCGTTCGCGGTGCTGCCCGTGCCGGGCGACAAGGACCGCTTGGCGTGGCTCGGCACGGAGGGGACGAGCGGCCCCGCGAAGTTCGCGCTCCTGAAGCGGGTGGCGCCCAAGGTCGAGAACCTCGTCGTGCTCGACGCGTCGGACCAGACCGCCGTCGGCCTTGCGACCGGCGACATCGACGGCGATGGGGAGACGGACGTCGTCGTCACGCGCACGTCGACGCCGCTGCCCTGGGTGCTCTTCAACCTGGCGCCCTCGACTCCGTGGTTCGACCCGCAGGACACCCAGTGCAAGACGGTGCCGAGCGGTTGGACCACGTCGCAGACCGCGGTCGGGCAGCCCGTGCTGGCGCGCTTCGCGAACGGAGCCCGCGCCGAGCTGGTCCTGCCGGCGCACTCGTCGAACTCGGCCGAGCTCGCGTTGTTCCACCAGCCGTCGTATGGACTGACCAGCGCGGACGTCTTCCTGTTCGACGCGACGCAGAACGACCCCGATGTTCGATTCGATGCCCCGACGACCCCGGCCGAGCGGGTCCTGGCGTTCACGTTGAACTTCGGCACGGAGGTCCTGGCGCCCCCTTCGGGGACGGAGGACCGCCGGCTCGAGTTCCTGATGTGGAAGGGCGTCGGCGGCGGGAACGTCTCCACGCTGATCGACAAGCGCTACTGGATCAACTGGCCGTCGAGCGTCGAGGACACGGATCTGCGGATCGCGGGCCTGACCGTCGCCATGGAGGAAGGCAGCAACTCCACCGCGTGCGACTTCATCCCCCGTTTCATCGAGGTGCGGCAGATCCGCGTCACGACGAACGGCGCGATCACCGAGTCGGGCCCCGCTTACGGGTTCGGGATCGTTCGCGCAATGGAGGATGTCAGTGTGTATCCGCCGTGGGGGCCCGAGGGCGCGGACCTGATCGACGGCTCGACGATGGACCACTTCACCTGCGAGGTGCCGGGGCCGGAAGGCGCGATCCACGCGCGCGCCATCGTCCGCCGCCGGCCGCCCAATCCGGTCGCGGGGCAGCCGCCCACGTACCCCGTCGTGAACACGACGGGGGCGACGGCCACGCACAACTGACGCACGGCGCCGCGGCGGCGGCTCAGGACCGCCGCCGCACGAGCGCCCAGCCGAGGAGGCCGGCCAGCAGGACCGCCACGAGCGCGCCCGCGCCGAGCACGAAGAACATCCTCGTGCGCGGCGCGGAGTCCTCGATGGCCCGCGCCGCGCCGCGTGCACCCGGATCGCCGTACAGCACCACCGTCGCGTGGAAGAACGGGTCGCGCGTCGCCGCGTCCGACCACACGAGCTCGCGCGCCGCGCGCAGGGCCTCGGCCGGCGCCTCGCCATGCGCGACGCCCAGCGAGAAGCGCCGGGCCATCTTCAGGCTGGGACGCAGCGCCACGTCGCTGCGGCTGACCACGGCGCTCGTCGCGCCCGCTTCCAGGAACGCGCTGCCCAGGTGCGCCGCCGTGTCGTCGCCGGCGCGCGCGGGCCCGCGCTGGGTGCCGCACGCCCACAGCGCGACCACGCGCGGCGCGGCGAGCCGCCGAAGGTCCTCGCGCCAGGCAACGGGGCGCGCGCCGGCGACGGTCGCGACCACGAGGCCCGCGGGATCGAAACGGCTCGCGTCGTGCACGCCGTGGGCCACGATCTGCAGCAGGCGCGCCCCGGCGAGCCCCGGCGCCGCGAGTGCGTCCAGCGTGGCTTCGTCGCGTGCCAGCACGCGCACGCGTTCGACGGCGTGGCCGGCCGCCAGGTCGAGCAGATCGCCGTCGTCCACGTCGAGCGCGGCGAGACCCGGCCAGCGCCGGTCGACCTCGGGCGCGTGCGCCGGCACGCCGAACACGATGACGTCCCACGGCCCGGTGCTGGCGGCGGTGCGACGGCGCGCGGCGAGCGCGATCGCGAGCGGCAGCGACGGCGCGTGGGCGATGGCGCGCTCGACGCCCAGCGGTCGGCCTCCCCCCAGGTCGAGGGCCTCCAGCGACAGACCGCCGCACAGCTCGTCGCCGACCACGATCAGGCCCGGCTGCACGCGCAGCGCCTCCCGGATGCGTGCGTCGAACAGCGCGTCACGCAGCGCGGTCGCGGCGATCTCCAGCCGGCCCGCGCGCTCCGGACGCGCCGCGTCCGGCGCCTCGAACAGTCGGCCCACGAAGTCGTTGCGCAGCGGCTCGAGGCGCTGGATCGCGGCACCCTCGGCCGCGACGGCGCCCTGCGGCCCGAGCACGAGCACGTGCGTGCGCCAGGAGCTGGGCAGGAGCACCAGCAGCGATGCGTCGCCTTCGAGCAGCTCGCGACGGATGCGTCCGGCGTCGATCGGGCCCTGATCGAGCTGCCGCGCGGCCGTGCCCGCCGACTGCAGCGCCGCGAGCGCCGCAATCGCGCGTTCGACGCCGGCCTGTTCGCCCTCGAGCGCGACCGCCAGGCGCACCGTCTGGCCCAGCAGGAGCCGCGGAGTGTCGTAGACGAGGAAGCCCTGGCCGCCGGGCACCTCGGGGCGTCGCAGCCAGTCCGCGCGCAGCGCGCCCAGGGCCGCGTCGATGCGCCGCGCGTGCTCGCGGAGCGTCGCGACGTCGGCCCGTTCGGCGAACGCGCACTCGACGGCCAGCGCTTCGAGGTGCGCGCGCTGTCCGACGTCGGACGGCGTCCCGTCGGCGTGCGCGCCGGCGACGTCGGCGAGGCGCAGGCGCGCCGCGGCGTGGTCCCCGGCGCGCACGTCGAGCTCGGCGAGCGTCAGGTTCGCATCGTCGCGCTCGTACCCGCCGACGTCGCCCAGGCGCGCGGACTCGAGCACGGCCTCCAGGTCGCGGCGCGCCTCCGTCGCGCGCGCCGGAGCGGCGTGCGCGATCTTCGCGAGCGCCTGCCCGCGGCGCAGGCGCCACTGCGGCGCGTACTCGGGCGGCAGACCGGGCGCGGAGAGCTCGCGCTCCGCGAGGGCCTCGACGGGCTCCCAGGCCTTCAGCAGGAGCAGCACGTTCGCGCGCTGCAGCTCCGAGGTGTGCCGCGCGTCGTCGGGCAGGCTCGCCGCGAGCTGCTCCAGCTCGTCGGACAGCTCGGCCGCGCGCTCGGGGCGCCCGAGGTCGACCCACGCCTGGCAGCGGTGGAAGCACAACTCGATCCGGAAGGGCTCGTGCCGGTCGAGGCCCGGCACCTGCGCGGCGATCGACTCCGCGCGCGCGACGAGATCCAGCACGCTCGAGGCCTCGCGCCGCTCGTTCAGGAGCCCGGCGAGGTCCAGGTGCAGCAGCGCGCGCGCGCGGCTCGGCGCGGCTTCGGTGCGCAGCGCCTCGCGCAAGACCGCCTCCGCGTCGGCGCCGCGACCCAGGAGGATCATGCCGCGCGCGTGCAGCAGGTCGATCGAGGCGCGTTCCTCGTCCGTGGCCGGGCGAGCCGCGGCGATCGCGGAGAGGAACGCCTCCGCGGCGGCCGGCTCGGCCGGATCCGGCCCGTCGAGCAGCACCTGATACAGCGCCCCGATGCGCTGCACCGCGTCCCCGGCAGCGGGTTCCTGGGCGACGGCCGCGGCGCTCAGCGCGAGAGCGAGAAGGCCCGCTCGAACGGCGGCCCATCGGGCTGGCCGCTGGCGTCGAGGGGCTGGACGCGCAGGATCACCGTGCCCGTGAGCCGCTCCAGCAGAGCCGAATCCGGCCGGTAGCTCCGCGCCCAGACCCGCGTGCTCTCGACGACGCGCTCTCCCGACTTCGACCATCCCTCGATCTCGATGCGGAGGCTGCGCCCCGGACCGGCAGGATAGTCGAACTCCACGCCCGCCGCGTCGAGCACGCCGTCGTCGTCGACGATGCGCGCGTCGCCGCCGCCCAGCAGCGGACCGGGATCGTGAGGCGACCGATCGCGCGTGCTTTCCCTCAGGGCGACCACCGCGACGATCAACGCCGCGGCGGCGAGGAGGCCGAGAAGCACCAGCTTGCGCGGAGCGCGGCGCTCGGAACGCGGCGCGGGCAGCACTCTGGACGCCGCCAGCGCGCGCCGCGCGAGCTCGACGTCGGCCTCGGTCGGCTCGCCCAGGTCTTCGAGCACCTCGCGGCGTTCGGAATCCGCGCTCTCGAGCGTCTCCTGGAGCCGCGCGGTCTCGAACCAGCGCTCGCGGCAACCGGGACACTCGGCGAGGTGCCGGCGCGCGACGTCCGAGGCGGGATCCTCGTCGCCCGTCGCGAGCCGGCGCAGGAAGTCGTCGTGATGTTCTGCGGGCTTCACTTCGTGGTCTCCCCGAGCTTGCCGCGCAGACGTTCCTGAAGGCGGCCGAGGCCGCGGTAGTAGCGCGACTTCGCCGTGCTCGGCGTGATCGCGAGGCGAGCGGCGAGGTCTTCGAACGTGAGCGCCTCGAAGTGCTTGAGACGCAGGACCTCGGCCTCGGCGGGATCGAGGCCGGCCAGCACTTCCAGCAGGTAGTCGCGGTCCAGGTCGGGATCCTCGACCCCGTCGTCGACCAGCGTCGTGCCGTGGACGGGCTCGGCGCGGATGTCCGGGCGCCGGCGCTTGCTGCGCACGGCGTTCATCATCTCGAACCGCGCGAGGCCGTAGCACCAGGACTCCAGTCGGGACTGCCCGGAGAACTGGTCGAGCTTGCGCCAGGCGAGGATCAGCGTCTCCTGGGCCAGGTCCTCCAGCTCCTGCTCGTCGAGCGGCCGGCCGAGGCGCTGCGAGATCGCCTTCAGCATCCGCGGGATGCACGCCAGCCGGCGCAGGAACCGTTGGGTCGCGACCTCGTCGCCCGCCAGGCACGCACGCGCCAGGATCAGGTCCTCGGCGAAGGGCCGATCGGCGGGCGCCGTGTCGATCGGCGGGCGGGACTCGGCGACGCGTTCTGCACCGGGCTGGGAGTGGGCGGCGCTCACGGGAATCCCGGGCGAGTGTACCGGGGCAGGCCGCCTGACCGCGTTGTCGGGCCGGAACACCCGGAACGGCTCCGGGGTCCACACGACGATGGGGCGCAGGACGTGGGCCACGAAGGTGGTTCGTCCGCGAAGGCAGCCGCGGTCGCCGGAATCCGAGCGCAAGCGCACAGGGGCCGAGGCGAGCACGCGCCTCCGCCCGAACGCCTGGGCCCTGGCGCCGCAGGTCCTGGGTCCGCTAGCGTGTGCGCCCTCATGGGTCGACGACGGGCAGGGGTCGCGCGCGTGGTCTTGGAACCATGTTGATCTCCTTGGGAGCGTGGTTGCTGCTCGCGCAGGATGCGGCGCCCGCCCAACCGCCCGCCCAACAGAGGGCGCCACAGGCCCAGGACGGCGAGTTGCGCCGGCACGGCTCGCAGGACGAGCGCCGGCCGCTGGAGGAGGGCACCTGGCTCGACTCGGTGGCCGCCCTGCGACGGCACATGGCCAAACCTCTCGAAGCCCACGGCGTCACGTTCGGCGCCTACCTGACGATCGACGCCTCCTGGCTGGCGGACGGCGGCGCGGATCCCGGCTCGACCGCGATCCGGCACCTGCTCGACCTGGAGGTCGACGTCGAGAGCGGCGCGGCCTTCGGCTTCGACGGCGGCCTGCTCCACATCGGGTTCCAGGCCGCGGCCGGCGAGGACGGCTCGGCCGAGGCCGGCGTCGCGCAGAACGTGAGCAACATCGACGTGGACGACGATCGCGCGCAGTTCGCGAGCCTGTGGTACGAGCAGCGCTTCGAGGACCTGGGAGCCACGGCGCGCGCCGGCAAGATGGACGCGAACGCGCTGTTCGCGTTCACCGAACCGGGCAGCCACTTCCTGCACTCGTCGATGGGCTACAGCCCGACGATCCTCGACCTGCCGACCTACCCGGATCCGTCGTTCGGCCTGGTGTGGACGCAGGCGATCGCGGAGGGCCTCTCGGCCAGCGCGGGCGTCTTCGACGGCGCGGGGCGCGAGGGCGTGCGCACCGGCTCGCGCGGTCCGTCGACGTTGTTCGGATCGCCCAGCGACCTGTTCTGGATCGCGGAACTCGACGCGCAGTGGGGGCCCGACGGAGAGCGCGCGGGACGCGCGGGCCTGGGGGTCTGGCACCACGATGGAACGTACGAGCGCTTCGCGGGCGGGACGGAAGAGGGCACGGAAGGCGTGTACGTCGTCGCCGAGCAGCGCCTGTGGAGCGGGACCGGCGAGCGCGGGCTGGATGCGTTCCTGCAACTGGGCTGGGCCGACGAGGACGTTTCGTCCTTCGCCGAGCACCAGGGCGCGGGCGTCGTGTGGACGCCGCGCTGGCTGGGGAAGATGACGGACCGCTGCGGCCTGGGCGTCAGCCGCGTGCGGTTCACCGACGAGCCCGGCGCCGGTTTCGGCGCGAACACCGAGACGGCCTGGGAGGTGTTCTGGGCCTTCACGCCGATCCCGGGCGTGCGCATCAAGCCCGCCGTGCAGTACGTCACGAACCCCGGCGGCGCCGCGCACGACGACGCGCTGATCCTGACGTTGCGCACGTCGCTGTCGTTCTGAGGGCCCGGCGGCGCGCCGCACCGGGGGGGCCGCGGCCTCGGCGCCTCCCGCGGCTTGGCCGCGCGGCCTCGCCGGCCTATCTTGTGCGCTTCGGCGATCGCGGCGGCAGCCCGCTCGGTGCCGACTGCGAGGCCCGCGACCATGTGTGGATTCATCGGCATCTACGGCCCCGACGGCATCGACGTCGCGGGGGAGATCTACGAGGGCCTGCTGGCCGTCCAGCACCGCGGCCAGGACGCGGCGGGCATCGTCACCTTCACGGACTCCTTCCACGTGAAGAAGGGCCGCGGCCTCGTGCTCGAGGTCTTCAACGAGAAGAACATGTCGCGCCTGGTCGGCAACCTGGGCGTCGGGCACGTGCGCTACCCGACGGTCGGCGCGGGCAGCAAGGACGACGCGCAGCCCTTCCACCTGACCTTCCCGGTGGGCGTGGCGATGGCGCACAACGGCAACGTCACGAACTTCCAGGAGCTGCACGAGCGCCACTTCAAGAAGAGCGGGACGCGCCTGAACAGCACCTGCGACGTCGAGGTGATCCTGTTCGTGTTCGCCAGCGCGCTCAACGAGCGCATGCGGCCGGGGCACACGCCCACCGCGGACGACGTGTTCTTCGCCGTGAAGCGCGTGTTCGAGGCGGTCAAAGGCGCGTACTCGGTGGTCGCGGTGATCCCCGACGTCGGCATGGTCGCCTTCCGCGATCCGTTCGGCATCAAGCCCTGCGTGTTCGGCGAGAAGACCACCAAGGAAGGCCGCTGGTTCGCCTGCGCCAGCGAGTCGGTCGTGCTCGACGTCAACGGCTACCAGCGCACCTTCGACGTGCAGGCCGGCGAGGCCGTGCTGGTGATGCACGACCGCCAGCTCCTGCGCCGCAAGCTGACCGACAAGCCGCACCGGCCCTGCATCTTCGAGCTGGTGTACTTCGCGCGCCCCGACTCGTTCCTCGACGACGTGTCGGTCTACAAGACGCGCCACCGCTTCGGCGAGGCGCTGGCGCGGCAGTGGAAGGCGGCCGGCGCTCCGACGCCGGACGCGGTGATCCCGATTCCCGACAGCTCGCGCGACGCGGCACTGGCGCTGGCGATGGAGCTGGGCATCCCGTACCGCGAGGGGCTGATCAAGAACCGCTACATCGGCCGCACGTTCATCATGCCCAGCCAGGCGAGCCGGCAGAGCTCGATCCGCCGCAAGCTGAACCCGATCCCGCTGGAGTTCGAGGGCAAGGACGTGCTGCTCGTGGACGACTCGATCGTGCGCGGCAACACCGCGGCGCGCATCGTGCAGATGGCGCGCGACGCGGGTGCCAGGAAGGTGTACCTGGCGTCGACCTCGCCGCCGCTGGTCGCGCCGTGTCCCTACGGCATCGACATGGCCACGAAGCGCGAGTTCGTGGCGGCCGGGAAGAGCAACGACCAGGTCAGCGCCGAGCTGGGCTGCGACTACCTGCTCTACCTCGACCGCGAGGCGATGAACGCGGCGGCGCGCGTCGGCAACCCGCGCATCGACAAGTTCTGCAACGCGTGCTTCACGGGCGAGTATCCGACGGGCGACATCACCGTGGAGCGCCTGACGGCGATCGAAGGCGAGCGTCTCACGAACCGCGACCGGGTCGGCTGCTCCTAGACGCGGCGCCGCTCGCGGCAGGGTCCGGCGGACCGGTGCTTCCAACCATGGGCAGCGAGCGCATCACGGACCTCCTGAGCCAGAGCCGCGCCGGCGACGCGCGGGCGCTCGAGGAGTTGCTGCCGCTGATGTACGACCAGTTGCGCGCGCTGGCCGAGGCGCACCTGCGCCGCGAGCGCGCCGACCACACGCTGCAGCCCACGGCCCTGGTGCACGAGGCCTACCTCAAGCTGGCCGGACAGGACCAGCACGACTTCGCCAACCGCGGGCACTTCATGGCGCTGGCCGCCACCGCGATGCGCCGGATCCTGATCAACCACGCGCACGCGCGCAACGCACAGAAGCGCGGCGGCGCGCTCGAACGACGCACGTTGTTCGAGGCGGCCAGCGTGTTCGAGGAGCGCGCCGAGGATCTGCTGGCGCTGGACGAGGCGCTGGAACGCCTCGCGCTGCAGGACCCGGACAAGGCGCGGATCGTGGAGCTGCGGTTCTTCGGGGGTCTCTCGACGGAGGAGGCCGCGGAAGTCCTGGGCGTCTCGGCGCGCACCGTCGAGCGCGGTTGGCGCTTCGCGCGCGCATGGCTGGCGAAGGAGATCGGGTCCGCGCCCGAGTGAGGTCGCGCCGTGACGACGTCCGAGTGGTCGCGCATCGAGGACCTGTTCCAGCGGGCGCTCGACGTGGACCCCGATGCGCGCGCGGCGTTCGTGGACCGCGAGGCGGGAGCGGACGCGGAGCTCGCACGCGAAGTGCACGCGCTCCTCGCGGCGGACGCGCGCTTGCCCGCCTTCCTCGCGCCCCCCTCGGCGCGGACGCTGGGCGAACTCGCCGCCGGCGCCAGCGCCGCGGGTCCGCACCGCGGCATGCGTCTGGGCGCGTACGTGCTCCAGGAGGAGATCGCCGCCGGCGGGATGGGCACGGTCTGGCGCGCGGCGCGCGCGGACGCGGAGTTCGAACGCGTCGTGGCGATCAAGTTCCTGCGCTCGGAGCGCAACCCCGGCGTCGTGGTGCAGCGCTTCCGGCTGGAGCGCCGCACGCTGGCGCGCCTCGACCACCCCAACATCGCGCGTCTGCTCGACGGCGGCGCGACGGATCACGGTCTGCCGTACCTCGTCATGGAGTACGTCGACGGCCGGCCCATCGACGCGTATTGCGACGAGAACCGGCTGAACGTGCGGCGCCGTCTCGAACTGTTCCTGCCCGTCGCGGCCGCCGTGCACGAGGCGCACCGCAGTTTCGTCGTGCACCGCGACCTGAAGCCCAGCAACATCCTCGTCACGCGCGACGGCGTGCCCAAGCTGGTGGACTTCGGCATCGCCAAGATCCTCGACGACGAGGAGTCGGGGTCCGCGGCGCCCACGTTGACGCGCACGGGCGTGCGGCCGATGACGCCGCGCTACGCCAGCCCCGAGCAGATCCGCGGGGAGGCGATCACCACGTCCAGCGACGTGTATTCGCTGGGCGTCGTCCTGTACGAGCTGCTCTGCGGAACCCAGCCGTACGCGCAGGCCGCGACCGAGCGGGACGTGGAGACGGCGATCCTCGAGACCGAACCGGAGAAGCCCAGCGTGGTCGTGCGCCGGCGCGCGGGTTCGGACGCGGGATCGGACGTGTCCGGCACGCGCGACACGACGGCCGAGCGCCTGCGTCGCGAGTTGGCGGGGGACCTCGACACGATCGTGATGACCGCGCTGCGCAAGGAGCCCGAACGGCGTTACCGCAGCGCCGAGGAGTTCGGCGAGGACGTGCGGCGCCTGCTGGCGGGCCTGCCGATCCGCGCGCGGCGCGACACGCTGCGCTACCGCGCGTCGAAGTTCGTCGGACGGCACAAGCTGGGCACGGCCGCGGGCGCCGCGGCGTGCGCCGCGCTGGTCGTGTCGGTGGGGGCCTTCCTGCGCTCGGCGGCCGTCGCGGAGGCGCGGCTCGAACAGGTGCTGCGTCTCTCGAACCTGGCGCGCCTCGACGAGTACGCGGCCGAGGCCGACGACCTGTGGCCGGCGGAACCCGACCACGTGCCGGCCATGAACGCCTGGCTCGACAAGGCGCGCGCGCTGGCGGAGAACGTCGCGCGCCACCAGGAGTCGCTCGACGAGCTGCGCGCCGCCGGCGAACGGCGCGGCGACACGTACGCGTTCGTCGACGTCGAGACGCAGTGGCAGCACGACAAGACCGTCGAGCTGATCGAGCGCCTGACCGAGTTCGCCGCGCCGGATTCGGGCCTGATCGCGCAGGTCGAGGCGCGGCTGGCGTTCGCGCGCGACGTGCGGCGGCTCACGATCGAGCAGCACGCCGACGCCTGGTCGCGCGCGCGCGCGGCGATCGCGGACCGCACGCGGACGCCGCAGTACGACGGCCTCGTGCTCGAACCGCAACTGGGTCTCGTGCCCCTGGGCCCCGACCCCGACTCGGGGTTGTGGGAGTTCGCGCACCTGCAGACGGGAGCCGTGCCCGAACGCGGCCCGGACGGACGCCTCCTCATGGACGAGGACAGCGGGATCGTGCTGGTGCTGATCCCCGCCGGGACGTTCCGGATGGGCGCCGTGCCGCCGTCGGACGGCTTGCCGGACTCGGCGCCCAACGTCGACCCGCGCGCGCTGGAACGCGAGGGCCCCGTGCACGAGGTCGCGCTGGACGCGTACTTCATCGGCAAGCACGAGGTGTCGCAGGGCCAATGGAAACGCGCCAGCGGAACGAATGCCGGCATCATCCGGCCCGGGACGCGCCACGGCGCGACGCTGATCTCGCTCCTGCACCCGGTCGAGAGCGTGAGCTGGACCGAGTGCGACACCGTGCTGCGCCGGATGGCGCTGTGCCTGCCGACCGAGGCGCAGTGGGAGCGCGCCGCCCGCGCGGGCACGAGCACGCCGTGGTGGTCGGGTCTGGAGCGCGAGACGCTGCGCGGCGCCGTCAACGTCGCCGACCAGTCCGCGGCGCGCGCCGGCGCGCCGTGGGTCGAGATCCGCGACTGGCCCGACCTCGACGACGGCTACGTGGTGCACGCACCGATCGACACCCTGCGGCCGAACCCGTTCGGCCTGCACCACGTGGTCGGCAACGTGTGGGAGTGGTGCGCGGACAAGTACGGCGCCTACGACCTGCCCGTGCGCGCGGGCGACGGGCTGCGCCTGGTCGACGGCCCCGCGCAGCAGGTCGGCCGCGGCGGCAGCTTCACGAAGACCGCCGCGATCGGCCGCCACACCAACCGCGGCCCGGCGGCGCCGTTCTACCGCGACGAGAGCATCGGCGTGCGCGCGGCGCGGCCCGTGCGCTGAGGCTCCCGGCGCGGCTCAGGGCTGGAAGGTGAGGCTGAGGCCGTTCGAGGCCTGGAACGTGGCTCCGCAGAACCCGCTCGCGTCGCGGTGCCACTCCTGGAAGTGCCACGTCGTGCCTGCCGCGATCCGGTCGGAGGGCGGAAGGACGGCGTTCGCCGCCGCGATGAAGCCGCTGCGCACGACGGAGCCCTGGGGCGTCGCCGTCCGGATCGGGCCGATGCGCACGAGCGGCGCGGCGACGCAGCGCACGCCGTTCCCGAACGCCGCGGGAACCCACAGCGCGCTGTGGCCGCCGAACAGCAGCGTGGTCGAATCGGGCGGCAGGCGGTCCGTGCGCAGTTCGAGCGCATTCGCGGAGACGACCGTGCCGCCGCGACCTTCGAGCCGCGCGCCGACGCCGGTCGAGTTCGCGCAGCCGCCGCCGCCCTCGGAAGCATTGCCGCAGGGACACAGCGCGGGTTCGTCGCCCAGGCAGAACGTGATCCCCACGAGCGGATCGGTCAACGACCACTGCGCCACGTGGATCGAAGGCTTGCCGCCGGCCTGGAGGAATGTGCCGCCGACCCACAGCCGGTCGCCGCGCGGATCCAGCAGCAGCGACTTGCCCTCGCCGCCGATGCCGCTCCCCAGGGCGTTCCACTGCGCTCCGTCCCAGCGCGCGATGCCCTGCGACACGGCGCCCGTGCCGGGCGTGAAGTTGCCGCCCGCGTAGAGATCGCCGTCGATCTCCACTGCCGTGTTGACGGCGATTCCGGGCAGGCCGTTCCCCAGCGCGGACCAGCCCGTGCCGTCGAAGCGCGCGATGCCGCGCGCGCTCACGCCGCCGATCGACGTGAACGCGCCGCCGACGATCAGGTCGCCCTGGTAGGTGCCGAAGCCCGTGACCATGTTGTTGGGCGGACCGCCGGGCGCCGGCGACACGGTCTGGCCGTCCCACACGCCGAGGTTCGTGGCCGGCCCGCTGACGGAGCCGCCGATCCACAGGAGTCCGCCGTGCGCGAACAGGTCGACGACTTGGCCGAACGTGGACGTGCCGATGAACTCCCAGCTCGTGCCATTCCAGCGCTGCGGCGTGCCCAGTCCGCCCTTGTAGAGCTGGCCGTTGTAGATGGCGAGCGTGTCGCCGCCCAGGTTGCCCATGGCGCGCCACGCGACGCCGTCCCAGCGCGCGGCGCGCTGGATCGGTTGACCGTCGACCGTGGTGAAGAGGCCCGTGACGACCAGGTCGCCCTCGAACACGATTGCGTCGTGCACGTGGTTGTTGAAGTCGCCCAGCGTGCGCCAGCGACCGCCGTTCCAGCGCGCCACGCGCGTCGCCAGGGATGCGCCCGCCTCCCAGAACGAGCCGACCGCGATCACGTCGCCCTGGTACTCCACCAGCGCCTTGATGCCGGCGTTCAGGCCCTCGCCCCCTCCGACCGCGCTCCATTCCGCGCCGTCGAACGCGATCACGCCCGTGCTGACCACCGTGGCGGGTTGCGTGAAGCTCGAACCGCCGTACTCGAACTCGCCGCCGACGATCAGGCGTCCGTTCCAGGGCTGCAGCGCGATGGCCGTGGTGGCGAGGTCCGAACCCGAGATCCCGCCGACGCCTGACCAGGCCGTGCCGTCCCAGCGCGCGACCGCGCGCGTCGTGACGCCGCCCGCCGTGATGAAGTTGCCGCCGACGTACAGCGCGCCGGCGAACACCGCCAGCGACTCGGCGCGCGTCGAGATGGTCCAGTCCGGGATCCCGGAGCCCAGCGGTTGCCAGGCGGCGCCGTCGAACGCGGCGATCTTGTAGGCGGTCGACGTCCCCGCGACCGTGAAGTTGCCGCCCGCGTGGACGCGTCCCGCAAACGGCATCAGCGCGCGCACGCCCGTACCCACGGGGCCGGGGATCCCGCCGCCGGGCTCGGACCAGTGCGTGCCGTTCCAGATCGCCACGTTGCGCGCCGTGGCGCCGCCCGCCTGCTGGAACTCGCCACCGACCCACAGGTTCGCGCCCTCGACCGCGAGCGAAAGGACCTTGGGCTCGAAGCCGCCGCCGACGCCGCCGCCGACCGCGCTCCAGCCCGATCCATCCCAGCGCGCCAGCGACGAAATGGGTTGGCCGCCTGCGCTGTCGAACCAACCGCCCGCGTACAGCGCGTCCTGGTAGACCTCGAGATCGAAGATCATCGGACCCGATCCGAAGCTGAGCTGCAGTCCCTGCCCGAGCGGCTGCCACGCGTTGCCGTCCCAGCGCGCCACGCCGTTCACCGTCGTCGAGCCCGAGTTCCTGAACTCGCCCGCCGCGATCAGGTCGCCACGGAACTCGACGATGTCGCGCACGATGTTGCCGAGGCCGGCTCCGAGTGGCTGCCAAGCGACGCCGTCGAAGCGCGCGACGTGTCCCAGGTTCTGCCCGCGGCTCTGGAAGCCGAAACCGCCGGCCACGAGCTGTCCCTGCCACACGCCGAGACCGAACACGCGGCCCTGCAGGCCCGGCTGAGTGAATTGCGCCGACCAGCGCTCGTTGACGGCCTGGGCCCAGGCCGTCGAGGCGCAGAGGCAAGAGAGGACGAGGGGCAGGAGACGGTCGGTGGGTCGCATGGATCGGCGTCCGGCTAGGGCTGGCGGGATGGGCTCATGCGAGGCCGGGCAACAACCACGCCGCAGCCGGTGCGCGCCGCAGAGGCGGTTCGGAGTGCTCTCTGGTCCAGATGCTGGACCGGGTCGAGAACCTGGATCGGGTCCCGCGGGCCCGCACGCGCGAACGGGAGGTTTGCGTGTCGGGTTCCGGCGTCCGTTCCTGCGTCCTCCGATGTCCACCTGATCCACACACCGCACGCAGGAGCCGAACATGTCCTTCCCCATCCGACCCTTCCAGACCCTGGCCACCGCCGTCCTGGCGCTCGCCGCCGTCCCGGCGGGAGCCCCGGCGCAGATCGTGCCCGATCCCGACTGCTCGGCGGCCCCGATCGTCGAGTCGCGCGTGCTGCTGTCGTGGCCGGCCGTGCCGACGCCGCTGGCGGTTGCGACGCAGACCACCACGAACGCCGCGCTGTCGGTCGCCAACCGCAGCTCGATGACGCTCGACTACGAGCTCATCGCGCGCATGCACGCGGGCGGCGAGCGCCGCGAATTGTCGCTGGCGAGCGCGACGCTCGCGCCGTTCGGCAGCGCCACGCTGTCGGTGCCGCTGGCCGGCATGGGCATCGACATCGCGAACCTGCGCTTCTCCGGCAGCCTGTCGATAGAGGCGCGGATCCAGGACACGAACGGCGTGTTCATCGACCGCGCGTTCTCGCCGGTCCTGTACTTCCACCGCGAGACGTCGGGGGCGGTGCGCCTGTACCGCGCCGAGGGGCGCCTCGCCACGTTCAACGGAGGCGACCTCTTCGGCACGCTGTTCTCCAGCCTGCCGCGCGCCGTGCTGGGTGTGTTCGACGGCGGCAGCGGCCTGGGGTTCACCAGCGAGGACACCGGTCCCGCCGCGCCGCGCGAGCGCCTCGAGCCGGTGCTCCTGGGCACGAACCGCTGGGAGTTCTGCATGCGCTGGGTGTACGAGTCGATCGACAGCGGCTTCGGCGAGGACCACTACACCTCCGGCACGCTGATGAAGGCGCGCGGCATGCGCGTGCGGGTCGACCACGCGAACTGGGGCGCGCCGATGGAGTTCTTCGCCAGCCAGGACAACGGCTGCTTCTCCTTCGTCGCAGCCGAGAACACCGGCTTCGTCGTCACGGTGTTCGCCGAGGCGCAGCTGGGGCAGGGCAGCGACATCACCGTGAAGGCGTTCCCGACCAAGGCGGATTCGCAGCTCTACCTGAACGACCCGCCGCAGTGGGTGTTCGTCGCCAACCCGGGCGGCGTGGGCCGCCGCGTGTACTACCAGAACGAGGCGTCCAACGTCTCGAACCTGATGGCGCTCGGGAGCTTCGTCCTGCACTGGGTCGACGTGCACACCCAGCCGGGCCTGCCCGGGCCGGAGCTGATGCTGCTCGTGAACGACAACCCCAACTGCTCCGGCGGCGGCTCGTGCCAGTCGGGCAACAACTACGTGCAGATCGAGCCGGGCAAGTCCACGCGCAAGTTCCTGATCGGGCACGAGGTGGGCCACTGGCTGAACCGGCAGTGGACCGGCAACGACTTGGGCATCTTCAACGACACGTGGACGGCCAACTCGTCCGACGCCGATTGCGCCTTCCTGGGCGTCGGCAGCCACGCAATGCGTTCGAAGGAGCGCTCGGCCGGCGGGTTCATCGAGGGCTTCGCGCACTTCCTCTCGGCGCTGGCCTGGAACCGCCACGACCAGACGGGCGGGATCTTCAAGTACTACAAGGAGGTCGGCGACGCGACCTACGCCGACATGGCGGCGGGCAACTGGCGCGTCGATCTCGAGGGCAGCGGCGGCGCGCCGCTGGGCGGCGTGTCGAACTGGATGGCGAACATGTGCTTCGTCACCGACGGGCACTCGGTCGAGATGGATTGGCTGCGGTTCCTGTGGGACTACCGCACGAACGCGGGGGTGAAGCCCACGCACTACGAGATCCTCCGGCACGTGCAGTTCACGCGGCAGAGCCACCCCTGGCTCAACAGCACCACGGCCTACGACCGGCTGCTGGACGCGATCCTGGACAACACGCTCGGCCAGGCGGGGCTGGCGATGCGCTTTACGGACCTGGCGACGTTCAACGGCGTCGCGCAGTAGGGGGCGAAGAGGGAGGACGGCGCGCGGCGCCCGTGCGGGAATCACGGGACGCCGCGCGCTCGTCTCGGACTCTCACGCGCCCCAGGTCAGCGTCTGCGCGTTGGACAGGTTGAACGAGGCGGTCGTGCAGTACACGGCGCTGTTGCGATACCAGATCTGGTAGCCGCGGGTGCTGCCTGCGGTCAGGTCCGTCATCATCCACCCCTGACTGCTCATCAGGAGGTCCGGCGGCACGGAAGCCGGATCCTGCGGCACGTCGGTGAGGTCGGGGAATCGTGAGCTCCCCGAGGGCGAGTTGGACTTGATCGCGAGCTTGACCTGGTTCGGGTTGTTGACGCAGCGCAGTCCGTCCCCGAAGGGAAGGGCCGCCATGGGCGTCCCCGTGAAGTAGACGCACGTGCTGACCGGCGGCATCTGCGTGCCGACCATCGTGACGCGCCCCGCAGCCCACTTGTCGCCGGCGATGCTGGCCGATCCGTTCTCGGACACGATCTCCAGGCGGGCACCGAACCCGAACGAGTTCACGCAGCCCTCGCCGGAGCTCGGCGCGCTCTGGTTGCCGCACGGGCACGTGGCCGCCGGGGCCTCGCCCGTGCACCAGCTCGTTCCGATGGGCGTCGTTCCGGCGTGCAGCGGATCGGCGGTCAGGGACAGGCAAGCGGTCAGGGCGGCGGGCAGGAACGAGAGGTTCGGTTTCATGGCACGGTCTCCCAGGCTGAGGGTTCGCGGCCGGATGCCCCGGCCAACCTGCTGTCGCGGCGCGGGGCTCGAGCCGGACAGGATTCGGCGGAGATCGCGGCGGCGCGGCGGAGGGCGCTCTCCGTGCCGCTAGAATCCCGCGCCCGCACGCCATGCGCGTCCTCCTGACCAGCCCCGTGTTTCCGCCGGATCTCGGCGGCCCGGCCGTGTACGTGCCCTCGCTGGGGCGCTTCCTGGTCGAGCGCGGGCACACCGTCGAGGTCGTCGCGTTCTGCTCCGACCCCGAGCCCACGGGGCATCCGTTCCGCGTGACGGCGATCGCGCGCGGATCGCTGCCCGTGCGCTATCTGAAGGCGTTCTGGGCGGTGTTCCGCGCGGCCGGCCGCTCCGACGTCGTGTACGTGAACGAGCACCTCGCGCTGCTGCACGTGCTGGCCGCCCGCCTGCGCGGCCGGCCCGTGATGATCCGCATCATGGTCGACGGCTCGTGGGAGATCGCGCACCGCAAGGGCTGGTGCGGCGACGACGACATCGTCACGTACCAGGGGCGCAGCTACGGCTGGCGCGTCGGGCTCGTCCGCTTCCTGCAGAAGCGCTGGTGGAACATGTGCAGCCACATCGTGGCCTGCTCGGAGTTCCTGCGGCAGATCGTGATCGGGTACGGCGTGCCGCCCGACAAGGTGCAGCGCATCCACAATGCCTACCACGGCCCGCGCGCGGAGGACGTGAAGGCGACGCGGGCGGAGGCGCGCACGGAGCTGGGGCTGCCGGCGGGCCGGCGCTACGTGCTCACGATCTGTCGCTTGATGGTGTGGAAGCGCGTCGACGGGATCCTGGAGGCGCTGGTCGGCCTGCCGGACGACGTGCACCTCGTCGTCGCCGGCGACGGCGACATGGAGGCGGAGTGGAAGGCGCTGGGGACGAGGCTGGGCCTGGGCAGCCGCGTGCACTGGCTCGGCAACGTGCCGCACGCGAAGATCCCGCTCTACATCCGCGCCGCGGACGTGTTCGTGCTGAACAGCCGCTACGAGGGCCTCTCGCACACGCTGCTGGAGGTGATGAGCCTGGGCACGCCGATCATCGCCAGCAACGTGTGCGGCAACCCCGAGGTCGTCGAGCACGGCAAGAACGGCCTGCTGGTCGATCCGCTGAAGCCCGCCGACCTGCGCGAGGCGCTGCGCTGGCTGCTCGACGATCCCGAGCTCGGCCGGAAGTTCGTGCAGGCCGGCTTCGCGCGGCGCGACGAGTTCCGCCGCGACCTGACGTTCACCGACGTCGAGGCGGCGCTGGCGCGCATCGCGGGCCAGCCGCTGCCGGCGCGCGCGCGGCCTTGAGCGCGTCGGCTACTTCTCGACGACCAGCGAGCGCAGCAGGGCGCCGGTTTTCCCCGACCAGATGCGCGCGTGGTACGGCGCGTCGCGGCCGGCGCCCGCGATGATGTCCGCGCAGCCGTCCTGATCGACGTCGCCCGCGCTCGCCACGCAGACGCCCAGGAAGTCGTCGGGCTTGTCGCCCGCGAACCGGTGCAGCTCCCGGCCGTCCTGTCCCGAGAACACGACCACCGTTCCGGGGCGCGCGAGCTTCTTGCGCGCCGTCATCAGCACGGGTCCCAGGCCCTCGCCGGTCGCGTCGCGCAGGAGGAGCGGATAACCCGGATCCCCGATCACGAGGTCCGTGAAGCCGTCCGCGTTCACGTCGCCGGCTCCGTTCACGGCCGCGCCCAGGCTCCAGGCTTCGCGCCCTTCGTCCATCGCGCGCGACGCGGTGAAGATGCGATCGCCGGTCTTGCCGTCGTACAGGTGCGCGGCCTCGGTTGCCGACGTCGGCAGGCCGACGAACACGTTGCTGAAGCCCTTCTGGTTCGTGTCGCCGGCCCCGCGCACGCACCATCCGAAGCGCCCGCCCTCCTTGGGGCCCGCGAAGGCATGCAGCACCTTGCCGTTGCGACCCGAGTAGACGTGGACGATGCCCGCCGACCAGGCGCCCACGACGACGTCGCTGGATCCGTCGCCGTCGCAGTCGCCGGCTCCGTCGACCGAGGATCCGAAGCGGCCGCCGGGGACCTCGCCCTTCCACTCGAGCAGTTGCTTGCCGTCCTTGCCCGAGTAGACGCGCGCGGCGCCGAGCAGCTCGCCCTTGCGGCCCGTCGCGCCCGGGATCCCGACGACGAGGTCCGTGAACCCGTCCTGGTTGACGTCGCCCGCGAAGGCCAGCGCCGCGCCGAAGCGGTCGCCCTCCGATGCGCCGTCCAGACGCAGCAGGGTCTTGCCGTCCTTGCCCGAGACGACGAACGCCGAGCCCGTGCGCTTGCCCTTGACCTTCGTGTCCGGCGCACCGACGAAGATGTCCGGCCGGCCGTCGCCGTCCGTGTCGCCGCCGCCGGCGACGACGACGCCGAACCCGGCGCCTTCCTGGTCGCCGCGCGTCGTGTAGAGCCGCTGACCGGTCTTGCCCGAGTAGACCGTCGCGCTGCCGTGCCCGCGGTTCGAGTCGTCCCACCACGTGCCGATCACGACGTCGCTGCAACCGTCCTGATCGACGTCGCCCGCGCCGTCGACGGCGGCGCCGTGGTGCGCGGGTTCGAGCGGGGCGGGGGCGGGCTCGTCCTTGCCCTGGGCCAGGATCAGGAGCGGGGCGGCGAGTGCGAGGTTCGCGAGGTTCATGGTCGTCTCCAACGGTCGTGGGCGATGCCGGCAGCGGAAGTCATCGAGGTTCGTGTGCGAGCCGGGCGCGCGCGAAGGTACGCCCGGCGGACCGTGCGCAGGTCGCAGAAGTCCGCTGCTCCCTGGATGCGGCGCATGATTGTAGTGCCGCGGGCCGGTCTGCGGCCCGCGAAGCGCCCACGCCGACGACACTCAGCGTGTTTCGACCTCGAACCAGCGATCCGCCGCGATCTCGTAGCGGAACGAGCCCGGCGTGTCGTCGACGTGTAATCCACCGAGAACGTGGATCCAACCGTCCCGAGCGTAGCTGGCGGGCATGGCGAGCAGTTCGCGCAGCGGCGCGCGCTCGCGCCAGACCGCGGTGCGCAAGTCGCAACTCCAGCCCGTGCCGCTGTCGGTCGCGAAGACGAAGAGCATCCCGTCCACCGCCTGCACGACCGCGAACTTCAACCACAGCGCCGCGGGCGCATCCGGCAACCGCTCCCACGCACCGGCGTGCAGCCGCCAGTGCTCGCGCTTGGGTTCGAACCGCTCGCCGTCGAGCCCGCCGACGACGTGCAGCTCGTCTCCGTGCACCGCCACCACATGGAAATGGTCGCCGCGCGCGAAACCGGGCCAGGCAGGCACCGCGCGCAACTCGCGTGCTGCGACGTCGAACGCGCAGACCCCGCCGTCCGGCGCGGGGAAGCCGCCGACCGCGAACACCACGCCGCCGATCGCGGCGGCGCCGAAGTGGGAGTTCGGCAGCGCACCGCCCGCGAGCAAGGTCTCCCAGGTCCGCGTGCGCGCATCGAGGCGTTCGATGCCTTCACCCAGCGCGACGACGGCGCCCTCGACGACGGCGGATCCGAAGAATGCGCGGGGGCGCGACATCGGCGCCGCCGCACGCCAGGCCGCGGAGACCGGATCCCAGCACCAGGTCTCCCGGGCTCCTCGGTCCTCTGCGCTGGAGCCCGGTCGGAAACCGCCGAACAGAACCAGGGTGTCGCCGGCCCATTCGACGCGGTGACCGTGGCAGGGAGCCGGCGGCCGATCGGGCCACGAGAGCTCCGGTTCGGGGCGCAGCGGCGGCTCGGAGGTGGTGCGCTCCGAGGCGCCGCAGGCGGCGAGGCCGACGGCGAACGGCACCCAAAGGCCGGCGAGGTTCGAGCGGAGCACGGGCGGGGACGGCAAGCGCACGGACAGCCTAACGCCGGGGGGGCTGGCCTCCGCGGCGCCGAGGGGCAGCGCCCGAGCCCAAGGGGGCGACAGCGGGGCGCGGCCTCGGCGCTGGTCGTCGAGGCAAGCCCTTGTCCGACCCGTGCTTGTGGGGGCGTCCCCCCGAGGCAGGGGACCCGCTCGCGGTGCACGGGCGCCGCGGGGGGCCCCCGATCCGCTCGCCGGGCGCCGCGAGCCCATAGACCTTACGCCAACGGAAGATTGGGCCCCCCCCCTGGGGACGCGCCGATAAGCTTCTGACTGGAAGCCCTGTATGCCTGGGGCCCTCACCGCCTCCCAGACCGACAACGAGAGATATGACCAGCCGTCCGCGCCGCGTCCTCGTCATCGAGGAGTACCTGCCCCAGGAGATGCTGGGGGTGATGTACCTCTCCCGCGCCGTCAAGGACGCGGGGCACGAAGCGCGCTGCCTCTTCATCCCCGACAAGGACTGGATCGAGAAGGTCAAGGAGTACGACCCCGACGTCGTCGCGTACTCGGTGACGACGGGCATGCACCTGTACTTCGCGGAGATCAACCGCAAGGTGAAGCAGGTCCTGCCGAACGTGATCTCGGTGTTCGGCGGTCCGCACGTGACCTTCGTGCCGGACTTCCTGCAGACCGACGGGATCGACGCGATCTGCCGCGGCGAGGGCGAGGGCGCGATCGCGGAGCTGCTCGATCGGCTGCGCGACGGCAAGCCCTTCCACGACGTCGAGAACCTGTGGGTCAAGGACAGGAAGACGGGCGAGATCCACAAGAACCCGAACCGTCCGCTGGTGCAGAACCTCGAGGACCTGGGGTTCCCCGACCGCGACATCATCTACGAGGCCGGCGCGATCTACCGCGAGACGGACCGCAAGGTCTTCGTCACGCAGCGCGGCTGCCCGATGCCGTGCACCTTCTGCTTCCACCACGCGATGAAGAAGAAGGTCTACGGGGCGCGCAACAGCGAGTACGTGCGCAAGCGCTCGGTCTCGCACGTGATCGACGAGATCAACGCGGTCCGCAAGAAGTACAACCTGAAGTTCGTCCACTTCCTCGACGACATCTTCAACCTGCGGAACGACTGGCTGGACGAGTTCAGCGAGCGCTTCCCGAAAGAGGTCGGCCTGCCGTTCGACGTCATCCTGATGGCGAACATGACGACCGAGAAGCAGATCGAGCAGCTCAAGAAGGCCGGCTGCGTGTACGCGCGCATCGCTTTCGAGGCGGCCAGCGACTACGTGCGCAATGCGGTGTTCAAGAAGCACACCACGCAGCAGCAGCTCAAGGACGCGGCCGGCTGGATCAAGAAGCACGGCATCCGCCTGGGCTCGCTCAACATGCTCGGCGGTCCGGGCGGCACGATCGAGGACGAGTTCGACACGGTGCGCCTGAACATCGAGTGCAAGGTCGACCACCCGCTCGTGTCGCTGATGCAGCCGTACCCCGAGTTCGACATCAACGACATGACGAAGGAGATGGGGTACTCGGTCGCCGGCTACGACGACTTCCCCGTCAAGTTCAACCGCACGACGTCGATCCTGTTCGACAACAAGATCGAGATCGAGAACCTGCACAAGCTGTTCCCGATCCTGGTGCGCTTCCCGTGGCTGATGCCGCTGGCGCCGCGCGCGATCAAGAGCCGGCTGATGCAGAAGCCGTTCCTGATCGCGTACATGCTGTTCAGCGAGTGGATGGTGGCCGAGCAGGCCAAGATCTACTCCAAGGCGCAGGGCCTGCGCGGCCCGCGCTACTGGGCGACCGTCGACTTCGCCTACCGCCTGGGCACGAAGGGCGTGCTGCGCGTGTACACCGCGCTGTTCGCGCGCTTCTTCGACCGCTTCTTCTCGCCGCGCCAGGCGCGGCTGGCCCTGCAGATGGGCGACGAACGCGTCGTCGCGCACATGGACTGAGACGCGCGACGATCCGCGCCGACGACGGCGAACGAGCAAGGGGCCCCGCGAGGCCCCTTGCGTCGCAAAGGGACGCGCCGCAATTCCTACGACTCGCAACGCACGGAATACGACATGCTCCACATCCTGTTGACCCTGTGCCTCGCCGCCGGCGAGATCCAGCCGCCCGTCACGGTCCCGGTCCTGCCGGATGCGCCCGCGGGCTATCCCGACAAGCCCGGCGCGCTGATCCGTCCGCAGCGGCAGGACCTCACGACGCTGGAGCTCGTGGCGCGCGAGGGCGGCCGTCACGACCTGATCCTGGCCGGCGGAGAGAGCCGGTACGCGCTCGAGGGCGTGGATCTGGGCCTGTTCGTGCCGCGCATCCCCGCGGCCGCGCGCGCGGACGACGATCTCGTGCGCTACGCGCTGTTCCAGCGCGAGTTCAACCGCAACGAGGTCCGCATGGGGCGCGCGGGGGACGCGGACGAGGTGCGGATCGCCAACAACTGCCTGCGCCGCGGGCTGTGGGAGGTGATGCTCGACCGGCGCACCGAAGGCGGCTCGGCGCTCTTCTTCCACGGCTGGCTGGACTTCCCGCGCGAGGAGTACGCCGCGATCTTCCAGCGGGTCAACGGACGCACGCTCGACCAGCTGGAGGCGATGCTGACGCCGTATCCCGTGATCGACGGCCTCGCCGCACCGATCGAGCGCCTGCGGACGACCAAGTCGGAGTCCGCCGTCGCGGTTCGCGCCGTGCTGGACGAGAGCCCGATCCGGTTCGGCGAGCAGCGCCGCAAGGCGGGGCTGGTCGTCAGCGCGCAGCCGCAGCACTACCGGCAGTTCGCCGATCCCGCGCGCCAGCCGGTGCAGTTCGCCAGCTTCCAGGAGCCGGGCCTCTACGACCGCTCGCGGCCCGTGTCGATGGACCTCGCGTGGACCGCGCGGCCGGTGCGCGCCGTGGTGCGCGAGGTCGAGGCGGCGCCGCACGCCGAGCGCGTGCCCGAGTTCGAAGTGGTGTTCGAGAACGGCCACCGCCTCGTGTTCGCCGACCGTGCGCTGCGCGGCCTCGTCCCGCGCACGTCGCCGCCCCAGAGCGATGCCGACACGCTGCGCCTGACCTTCGGCATCGGGACGCCGGACATCTACGCCACCCGGGCGGAGCGCGAGCGCGAGCTCGCCGAGGACCGCCCGAGCTGGCTGCTCCTCCTGGGCGCGGACGGCCGGCACGTCGACAACCACCTCGCGGGCTGCGACCGCGTGTTCCTGTGGCGCGAGGCGGGCTCGCCGGAGCGGCTGCACGCGTATCTCGTCGGCTACGAGCGCATCGCCGTCGTCGCGCACCTCGTGCTGACCCTGGATCCGGGCGCGGGCTGACCCGCGCGGGCCGGACGTCGTTCCGGGAGGCCGCTTCCATGCGCGCGCGGACCGCGGCACTCTGTGCCGGCCGCGATGAACAACGACGTCCTGGTGTTCCTGGGAGCCGGCGCGCTGCTGGTGGTCGCCGGCTCGCTCCTGGCGCGGGCCGCGGACGCGATCGCCGAGCGCACGAAGCTGGGCAAGGTGTGGGTCGGCACCGTGCTGCTCGCGGCGGCCACGTCGCTGCCCGAGCTGATGACCGACATCGCCGCGGTGCGCATCGGCGCGGTCGACCTGGCGGCCGGCGACCTGTTCGGCTCGTGCATGGCGAACATGCTGATCCTGGCGCTGGTCGACCTGGTGCTGCCCAAGCGGCAGGTGCTGCGCCACGCCAGCGTCGGCCACGTGCTGACGGCGTGCCTGGGAATGGGCCTGATCGCGCTTGCGACCATCGCGCTTCTTCTGCGGCACACGGCGACCGTCGGCGGCGTGTCGCTCGAGGCGTGGGCGCTCCTGCTCGTGTTCCTCGTGGGCTCCTTCGCCGTGTACCGCGACAACCAGACGCCCAGCGAGACGCCGCCCACCGTCGAGCAGGTCTGGTCGCTGCGGCGCGGCGTGTGGGTCTTCTGCGCGGCCGCGGCGGTGATCTTCGCCGTCGCTCCGCCGTTCGCGCGCTCCGCGGAAGGGATCGCGCACGCGACAGGTCTGGGCTCGACCTTCGTCGGCACGCTGCTCGTCGGCCTGTCGACATCGTTGCCGGAGCTGGTGGCGAGCTTCACGGCCGTGCGCCTGGGCGCGTACGACCTCGCGGTCGGCAACCTGTTCGGATCGAACGCGTTCAACATGGCGGTGTTCGTCGCGCTCGACGTCGTGCACCGCGAGGGCTCGATCTTCGCCGCGCTCAGCACGGACCACGCGATCGGCGCGCTGGCCTCGATCCTGTTGATGACGGTGGGGCTCAGCGCGATCGCCTACCGCGCGCGGCGCCGCTTCGCGCTGGTCGAGCCGTCGAGCGCGTTGATGGCCGCGATCTACGTGGCGGCCGTCGGGCTCCTGTACGCGCGGGCCACGGGGGGCTGACGGCGGGTCCGAGGCTGCGGGGCTCGGCCACGCCGGGGCCTCGGCCCCGGGTTCGTCCAGCCCCCTCCCCGGGCGCGAGAGCCCGGGTAGGCTTGGTTCAGCGGCTGTGCACTCCGTTCGCCGCGCCATTCCCTCACCTACACCCCACCCTCATGCGCACCAGCACGCTTGCCCTCCCGTTCCTCGCCACCGCGTTGGCCGTGTCCGCCGGCGCCGGCACCCTGGTCGCGGTCGACGGCTCCCGCGTCCTCTACCAGATCGACATGACGACCGGCGCCAAGACCATGATCGGCACCGTGTCGTCCAACGCCGGCACGACCGCCGGCCTGGCGCGGAACTCGAGCAACGGGACGATCTACCTGACTTCCACCGGGAACGACTCGGTCTACACGCTCGATCTCACGACGGGCAATGCGACGCTGATCGGCGCCTACGGGGACACCACCCTCGTCATGCACGGTCTGGAGTGGGACGGCAGCACCGGCACGCTCTACGGCGGGTCGAACGGGAACCTCTACACGATCAACCCGACGACTGGAGTCGCCGCCCTGGTCGGGACTTCGGGCCTGACGTCCTTCACGAACCTGGGCTACGACTCGGCCAACGACGCGATGTACGCGACGAACAGCGGCACCGACAGCTTCTACTCGGTGGACCGCACGACGGGCGCCATGACGCTGATCGGCGTGCTCGGCGCCGGTTCGACGAACCCCAACGGCCTGGCGTTCAACACCGAGAACAACACCATGTACATGGTCGACAACTCGGCCGACAACCTCTACACGATCAACCTGACCACGGGCGCGGCGACGCTGGTCGGCTCGACGGGCACCGGCAACCTGCTGGGCCTCGTGTTCATCCCCGACGTGTCCACGACCGTGCCCTTCTGCTTCGGCGACGGCAGCGGCACGGCCTGCCCGTGCGGCAACGCGGGCATCACCGGCAACGGCTGCGCGAGCTCGGTCAACGCCGCGGGCGCCAACCTCACGACGAGCGGCTCGGCGAGCATCGGCGGCGACACGCTGGCCCTCCTGGGCAGCGGCATGCCCAACTCGACCTGCCTGTACTTCCAGGGCACGAACCAGCAGGCCGGCGGGGCGGGCGTGACCTTCGGCGACGGCCTGCGCTGCGCCGGAGGCACGATCATCCGCCTGGGCACCAAGACGAACGTGGGCGGCGCGAGCCAGTACCCCGTCGGCGGGGACGTCCCGATCTCCATCCGCGGCGCGAACGCCGCGAGCGACGTGCGCACGTACCAGGCCTGGTACCGCAACGCGGCGGACTTCTGCACGCCCTCGACGTTCAACCTGTCGAACGGGGTGAGCCTGACCTGGCAACCGTGATGCATCTCCCGACGGCTCCGGCCCCGTGAGGGGCCGCGAGCCGCGCGAACCCCGGATCGGAGTCGCGCCGCAGCCCCCGGGCTGCGGCGCGCGTCGTTCCGCGCGCCCCCGCCGCGGACGGCGAGGTTTCCCGCGATTCCTGTCTCCTGGCGCGGGGGCGGTCTTCTCCAGGAAGCGGCCCGGCCCTGGCGCACCCCGATCCGCGCCGGCCCGGCCTGGAGAATCCCATGAAGACCACACGCACCCTGTTCCTGTCCCTGGCCGGCGCGCTGTGCGCGTTCGCCGCACCCGCGCACGCCGGCGGTCCGACCGGCGTCCAGCCGCTTCCGCCGCTCATGGGCTGGGTGTTCGACGAAGGCGCCGGAGCGGTCACCATCGACGAATTCAGCTGGCTGACGGGCACGCTGGAAGGCTTCTCGCCGGCTCCCTGGCCCGCGCCGGGTCCGTTCGCCTATCCGGGCGACCACTACCTGGGCTTCGGCGGCGTGTCGAGCCGCGTCGTCGTGCACGACGACGGCGTGATCGCCGGACGCGCGAGCTCCAGCGTCTCGATCTGGTTCCGCGCCGGCACCTCGCTCGCGCCGCGCCAGCACATCCTCTACTCCGAACGCGACATGTGCGAGTTCAACATCTTCTGGGTCGGCATCGACAAGCGCCCGGGCGTGCCCAACGGCATCTCGTTCGGCGTGTACGACTCGACCAGCCCCGCGTGCGGTTCGGGCTTCTGGCACGTCCTGACGCACCCGTTCATCCCGATCGACGGCGCCTGGCACCACGTCGTCGCGACGCTCGACTCCGTCGCGGGCATGACGCTGTACTACGACGGCACGCCCGTCGCCTCGCTGTCCGGAATCCCGCCGTACCGCGGCGGCGTGCAGGGCAGCAGCACCGTCGGACACGGCCACACGGTGGGTACGCCGACGTACTGGACCGGCTCCATCGACGAGGTCGGCCTGTTCGACTACGCGCTGACGCCGCCGGAGGTGATGTGGCTGCACGCCAACAGCCTGAGCACGTTGCCGGGCCAGGATCACACGCCGCTGTGCTTCGGCGACGGCAGCGGGACCGCGTGCCCGTGCGGCAACGAGAGCACGCCGGGCGGCGAGGCGGGTTGCCGCAACTCCAGCAACACCGCCGGCAAGCTGGTCGCCGGGGGCAGCGCGCGGCTCTCCTTCGACACGCTCTCGCTCACGACGGTCGAGATGACGCCCAATACGTCGTGCCTGATCTTCCAGGGCACGAGCAGCATCAATGGCGGCCTGGGATCCGTGTTCGGCGACGGCCTGCGCTGCGCGGGCGGTTCGGTGATCCGGCTCGCGATCCACGCGGCCACCGACCACTACGACTGGTACCCGAAGTCGGGCGAGCCGCCGGTCAGCGTCCAGGGGCTGATCCCGGGGCCCGGCACGGAGCGCTACTACCAGGTCTGGTACCGCAACGCGGCCGACTTCTGCGCGAGCGCGTACTTCAACCTGACCAACGCCGTGCGCGTGACCTGGGGGGCCTGAGAGAGAAGCCGGGGCTCGCAACCGGCCGCGCGGCGTGCGCCCACGGGTGCGCGCCGCGCTCCTTGCGTTCCGGGCGCGGAGTGGAACTCGAACGCGCGCCGCACCATGATCGCGGGGATGAGCGGGGGCCGCTGAGGTGAGGACGATCGTCTGGTTCCGCGGGAAGGACCTGCGGATCTCCGACCACGCGCCGCTGCGCGCGGCCGCGGAGGGCGGCGAGGTGGTGCCGTTGTTCGTCCTCGACCCGTACTTCTTCGCGCCCGAGCGCGCGCGCGAGCTGCCGCACCGCATGCAGTTCCTGCTGGACTCCCTGCGCGCGCTGGAAGGGAACCTGGAGGCCTGCGGTTCACGGCTGCTGGTCGTCGCGGGTCGCAGCGTCGACGTCGTGCCGCGCCTCGTGCGGGAGTGGAAGGCCGACCGCGTCGTCGCGCAGCGCTGGGTCGAGCCGTTCGGCCGCGAACGCGACCGGCGCGTGCGCGAGGCGCTCGGCGAGCGTTTCGAGTTGCACGAAGGCGAAACGCTGCACCCGCCCGGGACGCTGCGCACCGGCACGGGCAATCCCTACGCGGTGTTCAGCCAGTTCGCGCGCACGTTCGCACGCACCGCTGACGTCGGCGCGCCGCTGCCGCGACCGCGGACGCTGCCGCCCGTGCCGCGCGACGTCCGCGCGGACACGGTCCCGATACCGACCCTGGAGGACCTGGGGATACCGCGCAATCCGGACGTGCTGGAGGGCGGAGAACGCGCGGCTCAGGGCCGGCTGCGGCAGTTCCTGAAGGGCCCGGCCGCGCGCTACGCGCAGCACCGCGACCGCCTGGATCTCGCGGGCACGAGCCGCCTCTCCGCCGACCTGAAGTTCGGCACGCTGTCGGTACGGCGCGTGTGGAACGACGTCGAGCAGGCGCTGGGCGGCACGAAGGCGGCGCACGCATTCCAGAACGAGCTGGTCTGGCGCGAGTTCACGCACAGCACGCTGTGGGATCGGCCGGCGCTCCTGGAGCAGCCGTTCCGGCCCGAGTTCGCGGGCTTCCCGTGGGAGGACGACGCGCGCCTGTGGAAGGCCTGGGTCGAGGGCCGGACCGGATACCCGGTCGTCGATGCGTCGGCGCGCCAGCTCCTGGGCGAGGGCTTCGTGCACAACCGCGCGCGCATGATCTCGGCCAGCTTCCTCACCAAGCACCTCCTGACCGACTACCGCCGCGGCGAGGCGCACTACCTCGAGTACCTGACCGACGGCGACTGGGCGCAGAACAACGCCGGCTGGCAGTGGTCGGCGGGCTCGGGCTGCGACGCGCAGCCGTACTTCCGCATCTTCAATCCTGTGACGCAGGGGCAGCGCTTCGATCCCGAGGGCGACTACGTGCGCCGCTGGGTTCCCGAGCTCGCGCACATGCCCGCGCATTGGATCCACGCGCCGTGGGATGCGCCCGCCAAGGCGCTCGAGGACGCGGGCGTGCGCCTGGGCTCGACGTACCCGCGGCCGATCGTGGAGCACAAGGCCGCGCGCGAGCGGTTCCTCGCGCTGGCGAAGGCGCACCTCAAGAGCCGGCGTTGATCGCGCGGACCCGCGCTCAGCGCGGCACGCGCTGCAGTTGGCGCACGGGATCCCAACCGCTGGCGGGACCGGTCGGCCCCCACCAGTTCATGCCCTCCGCAACCCACTGGCGCCGCCACGCGAGGTACACGCCGGTGCGCCCCTCGGGGTCCGCGTCGTCGAGACCGAACTGGATTCCGCAGCAGCCGCAGACGATCTCGGAGGGCTTGCGCCCGTCCCACGGCGAGCATCCCAGCTCGTGGCCGCAGACGGGGCAGGCGTGTTCGGTCTTGCTCATGCGAGGAGGGTAGACCGGCCCGGGCCGGAGCAGGGCGGAACATCCGGAACTGTCTGCGCGGGCGTCCCCAGCGGGTCGGAATCGGGGTCGACTTCGCCGGTTGTTCCCGAGGCCGAACCCGCCCAGGACCCGGCCGCGGCCGGGAGTCGGGCCTCGCGCGCTCGCAGCGCTAGGATGCCAGGGGGGGGGCGGTTCGATGAGGCGCGAGGAACGAGCGGTGATGTGCCGGGGCGATCGCGCGTCGGAGGACGACACATGTTCCCGCACGCGTCGGAGAAGCCGGTGCAACGGCGCTGACGCGGCGCCGCGGCCCGAACTGCGCGCGCTCATGGAGTGAACGATGCGCGCCCTCGCGATCCTCGCCGCGCTGCTCGCCATCCTGTCGGCTGCCTTGTTCCTGTGGCTGGAGAGGGATGGATCGAGCGACGCCGTGGATCCGAGTGTGTCGCCGGCCGGCGCCGCCGAGGTCGGGCCAGCGGTCCTCGCGGGATCGACTGCGCCCGGACCGGCTGCGCTCGCGGGTTCGCATGTCGCAGCGGATCAACGGTCGCCCGCCAGCCCGCCGCCGGCGCCGGGCACGCTCGCGGGGCGGGTGCTGCTCGCCGACGGAACGACGCCTGCGGCGTTCGCCCTCGTCGGGGCCGCACTCCCGCAGGAGATTTCGAGCACGCCATCGGCCACACGCGGCAGCTCGCGCTCGCGCGAGCGCTGGACGCACACGGACGAGAGCGGTGCCTTCGAGTTCACGCGGCTGCCCGGCGATCGCGTCGTGCTGCACGCGGAGCTCGGCCCTCTGCTCGCACGGCACACGGAGCCGATGGACTGCGCGGACGGGCTGGCCGGCGTGCGCATCGTGCTGCCGGAGTCGGGCGATTTCTCTGGACGCGTGCTGGTGCCCGAGCACGTCGATGCGACCGACTTGCGCGTGCGGTTGCGCCGAGCGCCGGAGAGCGCGAACGAGGACCTCGAGGCCGCGCGACCCGCTGAAGACGGACCCGCGCTCATCGAACGCCTCGACGGCGACGGATCGTTCGAGATGGGGGCCATCGCGCTCGGCCGGTACGCCCTCGATCTGATCGTCGAACCGCTGTGGCAAGGCCGGCGGATCGGACAGGACCGATTGGGCATCGCGCATCTGCCGCTCGGCGAGGTGATCGTCGTCGGCGCAGGCGCAAGGCGCACTTTCGATGCGCGGCCCCGGTTCCCGGGGACGCTGAGACTCACGCTGCGCAGCACGCGCGGCGAGCCGGCGCGTCCGACGTTGATCCTCACGCCGTCGAGCGCTGCTCCGGAGGAGGTGCGCGCAGGTCCGGCCGTGGCGAATCGGCAGGAGCGCGACGTGGTCTGGAACGCCGCATTCGACATCGGGCCGCTCCCGCCGGGGGAGTGGGTGGTGTCGATCCAGGCCGAAGCCGGTTGGCGCTGGACGGCTCGCGACGCCGTGCGCATCGAAGCGGGCCAGCTCGTCGAGCACGAGATGGTGCTGCCGCTGATCGAGGCCGAGTTGCAGGTCCACGCACCCGATGGCGGGCCTGCGCGCGGCCGCGAGTTCCTGGTGACGTGGACCGAGCCGCTCGGCGGCGGCAGCGGCCGCCTCGTGGCCGATGAGCGCGGCCGAATCCGCATCGCGGCCCCCGCAGGCGGCTTGGTCCTGGCCGTTCTTGCCACGCCGGAAGAGATCGCGCGCGACGTCGAAGCTGACATCCCGGACGAGTTCACGGGCTCGAGTGTCTTCGCGATCGCGACTGGCGTCGCGTTCGAGGTCGCGTGGACGGCGAGCGGGCCCGAGCCCGCCGTGCTGTGGCTGACGGAGCGCCGTTGAGCGCCCGCGAAACCGCGTCCATCCCCCCGGGGCGACGGTAGATTGCGTCCAGGCGACCGATGCGCAAATCACTGCTCCCGCTGGCGATGCTCTGCGGCGCCACCCCGTCGTCGTGGGGCGGCGAGTACGAGAGCGCGCGCTTCGGATTCAGGCTCGAGTACCCGGCGGGATGGACCGCGCGCGAAGTCGAGGCGAGCGACCGCAGCCTCCATCTCGTCCTCGACCTGGACGGCTCGAAACCGACGGTGCAGCTGTCGGTGCAGGTCCGCCCGGGCGGAGGCGACCCGGTGGCGTCGCGCGACGAAGCCGTGCGAGCGGCGCGAGCGCGATCCGAATGGTCGAACGTGGACGCGCTCGAAGTGCGGCTGGGAGGCCAACGCACGCCGGGGCTGCGCGGCGAACTGCGGACGGAGAGCGCGGTCTACGCGGCGCAGTTGGCGTACGTCGCGGCGAACGGCTTGTCCTACACGCTGCAGAGCGCGGCGCCGCGCGACGAGTTCGAACGGCAACGCCGCGCCTTCGACCGCGTGTGGGCCGGATTCGAACTGCGGACGCCGGCCCCCGAGACCGCGGGGCTCGGCCGCCTGGAGTCGTTGGCCGCGCGCTGCGGCAGCGAGATCGGCTGGGCCTCCTCGTGGAAGGACGCGGCCGATCGCGCGCGGCGCGAGCGCAAGCCCGTGCTCGTCTCGGCGCGGGTCTACCCCGGGTTCCAGCTCAGCGACGACCTGATGAGCGGTCCGTACATGGACCCGGACATCGTCGAGCTCGTCAACGAGCGCTTCGTGGCGCTGCGTTACACGCCGGGGATGGACGCGCCCTTCGTCGCGCCCAAGGTCTACGGCCTGAGCGGCACGACCTTCGGGACCGCGGTGCTGCTGGTCGCGCCCGACGGCAAGGTGCTGCGCGAACACTGGGTGCCGACGTGGGATTTCCTGGCGACCGCGGCGCGCGAGCTCTCGCCCGGTCCTGTTCCGCAGCGCGGAACCGGCCGCGCCGAACAAGCACGGGCGCACCTGCGCCGCGGTGATCTCGAAGCAGCACGCCAGGTCCTCGCGAGCGCGACGACGCCGGAGGAACTGCTCGTGCGCGCGGACATCGCGCGGCGCGCACGCGACGGCGCGACCGCGCTGGCCGATCTGGCCCTGGCGCGAGCGGCCGACCCTGCGACCGCGGGAACGGATGCGATCGACCTGCTCGAAGCCTCCGTGCTCCTGCGCGTCGGGCGCGCGGGCGAGGCCGAGCGGCTCCTCGTGCGGCTCGCAGGCGCGGACGGGCCGTTGCGACCGGAGGCCCTCTGGCGACTGGGGCACGTGCGCCGTGTAATCGCCGGCGCGGAGGCCGCGGCCGCCGTGTGGAACGAGTTGATCGACGCGGCGCCCGAGAGCCGTTGGGCCTGGCAAGCCGCCGCGACGTTGACCAGCACCGCGTGGACGATGGGCGTCAGCGGTCGGGTGGAGTGGCCCACGCCGGAAGCGCTGGCGGCGTTCGTTCTCGCGCCATCCGAGCCGCTCGCCCCGGCCAAGGCGGCGCGCGCCGCGCGCGAGGCGCTGCGCTGGTTGCTCGACCGACAGTTGGACGAGGGTTCGTGGGCTTCGCCGCGCGCCGTCTCGCGCCAGCCGGGCCTGCCGCCCGACGACATCGCGCTGGCGACGAGCGCGATCTGTGCGACCGCGCTGCTGCCGCATCGCGAGGATCCGGCGGTGCGCACGGCGCTCGCGCGTGCGATCGCGTGCATCGAGCGCGACTACGCCAGCATGCGCGCCGGCGCGCCCGAGATCTTCTTCATGGACTACGGCGTGTGGAGCCGTGCCGCGCTGCTGACGCTGTTCTCGGGTGCCCGGACCGCGGGCCTGATGGAGGAGGATCGCTTCGCACCGCTCGCCCGCGTGCTGATCGAGGAGATGGGGTCCAAGCAGCGGCGCGGCGGCGGCTGGAGCTACTACATGAAGCGCGACCTCGGCGCGACGGCATCCGACGAGCAGTCGATCAGCTTCGTGACCGGCGCGGCGGTCCACGCGCTGCTCGACGCGCGCGCCGCCGGCGCGGAAGTTCCGGAGCGGATGCTGAAGGCCGCGCTCGACTGCCTGGAGCGCATGCGCAACGCCGACGGGAGCTTCGAGTACATGCAGGCGCCGGAAGCGACGGCCGCCGCCCGCCGCGGCGTCGATCCGGGCGCGGCGGGGCGCAATCCGGCCTGCGCGGCGGCGCTGCACCGCGGCGGGCGGGGCGGCAGCGATCTCGTGCGCGCAGCGCTCGAGGTGTACGCCGAGCACAAGAGCGGTCTGACGCGCGAGCTGGGCAAGGCGCTGATGCACACCGGGCCGTCGGGGCAGGGTTCGCACTACGTGCTGTTCGATCTCGCGGGCGTGGCCGGCGCGATCGGGCAGTTGCCGCGCGCAGATCGAGCGCGGCACCGCACGATCCTGCTGGAGGAGCTGCTCCTGGCGCGCACGGCCGACGGGGGCTTCCTCGACAACCCGCTGCTGGGCACCGCGTGCGGGACCGCGTTCGCGCTGATCGCGTTCGATCGGCTCGGCGTGCAGCCCTGAGCGTGCAACGGATGCGCACTACCCATCTGCGCCGTCCGTCCCAGCGGACGATCGCGACGTTCCTCGCGCGGCTCGAGGGTGCGGCGTTCTCGTACCCGGAGGTCGGCGCGTCGATGGGGGAGTTCCCGCCCGGCTACGACCACGACCACGCGCGGGTGCAGGTCGGCGAGGGCGCCGCGGACTTCGAACGGGCGCGTGCGGCGCTGGCAGCGTGGACGATGTTCCCCGCGTCGTTCACGCGCATCGATCCTCCCGAGGCGCCGATCGAGATCGGACAAACCGTGGCGGTGAGCGCGCGCGCCTTCGGCCTGTGGTGGCTGAACGCGGCCCGCATCGTGTACGTGATCGACGAGCAGCGCCCGACCCGAAGCTTCGGCTTCGCATACGGGACGATCGCCGGCGCGCACGTGGAAAGCGGCGAGGAGCGGTTCAGCATCGAGGCCGATGCCGACGGCCGGGTGTGGTACGACGTGCGCTCGTTCTCACGGCCCGGCCAGTGGATCACGAAGGCCGGCTACCCGCTCGTGCGCCGCCTGCAGCGACGGTTCGCGCGCGAGTCCGTGGCGGCGATGAAGGCCGCCGTCGAGTCACGGTGACGGTTGGGAGCGGCGTGGACGCCAGCTCACGGACTCCACACGATCGTGTACCCGTTCGACCAGTTGAAGTTCGACGCGTTGCAGTACGTGTTCGAGATGTCGCGGTAGCGCACCTGGTAGCCGCGCGTCCCGCCGCCCGGCGGGATCAGGCCGGTCACCGACAGCGCCGGGTTGCCGACGATCGGGTAGCTGACCACACCGTTGCTGGCCGTCACGATCCCCATGCGCAACAGCGAGCCGCCCAGGCAGAACCGGCCTTCGCCGCTCCACGCACCCATCGACGTCGTGTCGCCCTGCACCAGGAGCGCGATCGCGCTCGGCGGCAAGTCGATCGCGCGCAGGGTCAACAGGTCGTTCGAGACGCTCGTCGTCCCGCTCCCGGCGAGCTGGCCTTGCCGGTGGAACGAGTTGCCGCAGCCGGTGAACCCGCCCTGCGCGACGAGCGGCACCCAGGTGGGGTTGAACGGACCCTCGCACGGGCACGTCTCCGTGCACGACGGCTGACCCGACTCGCCCTGGATCACGATGCGGTCGAGCAGAACGCCGGCGCCGTCGTTGAAGAAGCCGTCGATGCTGTCGAAGTCGATGCGGAGCAAGACTGACTGTCCGGCGTAGGCGCTGAGGTCGATCGAGCGCGGGTTCCAGATGTTCGGCGGCGGGCCGAACTTGGCGACGCAGCGCGCCGCGACGGCGGTCCACGTTCCGCCGCCGTTCGCGGAGACCAGGATCGTGCAGTCGTCGTAGCCGAAGGACGGTCCGCACGGCTCGGTGTCGTGCTTCATCCAGCAGTGCAGCTTCACCGACTGGAAACCGGTCGGGATCGCGATCGGCGCAACGAGCTGGAGGGTGCCGGCCGTGCCGGTCCCCGTGTCGAAATTGCACTGCGCGTCGATGCCGTAGTACGCGCAGACGTTGCCCTCGGGGAACGGAGCTTGCGCCGCGCCGCACGCGGTCGTGTCGCTCAGCGCGTGCCAGAGGCCAGTGGCGGTCCAGTTCGCGAGTCCGTTCTCGAAACCCTCCGAGTAGATCACGGTCTGCGCGGGAGCGATCGGCGCGAGCGCAGCCAGTGCGAGTCCGACGGCGAGGATGATGCGCGACATGGGCGTACTCCGTTGCGGGCGGCCCACGAGCCAGTCTACCCGGCCCTGGCACGATGTGGGGCTTGGCCGATTCCGCGCCCTGGTCGCCGCTTCAGCGGTGCACGCCCGGCGCTTCGAGTCCGGTGCGCTCGACCCACTTCTCGTAGGAGTCGTGGAACACGCTGGGCGCCTCGCCGGGTTGGCCCAGCACGAGGACGCGGTTGGCGAGGCCGCGCAGGAACGTGCGGTCGTGGCTGACGAAGATCATCGTTCCGGAGAAGCCCACCAGCGTCTTCACCAGCATCTGCTTGGTGGCGAGATCGAGGTGGTTCGTCGGCTCGTCCAGCACCAGGAAGTTGGGCGGGTCGAACAGCATCTGCGCCAGCACGAGTCGCGAGCGCTCGCCGCCCGACAACACGCGGATGTGCTTGTCGATGTCGTCGCCGGGGAAGTCGAAGGCGCCCAGCAGGCTGCGCTTGGAGGGCGTGGTGGCGGCGGGGAACGCGTGGTCGATCTGCTCCCAGGTCGTCAGCGCGGGGTCGAGCAGGTCGAGCGCGTTCTGCGAGAAGTAGCCCAGCTTGAGCGACGCGCCCAGCTTGACCGTGCCCGCGTCGGGCTGGACGTGGCCCGCGATCATCTTGAGCAGCGTCGACTTGCCGGCGCCGTTGACGCCCAGCACGCACCAGCGCTCCCCGCGCTTGACCTCGAAGTCGAAACCGTCGTAGATCACGCGTTGGCCGTAGCGCTTGCTCACGCCCGCGAGCGTCACCACGTCGTTGCCCGAGCGCGGCGGCTCGCGGAACTCGAAGGGCTCGAGGATGCGCGTGCGCGGCGGCTCCAGTTTCTCGATCTTGTCGAGCTTCTTGACGCGCGACTGGACCTGCGCGGCCTTGGCCGCGTGCTTGTCGAAGCGCTCGATGAAGCGCTCCTCCTTGCGCAGCATGGCCTGCTGGCGCGTGAAGGCGGCGGCCTGCTGCGCGGCACGCACAGCACGCTCGCGGTCGAAGAAGTCGTAGTCGCCGCTGTAGCTGACCAGCTCGCCCTCGTCGATGTCGACGATGCGCGTCACCACGCGCGTCATGAAGTCGCGGTCGTGGCAGGTCATCAGGAGCGCCGCGTCCGTGCCGCGCAGGAAGCCCTCGAGCCACAGGATCGACTCCAGGTCGAGGTGGTTGGTCGGCTCGTCGAGCAGCAGCACGTCCGGCTTGCCCAGCAGCACCTTGGCCATCGCCACGCGCATCTTCCAGCCGCCCGACAGCTCGCCCACGTCGGCATCCACACGCGCGTCGTCGAAGCCCAGGCCGTGCAGCACCTCGCGCGCGCGCGCCTCGATCTCGTAGCCGCCGCGCTGCTGGTACTCGCCCTGCACTTCGCCGAAGCGGGCCAGGATGGCGTCGAGCTGGTCGGCCTTCTCCGGATCCGCCAGCGCATGTTCGAGGTCGATCAGCTCGTGGTGCAGGTCGCCCAGGCGCCCGCTGCCGGCGATCGCTTCCTCCAGAACGGAGCGACCCGACATGTCCTCCGTGTCCTGCCGCAGGTACCCGACGGTCAGCGACCTGGGCACCAGCACCTCGCCGTCGTCCGGCGTCTCTTCGCCGGCGAGCAGGCGGAACAGCGTGCTCTTGCCCGAGCCGTTGGGGCCGACGAGGCCGACTTTCTCGCCGGGGTTGAGCTGGAAGCAGGCGTCGACGAGCAGGAGCCGCCGTCCGTAGTGCTTGTCGACGTGGGAGAGGGAGATCATGGGGGCGTCCGGTGGCTCGCACCGCCCTGGGGCGGACGCCGTACTGTCGCAACGGCCGACCGGTTCGCGCAACCGCCGCGAACCGGAATCCGCCGGCGCGCGCGCGCCGCCCCGGACGGGGACCGACGATCAGGGGCCCCAGGTGATCTCGACCGCGTTCGTCAGGTTGAAGGTCGAGGTCGTGCAGAACGTCGGCGTCGCGTCGCGGTACCAGCACTGGTAGGTGCGGGTGCCGGGGGAAAGCACGAGGCCCTTCACGGAGATGGACGGATCCGCGAAGGCCGCTTCGGGGAAGTGCGAGGCGCCGCCGACGTTGGCGCGCGGCGGCAGCACCGGATGCATGCGGATGACAGCCCCGCCGACACAGCGCAGGCCGTCGCCGAAGTGCACGGAGATCCGAGTCGTGCCCTGGATGTACATGTAGGAGCTGGTCGGCATCATCTGCGTCCCATCGAGGCGCACGGAGGCCGTGCCGTCGCCGTCGTCGCTCAGGCTCGGGTTGCCCGTCGCGCGCAGCTTGCCGCCCAGGCCGTCGGCGTTGAGGCAGCCTACATCGGCGCCCAGCGGACTGTGGTTCCCGCACGGGCAGGCGATGCTCGTGCTGCCATCTCCGAAGCAGTACTCCGTGAACTGCGCGGACGCCGTCGAGGACGAGAGGACGGTGGACAGGACGCCGAGAACGCAGGCAAGCCTCATTTCATCCTCCTACGGCACAGGGGCCGTTCGTCCCTCCGTCGCGCGGCGCGCTCCCGGCCGGACGAGAATCCCGGAAGAACCGCGGTTCAGCGCATCCGCAGCACGTCGGCGAGGAGCAGCACGCCGATCGTGATCAGGAGGGCGCCGATCAGCCCGTACACGATTCGCCCGCCCGTCCGGCCGAACAGGCGCACGAACAGCGCGGACTTGTTGCTGCCGAACAGCCACTCCCAGTTCCGGATCGCTCCGGTCAGGGAGAAGAGGCCGACGGCGAGGAACATCCAGGGCAGGAAGGCATCCATGCGGTTCGTCCAGGGCGGGAGTCTACTGCCGGCCGGGCGGGCGACGAAAGCGCCGCAGGGCCGCGTCACTTCGGCAGGCTGTCCAGCTCCTGCCAGCGTTCGTACAAGGCGGAGATCTCGCTCTCGAGCTCCGCGAAGCGCGCAGTGGCCGTCGCGATCGCGGCGCCGGCGCCGCGGTAGAAGTCCGGCTCCGCCATCCGCGCTTCCAGCGCGGTCTTCTCCGCTTCGAGCGCCTCGAGGCGTCCGGGCAGCTTCTCCAGCTCGAGCCTCTGCCCGTACGTCAGCTTGCGCGGTCTTGGAGAGTCCTCGGCCGCCGTCGCCGCGCGCGCCTCGGACCTGGCCTTGGGTTCGGCCGCCGCCGTGCGCGCGCGCCGCTCGAGGTGGTCCGTCCAGCCGCCGACGTGCTCCTCGACCTTCCCGTCCTCGAACACGATCAGCGACGTGACCGCTTCGTCGAGGAACGCGCGGTCGTGGCTGACGACCAGCAGCGTGCCCTGGAACTCGAGCAGGAGGTCCTCGAGCAGCTCCAGCGTCTCCAGGTCGAGGTCGTTCGTCGGCTCGTCGAGCACGAGCAGGTTGCAGGGCCGCGCCAGGATGCGCGCGAGCTGCACGCGGTTGCGCTCGCCGCCGGAGAGGCGCGCGACGGGCGAGCGGATCTGCTCGGGACGGAACAGGAAATCCTGCAGGTAGCCCATGACGTTGCGCGTGCTGCCGCCGACCGTCACGGTGTCGCCGTCGCCGACCAGGTTCTCCTGGATGGTCTTCGCGGGATCGAGCGTGCCGTGGAGCTGGTCGAAGCGCGCGACCTCCAGGTTCGTGCCGCGGCGGATCGTCCCGGCCTGCGGTTCGAGCTCGCCCAGCAGGATGCGCAGCAGCGTCGTCTTGCCGCAGCCGTTCGGTCCGACGATGCCGATGCGGTCGCCGCGCTGCACTTCGATCGAGAAGCCGTCGAGGAGCGGCTTCCCGCCGAACGAGTGCACGAGACCCTGCGCGCGCAGGACGATCTGCCCCGAGCGCGGCGCCTCGTGGAGCGTCGCGCGCACGCGGGCGACCTCGTCGCGGCGCGCCGCGCGCTCCTGCCGCATCGCCTTGAGGGCGCGCACGCGGCCCATGTTGCGCGTGCGCCGCGCTTCGATGCCGCGGCGGATCCAGACCTCCTCCTTGGCGAGGCGCTTGTCGAACTCCGCGTTCTCGTGGCGCTCGGCGACCAGCAGCGCCTCCTTGCGCTCCAGATAGCTCGCGTAGTCGCAAGCGAAGCTGCGCAGCGACGCGCGGTCGAGGTCGAGGATGCGCGTCGCGACCGCCTGCAGGAACGCGCGGTCGTGCGTCACGAGCACGAGCGCGCCGCGACGGCGCACGAGCAGATCCTCCAGGCCGCGGATCGTGTCGATGTCCAGGTGGTTGGTCGGCTCGTCGAGCAGCAGAACGTCCGGGTCGGCGACGAGAGCGCAAGCCAACAGCACGCGCCGCTTCGCGCCGGCCGAGAGCGTGTCCACGACCGCGCCCGGATCGAGACCGAGCTGCGCGACGACCTGCTCGCGGCGCGCCTCGGCCTGCCAGGCGGCCTCTGCCGGCGTCGCGGCGAGCTCCGCGGCCAGCACGTCGGCCACCGTTCCGGGCAGCGACGCCGGCACCTCCTGCGACAGGCCCGCGATCCGCACGCCCTGGCGCCGTACGACGGTGCCCTCGTCGGGCACGAGCTTGCCAGCGAGGACGCGCAGCAGGGTCGATTTCCCGCTGCCGTTGCGTCCGAGCAGGCCAATGCGCTCGCCGCGCTCGATCTGCAGGCTCACGCGCTCCAGGATCGGCGCGCCGCCGAACGTGACGCTCAGGTTCTCGAGGCCCAGCTCGGCCATCGCGGGTCGTTCTCGTCGAGCACGGGTGGGTCTGCCGCGGGCGCCGGCCCGCGTCGATCCGGGCAAGGTACCACGGCCCGGGCTCGCGGCCGACCGCACCCTACAATCGCCGCGGATGCTCTCGGGCTGGATCGGGTGGTGCGTCGTGGCGCAGGTCGCCGCCGGCATGGCCGGCGAGGTGCGCGTGGGCTCGACGGAGGAACTGCGCGCGGCCCTGGCCGCGGCGCGGGGCGGGACGCGCATCCTCGTCGCGCCCGGCGAGTACGCCGGCTTCCGCGCGACGGGCGTCCGCGGCGCGCCCGACCGTCCAGTCGTCGTGGCGGCGGCGGACCGCGAGGCGCCGCCCGTGTTCCGCGGCGGCGTGCACTTCTCGGACGTGCGCGACCTCGTGCTGGCGGATCTCCTGATCGAGCGCGCGCCCGCGAACGGCCTGAACATCGACGACGGCGGGCGCCTGACGCAGCCGTCGCAGCGCGTGGTGCTGCGCGGGTTGACGGTGCGTGACTGCGGCGGACGCGGCAACGAGGACGGAATCAAGCTCTCGGGGGTCGACGGGTTCCGCGTGGAGAGCTGCGTCGTCGAGCGCTGGGGCCGCGGCGGTTCGGCGATCGACATGGTCGGCTGTCGCCGCGGCACGATCGAGGACTGCACCATCCGCGACCGCGAGCTGGACGCCGCCGCGACCGGCATCCAGGCCAAGGGCGGGACGCGCGACCTCGTGATCCGACGCTGCCGCTTCGAGCACGCCGGTCAGCGCGCGTTGAACCTGGGCGGTTCGACGGGCCTCGCCTGGTTCCGGCCCAAGCCCGAGGGTTTCGAGGCCCGGGACGTCACGGTCGAGGGCTGCACGTTCCTCGGTTCGGAGGCGCCCGTCGCGTTCGTGGGCGTGGACGGCGCGCAGGTGCGCTGGAACACGTTCTACCGGCCGCGGAAGTGGTTCCTGCGCATCCTGCAGGAGACGCGCGGGCCCGGCTTCGTGGCGTGCCGCAACGGATCGTTCACCGACAACCTGATCGCGTGGCGCGCAGACGAGGTCGCGACGCCGGTGAACGTCGGCCCCGGCACCGCGCCGGAGACGTTCGTCTTCGCGCGCAACTGGTGGTTCTGCATCGACGACCCCGGGCGCGCGAGGCCGCGAATGCCGACGGCCGAGCGCGATCCCGCGGGGCGCGCGGATCCGTTGTTCGTCGACGCCGCCTCCGGCGAACTGCGCCTCGACCCCGCGAGCCCCGCGCGCGCTCAGGGCGCAGATGCGTTGCCGCGCTGATGCAGGCCCGCAGCTTCGCGATCATGCTCGCGTAACGCGCGTCCAGGATCATGCGCGCGTAATGCCCCACGCGGAGGTCACGGCTAGAACCGGGACGAGCCATGCGTCGTGGTGACGCGGCTCGAGGAGACCGACATGATCCAACGCATCCGAATCATCTGGCCGGCCGGCGCCGCAGCGATCGCGCTCGCCGCGACGCTCGCCCTGTCCTCCGCCGCGCGTCCCGCGCAGCCCTCCGCGTGCGGCGACGAGATCCCGCTCGACGTCGCCCGGATCTACTGGGAGTACAACTCCTCGGACAACGACCTCGGCGTGCACGTCGTTCTCGACGGCGAGCACTGGACGCGCATCCGGATCGAGAACCCGCTGGAGCGCGTGATCTTCGACGTGCGGGGCCGCGGTCCCTACGCCGAGCTGGGCCTGACCGAGCTGTTCTTCGAGGGCGCCGAGCCGTCGCTGGACGAGGTTCCGCTCGCGCACCTGCTCGGGTTGTTCCCCGAGGGCGTCTACGAGTTCTCGGGCCGCAACGTCGACGGCGACGAGATGGAGAGCGAGGCCTGGTTCAGCCACGCGATCCCCGACGGGCCCGAGGTCTTCGCGCACCAGGGCGCGAGCGACTTCCTGTCCATCAGTTGGAGCCCGGTGACGACCACGCCGCCGGGCTTCCCGGCGCGACCGATCGACGTCGTCGGCTACCAGGTGATCGTCGAATCGTTCCAGGTCACCGTGCCCACGTCGGTGCTGTCGGTGACGGTCCCGCCCGAGTTCGTGGCCACGCTGGAACCGGGTCGGCACGAGTTCGAGGTGCTCGCGATCGACGCCAGCGGCAACCAGACGATCAAGTCGGGCGAATTCCGGCGCTGAGCTACCGTGCCGGGGCGGGGGGGCGGGAAGATCAGGGGGTCGCGGAGCCCTGGCGGCGCCGCGCCGAGAAGTCCGCCCCATGCACCGCCTTTCCCTGCTGATCGCGCCGAGCGTGCTGGCCGTGCTGTGCGCACCCGTACGCGCCGGCAACGTGCTGGTCGTCGGACCCGGCCCGCAGCAGTTGGCCGAGATCCAGGCCGCGGTCGACGCCGCGCTCGACGACGACGTGATCCTGGTCCGGTCGGGGACCTACCAGTCGTTCGTCGTCGCGAACAAGGCGCTCACGATCGCGGCCGACGTCGGGCAGACCGTGAACGTCCAAGGCGCCATCCGCGCGCGCGGCCTCACGGCGGATCGCACGCTGGTGCTCTCCGGCCTGCGCGCCACCGGGCAGGTCAACGGGAACCCCGTCGAGGGCAACGGGCTGTTCCTCAAGAACTGCGCGGGCCTCGTGCGCGTGCAGGGCTGCGTGCTCACGGCCTGGAGCGGCGCGGGCGCGCCCTGCGGCACGCCCGTGCGGCACGGCGCGGAGATCGAGGGCTGCGCGGGGGTTTCGTTCGTCGGTTGCACGCTCGCGGGCACGACGAACACGGGGCTCGACTCCACCCCCGGGGGATGGGTTCGCGAAGGCCACGGCCTGGTCGCGACCGACTCGTCCGTCAGCGTGCACGACAGCGCTCTGTCGGGCGGCCGGGGCGCGCTCTTCTGCGGCGGTCTCTACGCCGGCTACGACGCGGCGGGCGGAGGCCACGGCGCCGTGCTGCACGGCTCGGAGCTGTTCGTGTCGGGCTCGACCGTGCGCGGCGGCGACGGCGGCAACGCCAGCCTGCCGCAGGCCCTGGCGGGTGCGGGCGGAGCGGGCCTCGTGCTCTCGGACGCGCTCTGTGTCGCACGCCGGCTGCAGAGCACGATCCTGGGCGGGAACGGCGGCACCAACCACTCGGGCTGCGGCTTGTGCGGTACCTGCTGCGACGGCGTGAACGGCGTGCCGACCCAGGTCGCGACGGGCGCCGTCCTGCAGAGCCTCGCCGGCACGCGCCGCGCGCTCGGCGGGCCGTACGTCGCGCGCGAGTTGACCACCATCGACCTCACGGTGCAGGGCGTGTCCGGTGATCTCGCCAGCGTCGCGATCCGCCGTGCCGCCGGCTTCGCGTTCGATCCGGTGCAGAGCGGCGTGGTGCTCACCGGCGGCCCGGCGCCGCCGCGGTACCGGATCCTGGGCACGCTCGCCGGCGCCGCGCTCGTCGCGCCGCTGCCGCTCACGGCCGTGCCGGGCACGAGCCCCGGGCAACGGTACTTCCTCCAGAGCCTGCACATCGACGCGGGCGGTCAGCGCTGGCTGGGAAGCCCGCTCACGCTGACGGTTCTCGACTCGGCCTACTGAATTCGCATCCGCACGCAAGACGGGGAGACACACTCATGGGGGTCCGGCTGTCGATCGACTGCGGATGCGAGGAAGCGCACCACTCGTGCGAATTCGGCGACGAGGAGTTGGAGTTGTGGCTCGACAACGGCGGCGCGCTGAAGCGGCTGGGCCTCGCAACGCTGCCGGACGTGGGCGAGATGGTCGAGGAGAGCGACGACTGGATGCTGCTCGAGATCGAACCCGACGCGTTCCTCGCGTGGCTCGACGCTCTGGGCGCGCAGAGGACCGCGGTGCAGACCGCGTTCCGGTCCGCGGGCAGGCGCTGGAGCGGGGCGTACTTCTGGAGCCAGGAAGCGGCCTTGCGGGAGCTCGCCGCCCACTGCGCGCGCGAGAGAACGCCCGTCGCGGCGTCGATCGGCTGAACGCCCCGCGCGCCCGCGACGTCAAGGCGCCCAGGAGATGAGCACGCCGTTCGTCATGTTGAACGTCGACGGCGTGCAGAACGCGGCGGCATTGCGGTACCAGCACTGGTAGGCGCGCGTGACCGGCGCCGGCAGCGGCGTGTTCAGGAACCCCTGCAGCGAGATCGCCGGGCCCGGCGTCCCGCCGACGAACGACGCGCCCGCCACGTTCACGCGCGTGCCGAGCTGCACCTGGAACGGGTTGTTGACGCAGCGGATGCCGTCGCCGAACGGCACCGGTGCCACGCTCGATCCCTGGAAGTAGATGCACGTCGAGTTGGGCATGCCCGAGCCGGCCAGCGTCATCCGGTTGTTGCCCGAGATGTCCGCCGCGACGCTGGGCAAGGCGCCCATGCCGAACGCGGTCAGGACGCCGGGCGAGCCGAGCGAGTTGAGGCACCCGCCGGTGCTCGGAGCGCTGAAGTTCGCGCAGGGGCACGGACCGCTCGTGCCGTCGCCGAAGCAGAACGGCACGACCTGGGCGCGCGCGGCGAGAGAGGAGCCGACAGAGGCGAACGAGACGAGGGCGAGGGTCTTCAGCAGCTTCATGGGGGTGGCCTGAGGCAGAGGGGTTGGACGGCGGCCGCGCGTCGAGCGCGCGCACGCCCTCTCCATGCGCTCCCGCCCCGCCGCGTGGACATCTTTCTCGCCGCGGCCCGCGCCGGGCCCCAGGGCGGCCTCCGGACCTAGGGCCTTGCGTCGTTCGTGGGCGGGCTGCGCGGCTCCCACAGCTCGACCTTGTTGCCGTCGGGGTCCAAGACCCAGGCGAACAGGCCGTTCTCGTGCGATTCCGGGCCCTTCACGACCTCGATGCCGTTCTTCGCGAGCTGCGCGAGCAGCGCCGTCAGGTCGTCGACGCGGTAGTTGATCATGAAGGCGGAGGCGCTCGGGCTGAACCACTTCGTCTCGTGCTCGGCGACGTGCCAGACGGTGAGACCGCGGTCCTCCGCGCGGTCCTCCGGCCACCTCAGGATCGCGCCGCCCCAGGGCTCGAGGACGAGGCCCAGGTTGTCGCGGTACCAGGCGGCAAGGCGCTTGTGGTCCGACGTCGACTTGAAGAACACGCCACCGATCCCGGTCACCCGCGCCATGAGAGCCTCCTTCTCGATGCGGGAGTGTCGCATGCGGGCCCGCCGACTCCCCGGGTGGGGCCCATCCGGGATCGCAGCGCTGCCCCGGCCCCGGAAGGGTGGTACGCCCGACAGGATTCGAACCTGTGGCCTGCGGCTCCGGAAGCTGACGGGCGTCGGCCAGAAGTGTCGTGTGGGACGATATTTACGGCGTCGCGCACGAGCGTTTGCACTCGATGTTGCACGGGAGCCGCGGTCGCAGGTCTGCCTCCGCTGCGTCTCGTGCCGTGTCCACGAACCTGCGAGTTCCTTGAAGGGTCCTTGCGGCCCGGGCACAGCGCCAAGCCCGACCGCGATCTCCGCCGACGAATCAGTCCAACACGCTCGCCCCGCCGCGGGTGCGGCTGACCTGCGAGAGTCCAAGGGACCGCGCAACGGACCGGCCGCGCAGGTGCGATGGTAGGCTCGCGAACGCCCCATGCCCGCCACGCTCACCCCCGACGACATCCTTGGCCCCCTCGATGAGGTGACCCGCAAGCACGCGCCCGCGCGCCTGTTCGCCGAAGGCAACGTCGATCTCCTGCGTACCACGGTGCGGGTCTCCGTCGTCGGATCCAGGTCGGCCACGGAAGTCGCGATCCGGCGGGCGGTTCGCCTCACGACGGAACTCGTCAATCAGGGCGTCGTGGTCGTGAGCGGCCTGGCGAAGGGCATCGATCACGCCGCACACACCGTGGCCATGCAGCGTGGCGGGCGGACGATCGCCGTCATCGCGACGCCGCTCGACCGCGCGTATCCCACGGAGCACACCGAGCTCCAGGCGGAGATCGGCCGCACGCACCTGGTCGTGAGCCAGTTCGCGCCGGGCGAGGTCGTCGGCAAGTGGTGCTTCCCCGCGCGCAACCGGACCATGGCGCTGCTGAGCCACGCGACGGTGATCGTGCAGGCCAGCGACGACAGCGGCACGCTGCACCAGGGCTGGGAGGCGATCCGGTTGGGGCGACCGCTCTTCTTCATGCAGGCGCTCCTGGAGGACGGGAACCTGACCTGGCCACGCAAGCTGATGGACTACGGCGCGCGCCCGCTGAGCTCCGTGGAGGAATTGCTGGAAGAGCTTCCGTCGCCAGAGCTGGTCACCCGCGGCCTTGGCGATCTCTGAGCTGCGTTTCGAGTCGTATCTCAGCTACTGCCCACGCGGGCGCTGGCCGCCGGATCCGTCGGCGAGCATGCGCCGCTCGGTGGACTGGATGCGGGCCATCAAGGATGGGCTGCCGGACCCCAGGCGCAGGCGCGATCCGTCCGACGTCATCGCGGAGTAGATGCGCCGTGATGGCGCGACGAGCGCGGTCGGAGAGGTGATCCTGCTGGGAGCACCTCCAATCCTCGTCCCCGTGCCGAGGAGTGCGCTGGCCTCCCGGGAACCATTCCACTGGCCAGCCCGCGAGATTGCCCGCGCGCTCGTGCGACATGGCTTCGCACGCGAAGTCATTGAGCTTCTGCGGCGCAGGATCCCGGTCCCGAAGGCCGCGACCGGAGGTCCACGCGACGCGGAGTTGCACCGCACGACGTTGGAGGTCACAGGAGGCTTGCCTCCCTCTCATCCGATCGTGCTCGTGGACGATGTCATCACTTCAGGCGCAACCGTGATGGGCGCGGCGCTCTGTCTTCGCGATGCGTTCGCGGGACTGGAGGATGTACGGGCTTTCGCCGCCCTTCGAACGATCAGCGACCCCGCCGAGTTCGAAGACATCCGTGCTCCCGTGGCCGGATCCGTGCGGTTGCTGGCAGACGGGACCTGCCGACGTCGACCCTGAGTCGCGCCGACTGCGCTGCGCTGCCGGCATCCGGCAAATGCACCCGGATCGGCTCGGAAACCGCCGAAACCGCCATAAGTCGGGCGTCGTGAACATCGGGCCCGTCGTCCATGAACTGTTGCTGCGCTGGCGCAAGTCTCGTCGCCGCAACGACCTCGGCAGGATCCCGACCCGGAGGAAGATCCGCTTCCAGCGCCTGCCCCGCGGCAGGCCCAAAGCTCGGACTCGGGGGACCATGACCCGAACCACCCCCACGACCGTTCCCTGCCCGCGCCCGTCCTGCCCCTCGACTCGGTCCGGCGCCACCCAGCGCGTCGTGCGCCACTCGTTCCTCGAGACCAGGAAGGGGCCGGCGCAACGCTGGCGCTGCCACAATTGCGGCACGACCTTCACCGCCCGCACGGGAACGCCGTACCATCGTCTCAGGAGTTCGCCCAGCCGCTTCGACGGAGCCGTCCAAATGAGCGTCGAGGGAGCCAGCAAGGCAACGATCGCGCGCGTGCTCGGCGTTTCACCCGCCACGGTGGGGCGCTGGATCGAGCGCGCCGCGTGCCATGCGCGCCGGTTCCATGACGTGCTGGTGCGCGACATGACGTCGAGCGAATTGCAGGCCGACGAGCTGCGCGGCTACGGACCCAGCCGCGACAAGCGGCTGTACGTGTTCAACGTGCTCGACGTGGACTCGCGCATGTGGACGAGCCAACGCGTGGGTGGCCGCACGCGGCGCAATTGTCGGCTGGTGATGCGCGACGCACGGTCACGGATCGCGCTGGGCCAGCCGCGCGTGCTGATCGTGACGGATCATTTCCGCTACTACCGCGACGCGATCGGGAAGGCGTGGGGACCGACGTGCGTGCACGTCGAGTCCGGCAAGGTGCTGCGCGGCGGGCGCGTGATGCGGCTGTGGACGACGCTGGTGACGGGGACGAACTGGCAGCTCGAGATGGCGCGCGATCGGCTGGAGGGCGAGCCGCGCAAGATGACGACGTCGCTGGTGGAGAGGCTGAACTTGTTCCTGCGCCGCGCGGTGGCGTGCCTGCACCGCAAGACGACGAGCGTGGCGCGGTCGGCGGCGAAGATGGGGGAGTTGGTGGACCTCGCGCAGTGCTATTACAACTTCGTGAGGCCGCACGGTTCGCTGCGGTTCGGGAGGACGGTGCGGACGCCGGCGCAGCAGGCGGGGTTGGTGAGCCGCAGGTTGAGGTTCCGCGACATCTTCACCGCGTTCGGGCCGGCGGCGAGGGCGGCGTGGGTGGTGGATGACAAGATCCGTGCCGAGCTGGGGAGGGTGTGTGTCAGCAACAGTTAATGGAGGGTGTGCTGGGGAGGCTTGGCAAGTGACCCAAAGGCACTTGTCGGGACACCGCAATCCATCACGATCAACGCAGCATGGTACTCGGCCCATGTCTGGCGCTTCTCCGCCGCAGTTCACGCTAGTATCAGAGGAAGCCTACCATGAGACGTGCCGTGGCTCCTCGGTGCAGGCCACTGCTCATTCCACACGCAATGCAAATGAAGTGTCCGCCTCGGGTGTTGTTTGGCTGGCGCTCACCGCGTGCCTCCCTCTCGTCGGAGCGTGCTCAATATTGCAGAATCAATCCTGCGTGCTTGAGCGCGCTCCTCTAATAACGGTTGTTCATCGCGACAGTGAGACTGGAGAAGGAACCTGGCGTGGGATTGAAGAAGATGGTGTTCGGAATGGACTGTGGTCGTTGACCGATGCCGGAGGAGTTCGACGTGCGCTTGGTGTCTTTGTCCGAGGGCAGCAGTCTGGGCTCTGGGTGTTCTGGGACTCCTCAGGGCAGATCAGATCGGCGGGTGAGTATCGAGAGGGGATTCGTCATGGTGTGTGGCTGGCGTGGGACCATGAAGGTCGGCATGACCCTGAAGTTGGCGGATTCTATATCGACGGCCGCAAGGCATGTGATCTCAGTTCAGGCATGGCGGGATGGTGAGGGCTTGGCTGCTCTGTTCCGCTCCGGGTGCCCTGAGCGGTGGGTTCAGGGAAATCACGCGGTCACTGTGACGTCAGTGGGGTCGCGCCTGGTGGAAAGCCCCCAAAACCCAAGCCCAATCCGCATGCCGGTCCAGGTTCCAAGGGTGGAGACAGTCCGGCCGCCGGTGTAGGGAGGGCAAAACATAAGGAATTCGAGAAAAATCCTCCTCCTGGCGCGGAAGCCGTCCCGCGCCTACCCAGCGGGGCCATTCCCGATGCGGTTGATTGGGGCAAGGGTATCGTGTATGAATTGAAGCCCTGCTCTCCGAGTGGAGTCGACTCCGGAAGGCGACAGTTGGAGCGCTACCTTGAAGAGATCCGCAGGCTATATCCAGAGAAAGAGTGGCAGGGGCGACTTGTGCTATACAACCCATGACAGCTTCGCCGTATTCTAGGGTGATACGAAACGCCTTATGGGTGACTCTCAAGAGCCATGGGTTTCATCTTTTCAAGCGCGCCTGGTATCGTCATACCAATGAGGTGATTCAGGTGGTTCACTTGGCGTGGACCCGGTTTCAGGGGCGACAGCACCCAAAGGTCGACCTTTGGATAAAGCGGAAGCCGTATCTGTGGGAGACGGCGAACGTCGAGGTTGACAGCGAGCATCCGCAGCCCCATTTGTGCCACTTCCATCTCAGCGCCCAATTCATCGACGAGCGCGCCTTCGAAATGGTGTCGCCCTACTTGCTTAATGAGCCAGATTCGGACGTTGATGAGAGCCGAGGACCAGAGGTGGTGCGGCGGTGGGTTGAGTCCGTTGTGGTTCCGTTTCTAGATCGCACGCGTACTGAGCTGGGTGTAGCCAATGAGTGGTCCGCTCGGAGGTTTGACTCTGGCTTTGTCCATCCCGTCATGGTCAGGGAGCTGAAAGAAGGCCTGTTTCTTGCGCGGGAATGATGAGTGATGATCCAGATGTACATAGTGGTGGTTCGGTGGTACGCGTCCGGCCACCCCATCTGGCGGAACCGTAGTGTGTCCCCGATCCTCGGGGCATGATCACACCCCGCGCACGCGTCCTACACTTGAGGAAATCGGACTCTCCACTTCGATCGTCGCATTTCCGACATAATGCGACGATCCTGCCCTCAAGGCGCACGGGATCCGTCGACACGCCGAGTTGCACTGGCCACGAACCCCCCAAACTTCCCCTGAGCTTCCCCCAAGCCGCGAGGGGCCTCGAGCCTGTTCGAGGGATTCGATCGCGGCGGCGGCGGCGACGATTGGGGAGATCCTTCGCGGCCGGAGTGCCGCGGCCTTCCGCTGGGCAACTACGCGATATCATGGAACGGGTCTACGCTCAGTTCCCCTTGCCAGGGCAATGAAGAGGACGGCTATGCGCGAATGTGTGGAATTCCGTATCCCCGAGGAGCACGCCGCCAAGCATCTTCCGCATGAGAGATGGCAGAGCGTTGGTTACGGAGTAGTGAAGGTTCTTGTTGACACCAGTGAACCCCTGTTTGCCGAGATCGGTCAGCTTCATCGGGCGTTCCGCGCCGAAGACAAGTACTTCTTCTCCGGACGTGAGTATCGGCGGTACTACACTAGCCGCGAGCTTGCCGACGCGAAGTTGCTCCATGTGTGGCCCAAGCGTGTGTTCGAACCAGCCGGTGAAGAGTGCGGCACGAAGTACGACGACGCGAGGGGGTGCTCCGAGTGCGGAGCGGGATCGCCGCAAACGAGCCCGCTCTACCTCGATGGCCGTCGTATCCCGAAGACCGTGGATTTTGCGCAGACGATAGCCGGAGAGATTGTGGTGTCTACCCGTGTTGTCGATGTCTGCCGCGCTCGGGAACTCACGGGCGTCGAGTTTGCAGCGATACACCTCTCGGACATGGGCGGTAAGCCATCTCGACATATATTTCAGCTGAAGGTCGTGGCGCAAGCTGTCGAACTCGATTCAGCCACACGTGCTGGCGAAGACCCTTTTGACGATGACCGGTACGGTCGCTGTTCGCTTGGCGACGTCGTAGGCCTGAACCTGCTGTCAGAGGTGACGGTCAAGGGTGTGACGATTCCGAAGGCTGATGTCATCGCTACCCGGCAAATGATTGGTGTTCGGCGCGGGTTGCTCCGCCCGCGTCCCATGCTGCTGCTATCGTCGCGAGCATGGCGGGCAATCGATGCCGAGAAGCTGAAGGGTCTGGTCGTGGAGGTCGCGCATTCTTCGTAGAACTAGGGTTCAGGAGTGCACGCACCTCTTGGTGAGATCGCTTGGAGAGTACGAGTCCGGCCACCCCATATGGCGGAGCCGTAGTTGGGCCCCGATCCTTGAGGCATAAGCACACCTTCGCCCGCGTCCGACACTTGAGGAAATGCGTCCCACCCCAAGCTGATCGCAGGCACCCGCCGCCCGAGCCCTGATTCCCTGCCGATCTGGCGCGCGCGCGTTACGCGAAGTTCCCCGACCCCCGCGTTTCGGTTCCACTGTGGTTCCCCGATTCCCGGCCCGCGCCAACGCGCGCCAAGCCCAGAATCGGCCTTGGCGGCCCCTGCAAGGCCCCTCGACTGCCATTGTGCGGGGAACACAGTGGAACGCCCCGTGCTGAGCGGGGAACTTCGCTCCAAAGTTCCACTTTGGTTCCCCGCTGGTTCCCGCTGCGCGCGCGCGACACCGCGTCGCGCTGATCTCGCACGACGGCGGCGCGTGCACGCTTCATCGCGGTCCGCGTCCATCCGCGCCTAATGCGGGCGCGACGCACCTACCGAGGCGACGAGCACGGATCCAAGGCCCAGCATTCCAAGGCCGTCCGCTCCGCCGACCGCGTGCGCGCCTGGAGCCTTCGACTTGGACAGCTTGACGATCCGCCGCGTGGCGCTCGACGCCCTGCATCTCGATCCGGCCAACGCCCGCCAGCACGGCGAGCGCAACCTCGACGCGATCCGCGCGAGTCTCGCGCGCTTCGGCCAGGCCGAGCCGCTGGTCGTGCAGAAGGGCACCGGGCGCGTCGTGGGCGGGAACGGGCGGCTGGTGGCCATGCGCGCGCTGGGCTGGACGCACGCCGACGTGGTCGAGCTGGACCTCAGCGAGACGCAGGCGACGGCGCTGGGCATCGCGCTGAACCGCACGGCCGAGCTGGCCGAGTGGGATTTGCCGACGCTCGGCAGGCTGCTGGAGAGCCTGCAGCTCGAGGGCGAGCTGGACGGCGTCGGCTACGACGAGGCCGAGCTGCAGGGCGTGCTCGACGACATCATCGCGCTGAGCCCGCTCGAGGTGAGCGAAGACGAGGTTCCGGCGCTGCCCGATCGCGCCACCACCGTGGCCGGCGACCTGTGGCTGCTTGGGCGCCATCGGCTGCTGTGCGGCGACAGCGCGTGCGAGGCCGACGTCGCGCGGCTGCTCGCGGGAGCGCCGATCCACCTGGTGAACATGGACCCTCCGTACAACGTGCGGGTCGAGCCGCGATCGAACAACGCCATCGCCGCCGGGCTCTCGTCCTTCGGAAAGCCCACGCATCACCAGAAGCTCGACGTGGCGCGTCATCCGTCCAAGGCCAAGCGCACGGACACCAAGCTGCGCCCCAAGGACCGGCCGCTCGCGAACGACTTCGTGACCGACGAGCAGTTCACCGAGCTCCTGCGCGCTTGGTTCGGCCACGCCGCACGCGCGCTGCTGCCCGGGCGCGGCTTCTACATCTGGGGCGGCTACGCCAACCTCGCCAACTACCCCAGCGCGCTGAAGGAGGCCGGCCTCTACTTCTCGCAGGCCGTGGTCTGGAACAAACTCCACCCGGTCCTGACGCGCAAGGACTTCATGGGCGCCTTCGAGCTGGCGTTCTACGGCTGGAAGGAAGGCGCCGCGCACGAGTACTTCGGACCCAACAACGCCACGGATCTGTGGGAGGTCAAGAAGGTCAACCCGCAGTCCATGGTCCATCTAACCGAGAAGCCCGTGGAGCTGGCCGCGCGTGCGATCCAGTACTCCAGTCGTCCGGGCGAGAACGTGCTCGACTTCTTCGGGGGATCCGGCTCGACGCTGATCGCGGCCGAGCAGACCGGGCGGGTGGCGTTCCTGATGGAGCTCGACGCCCTGTACTGCGACGTGATCATCGCGCGCTGGCAGAAGCTGACGGGCCAGCAGGCACTGCTGGAGTCGAGCGGCCAGACGCGCTCGGCCGTGGAGGTGGAGCGTGCAACGCAGACTGCCTGATGACGCGTTCGAGTACTACGTGGCGCTCGGGCCTGAGCGTAGCTACAGCGCGGTGGCCGAGCACTACGGCCTCAGCAAGCGCGCCATCACCAAGGCAGCCCAGCGTCAGCACTGGACGGAACGCTTGGAGCGGATCGAGCGGGACGCTCAGGTGCGCGTGGACCAGAAGCTGACCGAGACCATCGAAGAGCAGCGCATCCGGCACACGAAGATGCTGCGTGCGATGGCGAGCCGGGCGGTGAAGGCGATTCAAGAGTACCCGCTGACCAGCGGCATGGAGGGCCTGCGCGCCGCCGAGGCCGTGATCAAGCTCGAACGTCTGCTCGCGGGCGACGCCACGAACCGCACGGAGTTGTCCGTCGAGCAGATCGTGAAGCGCGAGTACGAGCAGTTCATGGTCCCGAGCGACGCCGACGATGAAGAAGGCAGCGACGAAGTGGACGTTTAGCAAGTCGGCGCTGTTCAAGCACGTCGGCTACGAACCTCACGCTGGCCAGCAAGCGATCCACGAATCGCGGGCATCCAGGCGCGTGGTGGCGTGTGGCGTGCGCTGGGGCAAAACGTGGTGCGCTGCAATGGAGGGGCTGGCCGCAGCCATGGCGCCGAATGCACGCTCGATCGGCTGGGTCGTGGCACCGACGTACGACCTCAGCGAGCGCGTGTTCGATCGAATCGCGCTGACGGTGGCGGAGCACTTGCATCACCGCATCATCAGCTTGAAGCAGCACGAGCACCGGCTCGTGATCCGCAACATGGCCGGCGGCGTGTCCGAGATCCGGGGGAAGAGTGCGGATAATCCGGTGTCGCTTTTGGGCGAGGGTTTGAATTGGGTGATCGTCGATGAGGCCGCCCGCTTGAAGCCCAGCATCTGGGAGAGCCATCTCTCGCAGCGTCTGTTGGACAAGCGCGGGTGGGCGCTGCTGATCTCGACGCCGAAGGGCAAGGGACAGTTCTTCGAGCTGTGGCGCCGCGGACAGGGGCGCGATCCGGACTACCAGTCCTGGAACAAGCCGTCGTGGACGAATCCATTGCTGAGCCGCGAGATGATCGAAGCTGAGCGCGAGCGTCTGCCCGAGCGGGTGTTCGGGCAAGAATACGGCGCGCAGTTTCTCGAGGGCAGCGGCGCGGTGTTCCGGAACGTGCGCGAGGTGGCGACGGGTGAGTGGGGCGTGCCGGTCGCCGGGGAGCGGTACTACGCGGGCCTGGACCTCGCGAAGGTCGAAGACTTCTCGGTGCTCGTGATCATGAACCGCCGCTACGAGGTCGTGTTCGTGGATCGGTTCCACCGCCTCGACTGGAACCTGCAGATCAACCGGGTGCGCGCGAGCTGCGAGCGGTTCAACAACGCCCGCATCCTCGTGGACTCGACGGGCGCAGGAGAGCCCGTCTACGAGGAGATGCTGCGCTCGGGCTGCCAGGTGGACGGGTATCCGCTGACGGCCAAATCGAAGTCCGACCTGGTCAACAACCTCGCGTTGCTCTTCGAGAAGCAGAAGCTGGTGCTGCCGCGGGTAGACCTGTGGCCCGACGGCATCGAGGAACTCGAGAGCTTCGAGTACTCCGTGAGCGACGCGGGCAACGTGCGCATGGGCGCCCCGAGCGGGGTGCACGACGATTGCGTGGTCGCCCTCGCGCTCTCGGCCTGGCAGGTGCGGAACGCGCCGGCCCCTCCGGACTACTTCATCCTGTCGCCGCACTCGGGCTGGTCGTCGGCCAAGTTGCGGCGGATCTTCGCGCAGCGGCGCTGAGGTCCACGGCGCCGGCGCGAGCAAAGGGGCGCACAGGGCCGCAGGAACGCGGTCGTGATGGGGAATGTGGCGCGGATCTGGTGGAACTGGCGCGACTGGCACAGCCCCTGCATGCGAGGAGAACTGCCGCGGATCGTTCGGAATCAGGCTTCCTGTGTGTCGAGGGTCGAGCCTCCATGTCGTCGCGCCCCGAGTGGGGCGCAGGAGAAAACGACCATGACCAAGAAACAGAAAGCGACGAAGGCGGCGACGGAGCCGCAAACGAACGACCCCGCAACCACGATCGAGACGACGGCAACCGTGGTCGAGCCCGAAGCGGATGCCGCACCGGCGCCGAAGCCCAAGGGCAAGAAGCGCGCGGGCAAGGGCGACGCGACGCTGGGGCAGGTGTTCGAGGGCTACCTCGACGCGCTCGAGAAGGCGGGCAAGAGTGACGGCACGATCGCGAGCTACAAGATGGAACTCGCGCTGGCAGGTGCCGACCTGGGCCTCGACACGAAGCTGTCGGACCTCACGCCGGACCGCGTGGTGCTCTTCATCGCGTCCGACCGCGTGCAGAAGACACGCAGCGGGCGGGCGAAGTCACCGCTCTCGATCGCGAAGACCGAGCGCGTGCTGCGGCAGGCGCTGGTGTGGGCTGAAGGGGCGGGCATGGTCGCGAAGGCGCCGTTGCCCGAACACGCGACGACGCACTGACCGAATCGACGGCGACACGACGGCACCGGTTGGGGATCGCTCCCTGACCGGTGTTGCCGTTCGTGGATAGGCTGGAGCGGTCCCCGCATCCGTCACGGAGCCCACCATGAGACCGCTCGTCATCCACCGTTCGTCCTTCCTCCTTGGCCTCGCCATCGCCGCCGTTGGCTTCCTCGTCGCCGCGCAGTCCACGCCGCCGCCGGGGCCTCCGCGCATCGAGTACGGGCCGCACCCGCGCGACATGGTGCAGGTCGCTCAGGGCGTGCCGTACGTCGTTCCCGCGGGGAAGCTGTTCGTGCTCACGGGGTTGGGCGGTGCGGAGAACGGCGGCTACTGCACGCTGTCCGTGGACGGGATCATCCAGGCAAGCGTCTGCAACTCCTGCACTACGGCTCCTGGATCGCAGATCTCTGCGGTCCCCCCCGGATTCACAGTCGTGGCCGGCGCCACCATCACGGTGTTCACGAACAGCGGAGGTGCTTCCGCCCGCGCCTGGGGCTACCTCGCGAGCGCGAGCTGACGCGATCCTCAAGATCAGGACTTCCCGGCGGTCGCATTCCGAGCGTCCATGTGGGTGCCATGCTGATCGCACAAGCCCTCGACGCGTACCTTGTCCAACTCCAAGCCGACGGCCGATCGCCGCACACCGTTGCGCAGGCGAAGCGGCACCTGCGGCTCTTCATCGCCAGCGTGGGGGACGGCCCGGTCGCGGACGTACGGCCCGAGGACGTCGCGCGCTTCCTTGCGTCGGACGCCGTCACCCGCACGGCCGACGGGCGCCCGCGCAAGCCGACCTCGGCGAACGCGCTGCGCTCGACGCTGCGCTGCTTCTTCGGATACGTGCATGCGGCGGGACACGCGCCGGTGAACGCGGGGCGGCTCATCCGCCGTGCTCGTTGCCCCGCGCCACGGCCCCGCGCCGTTCCCGAGGCCGAAGTGGCCCGTCTGCTCGCGGCACTCGACGGCGCGACGACGCTTGCCGAACGGCGCGACCGCGTTCTCGTGCAGCTCTTGCTTCGCGCGGGGCTGCGCATCGGATCGGCGCTGGCGCTCGACGTCGAGGATCTCGACCTTGACGCCGGGGAGGTGCGCCTGCGGAGGATGAAGAACGGCGACGAGGACCAGGCGTTCATTCCGGACGAGACGCTCGGCGTCTTGCGGGGCTTCCTCAGCGAGCGCATCTCCGGGCCGGTGTTCCTCGGCGCGAGCGGCGCACGCCTCGGGACCCGTCAGGCGCACCGGCGGCTCGCGATCTGGAGCGAGCGGGCGGGCATCGGGCCGGTGAGCCCGCATCGACTGCGCCACTCGTTCGGCATCAGCGTCTACGAGCGCACCGGCGACGTGCTGCTGACGGCCAGGGCGATGTGCCATCGCTCGGTGGCGTCCACCGCCGTCTACGCCCGGCCCCAGGCGGCGCGGGTGCGGGCGGCGATCGGCTGAGACGCGGCAGGCTGCGAGGTCCCCGGCCGCCTCCCCGGTTGGGTCCGATTCCCTACCGAATGGGACATGGCTGGTTGGGATGCGCTTCGGCTGGTTCAGCCGCTACCCTCGTCCGTGGCCCACGAATCATGCCGGCCAAGAAGCAGCGAGCGAGCGCAGGCGGGGAGGCGAACCAATCCACGAAGGATCGGGCATACCTGCTCTGCCGTTGGTGGCCGTACTTCAACCCGCACTTCCCGTTCAAGCGCTTCGATGACGTTCCGGACACACGAATGCGGGCGGAGCTGGATGCGTTGACTCGGGAGTCCGCTGCGAAGCTCGCAACCGAGCTTGCCAAGCGACGCGAGGAGAAAGCCCACGTGTCCAATCTCCGTCAAGCCGGTCAACCCCACAACCCGGAGCGCCGGGTTGAGCCGCCACGTATCGCGAAGTCGCTCGACGAGAGACCTGCATCATTCCTAGAGGTCTGCGACATCGTGGCGTGGACGCAACGCCCGCATGTCTTGATCACGGATGCAAACGCGCCGTGGCAGGGACCGTTCCCGACTAGAACATTCGTGTTCCATGCAGCGCTCAATCTACAGCGCGCCCGAGCCATGCTCGACGCTCTCCGGGAACGATGCAGGCCGCCGCATGGCCAGTACTGCTTCCGGATCGAAGTGAAGGCGCGTATCGTTCAGTCGAGGTGGATCGATCTGGAGCGGCAAGTTCAGATCCTCCGTTCCGAACAGAGGCCTCCGCAGGGCCATTCCAAAACCCCCGAGCTGACCAAGCTCGGCCGCCCCTTCCACCAAAGCTCAGGCGGCATTCCTGTCTGGGTTCTCGACCTGCGTGACGAGGCGGATGCTGTCGCTCGACTGCTGGATCTTGAACCCGAGTCGACGGGATCAGTGAAGCGGCGAGCACTCGCGGCCACGAGGAAGAAGCCAGCCGGCCGGCCACGTTCCTCTGATCCCAATGCAGACCGACGCGTCTCCGAAGCCTGGAAGACCCGCCAGTACCGGACCTACGCGGATCTGGCGAAGGCCAGAGGGATGGCCGTCCACGAGGTGAAGGCTGCCTGCGAGCGGGAACGCAAGCGGGCGGACCGCCTTCGGACGCCGTCGGACAAATAGGGGGCGGACAAACCCCTAGCAAGCCCCTGATTGGGCGGAGCGAATTGTTCCATCCGACCTGCCAAGCGGCGCAACCCTAGTCAGGCCAAGGCAGTAGCGGGAACCGCAGGACGGCAGGGCATTTGTCCGGTGCACGGATAGCCCCCCGCGTCCGGCCTGGCCCTGAGCATCCATCTCGCCACGGGCGAAGGCCCCCTGGCGAAGGAGCAACGATGAACTCAGGCATGGAGGCTGCGCGGATCGCAGCCGAGCTGTTGAGCGCGGAGCAGGTGGCGGAACTGCTGCAATGCTCGGAGCGGCACGTCTACCGGTTGTCGGATTCGAACCGCCTGCCGCGGCCAGTCCGGCTGGGTGCGCTGGTGCGCTGGCCCCGCAGGGCGATCCTGGAGTGGATCGACTCGGGTTGCCCAGCACAGCGCTCAGCGTGACAGGCCCGGCCATGGACGTGCCCGAGAACGCAAGAAGGCCGCTGGATGAAAGGGCGAGCGTGGCAGCAGGCGGTAGGGAACAAGTTCCCGCGGAGCCGGCGCATCTCTCGCTCGATCCCGAAGGCGTGCCGCACGAGTTGCGCGCAATCCCGCAGTGGGTGGCATGGCGACTCGCGGCCCCCAAGGAGTCAGGCAAGAAGCCGCGCAAGATCCCGATCGCGCCGTTCACGGCAACCAACGCCAGCAGCACCGATGCGAAGACCTGGGGCACGTTTTCGGAAGCATGCGCGTGCGCACTCGCGCACCGACTTGCAGGCGTGGGCTTCGTGCTGAACGCATCGGGCATCGCGGGACTCGACTTGGACAAATGCCGCGATGCGGTCACCGGAGCAATCGAACCGTGGGCGCAGGAGATCGTGCAACGGTTCCACAGCTACAGCGAGGTGTCACCATCTGGCACGGGGCTTCGAATCGTCGTGCGCGGCACGCTGCCGCGCGGCCGCAGACGCAAGGGCCCGATCGAGGTCTACGACAACGAGCGGTTTTTGACGATCACAGGCCACCGCCTCGCCGACGCGCCAGAAGAGATCGCCGCGCGCCAGGAGGAGCTCGACGATCTCGTCACGGAGATCTCGGGAAAAGCGAAGGCGATGCCGAAGCTGGCAGCCCGGGAGCTTCCGCAGAGCGCAACGGCCAGTGACGACCAAGTGCTAGAGCGCGCACGGCGAGGACGAAACCGCGTCAAGTTCAACGAGCTCTACAGTGGAGGCCTCGCCGGCTACAACTCGACGAGCGAGGCGGACGCCGCGCTCCTACACATGCTCGCGTTCTGGACGGGCGGTGACGCCACGCGCATGGATCGCATGTTCCGCACCTCGGGGCGCATGCGAGATAAGTGGGATGAGAAGCGCGCCGATAGTACGTGGGGAGCGCAGGAGATCCAGCGAGCGATCGCCCGCGTCGGCACGCAGTCGACGCACCTGCGCATCGTACAGGACGAGAGCATGTCAGGAAGCGGATCCCCCAAGCGCCCACAGGTCGAGATCATTCCGGGCACGCTGCCGCGCCAGGTCGATCTCGCGGAGGAAGTGCTGCTAGGGATGCACCCACCGCGCCTGTTCCAGCGCGATCGCATGCTGGTGCGGATCGTGCGCACGGCGACGGCCATGCATAAGCCGGAACGCAAGCGGCCCGCCAACGCGAGCGTGCTGCACCCGATCGAAGCGCACTTCCTAGTCGATCTGTGGACACGTCACGCGACGTGGCTGAGGGAGAGGGATGGCGTTCTCGTGCAGGTGGACGCACCGCCCAAGGTCGCGAACACGTACCTCGCGCGCGTCGGAGAGTGGCGCCTGCCCCGGCTGATCGGCGTCATCGAAGCGCCGACGATCCGTCCCGACGGCAGCGTCCTGCAGGTCCCCGGATACGACGCGCGCACGCAGCGCTTCTTCGATCCGGGCAACACGGTGTTTCCGCAGATCAGCGCGACGCCGTCCATGGACGACGCACGAGCCGCACTGAATGTGCTGTATGAGCTGATCCGTGATTTCCCTTGGGTGGCGCCGTGTGACCGGTCCGCGATGGTCGCAGCCATCCTCACGGCTCTTGTTCGTCGGGTTCTTCCTACGGCCCCGCTGTTTGCCTTCCGCGCGCCGAAGATGTCGTCCGGCAAGTCGCTGCTAGTCGATGTCGTGGCGCTGATTGCCACCGGCCGCGTCGTAGCGGTGATGACGCAAGGCAAGGACGACGAAGAGCAGCAGAAGCGCATGCTCGCCGTGCTGATCGAGGGCGACGCCGTCAACTCGATCGACAACATCGAACGCCCGCTCGGCGGTGCGGACCTGTGCGTCATCCTCACCCAGCAGAGCTATCAGGGCCGCCTGCTCGGCTCGACCAAGATGGTCCGCGTGCCCACGTGCACGATGTGGGTTGCGACCGGCAACAACTTGGAGATCAAGGGCGACCTCGCGTCGCGCGTCGTCCTGTGCGACCTCGACCCGATGCAAGAGCATCCCGAGGAGCGGGAGTTTGATGTCGATCTGCGGGCGTACATCCCCGAGCACCGGGGCGAGCTGGTGCACGCGGCATTGACGATCATTCTCGCGTTCATCCACGCGGGGCGCCCCAAGCAGAAGATCCGGCAGTTCGGGCGCTTCGAGGCGTGGTCCGAGATGGTGCGCGGGCCTCTGGTGTGGCTGGGCGAGCCGGATCCGCTGGACACCGCGCGGCGCCTCGGCGACGTGGACCCGGTTCAGCGCATGCTGGGGGATCTGCTGATCGCATGGCATGCGCGTTTCGGCGAGGCTCCACAGCTCGTGCGTGGCGTACTCGACTCTGCCATCGCAGCGCCGTACGAACCGCTGGGCGATGCCATCGCCAACGCCCTGGCATCCCCGCTGGATGTGAAGTGCACCCAGCAGCTCGGCCTGTACCTGCGAAAGTACGAGCGGCGTGTCCAGGATGGGCTGCGCTTCGAACGTGTCGGGGACCGCGGAGGCCGTGCGCAGTGGCGCGTGGTACGGATCGTAGGTGGAGTTACCGGAGTTACCGGAGTCTCTCAACCGGAGCCCGAAAATTCTGGTCCCGGTCCCAGCAGGGAGGGGGAGGGAGTGTCTGTTGAAGAGGAGGGGCGGATGAATATCCCCCTGGGTGAAACCCTCCGTCAACTCCCACAACTCCACCTGGACGACGTGACAGGGAGTGACAGCGATGGTCGGGGGTGGACCTTCGATCCAGACGCTGTGGAATCTGCGCGCGAACTCTTCGACACGCGGGACGTGACCGAGCATTGAGCGATGGTCACCCTCGTCTCCGACATCCGCTTCACTCCCGCCACCGCCGCCCTGCGCGCCACCGGCTTGCGCGGCTGGGCGCGCTGCCGCCTGGACGGCCGCTGGGAGCTCGACGGCTTGGCCGTGCGCAGGACGAGCGGCGGCACGTACACGGTGACGTTCCCATCCAAGCGCGACGGCGCAGGGATCGAGCGCCCGTTCTTCCGACCGCTGACTTCCGAGGCACGTGCCGAGATCGAACAGGCGGTGCTCGGTTACCTCGTGCGCGGGGGATGGATCCCGTGAGCGGCGAGCACCCTCGTGACGACCACGACGATCCGCAACCGCTGCTGGTGGACAGCGCGGGTCTAGCTCGAATGCTCGACCTGTCGCAGCGCAGCGTGTACCGGCTCGACGCGCGTGGTGCACTTCCAGCCGCTATCGCGCTCGGCGGCAGCAAGCGATGGCGCGTCGCGGAGATCGAAGCATGGCTTGCTGCGGGCGCGCCGCCGAGGCAGCGATGGGTGCGGAGCACATGAACGAACACCGTGGCGCGGCATCCGCCGCGTGCGGAATGGCAGATCTGACGAAGGAGCAAGCGATGAGACACAGAAGGACGGAAGCGGAAATGGTGCGCGACCTGGAAGCTCAGATCGCCGCACTTCGCGGGCGGGCCGAACGCAAGCGCGTGCGCAAGGACCCAGCCATGCGGCAGGTGCTGCTGGCAGTGAAGTCGCTCGACAAGGCCACCAGCGAGACGAAGGACTCGGCGATGCGCAAGGCGATCGAGGAGGCGCGGACGACGTTGTCCGCGTGCCTCGCGCTCTCAGGAATCGTCGTCCCGCAGATCGGCGTGGTGCAGGCGAAGCGCACCTGGAAACGGAAGAAGCCAGCCATGGCGCAGGCGTGACGTGCGCCCCGCGATCCTCGTGAATCCAGCTTGCGGCTGCGCGCGAGCACGAGCCCTCATGCGGCGGCGCGGCGAGTGCCGCAGGAGGCGAGGTCTTATGAACGAACACGTGCCCATCCAGCTCACGCGCTCCGGGCGTGAGTCCTGCGAGCGGACGCTGCCGGAGCTGGTGCGGAAGCTCGCGCAGCTCAACGCGGCGGCGCTGGAGTAGCCATGGGCGTCGTCTTCAAGCCGATCGTCACCCGCCCGCTCCCGCGCGGCGCCGAGGTCGTTGGGGACAGAGCGCGCTGGCGTGACATGCACGGCAAGCCGCGCGAAGCCCGAGTGCGCGAGACCCCGCGCGGGCTGTGCGTCGAGGTCCACGTTGCGCGGTACCTGGCGCGGTATCGCGACGCCTCGGGCGTGACGCGGACGGTCGCGACCGGTTGCAGGGACGAGGCGGCCGCGCGCGCCGTGCTGGTCGAACTGGAGCGCCGGGCCGAACTGGTGAAGGCGGGCGTGCTCTCGCCCGTCCAGGACGCCATGTCCGATCACCGGCGAGCGCCGGTCGCGCACCACATTGACGCCTACGCCGCCTCCCTGCGGGCGCGGGGCGTCACCGAGAAGCACAGCAAGGGCGTGAAGCGGCGGGTGATCGAGCTGTTCGAGGGCTGCGGATTCCGATCGCTCAGGGACGTGAACCGCGAGGCGGTCGAGCGGTGGCTCGGCAGCGGGGCCAACCTGCGGCGCTCGGCGCGGACCCGGAACACGTACGTCGGGGCCGCGAAGTCGTTCCTCGCGTGGTGCGTGGAGACGGACCGGCTGACGGCGAACCCGCTCACGCGCATCCGCCGGGCCGACGAGGCGTCCGACCGCCGTCGCCAGCCCCGCGCCTTCACAGAGGATGAAGTCGTGCGGCTGCTGGACGCGACGCGGCGGCGGCCGTTGGCCGAGGCGCAGCTCTTCAACCGGGGGTGGCGCAAGAACCAGCCCGGCGCCCGGCTGCGGCCGGAGACGGTCGCCAAGCTGGAGCGCCTCGGGCTGGAGCGGGCGCTGGCGTACAAGACGATGCTGCTGACCGGCCTGCGCCTGGGCGAGCTGGCGGCCGTGCGCGCCCGCGACCTGGACGGCGACCGCATCGTGCTCGGCGCGCGGCACACGAAGAACCGCCAGGCCGCCGTGGTGCCGCTGCGGGCCGACCTCGCTGCGGACTTGCGGCAGTGGGCAGCCGGGGTACCGGGCGCGCCAGATCGCGTCCTGTTCCGCCTGTCGGCCAACCAGGTGAAGGTCTTCAACCGCGACCTCGCGTTCGCGGGCATCCAGAAGCGCGACGACCGTGGGCGCGTGGCGTGCGTGCACAGCCTGCGGCACACCTTCGCGACCTGGATGAGCCGTGGGGGGGTCGCGCCGCGCACGGCGCAGGCGGCGATGCGGCACAGCACGATCGACCTCACGATGGTGGTCTACACCGACCCCAGGCTCCTCGACGTGGCGGGGGCGCTGGACGTGCTGCCCGCGCTGCCGCTCACAGCGCCGGCCGTGGGCGCGTGACCTGCGCGAGGCGTTTGCATGGCGGTTTGCATGGACGCCTGTCCAGTTTTGGCAGCGATTGGCAGTCCCTGGCAGAACCTCGCTGGAGGCCGGTTTCGGGCACGATTCCTGCTGGCCGTGCCAGGAAGTGCCATCCGCTGCCAGCGGGTGCCAACTCGACCGGAGAGGGTGGTACGCCCGACAGGATTCGAACCTGTGGCCTGCGGCTCCGGAAGCCGAAGGCGCTCGGTCATAAGTGCGGTGTTGATAGATGCTTATGGCGCCGCGTTTCGACGTTTGCACTCCGGTTTGCATCGGCGCTTCGGATCGGCCTTCCAGGGCCCTGGGAGGGCGGTTTCGGGCCAGGCGAGAGCCACGACGGGCCACGGCGGGGCCTGTGGGCGCATCGGGCGCGCGGTCGCGGGCGAGCGGGCGGTGAGTGCCCGGTCCTTGCTGGTAGGCCCTGATGCGGCCACCGGGCGTGCCACGCGGGAGGGCGGCAAACGAACCCGCGACAGAGAACGGGATGGGTTCCCTCTTCCCACCCACCGAGGAGGGGATGTACTCAAGTCGATAGTGGAAGCGGGTCCGATGACCACGGCCATGAAGAAAGGCACCCGGCTCCGCACCATCTACCGCCGCACCGACGGATTCTGCCACCTCTGCCACACCAAGCTGGCCCTGAAGAACTACGCCCGGCATGGTGCCCGCGGAGCGTGGGAGATCGAGCACTCGCGCCCGCGTGCCAGCGGCGGCACCGACCACGGAAACAATCTCTTCGCTGCCTGCATCGCGTGCAACCGCAGCAAGGGCAAGGGGAGCACCCGGTCCGCTCGGCGCAAGCATGGACACACTCGAGCGCCGTACGGCCGCGTGAAGAAGGCGAGGGTTCGATCCAAGAGCGCCATCTGCGGGGGCGCGCTCGGAGCGGTGGGGGGATCGCTTCTCTCTCCAGCGGCAGTGATCATCGGCGCGATATTCGGCGCTCTCGCTGGGCACGAGAAGAAGGTGCGCTGACCAGCACGCAACGCAGTCCTCGCGTTGCGTAGTGCAGCCACCGCGGTGGTCATACCCTTGGCGGCGCCGCATCGGCCGTCACGGTTCTTCAGCGAAGCCGTCGAGAATCGTACGGCCCACATTATCGAGACTCGGCATCAGAAACGCATGAGATACCCGGTGAGCCACTAGAGTTCGCCTCAGTGCGGCCAGTTCGCGACCGGGTAGGGTCAGCTTCCCAAGTTGGACCACAGACTTGTCGATACCGAGGGATCCCTCGATGGAGTCTTCGATAGAGGGCCAGCGACCAGTCTTCAGGTAGAAGTGATTGGCGGACTTGTCAAACAGCAGCACGCCCTGCTGGGCATGCGCGTATGCAACTCTACTCGATGGAAGCCACACACGCTGCAGCCGGTAGTCTGCTGAGGGAACATGAGTGCGTGGCGTCACGCATCGCGCGGCCAGCGCCCATACTGCCAATCGGTCCGGGCCTGACCTGTGCTGCCGCAATCCGATCGTAGCGAAGAACGCAGCGTTGAGCGGCTGTGAGGTCCAATCCAATGCCCTGGTAGGCATACCATGATGCTGGGCGACGGCATTGATCATCCGTGGATGACAATGCACTTCGGGCTGCAAAGACGACTGGTTCTGTGCGAGCCATTCGCGGCCGTCATGCATCCAGTGGCTACCCATACTATGACCGACGTCTTCGGCGAGAGCACGAAATCTCTCCGCCAATTCCATTTCCGCCGCGGCTGTGCCAAGGACTGTTTGGAGCCGGTCTGGATGGATGCCGGTACTTCCCAGCCGATCAACGGCAGCGTTGATGTCGTCAAGCAGATCATGGAAAACGGCTTTGACCAGTTGATCAGTAGGCGAGCGGAACAGACGTGGCAGAAGCGGCCAGTCAGCATCCCATTGGCCGCGGAACAGCCATTGGCTTGCGCCAAATCGGTCGGGACCCCATGAAGGGTTGCTTGGCCGTAGGGCGTCTACAAAATCGACGGCGCTCTCGAAGTGCTGTTCGGTGAACCATGCGCTTCGGGCAGGGGCATCGTAATCCTGTTTGCCAGTCATCAACGCGTTAGGGGTGAGGCGACCGCGATCAGGTTGGAAGCGAGGATCGGATGGGGCAGTGTAGGCGTGCCTACCAGGAAACGCGAGCTAGCTCCCAATTCGGCCGAATGGAAAGTCGGACTTGGCGAGGTTGAGGGCAAGAAGACTTGCCAGCAGCTTCTGCTCGACCGCCGGGTCCTTCACACCGAGCGCGGGATTGACGACGCCCTTCTTGTCTCGCAGCGGCTGCAGCCCTTCGGCCCACTCCTCTGGCCATCCATACGCGGCAAGGACGGCGAAATCGAGCTCAAAATGTGCGTGCTCGAGCCATGTAGGGCGCACGTTGTAGAGATTCGTGAGCGTACGACGCTTCAGCTCCGGGCCAGAAAGCGCCGGCTTCCCATCGCTGCCGACAGGATTCAGCCATCCGTCACGAAGGCGGACGAGGGTTGCAGCGGCACTGGCGATGCGTTCGCGAAGCCTCAAGGCGTCGTACTCGGCGGGAGATCCAATCCCACCAGCGAAAGGTGGAAAAGGAAACGTCTCGAAGCACGTCGTGGGAGTGTAACGGCATCCAGACTCGGCATCGCGAAGCTGTGTGCCCCTTCTCCTCGACCACTGTTCGTGGATCGCCGACTGGACGACTCCAAGGAAGTAGTCGTCGTCACGAGCAAACACAACGAGCTGGTGATCGGGAAGCACACTCCCGTCGAGCCAAACGAAAAGGCGGTGCTTCGCGACTGTGGGGGTTGCGGCAAAGCGAGAGAGCCTACCGACAGCGGCGCGCATGCTTGGGCACGGGCGCATATGCAGCCACCACTCGCTGCGTGAGGGCCGACCAGCGGCGCGTGCCGTCTTCACATGTTCCGCGACGTGCGCGAACGGCTGCTCGTATAGCGCAGCCTCCTCGAGGGACATGCCCTCGCCAAAGTCCACGATCCATTGGTCCTGAGGGCGCCGGACGACATCGATCGAGTTCATCCACGGACGTACAACGTCCGCGTTTCGTCGTCCATCAGGGTTAGGAGCCACCAGCCACGCGCGGGCGACTTCGCCAGGAACGTCGAACGGACCTCCCTTCACATCGCCGATGAAGCCGATGCGAGTGTTCGACGCTAGCCGCACCGCCCCAACAAGACTCAAGCCACCGGTCAGCTCTGGAGTGATCGCCGAGACGGCCTCGCCGTTGCAGAAGCGTGAGGTGTCCGTACCATCGTCGAAGCCGACCATCGACACATGGACCGCCGCGCCGTCGAGAATCCAAGTCTGGTCAGCAACCGCGAAAAAGATGTCGCCCGACATCTTGATGCGCTGAAGCACGCGGTTGTTCTCGCCGCCGCGAATCCCTTGCGTGGCGAGCAGTCCAGCGCGGCGGCATCGCCCCTCCTCGATCAAGGAGCGCGCCTTCTCAAGCCAGTAGCAGCACAGGTCCGAGAAGTTCGGGATCCGGTCGCCGTAGAGCGCGAACAGACTATCGACGTACTCGTCGCCGAGGCTTGCGCGCAGCTTCTTCGTACCGAGGAATGGCGGATTACCAACGATAAACTCGGCGTCGGGCCAAGTAGCTTCGATGGGCTCCTGTGGATTCGAGAGATCGAGTATCGCGTCTCGGCACTCGATACTATCAAGAGGCTGTAGCACCGGATCTGAGCGGTACCCGTAGCCATGGGCCAGCATCCACTGAATCTCACCGATCCAGATCGTCAACCGTGCAAGCTCGGCCGCGTAATCGTTGATCTCGATGCCATGAACCACCTGTGGCCCGACGCGGGGCAGCCGGCCGGTAGTCCCGATTGATGCCAACGCCCAGACGATCGCGTCATGCTCGAGGTCTTTGAGTGCTTGGAGCGCGACGTACAGGAAGTTCCCCGAGCCGCACGCCGGATCGAGCACCTTGACTGTCGCGATCCGATCGAGGAACTCGTCCAGGATCTTGTCGGCCTTCTTGCGGGCTATCGCCGCGGCTGAGCCCTTCTTCGACTTCGGATCGAGTGCCTGGATCTTCGCGCGGACATCGTCGTACTCGCGGCGCAGCGGCTCGATCACGACGGGCATGACGATCTGCTCGATCGACGCGCGGTCGGTGTAGTGAGCGCCGAGCGTGGCTCGACTATTCGGGTCAAGGCCGCGCTCGAATAGCGTCCCGAAGATGGCGGGCTCGATGTCTGACCAGTCCAACTTCGAGACCTGCCTGACCATCTCAATGTCCTCGCGGGCAAGGGGCAGGACGTCATCACCGTCGAACAAGCCGCCGTTGAACCATTCGATACGCTCCACACCGAACAGTCCGCCAGCCTTGGCCATCTTCCCGAACAGATCCCTCAGGCCGGCCGAGAAGTCTTCCGGTGACTTGCCTGTACTTCCGGCGAGCCGCTCGATCAGCCCAGCCGGCAGGAGGGCAACATCCTGCGCAAACATGCAGAACAGGAGCTTGTTTAGGAAGTGCGCCACGCGGTGGGGGTCGTGTCCCCGATCACGCAGCGTCTTTGCGAGGGCGGCAAACCTCTCCGCGGCTTCGGCGGTGAGTTGCTCGCGTGTCGTCGTCGGCCTTAGGGCCTCGGGATTCGTCATGACTGCGCGCAGGACGCGCAGTGGTTCCTCAGGCTTCGCAGCCAGGTCCGCCAGTGTGAAGCGATGGATGCGCTTCGTCGTTCCGGTGAAGTTGGTATGAACCTCGAAGCGGTCAAGATCGCACACCACAAGCAGCGGCGGGTTCTCGAGCGCTTCGCGGTACTGAAGGAGCTGCTGGTAGGCGGCCTCGAGGTTCTTGCGCTTGCCCTTGTATTCCCAGGCGAAGTGGCCCTTCTTCCACACGTCGGCGAATCCTTCCCCTCCGCCGACCTTCTCGGCTCCCTTCTCAAAGGCGTACTCATGGCCCTTCGGATCAGCCTCGTTGGGCGTCGCGAGGCCAAGCATCCGACATAGGTCGATGAAGTGCTCCTGGGCTGCGGCGCGCTCGGTGCGCTCGCTCCCCGACCACTTCGCGGCGAACTCGGTGGGGTTCACTGGTGGGCGGGATCCTACCTTGAGCGTCGAGACGATTCGGGGTCGAAGCTTCGCGGGGATCGACTTCCGTGAGGCGAGCAGCGAGCCTCGGAAGCCGGCCAGGGCTGGAACCGGTCACCGAACGTGACCCCCCGATTCGGGCACGGAGCGTGACCCCCACCCTGCCCGCCTCAGCCCGGCGCTGAGGGCGCTAGGCGAGACCAAGGATCGACCGCGTGGTCGCGCGACCCGCGCTGCGCGGTGGCGGCCGGCGGGCTCATCGCGCGGCTCCGGTGGGGGATCGAGCCGGAGGAGGCTGTCACCGGCTGCATGCGGCGCAAGGGTGTCGAGCCCGCCGGGAAGGCGATCGAGGCATTCGGGGTCACCAAGTTGCTGGCGGCTTGGGCGCGGGACGGGCGGGCGCGCGTGGGGGCTGGCGCGATCAGGGCGCGGCTGAGACGGGCGTGGCGGGCGGGGGAGGCGATCGCGAGGGGGGCGTTCCGGGAGCGCCGAACGGCGCGGCGGTGGTCCGGGAAGGGCGCCTTCGCGCGACCGCTGGGGGGCCGGCCACGTTGGGTGATCGCTGCCGGCATCGCGGGGCAAGGTGAACGAGCTCCGGCGAGAGGGAATGACTCCACTGCGCGATCCGTGGTCAGTCTGTTTCCACGCCTGCGTGCGCCAGATCTCGACGGTCGCCGCGTCCTCCATAAGGGCCGTGGCCTTGACAGATCGCTGGATCCGCCTGCCTCGATACGAGCCCAAGACAACCTGAGGGGAGCGTTCTCCGCGGTGGCGTAGATGCAGTGGCGCGGCCTGGGCAGTACAGTCGCTTGGCGGGCCTGCGGGCTGCAAGATGGGTCAGCGGCGCCCGAAGGGAATTCTGCGCATGGCCGAGAGCACCAAGCAACTGACCGTTGAGAACTGGCTCGAGCGAGACCCGGCAGTCAATCTCTTCGTGACGATCTCACGCGTGGATGGATCGCTCGGCCAAAGGTCGGCCAACGATCGCGTGGCACAAGTCCTCGCCATCAAGCTGCTTGCCGACGTGCCCGAGGACGTACGCGCGATCTTCGACGCGGGGCGAGCCGCGATGGTCTACGGTCACTTCTACTACCCGCTGTTCGCGTTGGGGTCCGGGCACGTATTCGGCGCGCTCGACGCTGCGCTAAGGCATCGTTGCGAAGTCGCGGGGGTGCCGAGCCCACCGGACACCATGGCCAAGCGGATTGTCTGGCTGCACGAGCGCGGGTTCATCACGCAGAGCCTACGTGTTCGGCTCGACCTGGACAGGCAGATGCGAAACGAACTGGCGCACCCGCGCTTTCAGACCATCGCTCCGCCCGGCTTCGCGTGCACGATACTGCGCAGGGTCGCGGAGGACATCAGCGCGCTCTACACGCCGGAGAGCCAGGGGGAACCATGTGCAGACCGAGGATGACGGCGTCGAGGCCCTTGCCGGGCACTCCCGCGTGGCATGTCCGACTTGCAGCGGGGTGATCAGTGCCGCGAGCAGCGCCATGTCCGCGCTCGCGGGACTGTTGCATTTCACGCCTCCTCGATGGCTGGTGGCGCACTCAAGAGTCTCTAAGTCACCTACTGCGAGCAGGTCGCCGAGTCGCGCGATCGCCGCACTCCCGGTCTATGGCCGCGAGTACACGCGCGGTCCGGGCGATCACCTGGAAGCCGTTCCGGTTGTAGTCGTGGATCCAGATCGAAGTCTCGTTCCCGCGAGGCTCGATCTCGATCCTCCGAGCCTTGTATGGCAGGAGGCTTCGCCGTTCGAGCCGCCGACCCTCGGCCACCGCACGACGGAAGAGACCGATAGGCACGCAGATCGGCGGGCCGTGAGTGCCCGTTTGGTATATGCCTCGGAGGCGAAGCCCTTGCGGCGTTAGCCAGAGGTCGATGCCACGCGGATCACCGTCGAAGCTCCGTGCGTCGCGAATTCGCTGCATGGCGGCCATCCTATGCGGTCGTAGCGCGACATGAAGCGGGGAATCAGCTCCGCGGAAGGCCGCGTCCACGCAGGAGGGTGATCATGATCACCGCGTACTGTCCCAGCGCGGCGATCGCGCGTCGCTCGCGCTCGCACTCCCAAGTGGGCCGGACGGAATCGGGTACGGCGACCACGCTGCCAGCATAGCGACCGGCGGTGAGGACGTGACGCCACCCCGCCGGCCGGGGCTCCACGCGCGCCCGAGCACTCTGCTTCCCCAGTTCGTCCACCGGCGCGGGGCCTGGACCGCCGACGCGATCCGGGCCACGATCCGGCCGTGCGAGTCCCCTGCTGCCCGCCGCGCTAACGCCGGCCCAGAGCGGGTTGGCACTTTGGCCTCGCTTGGGTCACCCGTCGCAGTTCGTCCTGCCGGAGTGCCCGGATGTGCCTCAGAGCGAAGTGCACCCCGCCCAGTGGGCCGGGCGGGGTGCAGTCCGAGTTGGGGACGCTCCCCGAGGACGCGTATCGCGGCACACGCTGAACCGCCGTGAGGTGCGTCTCTCGAGGCGCCTCCTTCCCGAGGCCGAGCGGTTCATCGGCGGTTTCCGCGTCCGACCTGAGGATTGACCCTCAGGAGGCTTGATGGACTTCGGAATACACCCCCGGATCCGGACTGACCTGCCAACCATCACGAGGCCCCTGAACCAGCCTGGACCACGGTCTGCGACGAGGGAGGCCGGCCCAGCGGGCCTGAGCCGAGTGCGACCTTGGCCGACCGCGTACCCGGTCATGGGTTAGGCTTCCGGAGCACACGCTGGCCGCCAGGGCGCCTGAACGGAGTCCTGCGTGGTCGATCCTGACGAGTCCAACGGTTACCCCCGGCGGTCGCGCTGCGACTGCGACACTGGCCAAGAGCCGGCAGCACCGCGGGCCGGCGATCCCCGGTCTGAGCGCGGCGCACTCGATCGTGTCCTGAAACATCTTGAGCGGCTCCGCTGGGCGGACCTACTGGGCCGCTTGGTTGACCTCTTCAGATAGGAGCCTGGCTGGCTCCGTCCCGCGCACTCCGCGAGGCCGAGTCTGCCGTGACGTCGGAACGCGATCACCGCGCATCGGAAGCTGGCCAGGAAGCACGGGCGGAGCTGCCCGAACCCAAAACGCCGGTACCCCCGGAGCCCCTGGGCGCGCGCCAGGCGTCAAGGCTCGGCCGGTCGGAGCCACTTCCGGTTCGGCCAAGCGGAGCCACCCCCGGGGCTGATCAGGGCTCGCTGCGATGGCACTCCGAGCGGAGAAGAGCCGCCGACCTGGTGGTCAGGAGCCCTTCTCCCTCGGTCACAGCGGGGCCGTGCCCGCAGCGTCTTGCGCGGCGTGTTCTTCCCGGCAGACGCTCATGCTGCCGGGGTCGGCGGCAACGAGTCTCTAGTCGTCGTCGTCATCGTCGTCGTGCTTCCCGCCCGGCGGGGCGTTGTCCCGGCCGCCGCCTGAGGAGCTGCCCGTCGTGCTCGGCCAGCCGGCGCTGTTGCCCGACCCGTCCTTGCCACCTCCGCCACCTGAATTCCTGGACATCTCGTTGACTCGCTTCTCGAAGCTGGGAATCCCTCGGATGGGTGAGGACCGCTTCGATGCGGACACTACGAGCCCTCCAGCCCTGCAATGCACGTCGCCGGGTATGACCTGAGTGAGGGCGTTCGGCTGGGAGTGCGCCGTAGCCTGCCTCTCCAGCCGCCGTCGGGTAGAGGCCGACCCATGCGAGCGGAGCGGCGCCCGGGAATCACGGGAGCCGTGTCGGGCCGGTGGGGGGGCTCTGCCCCCCCCTTTGTAGGCGCCGGCAAGTCAGGGGGCGTGCTTGCCCGAACTGCGGATGGCCTGGATAGCACGCGCCGTGACACACAGAAATGCCGTCCATGGATGCTCGCTAGAGTGGCACGCGTTCGTTCATTGCGGTGGAAGCCACCGGGCACGCCAATGGCGTTCCCGCTGTGGCGCGGCCTGCTACTTGATCCCGATTCGAATGGCCTCAAACCGCTCCGAGTGTGCAGTCATTTGATCCTTGTACGGCGGATGAGTTGAAATGCCGCCACTTCGCTCTGCAATCTCATGGATCGCCACCACTAGCTCTTGAAGCGCAGCATCAAGGCCATTCGATATTGCCATCTGATACCGGCCGTGTTCGTTGATGATTGAGGTCAACCTAACAACCTCTGGAGCGATGTTGATCCGCTCGATTTGGGCCGATCCTGCCTTGGCTGCGCCTTGCTCCAGAGCTTGCATATGCCGCGTCTTGTCAGCTTCAAGATCCGTTCTCGCACGGCTGACCCTTGTGGTGAGTTCCTCAACTTCGCTGCGTGTCGTACGGAGACTGGTCCAGATGCTTGCGCCGGTCACCCCGAAGACGACTGCGGCAATAACGGCTACGCCAACGTACTTCTCTATCTTCGCCTTGAAGCGTTCATGTTTGCCCTTGGACGCGCTCAGCTCATCGGTGAGCAACTTGAGGGCGCTCTCTAGAGATGCGATCTGTTCTTCTGTCGTCGCCATGAGGGTCACGTTGTGAGTTGGGGATTCGGGGGAGGCCGGCCCATCCATGAACATGTGCTCAAGGGGGCGGAGGCTCGATCAGCTAAAGCCGAGCAATCTACACCTTGTCATGTCGCGCGGTGCGCAGGCGAGCATACTCGGCCGGACTCTGGCTGCAAGCCTGCCCGATGCGCGTGGCGACGTCGTAGGCCCACACTTCCCCGAGGCCGATCGTGCGCCGTGCGACACCGGCGACGAGCTCGTGCAACTCGCGGAACGACGCTGCGCGCTGAAGGTCGAGGCGCGCGAGCCTCATGGCTCCTCTATCGAGTGCCGCCTGCGGAATGCGGCGCTGGTGGGGATGGCGCTTTCCCTCGTCGTCTGTGATCGACAGGGCGGCGACGCGGACGGCCTGAGTGATCGGCATCCGCGCGTACCAGCGTGACTCGGTGCGATGGCGCGAGCCGTACTCGCAGAGGTAGTCGGTGACCAGGGAGCGCAGCGATCCCCCGCGAGGCGCGGTGCCGCAGGGCGAGGGTGATCGACGCCGGCGACTCACTGTCTCGCATCCGTGCCCGCCGGACCGAGCAGCGCGAGCAGCAACGCGGCGAACCGCTCCAGATCCGCGATCTCTCGCCGCTCACGGTCACGCTCCCAGGCGTCGCGAATGGGGTCGGGGAAGGCAACCACGTCGCCAGCCTACCGCCCTGCCCGCTGGCGCGCCGCCCGGCCCCCTGCCACGATCCTGCCGTGCGCATCCCGCCCCCCAAGCCCCGCATCGACCTCCGTGCCGCACGCCGCGCGCTGGCTCGGGGCGAGACTGTGGCGGCCTTCGCGCGCCATACACCGCCTCGCCCAAGGCGCGTTGTGCTAGGTCGGTCCGGTGGCGCCCGCCGTTCCCAGGCTGGACGGGGGCCATCGTGGTTCGCCTGCATGTCGACCAAGCCTCTCCGCGTCCCGCTCATCGACGCGTCGTTCGACAGCACCGCGCTCCCCTGGTCGCCATGCGGCCCCTCGGCCCGACAAGCGCCTCTGCTTCCTTCCCGGTGCCGACTTCGCTCGCCGGGTCGGCGTGGCTCCAGCACCTAGTATGCTCCCAGCCTAGAGGAGGAGTCGGAACTTGTCGGACAAGCAGGGTGATCGTGTGACGGCTCGTGAAATCTGCCAGAGGCTGGCTCTCTTCCTCAATCCCGATGTACTGAAAGCGCAACCGGGTGTAGTTACGACATCCAAGGATCCCGCACTCGACGCGAAGGGCGAGTCGCGCTACTTCGTCTGTCTCTCCATCCAGGGCGATGTCGTCCGACTGACGCCGGTTGGGACGCAAGATCCACAGGCAACGCGCCTTGAGATCAGCAGGGCCGAACGGATCGGACACTCGGGTTGGAAGTCCAAGCCCTGCTACCTCATTCACGCAGAGCAGGTTTGGACTGCATCGAAGGCAGCGATCATCGCGGCCAACAGCGGGGAACTCTCTACGGCCAACAAGCGGAACTACATCACACTCGCCGCGCTCGCCCGAATCGAGAACGCAATCCTGGCCTCCGAAGCAAGCAAGAAACCCCAGGCCGACTGACCCGCCAATACAAGACCGTAGAGCTTGTTGGCGACTTCGATTCAAGGTGCGCTGGGGTCGCCCCGGAGGAGGCGCTCACCGGCCGCATGCGGCGCGAGAGTGTCGAGCCGGCCGGGAAGGCGATCGAGGCGTTCGGGGTCACGAAGTCACTGGCGGCTTGGGCGCTGGATCGGCGGACGCGCGTCGGAGCGGGAGCGATCCGGGCAAGGCTGGCGGCTGGGTGGTCGGCGGAGGAGGCGATCGCGACGCCGGCGTTCAGGGACGCGGTTGGACCTCGGCGTGGGCGTGGGTCCGCCCAACGGCGGCGGTAGCGGGCGGCTGCTCCGCATCAATACCCGCGTGCTGCCTTGCCGCGCCCAAGGCCGGCTGGGCGCTGGGTGTTCGTGGCGGTGAGCCGCCGTCGAGTCGACCAGCAACAAGCACAGGGTTCGTGCTCGCTTCATCTGGCACTACGTCACCGGTGGTTGCGCAACCATCTCCTGCACGTAGGCGGAGACATGCCGTGCGCGGAAGTCCTCATCCGACTCGCCAGGGTTCCGGGTCGTGGACTTCGATTGATCGCCGGCGCTCGACGCCCACGTCGTCGTGAGCTTGTTTCCCGAGGGAGTCGCCGAGAGGACGGCGTCGTCGTGCCGTTCGACCCACTGGCGAACACTCTCGGGAGGCTCGTGGTCTGTGGAGATCGGATCAGTCGTCGTGCCTGTCGTCTTGATCGGCTTGGCCATGCGGGCGTTCCTCTCCTTCCGCGGAAGTCTCGTTCACCGGAGTCGGATCGTCGGGCAGAAGCGACTCCTGGTACCGGATGAGGTGGCGCATCGGCGTGTTCGCCGGTGGCCTCCCGGTCTCGTGGTCATACACCGTGGCGGCACTCGGGGCCGCCTTCACGGGCCGTGCCCTTGGTGCGCCTGCGATCCACAGCGCCGCCACTACAACCATGGCAACAGCCGGCACCCACGGATGGCGTCGCAGGAAACTCCGCGCACGCACCCCGACGAACCAGGTCCAGTTCGTCATCACCCGGCCCCCTTCGAGGAACTCCCGCAGGTCGCCCGCGAGAGCGCCGGCCGTGGCGTAGCGCGACTCGATGTCCTTGCTGAGCGCCTTCTGGCAGATCCTGGACAGCGGCCGGGGAATCTCCGGGTCGAGCTTGTGAGGCGCCGGCGGCACTGCGTGCACGATCTCCTCCAGTACGGCTTGCGTGTTGTTCGCCGCCGAGGGGGGTCGGAGTGTCAGGAGCTCGTAGAGGACTGCGCCAAGGGAGTAGATGTCGGTTCGTGGGTCGACGAGCTTGCCTTGTGCCTGCTCGGGGCTCATGTAGTTCGGCGTGCCGGAGAGCGAGCCCGTATCCGAGAGCCCTTCCAGCTCGGCGTCCTTGGCGAGGCCGAAGTCGACGAGACGTGGCTCGAGCCGTTCGTCGAGCAGAATGTTGTGGGGCTTGACGTCGCGGTGGATCACGCCGACCGCATGGCAGGCTTCCAGTCCTCGCGCGATCGCTTCCACGATCCGAGCGGCCTCGCGGGGATCGCGCAGTCTCGCGCTCACGGACTCGCCGCTGGTGCCGCGTGGATCGCGCTGAAGGTTTTCGAGGTGCGCGTTCAGGCTGCGACCCTGGACAAACTCCAGGACCAGGTACAGGACGCCGCCCTGCTCGCCGCACGAGAGTACGGACACGACGTTCTGGTGGCGGATCTTCGATGCGGCGAACGCTTCGCGCTCGAAGCGCGTGCGACGCGACTCAGATACCGTCAAATGCGGCGCCAGGATCTTGATGGCGACGTCGCGGCCGAGCGAGCGCTGACGGCCCTGGTAGACGACCCCGCTCGCGCCGCGCCCGATCTCACGGACCAGCTCGAACTCCCCGAGCATGCAGCCCGTGAAGTCGAAAGAGAGCTTTCGCAGTGGCTGCTCCAGTTCTTCGGGCTGAGGGGGGTCGAGAAACCCATCGGCGGTCGCGGAGGTCTTGAGCAGCTCACGGACCCCCAGGGCGACGTCGGGGTCGGAGAGCTCCTGCAACGCAAGGAGAGCGTCCCGGCCGGCCGGCGGAAGATCGCGCACCTGGGAGTAGACGACCTTGATCGCCTGCCAGCGTTCCCGGTTCACGAGACCTCCTTGTAGAGCCAGGCGCGCGTGGCTTGCCACTCGCGTTCGAGGGTGCGCTTGGAGATCCGGAGCACTTCGGCGACCTCGTCGACCGTCAGGCCGCCGAAAAAGCGCAGTTCGACGGCCTTCGCCATCATCGGATCGAACAGTGCCAGTTCGGTCAGCGCGACATCCAGGGCGATCAGGTCGAAAGACCGACCCTCGTAGGAGATGACGATCTGGTCGAGCGCGGAGGGCTCATCGATGCTCGTGTGGCTCCGGACGGCCCGCGCGCGGGCGTGGTCGATGAGGACGCTGCGCATCGCGCGGGCGGCCATGCCCATGAAGTGTGCCCGACCCTGCCACTCGCCAGGTGGCCGTCGGGAGAGCTTCAGGTACGCCTCATTGACGAGGGCAGTGGGCTGCAATGTGTGACCTGCCGGCTGGCCGCGCATGTAGCCAGAGGCGAGCGCGTGCAGCTCGGAGTACATGAGCGCGAGGAGCTTTTCGGAAGCCACGGAGTCCCCCTGCCTACAGCGGGCGAAGAGCGTGTCTGCGTCGGGCGCTGAGTCTTGGGGGGGCAAGCTGGAGTGCGGACCGCGGCTGGCGGCCATCGAGCAAGGCCGCAAGGGTTTCCGAACGGGCGGGAGCTGGAGCCCAGTCTTACCCCAGGAACGGCTGAGCGGGGGAGGGACCGCCGAATCCGGGGGGAATCCCACGGGTGCGGTCTGGGTCCAGGGCGCGTCTGGGTTCTGGAGCAAGGCAATCCTCGGCGTGCGGGTCTGCCCAGGAGAGGGAATCGGCGGGCCACTGCTGCGCCCAGGACTGGGTCAGCGCCGGCCGGTGAAGGCACCGATGCAGGATTTGGCGGGACAGGATGCACCCGGCCGTATCCACGGAGGATCGTCGTCGATCTTGAACCGCCCCGCATCGAGTGGAGATCCGGCTCTGATGAGACCTCGTGCCCTTCGCCGAACCGCCAGCTCGCTCCTCCTGATCCCGATCGCAGCCTGTGCGAACGACAGGCAAGCGGGGAGCGAGCCGTCCCGCTCACCAGCAAGCATGCCGCCTCCCTCGGCCGCGCCCGCCTCACTGCCTCGTGTACCCGCGGGATTGAGTCAGGAGGCGATCGAGATCACCGCAGCCCTGGAACACCGAGGCGTCGATCCGTGGGCGCGACGGTCGGAACTCGGCGACGCTCTCATGCGCTTTGGGCTGAGCACATCGGCCTCAGAGGACTCCGAGGATTCCATTGACTTGGCGCGGCATCTGGCGGCGACAGGTCTGACGAGCGAGGTTTCCTTCCGTACGACGATGCCGGGCGCAACGATCCGGTATCGACTGCTCTGCAAGAGCGAAGCTGAGACGGCGGCGCTCAAGACGAACGATGCCCTCGAGACGTTGCCGATCGGGCTCTACTTCGTCTGGGCTGAGCGCAATGGCCAGCCCAGCTCGAAGCATCGATACCGGATCGTCGAGGAGCGCAAGCCGCTGGACATCCCCGAGGATCGCTGAGCCGTGCCGGTGAGTGCAGCAGTGCGGGTTGAGTCACCCGCAGCGGCGCGAAGCGTGCTGCGCGCTCTGCTCCTCGGTCTCGCGCTCGGCGCCATCGTCCTCCCGCTCTACCTGCATACGCGTGGTCTTGCACCTCCGCTCTTGCCCGAGTCCGCCTGGGTCGTGGCGGCAGTGGCGCTCCTGTGCTTCCTGCATCGTATGGCCAGGCTGCGGCGCACGAAGACGGCTCGTGCGGCGACCCGTGCCGTCTTTGGGCTCACCCTGCTCGGTCTCTACGGCATCTGCCTGAAGCACTGGTCTGTCGCGCCACCCGCCCTCCGCGAAGGCGAGCGAGTCCAGATCGGGTTTGGGCTTTGGGACTGGTCGCTCACCGAGGCGGCGAGAGACGCGATGGCCGACCCGGCCCTCGAACTCAGGACCGCACAGGACCTGATGCTGGGCTTTGGGGCCTTCGACGAGTCTGGAGGGAGTCCGGAGCAGATCTGGATGGCCTGGACGATCCTCGCCGCCGGGGTGCTGCTGCTTCTGTTCCTGTTTCTGGGCAGTGTCCTTGTCCTCAGCGGATTGGCCGGCATGGTCCGCAGGTACAGCGAGCCGCACGCCGCACAGATCGATGATGGTGGTAGCGTCGCCGGCGCGTGGGTGGACGATTCCACTGCGTCAAGTGCGTACACCTCCGAACACCGCTCCGGCGCCGCTGCGGCGAAGAGGCTCGTCGTCGTCGTGCCAGGGATCACGGGCAACGTCGACGATTGGATCCCGCTTCTCTCTCGGCTCAAGAAGGAGCCCGCTCTCGATGGGACCGTGTGGCTCGCCTGGGCGCATGGCGCGCGTTGGTACAGTGGCAGTACGCTGCACAAGGTCGCGAACCGGCTCAAGTCACGTATCGACGGGCTCTGGACCATCCATCAAGGGTTCGATGAGATCATCTTGATTGGCCACAGCACGGGAGGCCTGCTCGTCCGCGACGCCTATCTCCTCGCGGCGGGCATGGATCCGGGATTCGCTCCTGGCTCCCCATGGGCGGAGAGGGTGGCAAGGATCGCGCTCTTCGCCTCGCCGAACCGTGGCCTTGACCCGGAGAGCAACCGCTGGGTGCGGATCCTTGCGTGGAGTTGCCGTGTCGTGCCGGCACTCCAGGGCTTCCTCATCAGCAACCTATTGCGGGGATCTCCGTTCATCACGAACCTCAGGATCCAGTGGATCAAGCACTTCGACCGTCTTGGCGAGCGAGCCCCGACGATCGTCCAGCTCATTGGCGACCAGGATGAGTTCGTTGACCGGATTCGCGACTGCTCCGACATCGAGCGCTTCCAAGCGGCGCATCACGTCACCGTTCCGAATGCGGGGCATGGCGACCTTCATGTCCTGCGCGAGGACGAGGGCGAGATCGGGCACTATGAGCTGATCCGCTCTGCCTTGCTCGACCCAGTCCCGGAGCGATCGGAGCACCGCACGATCCGTGGGGCCGAGGCCGTCTACTTCATTCTGCACGGTATCCGCGCACGAGGTCACTCGACGTGGGTCGAGGATCTGCGGGAGATGCTCCAGGCGGCGCATCCAGCGGCGAAGGTTGTTACCCCAAGCTATGGCCGACTGTCGGCCTGGCAGTTTGCGATGCCTCTGACGCGACGGCGAAACCTCTCGTGGTTCCAGGACCGCTACGCGGAGGAACTGGCAAGCAATCCGCGCGCACAGATCTCGTTCATCGGCCACAGCAACGGCACCTACCTGCTTGGCCAGAGCCTGAGAGCACTGTCCGGGATGCGTTTCGAGCGCGTTGCGCTGATCGCGAGCGTCTTGCCCAGCGACTTCAAATGGGAAGACTTGTTCCTAGCGGACCGAGTTGGCGCGGTCCGCAACGATCGATCCAACCGCGACTTCCCCGTCGCTGTCCTGTGCAGCATCTTGCGAGGGCTGCGGATGAGAGACGTCGGGACTGGAGGGTACTTCGGGTTCCCGTCCTGCACCCACGGCAGTTTCCAGGAAGTCTTCTGGCATGACGGCGGCCACAGCGCGGCACTGCGCAAGGAGAGCCTCCAGGCCGTCGCGGAGTTCGTGGCTCGTGGCGAAAGGCGTGTGCCTCCTGATCTGAGCAAGCAGGGCAGCAACCGCTACGACCTCTACTCCCGCGGTGCGGGCAAGTTCGCGCTTGTCATGGCGCTCGGCGCGCTCTTCCTTGCTGGGTGGTGGATCGGGTTCGAATCTGGATTCCAGATCGAACGGCTTGCGTGGACGGCGGGCGCAACCTTGCTCGTGGTCACGATCCTCGACCTGATATGAACCTTGAGCCTGCGGGCCTGCCCGCCCCCCGTGACCTCACTGCCAGAGCTTCGTTTCCCGCGTGCGCTCGATGGCATCCTCGAGCTCGTCCGGCAGCTCGCTGAAGAAATCGAGACCGCTGCGCCTCTCGATCTCGTCGACCGAGGCCAGATAGCGCACGGCCGGGTCCTTCTGCTTGGCGGTCTGCGGCACGAGGAACGCGATCACCCTCGGCTGGTCCGCCGCGCTGTCGTACCTCACGATGATCTTGAACGTCGCCTCGGGAACGTGGATGTCCCGATCCGAGATCGTCTTGGGCTTCTTCGGATAGATCGGGCCGTCGATCGTCCACACCCGGCCGTATGTCTTGGCGAACCGATTCGCCGTGCGGTCCTCGGCGTCCTCCCAGGGACCGGCGTTCATCGCCTGCTTCTGCGGGACGACGTTGCTCATCAGGTAGGTCTCCTTCTGAGCGTCCTTGCCGAAGTACGTGAAGATGCCGAACGACGGAGCCATGTGCCCCCGGGAGAACCCAGAGTGATCGTAGTCCCCGTCCGCGATCAGCGCCTGCGTGTCGCGGTCGATCGTGAATCCCGAGACGCGCTTGTGGCCCTTGTGGATGCTTGCGCTGAACTCGTACGAGTAGCAGACCCAGGCTGGGTTGCGGCGTTTCTCGTCGTACGCGGCGAGGTAGCCGGCACGCTTCAGCATCGTCCAGGTGGGCGTGCCGCTTGTCGACACCGGATCACCGTAGGGGACCTCGCCGACTTCGGGAGCGGCCACGCGCTCTGCGACGGCCGTGGGCACGATGTCGGCGGTGGGCACGTTCTCGCGCCGGCTACCCGACTCGGGCGCCGCCACCGTAGAGAGGCCGAGGGCGAGCGGGACGGCTACGACGGCTCGTCTCATGGCCTACCCAGGCGTGGACGACGCGCGCGGGATCGCCTTCGTCGCGAGGTAGCCGGTGTGGCTGATGCCAAGGAGCACGTTCATGCCCTCGGTCATCTCCGGGAGCGTACCGATGTAGGCGACGTCGGGATCAGAGAAGACCTGGGCCATCGCGGTCACGTAGACGGCCGCTGTGAGCAGGGTCATCAGGAGGAGCTGCGTCTTGCCGATGTCCACGGTTGCGAAGCTGCCGGCCTGCTCGCCTTGGATCATGTCCGTCCACTTCGCATCTTCGACGCGTGCGTTCACGGCCAAGAGGCCCTCGACGCGAACGCTGTCAGGCTTGCGGCCTGACTTGGCAGCCTCATCCGCGACGGCGGCGAACGCCCGGATGTCGGTCTTCTCGCGCTGCGTGGACTTGATGACCGGGGAGCCAACCATCGATGCACTCGAGATTCCTGCCAGGAGGAGGAGTCCTGTCGGAATCGAGATGTCGAGCGGCTCGCGATCGCCGGCGGCAACGTTCGCCATCACCGCAGCCGCGAACCCACCCAGCAAGATCACGGTCCACAAGGCGGCCTGGACCCGGCTGAGGCTGACACGGTTGCGGGAGTCGACGAAGACCCCCCAGGGTCCGCGGCCGAGGGCGACTCCGCACACGGCGAAGGCGAGGGCGAACATCCCCAGGGCGCCCCAGAAGCTGACGAGCCGGTGCTCTGCGCCGAGTTGGCTCGGGAGCACGATTCCCCCGACGACCAAGGCCAGGGATGAGAGGCCCCAGGAGGCCTCGGCGAGCTGCGAGTGCGGTCGACGCATGATGACCCGGACCTCTGCCAGAACGATCGAGACCCCCCTCATCCGCCAACATCGTGTTCCCCGCGCGAGGCCGCGGATGCCCGTCCAAGCGACCAAGAGGGCTGACCGCCAACGCCCCCAGAGCCCGAGGGGGGTCCAGGCATGTCCCCATTGGTGCCCCGTGCTGCTCTGGAGGTCAGTGCACGGGTCAGGCGAGCGGGGGATCTCCTTGGTCGAGTCACGCAGAGGAAAGACCGCGGCGGGATCGGCGTCACCAGTCCCGCCCAACCGAGCGGCGCGCTATCCTGATCCAGCCACTCCGTGTAGGCGCCGCGCACAGCGAGCATCGCGGCGCCCGGGAAGCACGGGGGCGGTGTTGGGCCGGTGGGGGTGACTCCATCGGCCCGTTTTCCCCTCGGAGACGGACCCCTGTCAGGTCCCGAAGGTGGGGCAGGCATGCCAAGCTCACCGTGCCCTGCTTCCCGTGCGGCGAGTCCTGAGCCGCAAATCCCAGGCTCCCTGAGGCAAGAGCCCACTCCGGTGATTCCAGAATCCGTGGCGGATCGAGAGGGGTTCGTACGTTGCTAGGGGCGGTGTACTCCCGCGCCGACCCCAGGCTCACGCACCCTGACGACATGCGTCGTGTCGTCTTTCCTGCGGACGAGTTGATCCCATGAAGACCAGGCGCCGCTTCTGCGTCGGGATTCCCTGGCACGCTCCCGACTCCGACCGCCCGTCTGTCCGCAGAGCAGTCGTGCAGGTGCGCTGGTCATTGACCATGAGGGCAGCGGATGGCCGCGAGCCGTCCAGCGCCGGGCGCTCGGTCCACACAAGCCCTGGGAACCGGATGCAGAAGAAGCCGGAATAGCAGTCCCCATGAGCAAGTCAAAGACAGCAGCAAAGCGGCGTGCTCATGACATCGCATTTGTGGTGCTGGCAGCAATAGCCCTGTCGATGTCGGTATGCTTATTCAGAGCGCTGTCCGATGAACAGAAACAGGATCTACTCAAGGCAACGTGCGTGGCGGAGTGTCCTTGCGAATGCCAGCTACGGAGTACAGACCAGCATGATTGGAGCACTGAGCTCGCGCTAACACTCCAGGAGCTTGAGTGCCTGCCCGGGGACTCACTCGCATCGTACAGGAAAAGAATCGATCACCTTGAGCTCTATCGACAGCTGGTCGTCGCCAAGAAAGAAGCGCAAGAAATCGGCCCGAACGCGAACGAGTCAAGTAGAGCGCGGCACGACCTCGGTAGTCTAATCCTTGGCGTCTACCTACGATCCCTGCCCTACTCTGTTGGGCTTTCCAAGTCGATACCAACAATCCTACAGGTGGACAGCATCACGAGTCCCAGGGTTAAGGCTCTGATCCTTGCTTTCGCTGCCACGGATGGTCTTTCGGATGTGGGCCCAGACGTGGTTAGTTCTCCGCCTGAAGAGAAGATGCGTGATGAGCGCCTGGACATGCTGCGACGCGCCCTCAGCATTGATCCACACTGTCTCTACGCACACATAGCAAGCATTGGCATTCGGACAGCAGAGATCGAGAAGTCGGTGCTCTTGCATCGGTCCGCCGATCTCGTCGACCAAGTCCGGCTGCTAGAAGACGAGCTGCTCGCTGAGTTCTGCGATTGGCTCATCAGCCGCACTCTGGGGCACAGCCGAGAAACCCTACTCGCCGCTCTAGATCCCAGGCAGGCTTCATTCGGGCCGCAGCGCGTCCTGAGTGACCCGAGACATCGAAGTGCATACTGCATAATTTTTAACAACGTGGTTGACCTAGAGGGAATTCGATCCTGCTGTCTTCCGCTAGACCCAAAAGGGGTAAGCATCCTAGAGAGAAACGCCAGTGAGATAGTAGAACATAGTAGGCCTGGCGGCCGCGGAGGAGTCTATCAGGTGTCAAGTCTCCTGCACTTGACAATGTCTACAACTCTACAGGAGCTTCGCTGGACTCTGGGCCGAGCTGGCCACACGGAGCTGAGCGCGAAGTGTGAGGGTGGAGTGCAATCAATCATAAACACCATCTACGGGAGCGCAGGCTCTACGCTCGACGGACGAGAAGCATCGAGGCTGCTGCGTTATCTTCGCAATGGTAGCCAGCGCCTAGAGGGAGCCTGGTCTATCGCATGGTTTGACGCCGAATGCGCCGCGGCGGCGAGACAGAAATGAGCAGAGAAGAGGCACCGCTCATGAAGCCGTCAGCATCGAGGCTCCTTTTCAGCTTCGTGACGGTGGCGTATGCGATGAGCATCACGGATGTATTCCCAGTGATGTACGAGACCGCCAAGATGGCTTGGCACTACTTGCGCGGAATGCCGCCGCCGTCCACCCTTTTGTGGGGCAGCGTGGATCACTGGAGCAACCTAACGCCGTTCCTGGATAAGGGCGCACTGGTGCTTGTGGTGTTCCTCGTCTGGGTCGCGTACTTCTTCCTCATGTGCGGAATTGGCAGCATTGCGAAGTACAACCCGGGACATGCACTGTGGGACATTGGGCAGGCTCTAGTGTTGTACGCTGCTGCGCAGTCGGTGCAGGACGTAGATACGCGAAATCTCGTCGAGAGCGACACGACGTGGATTCTCCTTGGTGTGGCATTCTTCGCATGTGGTGTGCGAGCAATGCACGCCTGCCTTACTCCACGACTCATAGGTACTGGCGCCGAGGCAAGGAGGCTCCAAGACGCAAGATCGATGCTGCTCAGCGTGTCGCATGGATCTCTGGCTCTCATGTCTCTCTGTGTGTGGGGGTACCTGTATGAGCGCAGCGCTCTAGACTTGCGCCAGTTGGTCGCAACAGGGGCCTGCGCCGCGGCAACTTATGTGATATCGATTGGCTTGCTGTGGGCCATCCTTATGGCGAAGCGGTGCATGGAGCGACGCGCGGAGTTCATCCCGGACGATTGGGGGGATGGTTGGGAGTGGATCTGGCGGACGCAGCGATCGTACGCCATCTGTGGGTTAGCACTTGTTGTGACCATGTTGTTGGGGGCGGTCATTGCCTGGGAGCATGTATTCTCGGCGCTGCTTCGCTACCGAGCCGCGCTCCCCCACGGCGTCTTGCTTCTTGGGGCAGCATGTACGGTTCTTGGGATAGTGTTCCGTGCGCATGTACGGACGATGCTGTTGGCGGAAAATCGCGATACTGTAGTGCTAGACGCGCTGCGGATTATTGTTGGGTATGCTCTGAGGCATCACCATGCTAGTATCTCAGCCTACTTGTACGTCGTTGGCCGCGGGAGTGTGTCCCATCCGGAACGTATCGCCAAGGTTGGGCGCTCCCGAAATGTTGATGACTCGGATCTAGATGTGGTTGTGAGGGACGTGGCTGCCATGCGGACAGAGATGATCGTGTCGGCTGAAGGTGTCGCAAGGGTGCGTACCGTGGGGATGGATGCCGGTACAGAGATTGAGGCCCGGCGGAACAGGCATACTAAGGCTGCACACCGCCAATGTACGCCCTACGTTGCAGTGCCGGGGTTGATTGAACCTGGCGGAGAGGTCGGTCGGGTCGTGGGGATCATTCTCGTACGATTCGAGAAGGGAGACCGGGAGCTTGCGTGTGGTTCTGAGATGCACCAGGTGATCATTGGGGCTGGACAGACTCTGGCCCGTGAGTACCTCGTTTCGGCAGAGCCTGCCGGTACGGCGCGGGAGTCCGGATCCGAGGAGGGCGAGGAGGAAGGGGGAGACTTGGCGCAACCGATAGTGTAAAAGCCGCGTAAAACCAGTGATCCCGCAACCGCCCCTGCCGATGTACGCCACTCTAGGAGAGGGTCCTGGGCGCGCTCAGGCCTAGAAGGGGGAGAAGTCAGGAGACAATGACCCACATCTTCACCACGCTCAAACAACTCCTCGTTCGCGAGCCAGAGCGAACTCGAGCCATCAACGATTCAGCGGACCGCGCGCGCGTGCGGAGGCTCGCCGAGTATCCGCTAGGAAGACCGACGGATGCGACGCTGAAGGTCATGGAGGAAGTTGCGCCCTATGGCAGGCTCCGCAAGCGAATCGGCGCCGAGTTGCAGGCCACTCGCAGGCCACCCTCCCCGATACCCTCGGAGTAGCTACATCCTGACCACGTCGCGTTCGTGCGGCTGACGCACGTTTTAATGGCGCCTCGACGCCAGAGTCGTCCGGGGGCGGCCTAGGGATGCTACGCGTGGCGACTCGATACGCTCGGTACGGCATCAGCTGACGTTCCAGCTCAGACCTCCGACCTTTGAGCGGTCTGCCCAGACATCGATGACCTCGCGCCCCTGCGGCGCGCAACTACGTGTGCGGGTCGCGTGGAGCGCCGAACCGCAACGTCCCAGGCTTCCATGGGACAGGAACCCACGCTGCTGATTCCAGAATCTGCGGCGGACAGGAAGGGGCTCATCCGTTCCTAGAGGCGGTGTTCTCCCGCGCCGGCCCCGGCTCGACGCATTCCCACGAGGTGCGTCTGGTCGCCTCTCCCCCAGAGGAGTTGCTCCCATGAAGACCAAGCGTCGCTCCCACATCGAGATCCCCCGGCGGACCCCCGGCGTCACGGCTCCTTCCGCCGGCACGGGCGACTTGTCGGCAAGAGCCCCGCGACGCTGCGCGATCCGAGAGGGTCCGCAACGGGAGTTCTCGCCGAGCGTCGCCGGGGAGCGCGCGCGGCTCATCGTGATGAACGGGCCGAAGTGGGTGAACGGCACCGTTCTGCGTTACTCCTTCTTCCCCAACCAGGCGCCCTTCAAAGCCTGGTCCGGCAGCACCGCCTTGAAGGAGCAGGTCCGCAAGGCGTTCCAGCGTTGGGCGGCCGTCGGAATCGGCCTGCGCTTCGAGGAAGTCGAGGACCTCGGCCAGGCCCAGGTCCGCATCGGGTTCCTCGCCAACGACGGCCACTGGTCCTACGTCGGCCGCGAGATCCTGAGCCAGGGTCCGGACGACAGGACCCTGAACCTCGATCCGACCGACCGCATCGAGAGCGGCTCGTACGGAATCGACGTCGCCTGCCACGAGATCGGGCACACGATGGGATTCCCGCACGAGCACCAGAACCCCAACGCAGGAATCGTCTGGAACGAGGAGGCCGTGTACCGCGCTCTGGCAGCGCCGCCGAACAACTGGTCGCGCCAGATGACGTACCGCAACATCATCAGCAAGATCCCGGCGGACCAGGTCCGCGGATCGAGTTGGGACCCCAACTCCGTGATGCACTACCCCTTCGAGCCGGGTCTGATCCTCCAGCCCGCCCAGTACGCGGCGACCGGGATCACCCCGGCTGGCGGGATCTCGGCGCTCGACAAGGAGTGGGTGAAGAGTTTCTACCCGGCCCTGACTCCAGCGGACTACAAGACGCTGGACCTGCTCACCTCCGAGCACCTGAGCATCGGTGCGGGCGAACAGCGCAACTTCCTGCTCAAGCCCAAGGTCACCCGCTACTACGAGATGCGCACGTTCGGGACCTCCGACACCGTGATGGTGCTCTACGAGCGTGGTTCGAATCGCTCCGAGGTGTACCTCACCGCGGACGACGACAGCGGGGAGGACCGCAACGCGTACATCCGCCGGCGACTGCACGCCGGGCGGGTGTACGTCATGCGCCTGCGCCTCTACTACGCGTCGGACTCGGCCGAGACCGGCGTGATGTGGTGGTAGCAGGATGCGCTCGCCTTCGAAGTCGCCCAACCCGTGCGGGCCAGGTGCCACGCCCACGCGGCGGCTTGGATCTCCACTGACACGAGCTGGCCGTGCGCCCAGCGTCCTGACGAGTCTCTCCGCGGTGATTCCATGCCTGGGCGTGCCCGTCACCGCGCCCGTTCCCACGAGCACAGCCACGGGACCGTGGGCCTCAAGTGTCGGGGTGCTGGCAACTCCGTATGCGACTCCAGCCCCCGACGGGCAGAGCCGTGGACGGTTTCTGTGGGGGTTCGACGCCGGGGCCGAGCTCGCCCAGGACCGGGACGAGTTCTCGTCGGTCAATCCCTTCATGCGCTTCGTTGGGGACACCTCTTGGCGGGGCAAGGACACGGCCGCCCCGTTCCAGGACCTGGAGGTCCGCGGGCCGTTCGATGACGTTCACAGCCGCTTCGACCTCACCCTCTCGACGATCGGAGCGCAGGTCACAGAAGGAACAGAGGAGTTCTTGACCGCCAAGAAGGCGGTCACGTTCGGGTTCGCGCTCGAGTCCCGCATGCTGGTCTTCTCTCAGGTCGAGGGGCACACGCTGTTCCTCGGGCCACTGCTGCGCGGCGGGTTCCAGACCCTGATCGAAGCCCCTGCCGACAACGAAGAAATCGACTCGGTGAGCAACTTCTACGGTGCTGGGTTCCGACTGGGGGAGAGCAAGTCGTGGCGTACCGTCGACTCCGACCAGCCCTTCAACCAGCCCGTCTTCCGCTACGTCGACGTCTACTACGGCCGGTACGAGAACCATGACCGGCCCCGTTGGACGTTCGACGCGCAGTTCAGGCCGGATCCTGACAGCGGGCTCTTCCTGGGTGCGTCCGCAATCGTGGGCTCGGGAAAGGACGATGTGCGCCTGTACGCGGGCTTCTCGCTTGATGCAGCGCGGATCTCGGGCCTCGTGAGCTCACTCGGGTCACCAGCACAATGAGTGCAGCCTTCGAGCCCGACACGACGCGATACTCGGCGGCAAACGCGCTCCGGCTGGGCGAAGCAGCGCGCTTGGCATACGCTGACCGGGCAGGCGTCGCCAGGCAGGCGGACTCGTGGGGAATGAAGTCGGAGTTCATCGAAGACTCCAAGACGGGCACCCAGGGCTTCGTGGCATCTGATACCAGGGCCGTGATCCTCGCGTTCCGTGGAACGGAGAACAAGTGCATTCAGGACATCGCAATTGACGTCGCCGTGCGTCTGACGCCCGGCACCTTCGGGCGCGTACACACCGGGTTCCAGGAGGCCATCGATTCCGTGTGGGAGCGCGTCGAGGTGGCCCTCAAGACTGCCCAAACGCGGGGACAGTCCCTGTGGATCACGGGCCACAGTCTCGGAGGGGCGCTTGCAGTGCTCGCTGCCGCCAAGCTGGTCGACCGAGGCAAACCGGTCTATGGGCTCTACACCTTCGGACAGCCAAGGGTCGGCGACGCCGAGTTCGCGGACAAGATGAACATCCGAATGCAGGGACGCATGTTCCGATACGTCAACTACACGGACGTCGTCCCGCGTGTGCCGCCGCGGGTGCTGAAGTATGCCGACACGTCTGAGTGCTTCTACTTCAATTCAGGAGGAGTGCTCGAGGCAGACACCGCGGCATGGTATCGATTCCTGGACAGCGTTCCGGTGGAAGTCGAGAAGATCCGCGCAAAGGCCCTGAACACGATCGCGGATCACGCCATGGACAAGTACCTAGAAGGTCTGCGACGAGAGATCGGGAGTGAGCCGCGGGACGGCGGTGGCGGGATCAAGGGATTGTTGCGCAGGTGGCTTGGCCTCAATGCGTGAGTCACCAAGCTCGACCCGTTGTTCTCTTGGTACGCCTTCGACGAGATCCTCACCGGGCGGGAGCGTGGCGTGCGGGCGATCCACCCGGAGCTGAAGCGATCATTCCCGACGCTGGGACTGCATTGGACCGTCCTCTCCGGGCGAGGCGATCTCGGTTGCCAACCCGGTTCTGCGCGGATACAGGCACTTCCACGCAGAGGTCAGCAGCTCGCCGTGCCAGATCTCTGGGCCACTCGGCCGCCAATCACTGACAGCCACCCCGGATCAGCCCGGGCAAAGAGAGAGTCATGAACCGCTTCCCGATCAAGGACTCCATCCTGCGGCACCTTCGCCATGCCCGATCTTCCTGGGCGAGGACCGCTCTCGTGGTGGCTTGGCTCATGGCCGGGGCGTCGATCCAGGCGGCCTGGGGCGCACAGAGCGCGCTGACAGGATCCAAACCGAATCTCGACGATCATGTGCTGCTCGACGATCCCGCCAGGAACGGGGTCCCCTCGAAGGACAACCCGCCCCTCATCACGGACAACGGAGGAGGCGGTACGTGCGCCCTCAGTCAGAGCGACCTGGAGGTTGAGGACCTCTCCGACGATGCGCTGGCGAACGACACGGGCGACCCGGTGTCGCTGCACAACGGGATGGTGAGTGTTCGTCGAACGGACCTGTTCATTCCGGGTCGAGGCATCCACTTCGAACTGACGCGCAGGTACAACTCAAAGCGCGCGGCGGCGGACTGCAACGAGACGCCGGGACCGTTGGGGAAGGGCTGGGACCACAGCTACGCCGTTCGCCTGCAAGGGCCAACCACCGGACCCAGCAACCAGGACACGGCCACCGTCTGGAACGGCAACAACCGCGCCGAGCAGTACATCTACTCGACGACGACGGGGCAGTGGGAGGCGCCCAAAGGCATCTACGCGACGCTGCGAGAGACGAGCGCCAGCGGGGTCATCACGGGTTGGGTGCTCAGGGGGCGGCACGGCGGCAAGACGTACTTTTCCGCGACTGGCAGGCTAGAGGCGATGGAAGACACGAGCGGCAACCAGCTCGCGTTCGCCTACAACGCAACCAGCGGGCTGCTGGAAACGGTGTACGACTCCTACGGCCGGGCGATCTCGTTCACCTATGCGAATGGACGGCTGATTCAGGTTCAAGACTACCTCGGGCGCAAGGTGGTCTACAGCTACGACAGCAGCAACCGGCTCTCATCGGTACGTTCTCCGCTCGTCACCTCAACCGGCGACTTCAACAACTTCCCCAGCGGGCGCACCGAGGTCTACGAGTACGACGAATGCCTGCTGGAGAAGATCCATAGCCCCCAAGACGTTGCCGAGCAGCGCGGCGCATCGGTCGAGTTCGACTACGAGACGTGGGGGAGTTCCGGGCCGTGGTGCACAAAGCAGCGCTTGGGCAGCGACTGGATTCACTACTACTACGACTCGGTCAACGTGTCGTCGGGCGAGGCGGTGAAGTGCCGGGTCGTCGACCGCAACGCGAACGAGACCACGTACACGTTCTCGCCTGGAGGACACGCGCTCAAGATCGACGAGGTCGTCGCCGCTGCCAGCACGGGCCACCTCTACCGGTACATCACGTACAACGACCACGGTGAGGTGCTCGAAGTGCTGCGTCGTGACGGGACCAAGGAGGTGCGGGTCTACGACAGCAGCGCAAGCTACAGGTCAGCCCGAGGGAACCTGCTCGAGCGCAAGATTCTCGCCGCGACGGGCTCCCCGCCCGCAGAGATCGTGGAGACGTTCGCCTGGGAGCCCGTGTTCCAGCACATCTGCTTCACCACAGATCCGCTGGGGAACAGAACGGACTTTCTGTGCGACTACATGGAGGGCAGCTGCGACTCGCAGGACTCCAACTACAACCTGGACCAGATCGCCAGCGAGATGGGGATCAGTCTGACCGAGGCTGGCACCCTGCTGGGATGCGGCAGCACGTCGCTGCTGAAGAACGCCGACCTGAACGGCGATGGCCAGATCGATGCCCGCGTAGACGGGAAGAACATCGCGCGGCTCTACCCGCGCGTGACCCTCTCGAACCTGGGTGGGGTGAGCGGGCAGGCCGGCCACGAGCAGGGCGCATCCCAACCGCAGAGTGCCGTGCAGACGTACTCGTACAACCAGTACGGTCAGCGCACGGCCGACACGGATCCGGAAGAGAACGTCACCGTCTACCTCTACTACCCTGAGGGCGACCCCGACGGCGACGGTCAGGACATCATCTCGGGGCTGGACACGACGACCGGTGGGTACCTGAAGCAGGTGGTTCAAGACACCGCCCTGCTCGCGACCCTTGTGCCCGGACTGAGCACGCGAGCCCTCGCAACGGACTTCGGGCGCAACTCGGGTCTCGATCCCGCGGAGACGGAGCGCAAGACCGACTACATGTACGATCGCGCGGGGAACATCACGGCGGTGATCGATCCCCGTGGCGTGAAGACCCAATACTTCGTCAACGAGCTGAACGAGGTGTGGAAGACGCTGTATGCCGCAGACGTGTCCGCCGTGTCCAGCCGACACGGTGGCTGCGATCCGCAGACGGCCGAGTCCCTCACGGCCCTCCAGTACGACGCCCAAACGGCCTACGACCACAACGGCAACGTCATTGGGCAGTTCATTGTCAACACTGGAGGATTGCCAGACAGTGAAGACGGCGGAGATGCCAAGCACTGCTGGGAGCGCACGTTCGCCTATGATGCCAGGGACCGCAAGATCGAGGCGCGGATCGAGATCGGTCCTTCGGGAGAAGATGAGTTTGCCATCTGGTCGCTGTCCTACGACGGGAACGACAACCTGGAATACGCCACCGACTCGGGGGGCAACACTACCAAGTACACCTACGATGAACGCGATCTGGTGCTGTCAATCAAGGCGGCCTACGGCACAGGCACAGGCAGCGAGCTGACAAAGACGATCGTCTACGGTCCTCATGGCCGTCCCGAGTTCGAGGCGATTGCGACGAACTCGACGGTCTTCCTGTACGACGGATTTAGTCGGCTACAGGCGGTCGTTGACGCAGTCGGCAGTGAGACTGTCTACACCTACGACAACGCGTCCAACGTCCGCAGCATCACTGCCAAGGGAAAGACAGGCGGCGCCAGCCCTACGGGCAGCAGCCCACTCGCAAACACATCGGGCAACGTCTCGCTGAGGCTCCAGGAGTTCACCTACGACGAGCGGCACCGCCTGGTTCGGGTCGACGTGTCTGCCCCCACAGGCACGGCCCTGATCGATGGAGATCTCAGCGCCAGCGACGGCAAGGTCACGGCGCGGTACGACTACGACAGGCTTGGGAGACAGACCTTCATCGTCGAGGATGACAAGGCGACTACCGAGACCCGTTACGACGGAGCCGGGCGAGCGATCCTGACGACCGACACGGTCGGCAACCAGACGGCCGTCTGCTACGACGACAACGGCAACGCCGTCAAGGTAACGGCGGTCGAGGTCTACCCGTCGGGCTTCACGCTTTCCAGCAAGAGCTACGAGACCTACAGCTACTTCGACGCGCTCGATCGGGCGATCTCGGTTACGGACAACATCGGCCAGACCCAGCGGTACGTCTACGACTCGCGCGGGAACGTGATCACGTCGACGGACGCCAACGGCTCGATGACGCCCGCGATCACGATCAACGGGAGGAACGCGAACCAGCCCGGCAGCGAGAGGCGGTACTGGTACGACGGCCTCAATCGGCCGTGGCGCGAAGAGTACGACGTCACCGGGAACACCTGGAACCCCGACGACAAGATCCGGATCTCAAGAAGCTGGAACGCAGCTCAGCTCCTGAAGTCGCAGACCGACGACAACGGGAAGGCGACCTCCTGGACCTACAACGCCCGCAGGCAGCCGGTGCGGCAGACGTTCGCGGACAACACGTACGAGGAGTATCGCTATGACAGCAACCTCGGCTGGCTGGACAGGGTGACTGATGCCAGGGGCAACACGAAAGACCTGAGTAGAGACCTCGCGGGCCGGCTGACTGGCGTCAGCGTTGGGCTGGGTAGCGGGTCGTCGACGTACGACGGATCGACAACCCAATCCTTCGAGTACGACGGACTCAACCGTCAGACGGAGGCTGTCGATTTGCTCAATTCCACGCTGGGCTCGTGGACCGTCGAGAGAGAGTACGACGCGCTCTCTCGCGTGGTCACGGATAAGCAGGGTGGACAGACCGTCTCCAACGCGTGGAGGGAGGAGGGCAAGAGAACCCAGCTCAAGTACCCCGGCTCCGGTCCGGCGGTAACGTACAGCCACGATGCGCTCGACCGAGTCGCCACGATCACGGCGGGCGGCGTGGCCCTCGCGTCCTACGAGTATGCGGGCACCGGGCGGCTTCTCACTCGTTCGCTCAACCTCACCTCCACCAAGCGCCTCCACGAGCGCCATCACAACAACGCGGGGGACGACTCGGCCTACTACGACGGCGTCGGGCGCCCGATTCGGCAAGACAACGTCAACCGCTTCGGGATCGTGCAATCAGGGTTCGAGCACGGGTTCAGTCGAACGAACCAGCGCACCTACGAGCGACGCACCCACACATCGCCGGTCGTCGGTGACCGGTACACGAACGACGAGGTCTACCGGCTGACGACCTTCGATCGCGACCTCGCGAGCACGAACCTCGACCAGCCCGGGACCGGCACGCCCGGATCGTGGAAATCTTGGAGCCTCGACGGTGTTCACAACTGGGGGCAGACATCGACGGGCGCAGGCTCGGTGCCCAACACCGTGAACTCCGTCAACGAGTACACGGCCTTTGGGAGTAACACTCCCGGCTACGACGCGGACGGCAACATGACCAGCCCCCACACGGGGGCGGGTGGAACGGTCGTGCTCAAGTACGACGCGTTCAATCGGCTGCGCCGCGTCGAGGATGGCAGTTCGTACGTCGAGCACCACTACGATGCCAACGGCCGGCGTGTGCGCACCATCACGAGCGGGGTCACGGGCGCCCCGTCCGCCGTCACCTACTACTACGACGGCTGGGACGTCATCGAGGAGCACGACGGCAGCAACGCCGTGATGCGCAGGTTCGTGCTGGGGTCGATGGACGAACCGCTGAGGCTGGAGAACCTCTCGTTCCATCCAGGAACCGGAACCTACTTCTACCACCGCTCGACGCTGGGGCATGTCGTCGCGCTGACCGACACGAACGGGGACGTCGTCGAGCGGTACACCTACGACGCATACGGGACGCCGCAGTTCGAGGATGCCTCGAGCGCGGTGAAGTCGGTGACGCGGTCGGACTATGGGAACCCGTACCTGTTCACGGCGCGGCGGTACGAGCCGTGGATCCTGGGGCTCTACGAGTTCAGGCATCGGGTGTACTTCCCGGAACGGGGGAGGTTCTTGCAGAGGGATCCAATTGGGACATACGGAAGCATAGTTGAGCTTGGAAATCCGTATAGCTACGCAGGCTCCAGACCCTTGGACATGGTGGACCCCTACGGTGAGCAGGCACAAGCCGCACTGTGGACTGCCGCGGTGCTGGACCCAGAGCCAGTCACGAAGGTGATTCTTATCACTGCTGCAGTTGTAGTCACTGTTGCGACCGTTGTTGCCGTGGCGGACGCAGTGCCGAGTTCACCGATGGCCCACGACCGCAAGCGCCAGAGTACGGGCCGTGCAAGCAGGGAACGACACCAAGAGGGCCTAGCGCGACAGGCCCGGGATCTTCAGCGCAAGCTTGATCGACTCAAGCGAAATAAGGCATCGGAGGGAGCAATTAAGAAGGCGCAAGACAAGCTTGCCAAGGTCAAGAACAGCCTGCAGTTGATCGGTGTGTCAACCTACTGCGGACGAGACGGGGAGCTGATTTTTGTCGTCTGGCCTGAGGTGGAGCAGCACGGAAACAAGATATGAATTGTACGCGGATGTGCGCCAGGTGTGCCGACCACATCCGTTTCAATCTGTCCCCTGTTGGACCGCTGCTAGACTCAAGCTGCGGATGACAGGCTCTGGAGCGCCTTGGAGACAGTGTCTGGGCCTGTCTGCCGCCCCTATGGGAAACAGACACCCCGGGTCGAGCAATGCTCGATACTCGGCACCTGATTCCGCGAAGACCAAGGACCGCGGCTGCCCGACTTCGATCAGCGACTGGCACTTCCGAATAGTCGTCTGCGCCCGGCGAGCCCTGCTCGCGGCTCATATGCTGATCCGCTCCACCGAAGTGCGGATCACCATCGTCCTGAAGGAGGCCCTAAGCGCGTGACATGTCTGGTTCTAGGCGGAGAGGGGGGGAATGAGTGTAGCATGTATCCATGAGCAGAGACGAGACAGAGTACCTGTGCCAGCAAGGAATCAAGGCCCTCGTGAGCGATAGGCCGACCGAAGCTCTCGCTTTCTTCTCCAGGGCAAGGGATCTCGACCACAGCAGCCTGAGTGCTAGGAAGGGGTACTACAAGGCGCTATCGATCGTGTACCCGCTCAATAGCGTGGCTCAAGTGGGCCTTGCCGAGGCTTGCTGGGACGCGGGTGAGAGAGCAGAAGGCATCGCTCTGCTGCGCGATGTTGTTGGTAGGGACCCATCCTCCGAACAAGCGCAGTTTTTTCTTGGGTATTTTCTGTTAGAGGAGGGACACGCAAGTGAGGCCGCTGCTGTCTTGCGGGTGGCCGCCACGCTTGATCCCGATAATGCCGAGACTAGGACGGCACTTGCCGCCGCGCTCTTGAGGAGCGGCAACGTTGATGATGCTATCCTTGAGTATGGGGTTGTGCTTAAACGAGAACCGTCCTGTCCGAACGCACTGCTTGGCCTTGCTGATGCTCTACGCGAATCCGGTCGGCTTGCAGAGGCAGAGATGCTGTACAGACAGCTTGTTGAGTCCGAGCCAGATGGAGTCGAGGGGTACGTGGGGCTGGGGTGTGTGTTGGAGGCGCAGGGCCGAACGCTGGAGGCGGTCGAGGTGGATCAACTCACCGCGGAGAGGTTCCCTGACGACAACGATATTCAGTTCAATCTTGCAAGGTCGTTATGGAGAAGTGGTCGCCGTGACGATTCGTTGAGCGTACTGGACAGAATTCTCCGGAGAGATCCAAGTCACTCAGCGGCGGAGGCTCTGCGAGCTGACTTGGGTGATGACGCCCGACGTAGTGATCCAGGCATCCCGTAGGTCCTCGGCCCCAGCAGCGGCAGGAGAGGGCTATGACGAAGACCGTCGAGACGCAATCAGAAACTTCAGGTGCTGGGTTGGTAGATCCCTAATCAATGCATGAAGGGTACGCGTCCGGCCAGCCCATCTGGCCGAGCGGTAGCGAGTGCCCGATCCTCGGGGCATGAGCACACCCTCCGCATGCGTCCGACACTTGAGGAAATCGGACTCTCCACTTCGATCGTCGCATTTCCGACATAATGCGACGATCCTGCCCTCAAGGCGCACGGGATCCGTCGACACGCCGAGTTGCACTCAAACTGCCCCAGAATCGGGGTCACGCGCGACCCCCCGATCCCGGCACTCGCGAACCCTAACCCCTGTGACGCGGCCGAGTTGGAAACTGCATCCGGGGTGAAGTTCGGAGTGAAGTTTGGGGAAGTTCGGGAGGTGTGGCCACGAACCCCCCAAACTTCCCCTGAGCTTCCCCCAAGCCGCGAGGGGCCTCGAGCCTGTTCGAGGGATTCGATCGCGGCGGCGGCGGCGACGATTGGGGAGATCCTTCGCGGCCGGAGTGCCAGCTCGCCCGATGCGCGATGTTCCATGATCGTGCACCGCATGCGCGCCTCCTCGTGCGCGTCGGCGTGCCCCCCCGGGGACGCGGCAGCGCCGACCCGCGGGCGTGCGCGTGCGCATGACATCAACGCAGGTGTCACGGAACTTCCCGTGCACGGCCCGCTTGTCGCGCCTCGTGCGCCTGCTAGATTGAGAGCACAAACAGTCGAGACCATTCATCGAGGGCGCTCCTGTCTAGAGCGCCACCAACTCCAGGGTCTCAAGCCCGGCCACCCAGTGGCCGCGGAGTTGGTATGCACGCGAAGCTCTCGGTCGAGTGGGTCCCGATCAACCGGGTTCACCTGAACCCCGCGAACCCGCGCCACAACGACGCCGGCGTCCCGCACCTGGCGGACTCCCTGGTGCGGTTCGGTTGGCAGCAGCCCCTCGTCGCCAAGCGTTCGGGCGAGGTGCTCGCCGGCAACACGCGCCTGAAGGCCGCCCTTCGCCTGGGCATGGCCGAGGTGCCGGTCGTGTGGTTCGAGGGCACGGATATCGAGGCACTGGCCTACTCGATCGCCGACAACCGCCTGCACGAGCTCAGCTCGTGGGTGGAGTCCGACCTGGCCCGCATCCTGACCACGCTGCGTGAGGAAGACGCCCTCTCCGGCGTCGGCTACGACCCCGGCTCGATCGACGAGCTCCTGCAACGGCTCAACGACGAGCTGCCCCCGGCGGAGCTCGAAGACCCCGGCCCCGAGGAGCCGCCGCTCCGGCCGGTCACGCGCACCGGCGACCTGTGGTACCTCGGCGAGCACCGGATTCTTTGCGGCGACTCGACCCAGGCCGAGAGCTACGCCCGGCTCCTCGGCGACGAGCGCGTGCCGCTGCTCTCGACGGACCCGCCGTACTGCGTCAACTACACCGGCCAGGACCGACCGATCCACGACGGCAAGCCCTCGGGCAAGGACTGGTCGCACGTCTACCGCGAGATCGACATCGCGGACCTGGGTCAGTTCCTGGACGGGGTCTTCTCCGCCGCGCTGCCGCGCCTGGCGGACGGCGGTGCGGTCTACGTGTGGCACGCCCACGTCCAGCAGCCGACCATCGCGGCCGCGTTCGAGCGCCACGGGCTCTTGCTCCACCAGGTGCTCGTGTGGGTGAAGCCTACGGCCGTGTTCGGCCACAGCTACTACCGCTGGCGGCACGAGCCCTGCGCCTTTGGCTGGCGCAGAGGCTCCAAGCCCAAGCACGGCGTCGGCCAGATGGACACCGTCTGGGAGGCGGACTGGGAGGGCAAGGCGCGCGTGGTGGGCAACGAGCATCCAACTCAGAAGCCCCTGCGGCTCTTCGAGCTGCCCATGGAGCAGCACACGCACCGTGGTGACCTCGTGCTGGAGCCGTTCTCCGGTTCGGGAAGCCAGCTCGTCGCGGCCGAGCGCCTGGGTCGGCGCTGCCGCGCGATCGAGATCCAGCCGGCCTTCGTCGACGTCGCGATCCGCCGCTGGCAGAAGGCCAGCGGGAAGGTCGCCCGGCTGGAGGAGGGGGGCAGGTCCTACGACGAGCTCGCGACCGAGCGGAGTGTTCCGTGAACCGCAAGATCCCCAGCGACGCCTTCAGCTTCTACCTGAGCCTGGGCGTCGGACGCAGCTACGAGTCGGTTGCCAAGCGATACGGCGTGAGCCGCCGTGCAGTCACCGCGATCGCCCAGCGCGAAGAGTGGGCCAAGCGCATCGAGACCGTCGAGCGCAAGGCCCGCGAGCGGACCGACGAGCGGGCCATCGAGACGCTCGAGGAGATGAACGATCGCCACCTGATGACGATGAAGCTCGTGCAGCGAAAGGCCCTGGAGGCCCTGCGCACGATGCCGCTCAAGACGGCGGCCGAGGCGGTGCGGGCGCTCACGGCCGCGGTCGACGCCGAGCGGACGATCCGCGGAGACCCCGAGGACAAGAAGCAGCTCGACGTCGAGGCGATCATCCGCCGCGAGTACGAGCTGGTCATGGTCGAGAACGCCGAGGTGGACGGGGTCAGCGATGGCACCCAAGCCCAAGCGTCGTAGCTTCAGCAAGGCGCGCTTCTTCGAGCTCGTCGGCTACACCCCGCACTCGGGCCAGAAGGTCGTCCACGAGTCCAGGGCGTCCCGGCGCGTCGTCGCCTGCGGTGTCCGCTGGGGCAAGACCATGTGCGCGGCGCTCGAAGCCCTGTCGGCGGCGATGGAGCCGCGGGAGCGCTCGATCGGCTGGATCGTGGCGCCGACCTACGACCTGGCTGATCGCGTGTTCGGCGTCGTGGCGATGACCGCGCTGGAGCGGCTGAAGCACCGGGTGGTGAAGTTCAGTCAGCACGACCAACGGCTGACTCTGCGCAACCTGGGCGGCGGCCTATCCGAGATCCGCGGCAAGTCGGCCGACAACCCCGTCTCCCTGCTCGGGGAGGGCCTGGACTTCGTTGTTGTCGACGAGTGCGCGCGGCTGAAGCCGGGCATCTGGGAGAGCCACATCAGCCAGCGGCTGCTCGACAGGCGCGGCTGGGCGTTGCTCATCTCGACGCCGCGCGGGAAGGGGTGGTTCTTCGACGCGTGGCGCCGCGGGCAGGGCCACGATGCCGACTTCGAGAGCTGGAACCTGCCCTCGTGGACGAACCCGCTGCTCGACCAGGCGACGATCGAGGCCGAGCGCGAGCGACTCCCCGAGCGGGTGTTCCGCCAAGAGTACGGCGGTGAGTTCCTGGAGGGCAGCGGCGCCGTCTTCCACAACGTGCGCGAGCTGGCGACGGGAACCTGGCAGCCGCCGGTCAAGGGCCAGCGGTACTACGCGGGCCTGGATCTCGCCAAGGTGGAAGACTTCACCGTGCTCGTGATCATGAACCGCGAGTTCGAGGTGGTGTTCGTGGACCGCTTCCACCGCCAGGACTGGAGCATCCAGATGCACCGCGTGCGGGGCAGCGCGGAGCGGTACAACAACGCGCGCATCCTGCTCGACTCGACGGGCGCTGGGGAGCCGATCTACGAGGAGATGCGCCGCAACGGCTGCAAGGTGGACGGGTATTCGCTGAGCGCAAAGTCCAAGAGCGACCTCGTCAACAACCTCTCCATCCTCTTCGAGCGGCGCCGGGTCGTGCTGCCGAAGGTTGATCTGTGGCCCGAGGGGATCGAAGAACTCGAGTCGTTCGAGTACAGCGTGACCGACCAGGGCAACGTGCGCACCGGTGCGCCAAGCGGAGTGCACGACGACTGCGTGATCGCGCTGGGGTTGGCGGCCTGGCAGGTCAAGGCCGCGCCCCCGATGCCGGGCTACGCCGTGGTGTCTTCGCGAGGCGGGTGGAGTCCGGCCAAGATCCGACGGCTGTTCGAGACGCATCCCTGGCGCAGTTGACGGCCAGTGGGCGCCCTGGTCGCGTCAGGCCGCGGGATTCCGGGGGTGTCGGGCTGAGCTGGCACGGCGGATGCATGCGAGCGGAAACCGCCGGAATCCGGCTTCCTGCGTGCGCGAGATCGAGCCTGAGTGTCGTTCGTGCCCCGCGTGGGGCGCGAAGGAGAAACGACACATGAGCAGCAAGAAAGCGAAGGGCGCGGGGAGCGCCGAGGCGGTCGCGCGAGCGACGACGGACGAGACGGCGGCGGTGCAGGGCACGGCGGAGACGCCGAGCGAGGCGGAGCCGAAACGCAGGGGCGGCAAGCGCGGCTCCAAGGCAACCGCCACGGCGGCCGCCAAGGGCGGCGCGACGCTCGCCGAGGTGTTCGAGAGCTACGTCGACTCGCTCGACAAGGCGGGCAAGTCGGACGGCACGATCGCGAGCTACAAGATGGAACTGGCCCTGGCGGGCGCGGACCTCGGGCTCGACACCAAGATCGCCGACCTCACGCCCGACCGCGTGGTGTTGTTCGTCGCGAGCGACCGCGTGCAGAAGACGCGCTCGGGGCGCGCGAAGTCGCCGCTCTCGACCGCGAAGACCGAGCGCGTGCTGCGCCAGGCGCTGCTGCACGCCGAGGCGACGGGCCTGGTCGCGAAGGCGCCCCTCCCCGAGCAGGCCGCCACCCACTGACCCGCGAGGCCCGGCGCCGGCCGCGGTGCGTTCGTGCCCGTGGCCGGCGTCGGCGCCATGTTGGAGGAGGCGTCATGAGGATCGTGACCGCGATCACGGCCTACGAGCTGCAACTCCGCGCGAATGGTCGGTCGCAGCACACCGTCGCGCAGGCACGCCGGCACCTCGGGATGCTGGAGGGCTACCTGCGCGAGCACGCGCTGGAGGAGGTGACCGACGGCGACCTCGCGCGGTTCCTGGTGTCGCCGGTGGCGCGCCTGCGGGCCGACGGCGCGCCCAAGCGAGCGAGCTCGATGAACGCGCTGCGATCGAGTCTGCGAGCCTTCTTCGCGTACTGTCACGCGGCGGGGCATGTGCGCGCGAACCCCGCGCGGCTCATCCGCCGGGCGATCTGCGCAGGACTGCCCCCGCGTGCGCTGTCGAAGGCGGAGGTCGAGCGGCTGCTCGCGGCGCTGGCGGGCCGGCGGGGGCGCCACGCCGAGCGAGATCTCCTTCTCGTGCGTCTGCTGCTGGAGACCGGCATGCGCCTGGGAAGTGCGCTCGGGCTACGCGTCGAGGACGTCGACGTCGAGCGGCGCGAGCTCGTGCTGCGCACGGTCAAGGGCGGACGTGAGGACGTCGCGGCGGTGGAGACGGAGCTGGTTGCGGCCCTGGCCCAGCTGGTGGGAGAGCGTCAGGAGGGGCCCGTCTTCGCCGGACGCGGCGGGGGACGGCTCGGCGCGAGGACCGTGCAGCGCGCGCTCGGGGAGGCCGCTCAGCGTGCAGGGATCAAGCGGCGCGTGCGGCCGCACGACCTGCGGCACAGCTTCGGGCAGGCGCTCTACGAGCGGACGCGCGACCTGCTGCTCGTCCAGCAGGCGCTGGGGCACCGCTCGATCCTGTCGACGTGCAGGTACGCGAGGGCCGCAACGCGGCCTCACGTCAACAGCCACGGCTGAGGCGGCCCTGGCGGGGTGTGCTGTCCGACCCCTATCATGTGCGCCGTCACCGCCATCAGCCGGCGGCGGTGATCGGCGAGATGATGATGAGCGAAGGCATTTCGGGTCACGGTCCGGGAGTTCCCGATGGGAGCGAGCAAGGCCGGCATGGCCAGCCCCCCACGTTGCTGGAGTCGCACCTCCGAGAACTCAAGGAACGCGAAGAAAACCAGGAGACGCTTCGCCAAGCCTGTGAGGCGCTGCTGGAGGTTCACTCTAAGCTCTGGACTTGCACGCGGCATGTTGCGCCTTCCAAGTTCCAGGAGTGGCAGCCTGGAGAAGTACACCACCAGTGGGTCGCTCGTCTGGACGTGAACCAGTATGCGACCTTCTGGGTTGGAACGGCGATGGTGGAGGCCATCCGATCGATCAAAGCCGTGGAGTGCAAGCTGGGCATCTCCGTCGCGCCCATTCTCTTGCAGCACATCCCCAGTCATTTCGATCGCGTCCTGCGTCACGCAGGGGAGTTCGTGCGGGCACAATTCGAGAGGCTGTACCGGAGCCCAGACGACGCCGACCTGCTCGCCCAGGTCACGGCGGACATTGGCTCGGCGCTGGCGGCGAACAGGTCCGCATTTGACCAGTACCACTGGTGGCTTGAGTTCCCTGCCGCTGCGCTGGAGCGCGTCATCCGGAGGTTCCCTTCGACCGTTCCGGCAAATGGTCTTGCGGGATGGCTCGCCGAACAATGGCGGGAACCGAACACGGATCACCCGCCGGCAACGCCCGTCAGGCGCAGGCAAGGACGACAACGGTCGTCTGATCCGGACGCTGACCGCCTCGTCTACGAGAGGTGGGAGTCAGCTGGGTACACGCAATACGCAGAACTGGCGAGGGATCTCGGACGCGAAACCTCGGCAGTCAAGCGTGCGGTAGATCGCCATCGCCATCGCACTAGGAATCCAGCCCCCCGGAACAAATAGGGGTCAAGAGGGTCGATACTTCTTCCGTTGTTCCGGCATCGCCGTATCTGTAGGGCCGCAGCAGAGTTGGGGCAGCGTTAGTCGGGCAGCTGCCGGAACAACTCCGGCCCCAGTCTTCCTTCCGGACCTGACCTGATCCTCGTCCTCACCGCGCGACGGTGACACCCAGGCCGCATTGGGCGGCCGGAGCCCACCGCGTCCGGCGAGGACAGAATGAACAGACCGCTGACGACCGGAGAGGTGGCTCGCCTCCTCGACCGTACCGAACCCCAACTGGCCGACCTGGTCCGCCGCAAGAAGGTCGACCCTGCCCCGACGGTCACCGCCGGGCGCCGCGAGTGGACGCCCGACCATGTGCGGCAGGCGGCGGAGCACCTCGGCCAGGACGTGGACACCGTACTCGCCGCGATCGAGGAGGTGCGCCGTGGTTGATCTGCGCGACTTCCTGGCGTGCGGCGAGGGCGGCGACGGCGACGTCGCCGAGCTCAAGCTTGGCCGCGATCCGGCGATGGTCCTGCTCTTCACGACGGAGGTCGAGCAGACCAAGCTGCACTACGTCGACGACGAGTCCGTCAAGGCGTACGCGAACTGCCCCGGGCCAGGCTGCCCGCTGTGCCAGCTCGGGGCCAGGCCGGTCGAGTTCCTCTTGCTCCCGGTCATCGACGTGCAAACGGGCACCGTGCGCGTCCTGCGCGTCGCGACCCGCCGTGGCGCGGGAGCCTTGCTGACGGAGCTGAAGCCGCACCTGAACCGCTCCGACTCGTGCGACACCGTGCTGCTGCTCTCGCGCAACGGCAACGCCTACAACGCGAAGGCAAGGACCCTCGGCAAGAGCGCCAACCGCCACGAGGACGCGGTCGCAGCGTTCCTGAAGCGACGCGAGGACGGGCTCAAGCTGGACGGCGTCTTCGCGAGCCTGACCGCGGAGGATCTGCGCGAGGTGCCCAGCATCCGCAACAAGCTCGACGCGATCGGCGACGAGTCGTTCGACCTGGACGACGCGGTCGGCGAGCTGGAGTAGCGGCCCGTGCGCATCGACGAGACGACGCTGGCGGGGTTCCGCGCGGATCACCTCTCCGCGCGGGCCCTGCTGGCCTTGATCCTGAAGCACGTCTGGGTGCTCGTACGCCTGGGCGTCGGCGTCGGCAAGAGTGCCGCGATCGACGCGCTGCTGGCCTTGCCGGATCTGTACCGGCGGTTCGACTTGGTCGTGTACGTGGCGCCGAGCTGGGACGTCATCCGCGAGCGGGGGATCGTCACGGGGACGACCGCGGCCACCGCGGGCTACCGAGTCCTTGAGCCGCGCCCGCGCACGCGGTGCGGCGCGCGCGACGCGCCGTGGCGTGCCCTGGAGCGCAGGGGCTGCATCGCGACCGCGAAGGACACGTTGTGCGGTTCCTGCCCCGAGGCGTCAGCGGCTGACCCCTGCCGCTGGCCGAAGCGCCTCAAGGACGTCGAGGGCATCCATCTGTTCTTCGCGACGGAGGAGCTGCTGCGGATCAACCGCGCGCTGATCCCGATGCTCAAGGCGCGCACGAAGGCGAAGCGCGTCCTGGTCGTGCTGGACGAGGCGCGCTTCATCGACGGCGCCTTCCGGATCGAGATCGACGCGCGCGAGCTGGCGATGTTCGACGGCGCGCTCACCAAGGCGGCTGCGGACACGCCCAAGCTCGGATCGTTGATCGGGCGGTGGCGGCACGCGCTGGCGCAGGTCAAGTCTGCCACGCGAGCTGGCCTGAAACGGCTCCGCCTGGAGGTCCCTGACACCCTGCTGCGCCACGCGCTGAAGATTGAGGAGGCAGGGCTCGACATGCACGGCCCGCGCTTCCGGTTCCTGGGCTACGACCTCGTGCAGCTCGTTCACAGTCGAGGGTCCGAGCGGCGCAGGAACACGAAGGGCGATCTCACCTTCATCGCTAGGCCCTACCTGAAGACGCACCTGTTGGTCGCGTCGGCGCACCTCGACGGCGAATACGTCGGGCAGCGCCTCGGCGAGGACCGCGTGTCATCACCGTTCGAGAAGGTCGTGGTCAGGCACTCGGGGACGAGGATCGTCAACCTCCGGAGCCGGCTCGGGGCTGACAGCTACTTCAGCAAGAACTCCAAGCAGGTCCTCGACACCTTCGCCCTGCTGATCCGGCGCAACGTGCTCGCGGACCGCACGACTCTGCTCGTGTGCAAGCTGTCCCGGAAGCCGCGGTGCGCCGAGTATCTGCGCACGCGGCTCGCAGAGTGGGGGCTGGATGTCGCGTTTCTGATCGAGGGCGAACGGCCGCCGTCGGCGCCGACGCCGACCGTGATCCCCGTCATCCACTACGGGGTGCTCGGCACGAACGACTACGCCGGGTACGAGTCCGCGTTCTGCTTGACCGGCTACTACGTGGCGGACTCCACGCTGAACCACGCCCTCGACGAGCTGGAGCTCGATCCTGACGGCCAGGTCCACATCGTCACGGACGCACGGCGCGTTCGCCGCGCGGTGCTCGTTGATCGCTTGGTCCCGGACCGCGACCGGGCCTGGGTGGCGAACCTCTACCTGCGCCGGCTCGAGGTCGACCCGGTGATCCAGGCGGTCGGGCGCGTGCGCTTCCTGACTCAGCCGCGCGAGATCGTCACGTTCCAGATGGCCGACCTGTCGGCCGAGCTCGGCGCGGTGGAGGAGGTCAAGTCGGTGGCCGCGCTGCGCACGGCCTTTCGCCTGCCCGAGCCGAAGGCTCTCGACACCGCGATCGCGTGCGCTAGGATCCAGGCGCTGCGCGACGAGGGTCTTTCGGTCGCGCAGGCCGGGGAGCGAATTGGCATCTCGCGGTCGACGGCGTTTCGCCGAGCGCGGAGCGCGGACAGTCTCAGAAGCCCTGATAGAGATATATTCTTAAAGAGGGGTTTTGAGACTCCCCCGGGCGCGACCGACGACGCCGGGAGGGCCTCGTGACCCTCCTCCCCGGTTGGGCTGACCGCCTCGCGGCGCGGGCCTCGGCGAAGTCGAGCCCGGTCGTGCCGCCGATCGCGCTCACCGCCGTGGACGCGCGGCAGGCCAGCGCGAGCGTCCTCCTCGTGCACGACGCCGACGACGCGCGTGCGCTGGTCGACACGCTGTCCGGCCTGCCGATCGCCGCGGTCGCCCTGGACGCGCGCAGACCGCGTCCCGTGGCGTCGGGCGCGATCTCCGCCATGACGACCGACCGGCGCGAGCAGAGGCCTTCGCAGGCCGCCATGGCGGCCCTCTGTCACGACGGGGAGATCGTGCTCGCGGTCCTGGACCTGCGGGTCGAAGCCGCCGTCGAGGCCCTGGTCGAGATCCTGCGCCTGCATGCCCCGATCGTCGTGCACGGCGCGAAGCCGCTCCTGTTCGGGGTCTGGGCGCTCGGCATCGATCTGGGGCATGTCGACCTGGTGGACACCTACCTGACCGGCGCCTGCCTGGCCCTGGGGCGTGACCACGACCGCGCGGCTGCCCCGGACGACGCCGGCGACTTCGAGCGCATCCAGGCCGAAGGAGCCCTGCGGGAGCGCCGCGAGCGCCGCCTGACCCTGGCTGGCCAGTGCGAGGAGCACGGGCTGCGGCCGCCAGTGATCCCGCGCGGCGGAGCCGCCGACCTGCCGGGACCCGAGTCCGACACCGAGTTGGCGCAGTCGATCCTGCGCCGCGCCGCGCTGCGCGCCGAGTGGACGCTGCGGCTCCACCTGGCCCAGCAGCCGGCGGTGGTGCGCGCCGGAGTGGCCCACCACCTCCTGACCGTCGAGTACCCGTTCGCGATCGCCAACGCGCGCATGGAGTGGCATGGCGTCCCCGCCGACGCCGGGCGCTGCCAGGCCGTGCGCCTCGCGGCCCGGCGGGCGGCACGCCACTATGCGAACGAGCTGGAGGCCGGCGGCGTCACTCCCGCGGGGGGCCGCGAGGCGTTCCTGCGGGTGATGCGGGAGCGCGGCCTGGCCCGGCACCTGAGCCGCGGCCGCGCCCTCGTGATCGATGACCGCACGCTGGAGTCGGTCGAGCACCACGACCCGCTGATCCGGGCTTTCCGCCTGCACCGACGCTACGCGCGCCTGGCCGGGGAGACCTGGCTGCGCGGAGCAGGTCGCTGGCCCGACGGCCGGCTCCACCCGGAGCACGTCCAGCTCGGCGCCGCGACCGGTCGCAACTCGTGCCGGCGCCCGAACCTCGCCGGCATCGGCCGCGTGATGAGGCCCGTCGTGACTGCGCCGCCGGGGCGCGCCATCGTCGAACTCGACTACGCCCAGATCGAGATCGCGGTCGCCGCCGCGGAGCACGGGGATCGCGACCTGCTCGCGGCCTACCACGCTGGCGACGTCTACGCGGCGATGGCACAGCGGTACTACGCCGCGCGCCTGCCGGAGTCGGAGCGGGCGCTCGGCGCGCTCGCGTTCGCCCGTGCACGGCCCGACCTGCGCGCGCGCATGAAGACTTGCGTGCTGGCGATCCTCTACAACATCCAGGCGCCGGGCCTCGCCGCGCGGTTGGGTTGCACGGTCGCGGATGCGAAGCGCGAGCGGGCGCGCCTCGCCGACACGTACCCGGTCCTTTGGAGCCGCATGCGGCGGTCCACCGAGGTCGGACTGGCCCGCGGCTATGCAACCGTGGTGAGCGGCGCGCGACGGCAACTGCCGGAAGGCAAGTCAAACGGCGCGTGGAAGCGGAACCTCCTGCGCAACACCCCCGTGCAGGGCAGCGCGGCCGTGATCTTCAAGCGCGCCGTGATCGACCTCGACCTCGCGTTCCGGGGCACGAGCACCAAGTTGGTCCTGCCGCTCCACGACGCGGTGGTGATCGAGTGCGACTCCGACAAGATCGACGGCGTCGCCGCCGAGGCCGCGCGGATCATGCGCCACGCCGCGCGCGTGTACTACCCGCTGCTGGAGATGCGGATCAACGTGAACCGCGCGTGCCCGAGCTGCTGGAACAAGGACGGGCACGCGGACAGCCTGGAGCGGTTCATCGAGGACCCGACGTTCTCGCTGGACGCCCCGGGCGCTCTGCGTGCAGCGGTCGTCCGCGAACTCGGAGCCGGGATGGCGAGCGTCGACGGCGCCCACGCGGATGCTGAGCGCGGGATGCGCCACGAGAAGTGGTGGTCCGCATGCGTCGACGCCGACCACCAGCCGCTGGAGGACGAGGTCGTCGGGCGCGCACCGGCCGAGGCGGGGGTCTGAGCCATGCGCCACGAGGTCCTCATCTCGGACATCCGCTTCACGCCCGCCAGTGCCGCGCTGCGCGCGACAGGGCTGCGCGGCTGGGCGATGTGCCGGATCGACGGGCGCTGGGAGCTCGACGGCCTGACGGTCAGGCGTTCTCCGGGGGGCGGCCACGAGCTGAGGTTCCCGTCCAAGACCGACGGCAAGGGCATCGATCGCCCGTACGTCAGGCCGATCACCCAGGAGGTGCGCGAGGCCGTCGAGTCGCAGGTGCTTCAGGTTCTGCGCGAGCGAGGGTTTCTGCCGTGACGCCGTCACTCGAGGAGCGACTCGTCACCGTGCTGGAGCGCCTGGCCGCCTGGCTCGAGACGGACGCGTCGACGCCGACCAACCCCGTCGAGGCGGACACGGCGAAGCCGCAGGCCCTGCTGATCGACATCGACGCAGTGGCGCTGCTCATCAACGAGTCTGCGCGCACCGTCCAGCGCCTGTGCGACCGCGGCGACATACCTCCGCCCGTCAGGCTCGGCCGATCTCGGCGTTGGCGTCGAGCCGAGATCGTGGAGTGGATCGAGGCGGGCTGCCCGTCGCGCCGTCCACGCAGCACCAGGAGGGCCTCGTGACGCCGACTGTGGCCCTCGTCGCATGCAGCTTGTGTGCCCTTCGCGCGGTCATTCGCACCCTGCGCGCCCAGTGGCCAATCCGACGTGCACGTCACGTTTGGCGGGCGCGGAATCAGGCGGAATCCGCCTTCCCGGTGTGCCCCCGTCGAGCCCTCATGCGACCACGCGGCGGGTGCCGTGCAAGGAGCGATCGACGATGACCACGAAGGCCGAGACGAGAATCCTGTGGGACGAATCTGGACGAGTCGCGTGCACGGAGCACGCGCCCTACCGCGGCACGGACACATGGCGCACGGGCCGCTGGCGGCCGATCACGCGCGCGGAAGCCACCGCGTTCGAGCGCGAGGTCGGGCGCGCGCCCGCGTGCGAGACCTGCAGCGCGATCGCACGCCGCGCGGCAGAGGGAGGGGCGTGATGCATCCTGCCGAGATCAACCTGTGCGACTGCGGCCATGGACCCGGTGGTCGTCACCGTGACGTTCGTGACGCCGTCGCCGGCTACGACGCCGGTCGGGAGCGCGAGCGCCTGTTCCGCGTGCTGGCCGCCTGGACCGCGGCGGGGTTCGTTCCCCGGCAGCGTGCTGAGAGGTTCTACCGCCGCGTCGGCGTGCTCGCTCGCCGCACCGGCGTGCCCTTCGAGACCATCTTGACCGACCTGCGCGCCGAGGCGGAGGGGGTCGGGTAGCGATGGGCAGGGTGTTCAAGCCCGACGTGACGCGCCCGCTGCCCAAGGGCGCCGAGGTCGTGACGCAGGGCGGGAACCGCGTCGCGCGCTGGCGCTCGCGCCACGGCAAGCTGCGCACGGCCGAGGTCCGCACGACCCCGAGCGGCGACAAGATCGTGTGCCACTCGGGCAAGTACCTCGCGCGCTACCGCGACGCCCAGGGCGTGGTCCAGACCGTCGCCACCGGCTGCCGGGACGAGGCCGCCGCGCGCGCCGTGCTGGTTGAGCTGGAGCGCCGGGCCGAACTCGTGAAGGCCGGCGTCCTCACCGCATCCCAAGAGGCGGTGGCCGGCCACCGCCGCGCGCCGGTGGCGCACCACATCGACGCCTATGTCACCTCCTTGCAGGCGCGGGGCGTCACCGAGAAGCACAGTCGCGGCGTGCAGCGTCGCGTCACCGAGCTGTTCGACGGCTGCAACTTCCGCTCGCTGCGCGACGTGAACCGCGAAACGGTGGAACGCTGGCTGGGCACGGGCGCGAACCTGCGGCGCTCGGCGCGGACCCGGAACACCTACGTCGGCGCCGCGAAGTCGTTCCTGTCGTGGTGCGTCGAGATGGACCGCCTCGCAACCAATCCGCTCGCGCGCGTGCGCCGTGCCGACGAGCGCGCGGACCGCCGGCGTCAGCCGCGGGCGTTCACCGAAGACGAGCTGCTTCGGCTGCTGGACGCAGCGCGGCGCCGGCCGCTGGCCGAGGCGCAGCTCTTCAACCGCGGCTGGCGCAAGGGCCAGAACGGCGCGCACCTACGGCCGGAGACGGTCGAGAGGCTGGAGCAGCTCGGGATGGAGCGCGCGCTGGCGTACAAGACGCTGGTGCTGACCGGCCTGCGCTTGGGCGAGCTGGCCGCCGTGCGCGTGTGCGACCTGCAGGGTGACCGCATCGTGCTGGGCGCGCGCCACACGAAGAACCGGGAGGCCGCGGTCATCCCGCTGCGCGCCGACCTGGCGGATGACCTCCGGGCGTGGGTGGCCGTGAATCCGGGCGTACCGGATCGCGTCCTCTTCCGCCTCTCGGCCAACCAGGTGAAGGTCTTCGACCGCGACCTGCGGTTCGCCGGCATCGCGAAGCGCGACGACCGCGGGCGCGTGGCCTGCGTTCACTCGCTGCGGCACACGTTCGCGACGCTGCTGAGCCGCGGCGGCGTGGCGCCCCGCGTGGCCCAGGCGGCGATGCGGCACAGCACGATCGACCTGACGATGACGACCTACACCGATCCGCGGGTGCTCGATGTGGCGGCGGCGGTCGAGGCGCTGCCGCAGTTGCCGCTGGTCGCGAGCCCGGCCGTTGCGAGAGGGGCGTAGCCGCAACACATGCCCAGAACAGCCGGCGGCGGCGCTGCGACCTCCGCGCCCCGTCGGCAATCAAGTCCAGGAGGCCATGCCAGGGTCGACGAATGGTCGAGACGATGACGAGGAAGCGTAGGACGAGCGAGGAGCAGATCGCGGACCTGGAGTCCAAGATCGCTGTGATCAAAGCGCGGTCTGAGCGCCGCAGAGCGCGCCAGAACCCCGCCGTGCGACAGGTGCTGTTCGCGGTGCGAGCGCTCGACAAGGCGCTCGCGAACTCCAAGGACCAAGTGCTGCGCAGGGCCGCGGAGGACGCGCGCACGACGCTCGGCGCGTGTCTAGCGGTGTCTGGAGTGGCACCCAAGCAGCTGGCTGTGCCGCGCGCCCGATCGCGCAGCAGCCGCAAGGAGCAGCCGTGATCCCGAGTGAAGACCAGCTCACCGCGCTGCTGACCTCGTTCCGCGCCATGTCGCCACGGTGCATCCTGTGCAAGGGTCCGCCGGTGACGATCGGCATGTACGTGCCGCGCGATTCCTCCGAGTTCGGCCAGAAGCCAAAGCCTGGCAAGGCCAGGGTCGGACTCTACGCGCTCTGCGCGACGTGCATTGGCAATGACCCTGAAGCCGCCGCGAGCCGTGCCGAGCAGCGGCTCCGTGAGGAAGGCCAGATGTCCAACGTTGATTCGAGCCCGGGTCGGTGATGGTCGATCCGCACGGCGCTCTCCGGCGGCGCTGGCCGTTGAGCGAGACGCGGCACCAGTCCCGCGTCGGCAACTAGGAGGGAAGCGCGCTCTTCACCACGACGTGATCGAAGACGGCCTGGGCCGCCCGGCGCATGCGCCCGTCCGCCGAGGCGAGTTCCCCAGCGAACGACGCGAGGATGACGTACTGTGCGTCTGCCCAGTCGTTGGTGAACTTCGCTTCGCCCGTCTCGGGGTTGAGGAACCCCTGCAGCCCGTACCACGCGGCCAGCCGGATCCACCTTGGCCAGGCGTACCGGTCGGGGTAGCGCAGCAGGGCCTGAGCCCACGGTCCGCTTGCGAATCTTGGGTTCGAGTCTGCCGTGCGCGCGACACGCGCTGGGTGTCGTGCCCATTCGGCGTGCGCAGCAGTTGATCCGCGGAAGGAGTTGGCCCGATCACCGAGGTGCCTCTCGGAGAACAGCCGCCACTCCTCCCTCATGCGGCTGAACTCCTCGCGGCCCAGCGCGACGTGAGTGGGCGAGAACAAGCCCCGTACCTCAGAGGCCCGCTGCACGAACACCTCGCGTGAGGGGAGATCGAACCAGAGCCTCTCGGAGAGATCGTGATGAATCCAGTGCCTGGAGTCGAGGCGCACGTCGGGATTGCGCTCCAGCAGATCCAGTTCGCCCACATTGCGCCCGATGAACACGCGCCCAGGGTTCTTGGAGAAGAGATCGAAGAGCTTCCCCGCCTGCCCGCGGGCGTCGTCATCCGTGTCGGTCTCGAACTTCCCTGTGATCTCGTCGATCAGGATCCCTGGGATCACCAGGCCCACACCATCGGGTATGCGGTACTCCTGATTGCGGCCCTGGAGCAGGCTCAGGTCGGCGACGACGAGACGCTGAGCTGGCTGGCGGCGGCTGCGCGACTTGCTCTGCATCGAAGAGGCGCCATCATGGCGCCGGGCGCAGAGTACGCTTTGTGGGGTTGACCCGCGGCCGCAGTGCTTGAGTGCCCTACGGCCGCCAAGCCAGTGCCAGCCCGTTACTGAGGCTGTAGGTCTCCGGCGCGCAGAACGTTGCCGCGTCTCGGTACCAGACCTGGTACGTGCGGACGTTTCCGACAGCGCACGCCCCCTTCACCGACACCGCGGGGTCGCCGGCGCCCGGGTAGTAGGAGGAACCAGCGGCGTGCGGCTGGATGCCCAGCCGGATCAGCGTGCCTCCCGCACAGCGCAGGCCGTCGCCCAGGACGGCGCCGAACCCGCCCGCGAACTGCGCCGTGCCCTGAAAGTACAGGCCGGGGCCGTTGGTCATTCCTGTGCCGGTCAGCACGATCGTATCGCTGGTGATGCTCGGGAATCCCGTCGCCACGAGTTGCCCGGCGTTGCCGGTCGAGTTCAGGCAGCCGGCAGCCGCCGCGCTTGGGGACGTGTTGCCGCAAGGGCAGGCCGTCGCCGAGCCGTCGCCGAAGCAGTAGGCGACCCAGGGCGTGCCGACGGGGTCGGTCAGGAAGATGTCCGCCACGGCGTTCGTGTCGGCAGGCACGAGGTTGGAGGCCGAGCTGTAGTAGGCAATGGTGGAGCCGTCTCCAGAGATCGAGGATCGACCACTCGAGTTGTTGGCAGGCAAGCCTCCCGTCGTGACGCTGACGCGCTGCACCGACGCGCTCTGCGTGTCTCGGAGGAACACGCCGACGCCTCCTGGGAGGATCGCAGCGGAGAAGCTGGTGAACGTGACGTAGCGCCCGTCGCCGGAGACCGCCGGGTCGTAGCAGTCTTCGTCGGGCTGCCCACCCAGGTAGGTGAGGGAGACTCTCGTGGTCATGTTGGCCACGAGGTCGCGCAGGAATACGTTGCGCAGTCCATTGGTGGGGGGTGAGACGATGTTGGTCGCTGTGCATGCAAAGGCAACGAATCGTCCGTCCGCCGAGAGCCTGGCCGACTCGCTGAATCCGTTCGGCGAGCCACCACCGGGAGTGACGCTCGCGCGCACGGTGTTCCCGAGCAGACGGTCGTAGACGAAGACGTCCGGGTACCCGCCCGCGGAGTCGCCAAAGACCAGGTTGCTGGCCGAGCTCGTGAACGCGACGTAGCGGCCGTCGCCCGAGATGCTGGGATCCGTGCTGGACCCGTTGCCCTGGGTGCCCGCGCTGTCCACGCTGACCCTCGTGACGACGCCCGTGGCGAGATCCTTCACGAAGATGTCGGTCACTCCGTTCGTGTCGGCGACCACGAGGTTGCTCGCGTTGCTCTGGAACGCGACAAACCGCCCGTCGGCCGAGATGGAAGGCGCCGAGCTGGATCCGTTGCCCTCGACGCCCGCGGAGGTCACGCTGGCTCGCACCGTCGTGCCGCTCAGCAGGTCGTGGACGAACACGTCCTGGGCTCCGTTCGCGTCGCCGCTCACGAGGTTCGCAGCAGAGCTCGCGAAGGCGACCACCCGACCGTCCCCGTTGATCGCGGGAGCCGAGCTGGACGCGGTGGCCTGCAGGCCCGCGCTGTCGACGCTGACGCGGTTCGTGGTGCCGGTCTGGAGGTTTCGCACGAACACGTCGACCTGACCGTTCGTGTCGCCCGCTACCAGGTTGGTGGCGCCGCTGGTGAAGGCCACGGAGTGGCCGTCAGCGGAGATGGCGGGGTTGTCGCTGGAGCCGTTGGCCTGGACGCCTGCGCTGTCGACGCTGACCCGGATCGTGGTCTGGGCTGCGGAAGGGCTCGATAGGGCGCCAAACGCCAAGAAGGTGGGGAGCAGTGCTGCGAGGCTGCGGGGCATGGCGGGATACCGGGTGCGTGGGTTCGGGAGATGGTCGGCCACCGAAGCGGCGGTCGCCGCGGGTCTCCACGCGCCCAGTCTATAACGTTTCGGCATATCTCAGAACGGCATCTAGCGTCCGGATCCTCTCGACGAGGTCCGCGGCGTGGTCTCCCAGTACGACAGGCGCTACCAGCTCCTGATCCGGCGCCTGCGAGAGGCGCGCCTCGAAGCAGGCCTCACCCAAGTGCAGGTCGCCAAGCGCCTGGGGCTGCGACAGCCACTCGTCTCCCGGATGGAGTCGGGCGAGCGGAAGATCGACCCGATCGAGTTCGCCGAGCTGTGCAAGCTGTACGGCAAGGGGGCGCGGTACTTCGTGGCGGACCTGCCGATGTGACCCTCTTCGGTCCAGCGAGGGACGTTCCGGGCTACCGATTCGCCCGGAGCCAGGCGAGCACGTCGCGCATCGCCTCCACGTCCACGCGGTTGTAGCTCTCGATCTGCCGCATGAGCTCGAGGTCGCGCATCGAGCAGGCGAGTCGTCGAGCCTCGGCGTCGCACCACCAGGCCCCGACCATCGCGCCCATACCGTCGGCGACACCGTCGGGCCAGTCGGTCCCGATCAGCCCGGCGGCGTGCATCGCCTTCGCGATCGCCTTCAGGCCGAACCCGAACGCGCCGCGCACGGTCACGGGTTACTCCCAAGCTCAGTTCCGGAGAGTATCCCTGGTCATGAACCCAGCCCTGCCAACATGCTGTCCGCTCTCAACTCGAATCTTGGCCAGGGATGTCCACATGGTCGCGAACGGATCCAGGACCCTTACCGAGGTTCCAGCGTCTAGCACAAAGACCTGGCCGGAAAGGAGCAGCGCAGCGCGCCCAATCTTGTCATCCGCTCGGTTGGCCTCGTTCAGTTTCTCCAGGGCGTCCTCATTACCGAACACGACTCCATCCGCCTTCAAGACGATGATGTCGCCTGGCTTCAAAGTTCGCGCCGCTGGCGTGTTCGAATGTGCGTCGCCTATAGTTCGTGATGATGATGAATGGTTGCAGGGCCCCGCGATTAGGAGAAACAGAAAGAGGCCAACGCAGGCAAGACATCCGACACCTCCTATCTGACTGGGGTTGCTTGCCATCAAGTCACCTTCATCATGTGCACGTACGCCGATGATCGCGGCCAGGTCTCCCCGGTGCCTACGCGCGTCTTCGTCCATTCATGGGTGGAACAGGGTGTCGCGCTACCGAGCAGGTCGGCGGTGAACACGGGCGGGCAGTCACGCGGCATGGCAAGGACTCCATGTGTGTGCGAGTGGGGAAGCTCGCGGTTCCGCCGCCTGCGCAGCGGACTCCGCTCGGGCACTGTACGCCCTATCAGCATTCCGCGGGAGTCGAGCGATGCGCGGTCCGAATTGCCTGGATGCAGGGGTGTCTCGACTACGAGCCGTTTCTCCGAGGGTCCGGTCCCGGCAATCGACTGCTCCGTGGAGATGGGTGAGCTGTACTCGCTGGAGCGGCAGACAGAGGAGGAGTGCCTCTCGCCCGTGGCGATCTGCGAGTTGCGCCGGGCGGAGGCACTACCCCGGCTCGTGCGCCTGCGAGACTGGTTGGTCGTGACGCGCACGAAGGTGCTCGACAAGGGGCAGCTCGCGAAGGGGATCGACTACGCGCTGACCCACTGGGGGGCCCTCACGCGCTACTGCGAGCACGGGCGGCTGGATATCGACAACAACGCCGCCGAGCGGGCCCTGCGGGTGGTGGCGATCGGTCGCAAGAACTGGATCTTCTTCGGGAACGAGCGCGGCGGGGAGGCCGCGGCCGTGATCTACAGCCTGCTCGCGACGTGCAAGGAGCACGACGTCGAGCCGCGCACGTACCTGCGGGACGTGCTCCTGAGGATCGCCAAGGCAGGGGACGTGCGCGACCTCACGCCCTATGGCTGGAAAGCTCGCTGGCAGCCGGTCGTCGAGGACCACCGCGCCAGCATCCTCGAGCGGCTTGCCCTTCGGGCGGACGCCTGAGCCTGGCAGGTCCCGGCTGCCAGCAGTTGCCACTGCCAGCATGTGCCAGCGGCTGCCAAGACCCCCCGGAAACCGACATCTGGTGGCAGCCGCTGGCAACGGATGGCGTCTCCTGACGCTTACGTTTGCACTCGATGTTGCACTCGCTCCTGGCCGTTCCAGTCGTCTCCTGTCATCTCCTGGCACTCTCGCGGGAAACGGCCCAGCTCGGCACGGAAGCTGCGACCAGGCGCCAGGAGACGCCAGGAAGCGCCAGGAGAGGCCAAACTGGCCCCGGAAGGGTGGTACGCCCGACAGGATTCGAACCTGTGGCCTGCGGCTCCGGAAACCGCCGCTCTATCCAGCTGAGCTACGGGCGCGAACGAGGGGCGGCAGTCTAGCAGCGGCCCGCGGCACCCGCACCGCTCGCCCGGCACGCGCCCGCCGCGGGCGCTCCAGGGGTCCGCTGAGCGGCGCCTCATCCGGCCCGGCCCGACCGAAAACCGGTTACCTTGACCATTCTCGAAGGTTGGGCTTACCCTGAGCCTGGACGCGCGGATCCTCCGCGCGCCGCTGCGGTCTCGGAGGCGAGTCATGGCCCGAGGAAATGCGGAATCGGTCGACCGGTGCGCGGGCACCTGGGCGCCGCTGGCATTGGCGGCGGCATCCGCGTTGGCGCTCTCGTTCGCGCTGGGCGGGGAACGCCGGCTCGAAGCGGGCGGCGGACTGGCCGACGACGGCGACGGCGACTTCCTCGTGGACGCGCAGGAGAAGGTGCTCGGCACGTCGCGCTTCCATGCCGACTCCGACGCCGACGGGTACAGCGACCTCGAGGAGCTCGCGCGCAACACGTCGCCGATCTCGTGGCACGAGGCGCCCGCTCCCGGGCGCCCGACCACCGTCGGGATGACGGCGCACGGCGGGCTGGACGGCAAGATCCACATCCTCGCGGCGGTCTACACGACCGACATGTCGCTCGCGGAGACCTCGGTCCGGTTCGGCTTCCAGACCGAGCGGCGTGTCGCGCCGCTGCGCAACGACTGGGTGGCCCAGAACTCGAATTCGTTCGTCACGACGGCCGCGGGCGGGCATGCGCTCCTCGCGTTGATCGACCTGCGCGTCGATCCGGCGGCGATCCACAACCAGGGCCGCGTCTCGATCTTCGCCACGACGTCGATCGTGGGTTCGGGGGTCGTGCAGGCGGCCGCGTTCGTCCACTTGCTCAGCATCGACGGGACCGTCGTGCTGGCCATGCCGTCGCCGCGCACGGACGTGATGCTGACGTCGGGGCTGGTGCAGTCGCCGGGCGCGACCCTGTACGTTCCGCTGCCGGTCGGCGGGGGCAGCGTGCCCGCGAGCTGGTCGGCCGGCGAGATCTGTTTCCAGCGCTCGATGCCCGTGGCGGTGAACGGTGCGGTCCTCACGCAGGAGGTGGTCTCGGCCGACTGTCTCAACGGGTGGGACGGGTACTGTCCGCCCAGTTGCACCTCGACGGTCGGTTCGACCTACGCCACCGTCGACGTCATCGGCCTCATCGGGGGGTAGCGCGCGGTCCAACCGGATGCGGGACGCGGCGGCAGGCCGGCGGGGCCGAGGAGTTTGCATTTTTGCCCCGGCCGCCGTCCGGGCCGGCGGTACCGTGAAACCCCCTCCCGTGCGCATCCTGTTCAGGATCTCGCAACCGGGCGGGTGGGACGGAACCGGGCCCCTTCGCCATCCGTCGATACCTTGAGAGCCCCGCGGATGAAGCCCGACCCCGATCGCGAACTCGTTTCCGCGTGCCAGCGCGCGCCCGCGACCGGCCTGGAGGGGTCCTTCCGGCAGCTCTACGAGCAGTACAAGGACCGCGTCTACAGCGTCTGCTACCGCATCACGGGCAACGCCACGGACGCCCTGGACGCCTCGCAGGAGACCTTCGGGATCCTGTTCCGCAAGGTCCGCGAGTTCCGCTTCGAGTCCAAGTTCTCGAGCTGGGTCTACCGCATCGCGGTGAACGCCGCGATCGACCACAAGCGCCGCTCGGCCGCCCGCTGGCTGCCTTCGCTGGACAGCACGTCGGACGTGAACTCCGACGCCGTGCGCCTCGAGGTCCCGGATGACCACACCGAGGCGCCCGTGCACGCCGCGACGCGTCACGAGCTCGAGGCCGAGATCCAGGCCGCGATCGTGCGCCTCTCGCCGAAGATGCGCGCGATCATCGTGCTGCGCTACGTCGAGGGCCTCTCGTACGAGGAGGTCGCGGAGGCGCTCCAGATCTCGCTCGGCACCGTCAAGTCCCGCCTTTCCCGCGCGCACGAGGCGCTCGACCGCGAGCTGACGCCGATCCTGGATCGGCACTACCTGCACTGAGCCATGGACCGGGCCTGCCACGATCACCTGCAACGCATCCTCGCGATCGCCGAGTCCGGCGCCGCCGTGGAGGACGAGCATCTGGGCGCCTGCCCGGCCTGCCGCGCGGCCCTCGCGCGCCGGATGCGCCAGATCGAGGCGGTGCGCGGGCTCGCGCGGGTCGCCGCGCCGGCGGCCCTCGACGGGCACGTCGTGGCGGCGACGCACGCCGGCCAGCGTCAGGAACGCGCCATTCGCGCGCTGCGGTCCCTCGGCCGGCTGCGCGCGCCCGCGGGCCTGGCGCAGCGCATGAACGCGCTCCCCGCGCCGGCGGTCCTCGACCGCCTGGTGAGCGAGGAGCTGGCCGACCTCAGCAAGGCCACCTCGCGCCGCTTCCTCGCCCGCCTCGCGCCGCTGCGCGCTCCCGACGAGCTGCGCCGCCGCGTCCTGGCGTGGCGCGACGCCCCGCGTATCCCCCGCGCGGCCCTCGGGATCTTTGCCGCCGCGCTCCTGCTCGCGATCGGGGCTCTGGTGTTCGTCCAGCGCGATCGTCAAGGTACGGGCGCAAGGGGCCCCGAAGGCCCGCGCACCGTCCTGGTCCTCCAGCGCGTCGATTCGATCCGCGATCTCGACCCCGTCGCCGGCCAACTGCTGGCCGGCGTGTCCGGAGGCTTCGTCGACGCGCAGCGCCTGCACCGGGAGGGACTGTGATCCCCGCCCGGATCCACGCGCGCGCCGCGCTGCTGGCGTTGGCGCTGTGCGCCGCGGCCTGCGGCGGCGGATCGGTGTCCGCGCCGCCCTCGGGGACGATCGCGTCCGTGACGGCTCCGCCGTTCCTGTCGCTCGTGCCGGACGCGCCCGAACGCGTCGAGCACACCGGGCGCCGGCGCATCACGTACGACTTCGAGGTCGGAGGGTTCCTGCAGCGCCTCCAATACGAGGAAGACGTCGCGGCCGACGGCCAGGGCCACTACGCGATCCTGCCCGTCGCGGTCACCGAACCCCCGATGACGCAACCCCAGCGCGAGATCTTCCTCGAGATCCAGCGCGCGCGGCAGTCGTTCTTCTTCAAGTACCGCGATCCGCGGATCCGCAACCTGTCGCTGTTCCTCGAGAACCACTCGGTCGAACTCCTGCCGGCCACGACGCCGATCGCCGGCGTCGACTGCGCGGAGATCCTGGTGCGCGCCCAGGGCAGCGCCAAGGCGCTCAGCCGCCTGGCGATCGATCCACAAACCGGCCTCGTCCTGCGCTCGATCGAGTTCGACGAGCTCGATCGACCCGTGACGACGATCGAGTTCCTGTCGCTCGCCTACGCGCCGCCGTCGCCGGCGACGCAGTACTTCACCGAGCCGTATCCGGGCACTCCGCTCGCGACCGCCTCCCTCGCCGCCGGGATCCACCCCGTCACGCCGCAGGTCCTGCCCGCGGGTTTCCGCGAGCTGTCGGCGGACACGTTCACGTTCCAGCAGAGCCAGTACATCCGGCGCGTGTACGGCAACGGCATCGAGAACCTGTTCCTGCTGCAGAAGCGGTCGCTGGGCCCGAACGGCCAGCCGCTGCCGCTCGAGATCTCCGGGCAGGGGACCGTGCGCGTCGCGCAGGTCGGCCCGTGGCGCATGGCGGAGCTGATCCAGGGCCCGCGCAGCATCTTCCTGCTCGGCAAGATCACCGAGAGCGAAGTGCTGCAGATCCTGCAGTCCGCGTTCTGAGCGCGGGGATCCGCGGGCGCCGCCGTCCGTCCGCCGCGCGGATCGTGGGATAGGCTTGGTTGGCGACCAGACCGCCCCCCACCATGAGCAACAGCCCGCAGGAAGAACCGTTTTCCGAGTCCAACCTCGAATCGCCCGAGTACCGCGAGCGGCTCATGCGCAAGCTGAACTGCCTGATCGCCGTGCTCGAGGTCGCGACCACCAAGGTCAAGGCCAGCATGGCGAACCCTCAGGCGGACCTGGAGCGCCTCGGGCGCGTGCGCGCGAACCTGCAGAGCACGCTGGCGGTCTGCATGCAGGCGCGTTCGGCGCTGGAGCGGCGCGAGGCCCTTCCGCGCGGCCTCCAGGACGAGCTGGCCCAGGCTGTGCGCGAGGAGGCTGCCGAGCCCGCCGCCCAGCCGCGCCGCAACCGCCCGCGGGCCAGCGCCCCCCTGGAAACCGCTTCCGAGGCCGAGCGCGCCAAGTTCGAGGTGCTGCCGCCGATCGAGACCAAGGACCTGGCGGCCGTCGACCTCGAGAGCCTGATGCGCCAGCTCCTGGGCTGAGAGCCTGTGAAGGAACCGGGGACGCCCGGCATGCTCACCCGGAGAGGCCCCGGCTGCGTTGCGACTCCTCCGAGGATTGCAGGCGAATCCGCGTCGTCGTCGCGCCTTGCCGGGACGTCTCTGGGCGGCCCTGCCAGGCATCCCCGATTCCTGCACGAGCTCTGAGCGGTCAGCGCGCGCGGGCGACGGCCTCGCGCACCAGGGCGTCGCGGTCCTCCCCGGCGCCCTCGCCCTCCCACGAGAGCACCAGGCGGTGTCGCAGGGCCGGCGCCGCGAACCGCTCCAGGTCGGCCTGCGTCACGTGCAGCTTCCCGGACGCGAGCGCCGCGGCCTTGGCTGCGAGCAGCAGCGCCTGGCCGCCGCGCGGGCTGGCGCCGTAGCGCACGCGCGCGCGGACTTCCTCGCCGGCGAGCGCGTCGTCGGGGTGCGTGGCGCGCACGATGCGCGCGGCGTGGCGCACGAGGTCGCCGCGGACCGGGACCTCGCGCGCGAGCTGCCGCAGCCGCGCGACCTGCGCCCGCGCGAGCGCACGCGGCGCGTCGCCGGGCGGCGTGCCCGTCGTCGCGAGCAGGATGCGCTCCAGGTCCTCGAGCGGCGGCGCCGTGACCGCGATGTGCAGCAGGAACCGATCGAGTTGCGCCTCGGGCAGCGGGTAGGTGCCCTCCATCTCGATCGGGTTCTGCGTGGCGGCCACGAAGAACGGTTCCTCCAGCGCCAGGGTCTCGCCGAACACCGTCACCTGATGCTCGGCCATCGCCTCGAGCAGCGCCGACTGCGTGCGCGGCGTGGCGCGGTTCACCTCGTCCGCCAGCAGCACGTGCGTGAACACCGGGCCCTTCTCGAAGCGGAAGCTGCGCCCGCCGCGCCCGTCCTCCTCCAGGACGCGCGTGCCCAGGACGTCGGACGGCATCAGGTCGGGCGTGCACTGGATCCGGCGGAAGCCCAGGTCCAGCGCGGAGGCCAGCGTGCGGACCAGCGTCGTCTTGCCCAGGCCCGGCGCGCCCTCGATCAGCACGTGGCCGCCAGCGATCAGGGCGGCGAGGAGTTCCTCGACCACCCTCTCCTGGCCCAGGAACCGCGTGCGCAGCGCGGCCACGAGCGCGTCGCAGCCCGCGCGCAGGTCCGCGAGCTCCTGCTCCGACGCCGCGCTCAAGCCGCCAGCCCCAGCGTCCAGGAGAGCAGGTCCGGGAGGTTCGTGACGCGCGGCACGCCCGCGCCGGCGCGCTGCGCCGCGTGGTCGACCAGCACGGCGCGCAGCCCGGCGCGCCGCGCGCCCAGGACGTCCTTCTCCAGGTCGTCGCCGGCGTGCAGCGCCTCGTCGGGGCGCACGCGCGCCAGCTCCAGCGCGCGCTCGAACAGGTACGGGTCGGGCTTCTCGGCGCGCTCGATCGCCGAGCACAGCACGAAGTCGACGCGCTCGGCCACGCCCAGGCGCTCCAGGAGGCGCGGCAGGCGCGTGCTCCAGTTCGAGATGACGCCGACCCGCAGGCCGCGCGCGCGAACGCCGTCGAGCAGTTCGAGCGCGCCGGGCAGGAGCTCGAACGTCCCGGGATCGGAGAAGCGCGCGAACAGCGCGCGCGAGAGCTCGGGGAGCTCCTCGCGCGGGAGGCCCAGGTGCGTGTGGAAGATGCGCTCGATGTAGGCCTCGAACCAGCCGTCCGTGTAGCGGAACGCGCCCTCGATCGTCGCCGGCAGTTCGCCGTGCGCGCGGCGCATCAGGGTCTGCATCGCGTCCTCGTCCAGGCCGCGGCCGTGGGCGCGGGCGGCGGCGGCGTAGATCTCGAAGCGCGACGGGCGTTCGCGCACGAGCGTGTTGCCGATGTCGACGAAGAGGGCCTTGAGCGCCATGGGGGCGTGTCCGGCCCCGAATCCTCGCAAATCCGGCGCCGGGCAGGAAACCCGGCCCGCGAGCCGATACACCAGTAGGCGCTCGCCGCGGCACGGCGGTGGGCGGGAATGACGCTGGCGGGACCGGCAGGATCGGCGCAGGCATGGTCAGGAACGAGAACAAGGTGCGGGTGGTGGTCGGCGTGCTGGCGCTCCTCACGTTGGCGGGCTGCCGCAGTTCGCGCTCCCGCGGGTTGCGTCCGGGCGAGCCGGACGCGCGCCTCGCTGCGCAAGCCAGCGAGCGCAAGGACTGGCGCCTGGCGGCGGACCGCTGGTGGTCCGTGTGGCTGGCGAGCGGCAGCACCGATCACCATGCCTGCGCGCAGGCGTCGCGCGCCCTGCTCGAGCTGGGCGACGCCGAGAGCGCCAGCAACCTGCTCGACCAGGGGCTCGCGCGGCACGCCGGCCGCGCCGAACTCCTGGAGCTGAAGGGGCGCGCGCTGACGAAGCTCGGGTTCCGGCGCGTGGCCGAGGAGTACTTCCAGCGCACGCTCGCCGCCGATCCCAAGCGCAGCGCGGCGCGCCTGGAGCTGGGCCGTCTGCGGCTCGACCTGGGCCTGGAGTCGGCCGCGGTGGCGCCGCTGCGCGAGTACCTGACGGAGACCGGCGGCGACGCGGAGAGTTGCGCGCTGCTGGCGCGCGCCCTGCGCGGGTCGGGCGATCTCTCCGGCGCGTACCTGGCCTGGCGCCAAGCATTCGACCTGGGGCCGCCCAAGGTCGAACAGCTCCTGTCCGCCGCGTCGCTGGCGCTCGATGCCGACGTGCGCGCCGCGCATCCCGATGCGCCCGCCACCTGCCGCGGCTGGCTGCAGCGCGCGATCGCGATGGACCCCCAGTGCACGCGCGCGCATTTCCAGCTCGGCCTGATCAGCCACGAGCTGGGCGCCTACGACCAGGCGATCGAGCACTACCGCCGCGCGGTGGAATCGGACCCCGCGTGCCTGATGGCGATCACGAACCTGGCGGTCCTGTACTCGGGGCGCGGCGACGAAGCGGGGACGCGCGACATGGTCGAGCGTGCCCTCAAGCTGGAGAAGGACTCCGACCGCCGCCGTGCGCTGGAGAACCTGCTCGAGCCGTTCCAGAAGCGCGAGCCGGGCGGCGCGGCCGGCGGCGAGCCGCCCTGACCGCCGGAGGCGAGCTGCTTCGACCGCCGGAGGCGAGCTGCTTCGACCGCCGGAATCAGCGCCCGACGATCGCGTCGAGCGTGGCCTCGATCCGGCTCGTCAGCTCCTCCGCGAAGTCCTGGCCGAAGTCCATCGCGATCACGTCGATCTCCTCGAACATGTAGCGGCCGGTCGAGCGGCTGAACGGGATCCCGTACTCCCACTTGTTCCCGTCGGACGCGTGGATCACGACCTCGATCTGGTCGTCGCCCTCCACCTGCTGGACCGTGAACGACGTGACTTCGTAGTTGGACATCGGGGCAGGCAGCCTACCGGGACTTCCCGCCGCTGCCCACCGCCGCCTTCTCCCAGTCCAGCACCGGCCGCCAGACCTCGAAATCGTGCCACGTGTGCGTGCCGAACGACTCGATGCGCACCCAACCCGCCTCGGCCAGCTCGGCCTCGCGCACGCCCTCGGCCAGCTTGTGCTTCGCGGGCGGCCCCACCGGCAGGTCGCCGGGCTTGTACTCCAGGACGGCCAGGCGTCCGCCCGGCCGCAGGCAGCGGCGCAGCGCGCTCATGTAGGCGACGCGGTCGCCCAGATGGTGGTACGTGTCGCCCACGAACACGAGGTCGACGCGGCCGGGCGGCAGGTGCGGATCGCGCGGCGACGCGAGCACCGGGACGACGTTGGGCACGCGCGCGTCCGCCAACCGCTCGCGCAGCGCGTCGAGCTGCGCGGGTTCGATGTCGGCGGCGAGCACGTAGCCCTCGGGGCAGGCCTCTGCGAACGCGACCGCGAACAGGCCCGGGCCGCAGCCCAGGTCGGCCACCACGGCGTCCTCGGGCAGCCTGAGCGCGCGGACGACCTCATCGATGCGCAGCTCGGCGACGCGCTCGGGCCGCGCGAGACGCTCGATGTACCGCGCGACGTCGCGGTCGCCGTGCGGATCGCGATTGGGTCGTGCCGCCGCCGGCGCCCGCGGCGCGTCGTGGTGCTCCGCGGCGTGCTCCGGAGCGACAGGCTCGGCCGCCGAGGCCGCCGCGGGTGCGGCGGACCGCGGAGCCTCGGTCGCCGCGGTGCGGCAGCCGGCGCAGGCGAGCGCCAGGGCGGCGAGGAGGATCGTCGCGTGCTTCATGGCGCGGCAGCGTCCACCGCGGCCGGCGGCCGGTCAAGCGCCGGCCACGAGCGACGGTCCCCGCGCGCCGGACGTCCGGCGCGCGGGGACCGCCATGGATCGCAAGCGGCGGCGTTCAGCCGGCGCGCTTGGGCAATTGCGACATCGCCTCGTTGAACCGCGCGATGCTGGCCTGGCGGTCCTGGACGTAGCGCTGCAGCGCCGTCAGGTAGCGCTCGATGCCGCCGTTCTTCTCGTACTGCAGGCCGATCAGGACGTTCTTCTTGAAGGCCTTCATCGCCGTGATCCGCGCGCGGCAAGCCACCGGCTGCGCGAGGTCGGGGAGGCTCAGCGTGACCTCGACCATCGCCTTCTCGGTCAAGCCCTCGACCTTGTCCACCGGCGCCAGGAGGCCCAGCCCGCCCGTGGAGATGTCGTAGACGCGAGTCTGCAGCGAGCCCGAGGACCACTGGACCGTGGCCGTGATCTTGGTGGAGAAATCGGGCATGACGCGCGTGCTCTGGCGGCGGTTGAACCAGCGCGCGAAGAACGAGTCCGTCTGTCGCACGACGTCGGCCACGTCCGTGAACTTCAGGCCGTAGCGCACCAGCGTGCCGACCATGGAGACCGAGACGACCTCGGCCTGGGTCTCGATGCCCTTGGGCCGCCCGAGGTGCATCACGCGGATGCGCACCTTCGAGCCTTCGCGGATGTCGAGCTCCTTCGTGCGCGGGACCGCGATCGCGGCACCGGCGATCGAGAGGTCGAGGCACTCTCCGGTCGCCTCCTTGCCGTCTCCGCAGGTCAGCGTGCCTTCCAGCGGCGTGCCGGCGTTCTTGCCGACGCGGTACTGCGAGCGGTTGTCGTCGGCCGGGGACACCACGCGCTGCGGCTTGCCGGTGGTCGTGTCCTTGGACTTGTCGGTGGTGTTACGGTCGCCGTTCAGGGGGATCGCCATGGAATGCTGGGGAGGGCGCGAGATCGCAGGCGCCGCTCTGGTCCGGACTCATCGGCAGGAGGGGCCCGGGGGCCACAGCCCTCTCCGGAATCCTCTGCCCGCCGCGGCCGCGGCGTGCCGGGAACGGGCTTCCGGGCGGTCCGATCCGGTCCTCAGCGCTTCTGGAACACGCCGACCAGGCTCAGGCCCTTCAGCCCCGGCAGGTGGTCCAGCAACGCGAGGGCGGGCATCAAGGCGTTGATGACCTTCAACTTGCCGGGCGAGATGCTGCCGGAATAGTTGGTGCGCTGCTCGCGCTTGCGCCGGTAGCCCCACGCGCCGGCCGGGTTCATCGGACGCAGCGCCAGCGTCTCGTAACCCTGGGACTCGAACAGCGCGCGCAGCGGCGCCTCGTCGTAGCGCCGCCAGTGCCCCGAGGCTTCGTCCATCGGGCCGTACAGCGCGCTCTGCGCCGGCACCTTGACGATCGCGCGACCGCCGCTCGCGAGCCGCGCGGCGACCTTGCGCACGAAGGCCGCGTCGTCCTCGAAGTGCTCCAGCACGTCGAGCGCGATCACCGCGTCGGCACGCACGTCGGACAGCTCGTGCCAGTCGCCGCGCAGGTCGGCCAGGCGCGGATCGACCTTCTCGCGCGGCCAGCGCCGGCCCAGCTTCTCCAGGAGCTGCGGGTTGACGTCGACCGCCACGATGCGGCCGACGCGGTCGGCGTAGTGCTGCAGCACGAACCCCGCGCCGCAGCCCAGCTCGAGCACCGTGCCGCCGGACAGGAAGTCCGCGAACCGCGCCGCGATCCAGCCGTAGTAGTTCGGCAGGAGCGCCATGCGATCCTGCGCCTCGTGGTAGACGAGGTTGGACCGCTCCAGCGCGGGCTTCTCGGGAGGCTGTGCCAATCCGCTCCAGTCTATTCGGCCGGCGGCCGGCGCGCGCCGCAGCGCTCGTCCGCGGACCGGACCGGCGCGGTCAGGGCGTCGGCAGCGCGCCTTCCTTGAGGAACAGGTAGTAGAGCTGGCCTTCCTGCCGCGTCGATCCGGCGACGCGCTCGGCCTCGTCGCCGACGCCCAGGTACACGTCGGCGCGGCCGGCGGTGCGGATCGCGCCCCCCGTGTCCTGGTCGAACAGGAAGTGGTCGAGCTTCGCGCCGTACTCCGTGCCCAGCCGGCCCTCGGCGAAGGTGATCGCGCCGCGCGGGAACAGGCGCTTGTCGGTGGCGACCGAGCGGTTCGCGGTCACGGGCACGTTCAACGAGCCGTGCGGGTTGCCCTCGATCGGCTGGAAGAACACGTAGCTGTCGTTGCGGTCGAGGAAGCCCTGGACCTCGGCCGGGTTGGCCTTGGCCCACTCGCGGATCGCCCGCAGGCTGACGCCATCCTTGGGCAGCTTGCCCTCCGCGACCAGCGCCTGGCCCAGCGAGCGGTACTCGCGCCCGTTCTTCCCGGCGTACCCCAGCTTCAGCATCTTCCCGTCGGGCAGGCGGATGAACGCCGAGCCGTTGACGTGCGCGATGTACGCGTCGATCGGATCCTTCAGCCACGCCAGCTCCAGCTTCTTGTTGCGCAGCAGGCTGCCGGCCTCGATCGCCTTGCGCGTCGGGTACGGCTGCGTCGAGTTGCCGACCTTCTGGCCCAGGATCTCGCCCTCGGGGCCCTTCACGAGGTCCGGCGGCAGCGCGTAGAGCGGGTGCTTGTACGTCGCGCTCGCCGTCGTGTTGCCCTCCAGGATCGGCGTGCAGTACGCCGTGAACAGCACGCCGCCGCCCATGCCGTTCCAGCCGGCGCTCTTGTAGACCGTGAACTCGGCCGCGAGCCGCCGGTCGAACTCGGCGCCGCTCTTCGAGGTCGTCAGGATCTCCTTGAAGCGCTCGAGGCTGCGCAGCGCGCGCTCGACCGAGACGCCCTCGATCGGGAAGTGCTTCGCGGAGCTCTTCCTCTTCGTCCAGGCGATCGAGTGCTCGAGCGCCGGCAGGATCTCCGCGCGCCGGTTCCAGTCGCCGCTGAAGTCCGGTCGCGCCTCGTTCGGGCCGAGCGGGAGCAGGGCCGGCGCGCCCTCGGGCAGTTCGCGCGAGTAGTCGGGCTTGGCGGCCGTCTTGCAGGCCGAGAAGAGTGTCAGGGAGAGGGCGATCGCGGCGGTGAGGATTGTGCGCATGTCGTGGATCCTGGGGTTCGCCGCCGAGTCTGCCTTTCCGCACGGCCCAGGTCACGACTGCGTCGCGCCTTGTCGCCGGCGTCCGGCTGGGGGACACTCGACCCCATGCCGTGCCTCCTGGGATGTCTGGCGCTGTCGACGCCGCGCCTCGTCTTGCTCCTCGTGTTCCTGTTCTCGGACTACCTGGCGCGCGCCTACGAGACCAACTTCTGGCCGTTCCTCGGGTTCTTCTTCCTGCCGCTGACGACGCTGGCCTACGCCGGCGCCATGAACGAGAACCACGGCGAGGTCTCGGGGCTGTGGCTCGTGATCGTGATCCTCGCGGTCGCCATCGACCTGGGCCTGATCCGGCTGGGTTCCTACGGCCGCCAGCGCGCGGGGCCCGGGCCGCGATCGGGCGGCGGGCCCGCGATCGAGGTGCGCGGCGAGCGCGTGCGCTGACCGGGGAACTGTCCCAGTCCGCTGCGCTTTCCCGGCGGGGACACCACGGGTTGCGGGCGTAGTCCGGGTCGAACGCCAGCCGTGGTGTAGGTGCAGCCGGTCAGGACAGTTTCAGCGCTGGCCCTCGTGCACCACGACGCCCTCGATCACCGTCGCCACGCAGTGCGACGTGTACTCGAACGGATCCCCGTCGTAGAGCGCGAGGTCGCCGTCCTTGCCCACCGCCAGGCTGCCCACGCGGGCGTCGATGCCCAGGATCCGGGCGGCGTCGATCGTCGTCGCGCGCAGCGCGTTCTCGAACCCCAGGCCGCGGGCGGCGGCGATCGCCGCCTCGTACAGCACCACGCGCGTCTTGGGCACGTAGCTCTCGTAGCCGCTCTGGAACGCCACCGGGATCCCGGCGGCGAACAGGCGCTGGGCCGTGGTCTGGCTGGCGTTCTCCAGGTCGCCCCAGTAGCGCGCCATCGGCGGGTGCACGATCACGGGCACGCCGGCCGCGCGCAGGGCGTCGATCAGCGTGTACGCCTCGGCCGCGCCGTCGAGCACGAGCTTGAAGCCGAACTCCTGCGAGAGGCGCAGCGCGGAGGCGATGTCCTTGTGGCGCTGCGCGGTCACGAGCAGCGGGACGCGGCCGTCGAGCACGTCGACCAGCGCCTCCTTGCGCAGGTCGCGGTCGGGCATCTTGCCGGCGTCGCCGCCGGCCTGCTCGCGTCTGCGTTTGTACTCCTGCGCGCCGATCAGGGCCTCGCGCAAGAGCGCCACCTGCTTGCCGGCCGTGCCGGGGGCCTGCGCGGGCTTCTCGCTGCGCGAATCGGCGCCCAGCGTCGCCGCGATCATCGCGCGCGGCACGAAGACGGCCTCCTCGACCGAGTCGCCGCGCGTCTTCGCGATCAGGGTCTGGCCCGAGATCAGCGCCGCGGGCGCGTGGCCGGCGTGGATGGTCGTCACGCCGAAACCGCGCACCCACTCGATCAGGCGCTCGCGCGCGTTGTACGCGTCGAGGGCGCGCAGCTCGGGCTGGATCGGGGCGCTCTGGTCGAGCTGGTCCTGGTCCTGCTTCTGGTTCAGGTGGCCGGCGAAGCCGATCACGGTGTGGGCGTCGATCAGCCCGGGCGTCACCACCGCGGCGCTCAGGGTGCGCACGCCGGCGGGGATCCGCACCTCGGCGGCGGGGCCGACCGCGGCGATCTTGCCGGCGCGCACCAGCACGACGCCGTCGCGGATCGGCGCACCGGCCGCCGTGTGGATCAGCGCGCCGCGGACCGCGAGGTCCTGCGCGGCGCCGGAGACGGCCAGCGCCAGCAGCGCGGCGCAGGTCAGAGCGTGGAACGTGCGCATCAGCGGTCCTCCCCGTCGCCCAGGCAGCACAGCGCCAGGCGCCGCGGTTGTCCCGCGCCCCAGCCGCCCTCGGCCCACACGCGGTCCTTCTCGTCGGCGAGGTCGAACACCTTCTCGCCCGAGGCCCAGGTCTGCTCGACGCGCGTGTACACCGACAGGGGGTCGCCCGACAGCACGATCACGTCGGCGTCCTTGCCGACCTCGAGGCTGCCCACGCGCGCGTCGAGGTCGAGCATGCGCGCGGCGTGGATCGTCAGGCTGGCCAGCGCCGTCTCGCGCGACAGGCCCGCGCGCACGGCGAGCGCGGCGCTGCGCAGGAACACGCGGCTGTCGGTGATCCAGTCGTCGGTGTGGAACGCGACCAGATCGGGCGCGCCGCGGCGCTCCAGCTCGGCGGCCGAGCGCGCGTCGAAGTCCATCGCCTCGAGCTTGCCTCCGGGCGTGTCGATCATGATCAGCGAGCAGGGCACCTTGGCCGCGACGATCTCGTCCGCCACCTTCCAGGCCTCGCTGACGTGGTGCAGCACGACGCGCAGGCCGAACTCCTTCTGGAGCCGCAGCACGGTCAGGATGTCGTCGTGACGGTGCGTGTGGTGGTGCACGATGCGCCGGCCGGACAGGATCTCGAGCAGCGCCTCCTGGTCGAGGTCGCGCGCGGGCGCCTTCTCGGGGTCGCCGGCCAGGGCCGCGCGCTTGCGCTGGTACTCCTGCGCCGCGACGAGGGCCTCGCGCACCAGCGCGGCCGACTTGCCGCGCGTGCCGGGGAACGGCGCCTCGCGCTGGCTGTTCGTGCCGTTGGCCATCTTCATCCCGCCCATGATCGCGCCGTCGGGGAAGCGGTAGGCGAGCTCCTCGATCGTGCGCCCGTCGCGGTTCTTGACGTAGATCGTCTGGCCGCTCATCAGGTGCCCGCTGCCGGACATGATGTTGAGCGTCGTGATCCCGCCGGACTGCGCGCGCTGCAGGCCCGGGTCGCGGCAGTCCACCGCGTCGAGCATGCGCACGTCCGGCTGGATCGGCGCCGTGTCGTCCGCGCCCCAGCCGCCGCCGACGTGGCTGTGCGTGTCGACGAGGCCCGGCATCAGGGTCTTGCCGGCGAGGTCGCGCACGATCGCGCCCGCGGGGATCGTGACCTGCTTGCGCGGGCCGATCGCCGTGATCTTCCCGCCCTCCACGATGAGCGTGCCCTCCTCGATGGGCGCCGACGTGACGGGCAGGATGCGGGCGCCGACGAAGGCGTGGGGCTTCTCCTGCGCGGCGGCGGAGGCGGCGAGCAGGAGCAGGGTGGACCGCGCGAGGGCGCGCAAGCAGGCGTGGTTGCTGGGCAAGGGGGGCTCGGGGCGCGTTCGGGGACGGGTGCGGGGCCCGGAGAGGCTACGGCGCGCCGAACCGCCGCCGCAACCGTCGGCGCGCCCCGTTGACTATATTCGGATGGGCGCATATAAGGGCGGCATGACCCGCGCCGCCGCCGGACGCAAGGAGCGCACCTCCCCCGAGGAGGTGCTCGCCGCGTTCGCCGAGCCCACGCGCCTGCGCCTCCTGGTGCTGATGGAGGACGGCGAGACCTGCGTCTGCGACCTCGTCGAGACGCTGGGGCTGCCGCAGCCGACCGTGTCGCGGCACCTCGCGGTGCTGCGCCGGGCGGGACTGGTGCGCGCGCGGCGCGACGGCCTCTGGATGTGGTACTCGCTGGCCCCGGCCGGCGGCCGGCTGCACCAGAAGCTGCTGGAGTGCCTGGCGTGCTGCCGGGCCGAGGTCGCGGGGCTGGGAGCCCTGGCGCGGCGCTGCAACACGCTGCGCTCGGGAAGGGGATGTTGCTGAAGGGCGGACGAGCATGGAAACCACGAAGCAAGGGGATCGGGGAGCGACGGGAACGGCGGACGGCGTGCGGGAGCAGGTCCGCGAGGGCTACGCGCGGATCGCGGAGGCCGACGACGGAGGGTGCTGCGGACCCGTGGGAGGCTGCGGAACGCGCACCGACGCGGCGGATCTCGCGCAGCGCATCGGCTACAGCGCCGACGAGCTGGCCGGGCTGCCCGAGGGCGCCAACCTGGGCCTGTCGTGCGGCAACCCCGGGGCGATCGCCGCGCTCGCGCCGGGGGAGGTCGTCGTCGATCTGGGCGCCGGCGCCGGGCTGGACTGCTTCCTGATCGGGCCGCGCGTGGGCGCCGAGGGGCGCGCGATCGGCGTCGACATGACGCCGCAGATGCTGGCGAAGGCGCGGCGCAACCTCGACGGGTACCGCCGGCGCACGGGGCTCGACAACGTCGAGTTCCGCCTGGGCGAGATCGAGCACCTGCCCGTCGCCGACGACTCGGTCGACGTCGTCATCAGCAACTGCGTGATCAACCTGTCGCCCGACAAGCAGCAGGTCTGGCACGAGATCGCGCGCGTGCTGCGCACCGGAGGCCGCGTCGCGGTCAGCGACCTCGCGCTGCTGCGCCCGCTGCCCGAGGCCGTCCGCACGGACGTCGAGGCGCTCGTCGGCTGCGTCGCCGGCGCGTCGCTGGTGCCGGAGATCGCGCAGATGATGCGCGCCGCGGGGCTGGTGGGGATCGAGATCCTGCCCAAGCCCGAGTACGTGGCGGCGATGCAGGAGAGCAAGGATCCGCTGTACCAGAAGATCCTGCAGCAGCTCCCGGCGGGTCGCACGCCCGCGGACTACGTCGCCAGCGTCGAGATCCGGGCGCGCAAGCCGGCCGTGCTGAAGCGCGGCTGCTGCTGAGGCCCGGCCGTGACCGCTCCGAAGCTCCGCGTGCTGTTCGTGTGCGTCGAGAACAGCAACCGCAGCCAGATGGCCGAGGCTTTCGCCCGCCTGCACGGAGGCGGGCGGGTCGAGGCCCTGAGCGCGGGCTCGCGCCCCTCGGGCCGCGTGAACCAGAAGGCCGTCGAGGCCATGCGCGAGAAGGGCTGCGACCTCACGCTGCAGCGCTCCAAGTCGACGGCCGAGGTCCTGGACGCGCCGCTCGATGCGGTCGTCACGATGGGCTGCGGCGACGCGTGCCCGGCCGTGCCGGCGCGCGTGCGCGAGGAATGGTCGATTCCCGACCCGCGGGACATGGACCCCGCCGGGTTCCGCGCGGTCCGGGACCGCATCGAGCGCGAGGTGATGGACCTGATCGCGCGCTTGTCGGCCGCCGCGCCGCGTTGATCCTCAAAAGCCGGGGAGCGCAAGTGCCGATAGGATCGGATCGTCGTGCCGTTCCCCGCGGCGGCGACCTCTCGAACCTCCCCGCATGGCACGCAAGGCACGCCGGCCGGCGCCCGTCACGACGCTCCCCTCCGCGCACGAGCCGCTGCTGGGACAGCTCGCGAGCTGCCGGCGATCGACCACCCAGTCCTGGGACGACGCCTGGGTGGGCCTCGAGCCGACCTTCTCGAACAGGAAGACCATCGAGCGCTGGCGCAAGCACGCCGCGCGCGACGAGACCGGCTTCTTCTACGACCCGCGCGTGCTGTCGAAGCAGGACGAGATCGGCCGCGCGGTCCTGAAGCGCTACCGGAAGCTGGCGGCCCGCGGCGACGAGGCCTGCCCGTTCGCGTCGGCCGAGCGGACGATCGACAAGGATCCGTACGGCATCCGGCGCCAGAACCTGTGCTTCCGCGACGCGTCGGGCGGGCCGACCTTCGAGTTGCGGCTCAGCCTGGACCCGGAGACCTACGAGTTCACGATCAAGCCGGTGCCGCTGCGCTGGCTGTACGACCGCCGGTTCCAGCTCTTCCTTCAGCGCTTCGTGTGGGACGTGGCCGAGCGCGAACGGCTCGTCGTCTCGACGGCCCACGGCGGCGGCCAGTTCTCGTTCAGCGCCAAGACCTTCCTGCAGGGCTGCCTGCTCGCGGACCACATCGCGTCGAAGTTGAACCATCCCGAGCTGTCGACCTGGATCCTGGACTACCCCAACCCCGACGACCGCCCCTTCCGTGCGACCGCGCGGCGCTTCCAGGCCTTCCGCGGCATGATCGAGCAGTACTGGAAGGGCGCGTTCCATCCCGCGTCGGTGGGGACCCTGACCGTGGAGAACGCGCTGCTCGACAGCGGCTTCGAGCCGGCCTGCAACCCGCGCGCGGGCCAGATGGATCCGCGCTCGGGCCCGCGCGGCAACGCGCAGCAGATGTTCCAGACCAACTTCGCGTTCGCGCGTTGCGTGCGGCTGCGCGCGCAGAGCGTGCACCCGGGCTACTGGCAGACGCAGCATCCGGCCGCGGACGGCTTCCGTCCGGACCAGATCATGCGCTACGGCGAGGGCAACCTGAACCGCATGCAGATCGCGGGCGAGCTGCACGTGAAGAGCGGCAAGGTGCTCGACCGCAACGCGGTGCCCGACCTGGAGGCGCCGCTCGAGCTGGGCATGCTGTACGACGCGGCCTCGTGGGAGCAGCGCGCGCAGATCTCGCGCACCAGCGCGCACGACATGATCGAGGCCGTGCTGCTGGAGGCGCACTACTGCCAGTGGCTGCTGGCGCACCCGCACGTGAAGGTGCGCGACTCGCTGCTGCAGGACCAGCTCCTGTTCGGCGCCGAGGAGCTCGTGCGCCGCCGCGCGCCCAAGGTGCTGGCGCGCCTGCACGCCGACGCGCGCCGCGAGAACCTCGAGTCCTCCAACGGCCGGATCCGCAGCGACTGGATCGAGCCGGAGACGCTGTTCTGGGCCGCGTGGCACGTGCTCGACGACGGCGAGCGCGCCGAGATCGCGGTCGAGGCCGTCGCGGGCTTCGTCGAGCGCGTCTACGACGCGGCATCGATGGACCCGCGCGGCTCCGACGGTGATCCGATGGAGCCGCACCGCCACCGCGTGCACCCGATCCTGTGGAAGGCGCTCGCGGCCAACCCCGGCGCGATGGACGCCAACCCCGAGGTGCAGCGCGAGGTCGAGGCCTTCACGGCCCGGCGCCCGATCTACATGGCGCGCCGGCCGGCGTGGTCGCCCACCGGCGAGCGGCCTCCGTGGCGCCAGAGATCGCGCCCCGGCGGGCGCTGAAGGATCACGGGGCCCAGGTCACGGACAGCCCGTTCGTCAGATTGAACGGGGCGGGCGTGCAGTACGCCGGCGCGACGTTGCGGTACCAGGCCTGGTAGTGGCTGACGTGGCCCGGCCCGGGGACGGCGCCCAGCACCGAGAGCGGCGTGTCGCCGTGCTCCGGCAGGTGCGTGTCGCCGACCGTCGTCATGCGGATGCCCAGGCGCAGCACGCTGCCCTCGACGCAGCGCAGGCCGTCGCCGAAGGGCGTCCCCACGCCGCCGGCCACGCGACTCGAACCCTGGAAGAACAGGACGGACGTCGTCGTGGGCAAGGCCGAGGCGTGGAGTTCGAGGAGGTCGCACTCCAGGCTGGCGACGCCCTGCGCGCGCAGCGTCGCGCCGTATCCGAGCGAGTGCCGGCAGCCGGCCAGCGATTGTGCCGCCGCCTGATTGCCGCAGGGACACGGCGCGGCGCCTTCGCCGGTGCAGAAGATCTGCGGCGCGGGCGTGCTGGTCGCGACGATCTGTCCGCGGATCTCGCCGCCGGGGAACGCCTCGCTGGCGATCGACAGGTAGGTCGAGTTCGTGAGCCACTGCGCGAGGTCGGCCTGCGAGCCCTTGAAGTGGCCCTCGATGTGCGTGCCCAGGGGCAGCGTCTGGAGCACGCCCGCGTTGGATCCGCTCGGCGCGTAGCCGTGCACGGTGGCCGCGGTCTGCGCGGCCGACAGCCCCTGGAAGCTGAGGTGGTAGTGGATCTCGTAATCGGTCCCGCCCTCGTGCACGTAGACGAGGCAGCCGCCGCCGGTCGCCGTGGATCCGCTCGGCGGCACGACCTGCGCGCCTTCGAGCTGCACGGTGAAGTAGAAGGCTGCGTGCGCCGAAGCCGACGGCGCGGCGAACAGGGCGAGCGGAACGGCGGCGAGGAACGCGGCGAATGCGCGGGTGCGGAGCATGGAGCGATCCTGGGGTGCGAGGGGTGCGAGGCGAACGGCCTCATCCTCGCCGGAGCACCCCGAATCGGTCAATCGGGCTCGATGCGCGAGTCGGCGCCGCCGCCGCCCGGCACGAACTTGCCCGTGTAGACGTAGTTCATCGCCAGCGCCGTGAGGAACGCGGCCAGCTCCGCCACGACCTCGTCGCGCTCCGACAGCGCGTAGCGCAGGCCCAGCTCCCGCGCCCGCCCCTCCAGGTGGGCGCACAGCTTGCGCAGGAGCGCCGGCTCGACGCTGGTCCACCCGTACACCGCCGTCGTCAGGAACTCGCGCTGGCGCCGCACCAGCGCCGCGCCGTCGCCGGTGCGCGCGTCGTCCTCGGCCTTGCCCGCCACGCGGGCGCGCTCGTGCGCGCGCGCGAAGATCGCGGTCAGGTCGCCGTCCAGGCTGCGCGGGATGCGCTCGGGCCCCAGGTCGACGACCTCGTAGAACTCCTGGATCGTGAGGCCGATGTCCTTGGCCTCGTAGTCGATCTGCGTGTCGACGATCTCGGGGTCGCGCTCGCGCAGCGCCGCCATCGTGCGGTCGCAGTACTCCAGCTTCGCCAGCGCGCCGGCCGAGTCGGCGTACAGGGCGCGCCAGTCCAGGCCCGGCGTCATCCACACCGCCAGCGTCTCGCTCCAATCCTCGTCGGGGTGCTTCTGCGCGTACCCGCCCGGCAAGTGGCGCACGAAGTCGGGGCTGAACGGCTGGACCTTGTAGTCCTCGACGTAGGGGCGGGACATCGGGCCGAAGAGGCGCGTCCACTCCTCCGTCGCGTACAGGCGCCAGGCGTAGTTGACGACGTGCCCCATCTCGTGGCGCAGGTAGCGCAGCACGTCCTCCTCGCCGTCGCCCTCGACCAGCGCGCCGCGGCGGCGCTGCACGTCGAGCAGGGTCTCGTCGGCCAGGTAGAAGGGGATCCCGATCGCCACCGTCCCCTCGGGGACGCCCCACTCGTCGGTCAGGTAGAACACCGGCGAGAGGCGCGTCAGGCCCAGCGCGCGCAGCTCGGCGCGGAAGCGTTCGATGACGCGCTCGAGCGGCCGGCCCTCGATCCTGAGGTCGAAGTCGCAGATGCGGCGCGAGAGGAACTCCGCCGACAGCTCGGTGCGCTCTCCGGCCTCGAAACCGGCCGGTTCGGCGGGCGGCAGGGGCGCCAGATCGGCTTCGGCGGTCTCGTTCATGGGGGGCCATTGTCGCCCCGGCCCCCCCCCGTCCAACCCTCCCAGGACCCGAACCGACGTAAGGTCGGTTCAGCGCCCGGATTCCTCCGACGGCCCTTTTGTATGGATTCTGGAGGGCCGTCCCAGGGCCTTCTGGAGGGGGTGGGGCACCCCTCCTGGCGGGCCCTGGAAGGGGGGTGAGCGGCGGGCGGCCCGGCGACCCGGGGCGCGGCGACGCGAAAACCGAAAGCCGCGTGCGCCGCGCGGCGGCTGGCGCCCTCAGCACGTTGCGAACGCCAGTCGCCGTACCGCCGCGGAGTCCCCATGCGCTCACCGTCCTCGATCGTCGCGGTCCTTCTCCTGTGCGTGAGCGCCGGCGCGGCGCAGCGCGGCGCGGACAGCTTGCGTCCGCGCCCGCTCGACTGGGACGCCACGGTCTGCGTGCGCGGCTTCGACCCCGCGCTGGGCACTCCGACGCTGGTACGCCTGCGCCTGCAGCGCCACGTGGTCGCGCACGCGCGCGTCGAGAACACCGCCGCCGGCGCCGCCGCCGCGGCCTTCACCTACGCGGTCGACCTGCGGCTCCATTCCCCGGCCGGCGAACTCCTCGCGCAGCGGCTGATCTCGGGGTGGGACGCGAGCGACCTGGCGGCGTTCGACGGCGTGGCGGACCTGTCCGGGCCCTCCAGCGCGATCCTCGGGACGGAGCACGGCGACGTCGAGTGGATCGAGATCACCGACCCGGTCCTGATCGAGCAGTTCCGGGGCGAGCCCGCGCTGGGCCTGCCCGTGCGCCTGCCGGTCGCGGCAGCGGGCGAGGCCCACCTGGCCGCCCCGGACGGCGCGCTGCGCGCGACGGACTTGCGCGCGGGCGTGCGGGTGGTCGTCGAGTACCGCTGAGGCCGCCGCGGCGCGCGCTCAGGGCCGCCGGAGATCGAACACGGTCGAGCTGTGCAGCTCCGTCGCGCCGGTCGCGGCCAGGATCGCGGAGGCGTTGTGCGCGCGCACGCCGCCGCCCGGAAGGATCACGATGCGGCCGCGCGCGCGATCGACCAGCTCGCGGATGCGATCGCGGCCCGTGAACGCGTCGGCGGCGCCGCCGGAGGTCAGGATGCGCCGGACGCCCAGCCCGACGAGCGTCTCCAGCCCGGCGAACGGGTCGCGCACGCGGTCGAACGCGCGATGGAAGGTCACGGGCAGGGGCGCCGCGTGCCGCACGAGCGCGTCGATCAGCGCGGCGTCCACCTCGCCGTCCCGCGTGATCGCGCCCAGCACGAACCCCGCCGCGCCGCAGGCCCGCGCTCGATCCAGGTCCGCGAACAGCGCCGCATGCTCGTCCGCGCGCCACACGTGACTCCCCTGCCGCGGGCGCACCATCGCGAACCACGGCACGCCCGCGCCGTGCGCGGCCGCGAGCAAGGCCTCCTCGGCGCTGAGTCCATCCAGATCCAGGCGCGAACACACCTCCAACCGGTCCGCGCCGCCCGCGACGGCGCGCCGCAGACCGTCGGCGGAGTCGATGCAGACCTCGAGCAGGACCACGCCGCGAGGATGGCGCGCGCAACTCGGCGGGGGAAGGGGCTGGCGGCCCGGCGTGCACCCGGGATCAGCCCTCGGCCGCCGCTCGCACCTCGTCGTCGCCGATCTTGTGCTTGCGCAGGTAGTAGCCGAGGTTGCGCGCGTCGATGCCCAGGAGGTCGCAGGCCTCGCGCTTGTGTCCGTGCGTCCGGGCGATGGCGCGCAAGACCAGGTCGCGCTCCAGCGCATCGATGTTGCGCCGCAGATTGAAGCGGATCTCCGCGGGCACGGCCCCCGGCGTGCCGCGGATCTCCAGCACGTCGCGCAGGAGGGCGGCGTCGAGCGGAGCGCCTTCGGAGAGCAGCGCGGCGCGTTCGAGCGCGTTGCGCAGCTCGCGCACGTTGCCCGGCCAGGCGTAGGAGGCCAGCACCTCCATGGCGTCGTCGGTGAGCTGCCGGGGATCGGCGCCGGCCGCGGTCAGGATCTGCGCGCAGATCTCGGCGAGGTCGGCGCGGCGGTCGCGCAGCGCGGGCACGCTGATGGGGAAGGCGGCCAGGCGCAGCAGGAGGTCGGAGCGGAAAGCCTGGGCGGCGGCCCGCGCGCCGAGGTCCTCGTGCGCGATCGCGATCCAGCGCACGTCCGCGGCGCGCGGCCGGTCCGCGCCGGGCGGCGTGTACGAGCGCGTTTCGAGCACGCGCACGAGGCGCGCCTGCACGGCGGGGTCGAGGGCGCCCACGTTGTCGAGCACCAGCGTCCCGCCGCCCGCCTCGACCAGCTTGCCGCGCGGACCGAACAGGGCCGCCTCGCACGTCGACGGCGCCAGCGCGGCCGAATCGACGACGACGTAGGGACCCGCGGCGCGTGCGCTGTGCCGGTGGATCGTCGCGGCGACCAGTTCCTTGCCCGTGCCGACCTCGCCGCGCACCAGCACCGTGGTCTCCGTGGGCGCGACCTTGGCGACGTCGGACAGCACGCGCACCATCGCCGGCGAACGGGCGACGAGCTCCCAGCGCGGGTCCAGGCGCTGCACCTGGCGCCGCAGGTCGGCCACCTCGGCCTCGAGCTCGCGGTGCGTCGCCGCGCGCCGCACCAGCAGCACGAGCTCGTCCGGATCGACCGGTTTCTGCAGGAAATCGAAGGCTCCGGCCTTCATCGCCGCAACCGCGTCGGCGACCGTGCCGACGCCGGTGATGACCAGGATCGGGATCGCGATGCCTGCGGCGTTCGCCTCGTCGAGGAGCGCCAGCCCGTCGCCGCTGGGCATCGAGAGGTCCGTGACGATCACGTCGAAGCGCTCGCGGCCCAGGAGTTCGACGGCCGCTTCCGCGCCGTCCGCGGCGGACGTGCGCAGGCCCTCGGCCTGCAGCACCTCGCACAGGGAGTCGCGCACGTAGCGTTCGTCGTCGACGACCAGGACCGAGATGGGTGCGTTCACGTGGATGCTCCTGAGCGTTCGCTCGCCGGGTCGGGCAGCCGCAGCACGAACTCCGCGCCGCCCTCGGGCCGGTTGCGCGCCTCGAGCGAACCGCCGTGGGCGCGCGCGATGCCGAAGGCGATCGGGAGGCCCAGGCCCGTGCCGCCGCTGGTCGTGAAGAACGGATCGAAGATGCGCGGCAGGTGCTCGGGCGCGATGCCGGGCCCGCTGTCCGCGACCGACAGCTCGATCCAGCGGGAACCGTCGCCGGTTCGTCGCAGCACGAGGGTGATGCGGCCGCGCCCCTTCATCGCCGTGGCGGCGTTGAGCAGCAGGTTGAACACGACCTGCTCGAGGCGTCCCGCGTCGCCCAGCACGGTCGCCGCGCCCCGCGCGCCCTCCGCGTCGACTTCCACGTCGCGCATCTGCGCGGAGTAGGCCGCGAGGCGCACGGCGCGGTCGACGACCTGCGGGAGATCGACGGTGCCGCGCGCGCCAGCGGGCCGCGCGAAGCGCAGGAGGTCGCGCACCAGGTCGCGGATGCGCTCGAAGCCGTGGCGCACGAGCTCCAGGTGGCGGCTGCGGCCGGCGACGTCCAGCTCCTGGCGCTCGAGCAGCCGGATGTGGTTGCCGATCGCCTCCAGCGGGTTGTTGATCTCGTGCGCGACCCCGGCGGTCAGGAGACCCAGCGACGACAGTCGCTCGCGGACCGCCAGCTCGTGCTCGATCTCGCGCTCGCGCGTGCGGTCGCGCAGCGCCACGTGCGCCACGCGCCGGTCCTCCAGCTCGACGGTCGCGATGCGCGCCTCGCAGACCAGCTGCTGGCCGCGCGCGTTGCGCACCCTGATCTCCGGCAGCGACGTCACGCGCCCGGGTTGCGCGCCGGCTTCGGCCAGTGCGCGCGCGAGGGCCTCTGCGTCCGCGTCCGACAGGAGCTCGGCCAGCCCGCGATCCGCGCGCCCCGCGTCCAGCTCCTCGCGGGCGCGCGCGTTGCCTTCGAGCACGGCGCCCGTCGCGGGGTCGAGGACCAGCACCATGTCGGCCGCGCCTTCCAGCAGCGCGCGGTACTTGGCGGACTCGCGCTGGATCGCCAGCAGATACGACTGCGTCTCGCGCCACTTCTGGGGCAGCACGCGCAGGCGGTGGAAGAACACGCCCGCCAGGCCCAGCCCCGCGGTCAGGGCCGCGGTGAGCGCGACCGCCGCGCGCGCGGAACCGCCGACGGGCTCCGCGCCCGGCCGCGCGAGCACGAGCAGACCCGAGGCTGCGCCGGCTGCGGCGACGAGCACGAAGAACGCCACCAGCCGCGCGTGATGGAAGGGCCGGACACGCACGGCGCGATGCTAGCTCCTGGAGCCGCCGATCCCTCGCGCCGGCCGTGTTCCGCGTCGGATCAGGGGCAGGAGTCGAACAGGTCCAGGTGCAGACCGCCGCCGCCTTTCACGGGCAGGGCGGGTCCGCTGTTGGGCTGCACGAGCACCAGGCTCTCGATCCAGCCCGACGCGCCGAAGCGCACGTTGCGACCGTTCGCGCCGCGGCCGACCTGGAACGCCGCACCGGACCGCGTGAGGCGCACGTTGGCGCCGGCGTGGTTGCCCAGGCCGAGCAGCGAGCCCTCGAGCGTCGTGTAGTAGTGCCAGCGGCCGGGCTCGATGGACCCGCCCGCGTCGGAGTAGGCGGCGGGCAGGAGCTCGCGCACGGGGCTGCCGGCGGGCGTCGGCATGCCGGCGTCGACGCGGCCCGACAGGGCCAGGTCGATCAGGTAGCGCGCCGGGGCGCCGGACGCGCGCGCCAGCGTGCCGCGCAGGCGCGCGCTGCCGTCGGCCAGCTCGGCGAACGCGGCACCGGCCTCCAGCACGAAGTTCCCGCCGAGCGCCGGCAGGTGCAGCGCGTAGCCGCCGGACAGGGCGCACACGGCGGCGTCGCGCGGCGCCTCGCGCGCGCAGCGCTGGGAGTGACGTTCGATCGTCAGGGCGATCCGCGCCGCAGGCAGGGCACCGGGCAGACCCGGACCCGCGTCCGGCGGCTCGACGAGCGTGAGCTCCAGGGATCCGAGGAGCCCGAAGCGCAGGTTGGCGCCGTTCGCGCCGACCCCCACCTGGACGGCGGGACCGGAGCGCGTCACCGCGAGCACGGCGCCCTGGCGCGCGCCCAGTCCGCGCAGCGTTCCCGCGACGGCGGTGTGGTAGTGCCAGGTTCCCGGATCGACCGGCCCGCCGTTGATCGCGTAGGCCGACGGCGCCAGATCCAGGACCGGGCTCCCGGCGGGAACCTCCGCTTCGGTTGCGGGGTCCAGCCGCGGGTTGAGCTCGAGTTCGAGCAGCCAGTGTTCCGCGGGGTTCGCGCGGCTCTGGATCTCGGCCCGCACCTCGGCGCGTCCGTCGGCGCGGCCCAGGTACTCGCCGCCCGCGACCACCTCGAAATCGGTCGCGAGCCCGGGGACCGCGAGCGCCGCGCCATCCCCGACGGCGTAGAGCGGATCGACGGCGGGTTCGTCGGCATTGGCGATGTACGCGCCGCGCAGCGCGAGGCGCAGGCGCGCGTCGCCGGCGCTCCAGGGGATCTGCGCGCCCGAGAAAGGTTGCGCCAGGAGATCGAGTACGAGGTTCGCGGACGCGCCCAGCTCGGCGTCGGATCCGCCCGCGCCGTAGCCGACCTGCAGCGCGGCCGCGCCGGCGCGCACGCGCAGCTCGGCGCCCTGCAGCGGACCGACGCCGCGCAGGCGGCCTTCGATCGAGCGGTAATAGCGCCACGCGTCGGAATCGATGGGGCCGCCGCTGGCGCGGTACGCCGCGGCGGGCAGCTCGAGGAGCGGGCTGCCGGCGGGCGCAGCGTCGCCACCGGCCGCGTCCCGGCGCGCGTGCGCGAGCAGCGTGAGCGCGAAGCGGCGCTCGGGCTCGTCCGGATCCGCGAGCACGCCTTCGAACTGGACCGATCCGTCGGACCGTTCGTGGAAGGCGCCGCCGCCGACGAGCAGGTAATCGCCGCCGAGCGCCGGGGCATGGAGCGCGGCGCTGGGAACTCCACCCAGGGTCGCGTCGCCAGGGCTCACGGCGGCGTACGTGCGTTCGCTGGGCAGGAGGTCGAAGGCGAGCGTGAGGTCGCCGTCGACGGGGCCCGGAACGCCGATGAGCGGGATGTTCTGCACGGCCGCGTGCAGTCGCGCGGAGGCGCCGAACTCCAGCCCGATGTTGGTCGCGCCCGGACCGCACTGCAGGCCCGTCGCGTCGGTGGCGGAGAGCGCGACCAGCAGACCGTCGAGGGCGTCCAGGCCGCGCAGCTCGCCGCCGGAGATGCCGTAGTAGCGCCACTGCGCCACGTCGATCGGGCCGCCTTGCTCCAGGTACGCGCCCGCGCCGAGCTCGGAACGCGGCTGGGCGAGCTGGTCGTAGTGCGGGTCGCCGGGAGCGAGCTCGTTGGCGAGCCGCAGCACCAGCGCGAGCCGCTGCGCGGGCTCGCTGGCGCGCTCGAGGACGGCGACCAGGTGCGCGCGCCCGCCGGGCTGCTCGACGAACGTCGCGCCCGCCGCGAACTCGAAATCGGAGCCGAGCCCGGGCAGCGCGATCTGCGCGGTCGCGCCCGAGGGTGCGTGCACGGAGGCGATCGGCGCGCCCAGCGACCAGGCGACGGTGGCGGACTGCGAGCCGGAGCCCGCGCCGCCGCCGCGATGACAGGCGGCGAGCAACGCGACGAGGGAGAGCGCGAAGGCGGAACGGATCTGGAGCCGGTGCTGCATGGTGCGGATCGGAGGGCGGCGCCGCGGCCCCGGGCCAGCGCAGCCGATGCGGCGTGGAGGGCGCGCGGCGACAGGGCGCGTGATGAAACCTACCCCGCTCCGCGGAGCCCTGCGGCAAGACGCCGGCGGGTGGAAACGCTTTCCACCCGCCGGCGTCCACGTGCTCGGGCGCCGCTCGCGCCCGCCTTCAGAGGATGTCGAGGATCCCCGTGCCGCCGGCTCCGGTCAGCGTCGTCGTGTTCGCGCGATACTGGATGTCCGTCGAGATCTTCGCGTTCCACGGCAGCGGCTCCTTGTCCGCCACGATCCCCAGCGCCACCGCGGCGAATCCGCGCCCGGAGCTGGTGACGCCCGTCTTGTTCCTCAGCATTGCGACCAGCGGATCGATCGAGCGGGAGTCGCCGATGAAGCCCAGCGCGGAGGCGAGCGCCGCCTGCGAGGAGAGGCCGCGGGCCTCCGCGAGCAGCGTGCACAACTCGGGCACCAGCTCCTTGTCGCCCAGGAGGCCCAGGCCGATCGCGGCCGAGCGCAGCAGCTCCGGCTTGTACTTCGACTCGCGCACGACCACGCGCACGTCCTCGACGGATGCGTGCGCGCCCACCAGGCCCAGCGCGATCGCGACGTAGCCGCGCGCGGTGGATTCCGAGGTGCGCGCCAGCTTCTCGGCCAGCAACTCGCGGCTCTCCTCGTCGCCCGCGATGCCCAGGCCGATCGCGTAGGCGCCGACGCGGTCCGGCGCGACGGCCTCGCTCAGCGCCTTACGCAGCACGTCCTTCGCCGTGGCCGAGGCCGAGCCGCCCACCACGCCGGACTTGCGCAGCGCGTGCTCCATCACGCCGATCCCGATGCCGGCCCACGGCCGCATGTGGTTCTTGCCCTTGGTGAGCTGCGTCACCAGGAACTCGCGCGCCTCGCGCTGGCCGCGCGCGCCGTCCGCGCCCTGTCCCGGCCGTCCGCCGATCTGGCCGAGCGCGATGTTCGTGAAGTTCCGCGACTGGATGTCGGCGTCCTCGGCGCAGCGGCGCAGCACGTCCCGGATCTCCATGTCGATCGCGTCGGCGTCGGAGTCGCCGATCGCCCCGAGCGCGAGCACGCAGCCCATGCGCACCTGGTCCGTTTCCTTGGAATGGACCGCCAGCGGAGCGATCAGTGCGCGTGCCGCCGCTTCCTTCATCTCGGCCGGAGCGCCGGCCAGGAGTCGGGCCAGCGCGGCGGGCGCGTGCGCCCGCACGAGGTGATGCTGGCTGGAGTCGGCCAGGAAGCGCTGCAGGAAGAGGATCTGCGCCTGGCGGCACGCGGCCGCATCCTGCGAGCCGCCGGCGACCCAGGCGGGGTCGACATCGATCGGCACGAGGCCGAACGCCACGAGGGCGGCGACGTGGACGTCGCGCGTCGAGCTCCGCGGGCTCCGCACGATGTCGGTCAGCGTCCGCGCGATCCGCTGGCGCTGCTCGTTCTTCGCCGCCTTGGCGCCGATCAGGCCCAGTCCGTAGGTCGCGAACGCGCGCGTGCGGTAGCCGACCTCGGTCGCACCGACCATCTTGCGGCCGTTCGGCGTGTCGAGCGCGAGATCCTCGAGGCGCTGGATCGACGCGTCGTTGGCCAGGATTCCCAGCGCGATCGCGGCGGTCTCGGCGATCTCCTGGTTGGGATCGGCCAGGAACCGCGCGATCAGCGTTTCGAACGGGCTGGCGCCGTCCTCGCCGCGGATGTCGCCGATCTTGCCCAGCGCGACGAGCGCGCCCGTGACGATGTCGTTGGCGCGTTCGGTCTCCAGCGCTTCGATCAGCGCCGGCACGACCACGGTGCGGATCGTCTCCTCGGACGGCTTCAACGCGGTGCGCGCCGCCTGCGCGCCGTCGAGGCCCGTGAAGTAGTCGTCGCCGGTCCCGGTGCGCAGGCCGGCGTGGACGTGCGCCTTGAGGTTCAGGTATTGGTCCTTGTTGAAGCCCCACCACAGCTCCCACGTGGTGAGGTCCGTGCCGGAATCCGGTCCACCCGTTGCCGCGCCGCCCGCCGCGCCCGGAAGCCCGCCGGTCGGAATGCCCGGGGTGCCGGCGCCCGGCCGCGGACCCGTCGGCGCCGTTCCTCCGCCGGGTTGCGAGGGGCCGATGGGGCCCGGCGTTCCGCCGCCGCTCCCGCCGCCGCCGCCGGGAGGCACGGTGTCGCCGGGGCCGCGGTAGCTGCCGCCGTGCGCGGAGCCGGTGTCGATCCAGGCGGCGCCGGCGAGGACGATCAGGGAAACGAAGAGCAGGGAACGATGCATGGCGAAACTCCGGTGGGAAACAGGTCGGCCACCACGAACGGCGGCCGGAACTGTCCCGGAGAAGGCAAGGCGTGTGCCGCCGGCGCAGTTCGCGCGTCGAGCGCACTCCGCGCGTGCAAGCGGGCATCGCCCGCCGTGCGCGGTCGCGCGCGGGGAACGCCCTGCGTTCCGTCGGTGTCACGCACGGAACGGCCGGCCGGCGTTTCGCCGGCGTAGCGCGTCAGCGGCGCATCGAGATCAGCACCGGCGCGTCGCTCTCCTGCACGCGCAGGAAGTCGTCCTTGGTGCGGATGCCGCGCCAGCCCTCGGCGACGAGCGCCTGCCCGACGACGCCGCCGAGCGAATTCCCCGGGCCCGGACACACGAGCTGGTCGGGCGCGTGCTCGCGCAGCGCGACGCGGATCGAGAGCCCGAAGTCGTAGGGCTCGGTGATCTGCGCGCCGAACGTGTAGGCGCGCAGCGCGTCGACGTCGGTGGACCACGGCGTGAAGCGCGCGCCGCGGCCGTCGATCAGGGTGACGCGCGGCCGCTCGAAGGCGAGGTCCGCGAGCAGCTCGCGCGCGCGGTCGGCGACGCCCTGCACGAGCGCGGTGTGGTAGGCGCCGTGCTGCTCGAGCTGGATCGGGTACTGGTTCGCGCCGCTCTTGACGCGCGGCAGCGCATTCTTGAGGTGCGCGATGCCGGCGTCCGTGCCGGCCAGGACCGCGAGGCCCGCCAGGTGGATCGACGGGAAGGCCTGACCGTCCGACGAGGCCAACGCCGCGTCGACCGACTGCATGCGCGCGGGGTCGCGGCGCCAGTCCTCGTGCACGAGGGGATAGATGATCTGGCCGCCGCCGTGCTCGAGCTGGTGTTCGTGCTGCAGCCGAGACATCTCCTGCACGAGGCGGAAGCCGTCCTCGAAGGACAGCGCGCCGCCGACGGCCAGCGCCGTGTACCAGCCCAGCGAGTTGCCGGCCACGCACACCACGCGGTGCTCGGCGGCGGCCGCGGCCGCGTCGAGCATCGACACCAGGTAGATCAGCGGCGAGACGTTGGCCGGGTGCAGGTGCTCCTTGCGGTCGAAGCGCGCCGCGCGGTCGAGCTCGAGCAGCGACGCGAGCCCGAGCTCGCGGCGGATGCCGTCCGCCGCGTCGATCCAGGGGTGCGCGTCGGGCAGCGAGCGCATCTGCTTCTCGGCGTACGAGCCGCGGCCCGGGCACAGGATGGCGACGCGGCTCACGCCAGCACCTCGCGCAGCGCGTCGGCGATCTGCTCTTCGCCGACCATGACGGCGGCGGTCGCCGAGCCCAGCGGCACGTAGCAGTCGGCGGCGCGCACGCTGCGCACGCGCACCGCGACGCCCGACTCCGCGAGGTCGGCCACGACGGCCTCGGCCACGCCGCCGCCGCTGGCGCGGCACTCGTCCACGACCACCACGCGGCCGCACTCCGCCGCGTGCCGGCGCACGGCCTCGAAGGGCAGCGGCGCGAGCCAGCGCAGATCGAGCACCCGCGCCCTGGTTCCCTGCTCGCGTTCGAGCATGCGCGCGGCGCGCAGCGCGAGGCGCAGGCCGTTGGCGTAGCTCACGATGAGGACGTCCGTGTTCGCCGCGCCGTGGATGCCGACGTCGCCCGGCAGCAGCGCGTCACGCGGATCCTGCGACGGCACGGGGTAGTCGGTGAGCCAGCCGCCGTCGCCCTCCTCGTGGAGGTCGCGCTCGTGGTACAGCGCGATCGGCTCGAGGAAGCACACCACGCGCCCGCAGGCCTTGGCCGCCGCGACCGCGCCGCGCAGCATCCGCGCGGCGTCGTCGCCGCGCGCGGGGACCGCCAGCATCAGGCCGGGGATGTCGCGCAACGCGCCGATCGAGTTGTCGTTGTGGAAGTGCCCGCCGAAACCCTTCTGGTACCCCAGGCCCTGGATGCGCACGACCATCGGGTTCTGGAAGCGGCCGTTCGAGAAGAACGACAGCGAGCAGGCCTCGCCGCGCAACTGGTCCAGCGCGTTGTGGATGTAGGCCAGGTACTGGATCTCGGGCAGCGGCAGGAAGCCGATGTGGGCCGCGCCCTGCGCGATGCCCAGGATGGTGGTCTCGTCCAGCAGCGTGTCGAAGCAGCGCGCGATGCCGAAGCGCTTCTGCAGCCCTTGCGTCACGCCGTAGACGCCGCCCTTGCGCCCGGTGTCCTCGCCGAACACCAGCGCCTCGGGGTACTGCAGCATCAGGTCGTGCAGCGCGGCGTTGACGTGGCTCGCCAGCGTGCGGCGCGTCGGCGTGCGCGCGAGCTCCGGCGCGTTCTCCTGCCACATCTGGGCGCGCCGCTCCGGCGAGGCGGCGCGGGCCGCCGTCGCACGCACCCGGGCCTCGTCCCACGGCGCGAGCGGCGACTCGACCTCGGCGCGCGTCGCGAGCCGCGGACGGCGCGCGGCCTCCTCGCCCGCGGCGGCGACGCGCTCGCGCGTGTCGCGCAGCAGGTCCTTGAGTTCCCCGGGCGTCGCCGCGCCGGACTCGATCAGGAGCCGCGCATTGGCGAGGAGCGGGTCCTGGGCCTCGATGCGCTCGATCTCGGCCAGCGCGCGGTAGCTGGTCTCCAGGTCCGATCCCGCGTGGCCCCACAGGCGCGTCGTCTTGAGGTGCAGGAACGTGGGGATGCGCGTGCCGCGGCAGTGATCGACGGCCTGTGCGCAGGCGTCCCAGATCTCGGCCAGGCTGCCCTCGGCCCGGAAGTAGCGCATCAAGCGCTGCGAGCCGTAGGACTCCTCGATCCACTGCGCGGGCGTATCGACCGAGATGCCGATGCCGTTGTCCTCGCACAGGAACAGGATCGGCACCGGGTTGCCGCGGCGGTGGATGTAGCGCGCCGCGTTGATGCCGGCCAGGGCCGTGGCGTGGTTCGCCGAGGCGTCGCCGAAGCTGCACAGGACGATCGAATCGCGCGACAGGCCCGTGTCGTGGGCCAGGCGCTTGGCGCGGCCGATCGAGAAGGCGAGGCCCACGGCCTTGGGCAAGTGCGAGGCGATCGTGCTGGTCTGCGGCGGCACCCACAGCTCGCGGCTGCCCCACACCTTGTGGCGGCCGTTGCTGATCGGGTCTTCCTTCGAGGCGCACAGCGACAGCAGCGTGTCGAAGGCCGGCGTCGTCCCCGGCCGCTTGCGGCTGCGCGCCATCATCAGGCCGCCCGAGCGGTAGTGCAGGAAGCACGGGTCGTCGAGGCGCAGGAGGGCGCCGATCACGGCGTTGTTCTCGTGCCCCGCGCTCGAGATCGTGTAGAAGCTGCGGTTGGTCTTCTTGAGCTCGCGCGCGGCGACGTCGAGCGCCCGCGAGAGGCACTGGTCCTCGAACAACTCCAGCGCCTGGCGCGCGCCGAGGCTGCTGCCGGCCGCCACGGGCTGGTCGGGACCCAGGCGCAGCGCCGCGGCGGCGGCGCCTTCGAGGTACAGATCGAGCTGCTGCTCGACGACGGCGACGCGGTTCGTGCTCACGGTGGGTCGGTGGGCCGCGGCCCGGGTCCGTGGAATCGAGCGCGGCCCGAGAGCGTAGCCCTGCCGCCGGGAGGCGTCCATCGGCGCCGGTTCCCGGCCGCGGACCCGCCGGATCGCCCCTGGAGCGGGGCTCGGCCTTGCGTGGGGGGGGAACCCTTGGGCTCGGCGCGCCGAATTCCGATACGCCCGTCGTGCGGCTTGCGGTCTCCCTGCTGATCGGCTCGCTGGGCCTGGTCCCGTCCTGCGCGCTGCCCGCGCGGTTCGCGTTCCCCGAGAACGTCGAGCCGGGGCGCGTCGAGGCGTCGCTGCCCGACGGCGTCGTGCGCTTCGAGGCGCTCTCGCCCGCGCTGTCACGCTTCTTCGGACGGCCCGCAGCCATGGACGCCTGGCTGGCGCTGCCGCCGGCGTTCCGGCCCGAGGAGCGGATGCCCGTCTGCTATCACCTGCCCGACCTGGGCGAGGATCCGCTCGCGTTGTGCGCGGCGCAGGCCGCGTACATGCGCGATTCCGGCGACGCGCCGCGCATCGTGCTGGTCGTGCTCGATCCGCGCGGCATCCACGGACATCATCTGTTCGCGGACTCGGTCAACGAGGGTCCGCGTGGCGAAGCGCTCCTGGCGGACCTCATCCCGCAGCTCGAGCGCAGCCTGCTGGCGCAGGGCACGCCGCCCTACCGCTTCATCTCGGGCCGCGGCCTGGGTGCGTGGGGCGCGGTCCGCCTGCAGGTGACCTCGGCGCACGCGTTCGACGGCTGCTGGGCGATCGAGCCCGATCCGCTCGACATGCGCCGCTTCTACGGATCCGACCTGGAGTCCGCGGAGTCCCTGTACCGCACGCGCGACGGCGAACCGGCGCGACTGACGGGGCGGCGCGTCGCGTACCTCGTGGACGAGGCGGATCTCGACGCACGGCTCGAAGGCTTCGAGACCGCGCTGGGACCGCGCGGCGACGACGGTCGTCCCATGCAGTTGATCGACCGGCGCACGGGCGCGTTGCAACGGCTGGTGGTCGACTCCTTCCGGCGCGCGGACCCCGGCGCGCTCCTGATTCGCCGCGGCTCGGTCCTCCAGCCGCGCCTGGACGGCAAGCTCAACCTCTTCGCCGGCGACGGCGACTGCTACGGGCGCGACGAGTCGCTGCGCCTGTTCGGGCTCGAGCTGCAGCGGCTCCTCGTGCGCGCGCTGGTGCGGATCCGGCCCGAGATCGAGGGCGAGCCCGAGCTGCGCGCGGCCTGGCGCGAGATGGCCGCGCGGCCGCTGCCCTGACGCGATCGGGGATCAGCGCCGCCCCGGCCGCAGGTCCGGCTCGGCGCTCGCCGCCGCACGGTAGTCGCGCGCGGACAACGGCGCGGATTCCTCGCGCGGCTCGCCGAAACCGCGCCGCGCGGGGACCGTCGTGTACAGCGCGCGCGGCACGTACGACTCGAAGAACCGGCGCTCGGCCTCCTCGATCGCCTCCAGGCCGAAGCGCGGCTTCTCGCGCAGTCCGGCGATGTGCGAAGCGGGCGGTGCCGGCATGGCGCCGCGCGTGGCGTGCTGCGCGCGCTGGAAGTGCGTGCGGAAGGCGCGCGGGCCGAACTCCAGGAAGTGCAGGAACGTGTGGTGGGTCGAGATGGCGCCGGCCCACGGGTAGGGGTGCAGCTCGAATCGCGCGGCGACGCGGTCGATCTCGGCGTCCACCTGGCGCTGGGCCTCGGGCCCGCGGCGTCCCGAGGCATGCGTGAACAGCGCGTAGAGGCGCAGGTCGTCGCCCTCGGCGTAGTAGACGCGGCGGATGCCGTAGCGCGCCGGGTCCTGGGCCACGTGCGAGCCGTTCTCCAGGCCGAACTCGCCGACCAGGAACAGGTCGATCGCGTCCTCCTCCGCCTCGATCCAGCGCACGGTCTCGAGCGCCTCTTCCACCGTCTCGTCGGGGTGGTCGGTGAACGTCATCCACTCCGTCGCCACGCCGGCTTCGTGGAATGCGCGGTTGACCTCGGTCAACGTGGCCCGGTCGACGCCCTTGCGCATCAGCTCGAGGATGCGGTCCGAGCCGCTCTCGATGCCGAACGCCGCCGAGCGCAGGCCGGCCGCGTACAGGCGCTGGCAGCGCTCGGGCGTGAAGTAGCGCTCGATCTTGAGGTCGCTCGACCAGCGGATCTTGACGCCCTTGTCGATCAACGCGTCGGCCAGGCGCAGCGCGTACTTGGGCGAGAGCACGTCGCACGACAGGTACACGTTGCGCACGCCGTAGCGCCGCGAGAGCTGGCCGAGGTGCGCCGCGGCGGTCTCGGGCGGAACCTCGCGGTAGCTGGCGGTCGCGGTCTCGGTCAGGCCGTAGTAGCAGAACGAGCACTGGCCCCAGTAGCAGCCGCGCGTCGGCGCGTAGAGCAGCGTGCGGCTCGGCGCGAGGTAGCGATCGAGGTCGAGATCCGAGTAGTCCGGCGCCGGCGCCTCGCGCAGGTCGAGCGTCCAGCGCGGGCCGCGGTGCGTCGCGCTGCCGCCGGGCTCCGTCAACAGCAGGTTGGGCACGTCGCGCAGCAGCGCGAAGCGCTCCCGGGGCTCGGCGGCCGCGCGCCACGCGGGCAACAGCGGGAACAGCGCCGCGAGCGTCTGCTCGCCCTCGAACAGTCCGATCCCGTCGACCCACTCCAGGAGACGCAGGCGACGACCCTCGTCCAGGTGCACCGCGATCTGGTGCACGGCCGGTCCGCCCAGCGCCACGAACGCCGACGGCGCGCGCTCCTTGAGGAAGCGCGCGAGGTGCAGCGCCTCGGGGATCTGCGAGGGAAAGACCACGGAAATCCCGATGAATTCGGCCTCCGAGGGGTCGCACGGCGGCCCCTCGCCGCTCTCCCAGTCCCAGTCCTGCGCCGCGGCGAAGTACTGCTCGTAGAACTCGCGGAGCGGGCTCAGGCGCTCGTCGCAGTACTTCGCGAGCAGATCGAAGCTCCACGGCGCGACGTCGTGCGCCAGCGTGTTGAATCCGAACTGGAAGGGCCAGTAGGCCGCGCTCAGGGCCTCGAACATCTCGCCGGCCTGGCGGCGCGCGAACGCGTAGTGCGCGGCGTCGAAGAACAGCTCGCGCGTCCGGAACACCTCGATGGGGCCGGGCGACGCGCCCAGGACGCGTTCGATCTTCTCGCGTGCCAGCGTGAGGCGGCGGTACTCGCGCTGCTCGTCGAAATCGAGCGCGCCGCGCGTGTTGAGGAACGAGAACCGCGCGCCGATGCGCCGGCCCAGGTCGGCCAGCGTCTCGCGATCGAAGAGCCAGTGCGTGGCTTCGAGGTTGAGGTCGACGACGCGCGCATCCAGCCCGCGCGCGCGCAGCCAGCCCTTGAGCGTCGGCAGGCTCAGGTACGGCTGCGTCGGATCCGCGAACGGGGGGTGGATGAGGAGGTGACTCATGGGGAACCCTTCATGATGACGAGGGCGCGACCCCCTTCCAGCGCACTATGTCCCGCTTCCGGAAACGGACCGGGAAGAAATCCCCAAATGCCTGCCCCCCGCTACAATGGAGTTGCCGGATGCGGGACGCAGGACCCGCGGACGGCCTGTCGTTCACGTGCGCCGTCGCGCGCGGGGGGCGGACCGGCAGGGTCCGCGACCGCGGCGAGCGACTCCTTCGGTAGGGGAGTCGGGAACACGTGCGCGCAGCAGGTCTTGGGCCGCCGCGAGGGCATCCCCCCCGAGGCGCTCCACCCGACCCCTTCCCGGGGGAGGAAGGACCCAGGAGAGAAGACATGATCGCAGAGATCCCCACGCGGCAGCCGACGGCAGGTCAGGCGGGCTCGAGGGCGCACCGTCGCGCCCGGCGCCAGGGATCCATCCTTGTCGAGTTCGCGCTGGTGGCGATCGCGTTCTACCTGCTGCTCGCCGGCACTCTCGAGATGGGGCGCATGATCACCACCTCCCAGCTCGTGCAGAACGCGGCGCGGACCGCGGCCCGCGAGTTGGCCCTGATGCCCCTTCCGGCGACGTTCAACTTCGACGAGGCCCTGGCCTGCCCGTCGGTGCGTGCGCGCGTCTACGACCCGGCGATGCTGGTGGTCGAGATGCCCGGTGCCATGCCGGACGTGTCCAATTGGCCGATCCTCAACCGCCTGTTGGTGCCCCTGATGATCGTCGAGACGGTCGGCGGGACGCGCTACCTGCGCTATCCGGGGGCGCTGGTGCTCGACGCGAGCGGTGCCTTGACCGTGGCGGTCCCGCAGGTCGTTTCGCGCGGCACCGACGGCGTCGAGACGATCCGCTGGGTCCCGGTGGTCGAGGAAGTGCGACCCGAGGGGGGCGCTGCCGGGGCCGGGCCGTTCAGCCTCGCCTCGAACGGTCCGGAGCGTGGTCTGGTCGCTTTGAGGATCAACTGTCCCTACCAAGCAAGCATGTTGACGGCGTACCAGGCTCAGGACATCGGCGCGCCGTCCCCGACCAACGACCCGATCCTGGCCAACGACGGCGGGGTCACCCAGCTCAACTCCGCCCCCGGAACGCTCGTGGGCGGCGGCGAGGGCGGCGCCTACGCCGGACAGTACGGCCTGGGGAAGTTCTACGCCCTCAAGAAGGAAGTCCGCCCCTTCCGCCGCCTCATCTCCGGCCAATCGATCTTCCGGCGCGAGGTCTTCAGCCCCGCCCCGGTCTGCCCTCCCTGATCCACGCTCGCTGACCCTTCTGCTCCAACGCCCCAACGCACACCTGCTGGTACCACACCCATGGCTCAACACACCCCCCGTCGACGCACCTCCCGACTCGGGTGGCTTCCGCTCACGCTCCTGGTCCTCCTGGGCGCGGGTGCGGCGGTCGCGACCCTGTACTTCCTCGGCGACGGCAAGCTCCCCTGGCAGCAGTCCGCGGCCGCCAAGGCCGAGGTCGACCGCGCCGGGAAGAAGCCCTATCCGCGCGCCGCGCGCAACGTGCCGGCGTTCCAGCACGTCACGCTCGACTACCTGCTCGATCCCAAGAGCGGCGAGCCGCTCGTCGTGTGGCTCGAGCCCGAGAAGGCCAAGGAGCGCGGCCTGCTCGAGACCAGCCAGGTGCTCGGCCGCGTGACCAAGGCCGACAAGCGCGGCGGCTACGTGTTCACCGAGGCCGATTTCCTGCCCGCCGGCTCGCCCGCGAGCCGCACGGCCGCGATCCCCGCCGGCATGCACGGCGTGACGATCACCGCCGCGCAGGTGCCGACCATGCGCGGACTCAAGGCCGGCGACAGCTTCATCCTGGTCGCGGCGGCCTCGGCCAAGCCCGCGCCGCTCGGCCCGCGCGGCTCGGCGGTCTCGCCGGAGGCCCAGCGTCAGGCGGCGGAGTCGGCCGCGTTCGTGGCCATGACGCGGCGCATCGTCGACGGCGGCCTCGTGATCGAGGCGATGCCGGACACCGGCAAGGGCAGCCCCAAGGACGAGACCTTCGTGGCCGTGCCCGACGCGCAGTACGGCGACCTGGTCAGCGCGCTGAACAACGGCATCGAGATCACGTGCCTCGCGCAGTCGACGAACCCGCTGGTGCAGGCCTCGCCGCTGCCCGAGCCGCAGCGGCCGCAGGCGCCGGAGCAGATCACGATCGTGAACGGTGACGAGACGCGCACCGTGGTGCTGCCCGCCAAGCCGAACTCGTCCACGCCGAACGGCGGGGCCGGAGGCCCGCGCTGATGCGGTCGATCGCCGCCAGGCTGCACAGGGCCAAGGCGCGCCGTCGCGGCGCGTCGCTGATCCTGTTCGCGATGCTCGTCTTCGTCGTGCTGGCGATGGCGGGCCTCGTCATCGACGTCGGCGTGGCGCACCTCGCGCAGGCGCAGATGCAGACGGCGGTCGACACGGCGGCGTTGGAGGGCTGTCGCTGGCGGAACTACGACGAGTACCTGACGAGCAGCGACTCCGGACGCCGGCGCGAAGTCTCGGAGCTCGTTCGCCTGGTGTTCGACGACGACCTCGACCCGACGCGCGGCGGATACCAGCCCGAGACGGGCCCGCTCTCCGTGCCGGACGGGCCGGACGCCTATGCCTTCGCGGCCGGGCCCAGGCTCAAGGTCACCGGAGGCGACGCGGGCAACCTGGGCGTCCACGCGCAGGTCGGAGAGTTGGCGCCGAGCGTCGCCGCTGCGGTCGACGATCCGATCCTGCAGCGGAATCCCCGCAACAAGATCCACGGCGACCAGGTCACCGGGCGGTTCGTTCCCGCGCCGTACGCCACGGGCACCGGCAGCCCGGAGAGCGGCGCCTACGTGCGCCAGGACTTCGTTCCGGCGCCCTCGCCGCTGACCAGCGCCGAGGTCTACCACGCGTTGAGCTTCCTGGTGCGCATGCGCCGCAGCGCGCAGATGAACCCGGATGGCGCGCCGACGATCGCGGAGGACGTCGAAACGAACACCAGCTCCTCGTTGCCGCGGCTGCCGCTCCTGTTCTCGATGGGCAGTACGCTGCGTCAGGCCGCGGGCGAGACCTGGAATCCCAGGATCGACGGCCTGACCGTGCGCGCCACGGCGATCGCCTCGGCGATGCCGGCGTTGCGGATCGCGCCGCCCGTGCGTCATCCGGACGGCACGCCGGTGATGGATCACAGCACGTCGATCCCGCAGCCGATGGCCGGGACGCTGCCGTTCGCCGTGAACCTCGACTCGTGGATCTCGATCGCCGCGGCCGCGTGGCACAACGCCACGGCCGGGCAGATGACCGTGCAGTCCGACGGGACGCTCCTCTGGGGCGGCAGCGTCGTGGGACGCTTCGCGGAGAACCTGCACTCGGTCGGGAACGCGATCGTCCCGCTGTCCGCGCCGTTCCCCGCGTTCGCCAGCGCCTCGCAGAAACCCAGCTACGTCGCGATCTACTCGACGATCCCGAACGCCAGCGGCGTGCCGGTCGAGCGCGTGATCGGCTACGGCTTCGGGCGCGCCGCGTTCTCGGGCGGCAGCACGTTCCAGCTCTCGGTCGGCGAGAACCTCACGTTCGGGATCGCCAACTGCTGGATCGCGCAGGACAACGCCAGCGCGCACCTCGACGACTTCTCCGCGCGCGACCTCAGCGCCGCGGAGTGGAACGCGGTCCTCTCCGAAACGTTCCGCCTCGCCTATCCGGGCGGGGGCGGCCAACCCTCCTTTGATTACACCCAGGTCCGGCCCGGAACCGTGCTGGCCCCCGTTTTGACTCGCTGACGCCAAGGCAGCCACCCCATGGAGCACACCCCCCAGATCCTGGTCGTCGGTTCGGACTCGCTGCTCAAGGACGAGTTCGCCGCCGCCGTCGCCGGCCTGCGCGCCTGGAAACCCGTCGTGCACTGCGTGCGCTCCGCGCGCCAGGGCATCGAGGTCGCGCGCAACCGGCGGCCCGAAATCGTCTGCGTGCAGATCGAGGGCGATCCGCGCTCCCTGAAGTCGTTCGCGGAGGAGGTCTCGGCCTCGGCGCCGGGCACCGTGATCGTCGCGCTGTACCGGCCCGACGCGCTGGGTTTCTCGGACGGCGAGCACAACCTGATCATCGAAGCCGTGCGAGCGCAGGTGCAGGACTTCCTGCGCCGGCCGCTGTCGTCGGCCGAGCTGCAGCAGCTCCTCGACCGCGCGCTGCGCAAGCCCAAGGAAGCGCAGCGCGAGATCGGCAAGGTCCTGTCCTTCGTCAGCAACAAGGGCGGCGTCGGCAAGTCGACCATGTCGGTCAGCGTGGCCTGCGAGCTGGCGCGGCGCCTGCCGCCGGGGCGCGTGCTGCTGGTGGATTGCTCGGTGCACCTGGGCAGCTGCGGGCCGATGCTCGACCTGACCCCGACCACCACGCTGGCGCACGCCGCGCGCGAGCAGAGCCGTCTCGACGAGACCTTGCTGCGCAAGCTGACGCTGCGCCACGAGTGCGGCCTCGACCTCCTGGGCGCCCCGATCGACCCGGTCGACGCCTCGGTCGTGGACGACGAGACGCTGTCGCGCACGCTGACGCTGGCGCGGCGCACCTACGACTGGGTGATCGTCGACACCTTCCCGATGCTCGACGGGATGATCATGTCGATCCTGGACCTGTCGGACCGCGCCTACGTCGTGGTGCAGAACACGGTCCCCAACGTGGTCGGCGCGGCGCGGCTCCTGCCGGTCATCCAGCAGATCGGCTTCCCGCGCGAGCGCACGCGCATCGTGCTCAACAACAACTTCGAGAAGGCGCCCGGCGGCCTGACGCTGCAGGACGTCGAGGATCGCCTGGACGCGGACGTCGATTACGTCATCCCGTACCAGAAGCGCCTGATCACGGCGCTCAACACCGGGCGGCCCTACGTGCTGCACTCCACGAAGCTGTTCGGCTTCGGCAAGGTCATCCGCCGCATCGTCGACGACCTGGTGGGCGACGCGCCCGTCAAGCAGACGGCCGTCGAGCCGGCACCGGCGCCGCGCACGCCGCCGGCCGCCCCGGGTCAACCCAAGGCGTCCTTCGCGGACTGACCCGAGCAGGGGAGAGAGCACGTGGCAGAGAAGATGGAACGGGACGACGTCCGCGCGCGGTTCGGCCGCTCGATGAGCACCGACCTCGCGTCGCGCCTGAAGGGCGAGGACCGCGAGCCGACCTGGAAGGCCGCGCCGAGCGACGGCGAGGCCGGCGCCGCGCGCGGCATGAACGTCGATTTCATGACGATCAAGGCCCGGCTGCACGGCCGCCTGCTGGACGAGATCGGCGAACGCGCCATGTTCGGCAGCGGCGAGGAAACCATCGCCCTGGCCGTGCAGGACTTCGTCGCGCGCGTGCTGCAGACCGAGGACATCCCGCTCAACGCGCAGGAGCGCGAGCGGCTGGCCGACGAGCTGACGCAGGAGACGCTGGGCCTGGGCCCGCTCGCGTCGCTGATGGCCGACCCGGCCGTGACGGACATCCTGGTCAACGGCTACGACCAGGTCTACGTCGAGCGCTTCGGCCAGTTGATCAAGACCGACGTGCGGTTCCGCGACGACGAGCACGTCCAGCGCGTGATCGAGCGCATCGCGGCGCGCGTCGGGCGGCGCATCGACCAGGCTTCGCCGATGGTCGACCTGCGCCTGGGCGACGGCAGCCGCGTCAACGCGACGATCCCTCCCGTCAGCCTCGACGGACCCACGATCTCCATCCGGCGCTTCGGACGCCAGCGCCTCAAGCGCGAGGACCTCGTGCGCCTGGGGATGGTGACCAAGGACATGCTGCTCTTCCTGGAGCACGTCGTGCGCGCCCGCAAGAACGTCCTGATCAGCGGCGGCACCGGCGCGGGCAAGTCGACCCTGCTCGGCGCATTGGCCGAGGCGATCCCCGACACCGAGCGCGTGGTGACCATCGAGGACACCGCCGAGCTCGTGCTCGACCAGGAGCACGTCGTGCGCCTGGAGACGCGCCCGCCCAACGTCGAGGGCCGCGGGATGATCTCGGCGCGCGAGCTGGTCATCAACAGCCTGCGCATGCGGCCCGACCGCATCATCGTCGGCGAGTGCCGCGGCGCCGAGGCGCTGGACATGCTGCAGGCCATGAACACCGGCCACGACGGCGGCATGACCACGGTCCACGCCAACTCGCCGCGCGACGCGCTCAGCCGCCTGGAGACGATGGTGCTGATGGCGGGCATCGAGCTGCCCTCGCGCGCCATCCGCGACCAGATCGTGTCCGCTCTGCACCTGATCGTCAGCGTGCGCCGATTCGACGACGGCGTGCGCCGCATCGAGAGCGTCTCCGAGATCACCGGCATGGAGAGCGGCACGCCGCTCATGCAGGACATCTTCCAGTTCAAGCAGACCGGCCGGAACGGCCGCAAGGTCGTGGGACGCTTCCAGCCCACCGGCGTCGTGCCCCACGTGGTCCACGCGCTGCGCGAGAAGGGCATCGAGGTGCCGCTGCACATCTTCCAGAAGGACGCGGGACTCGAGGATGCGTGAGATCGCCATCCTCCTGGCGGCCCTCGCCGTCGCCTCCGCGCTGATCTGGGCCTTCCGGCACCAGAGGCTGCGGCGCATCGCGCGCGAGCGCCTCAACGAGGACGTCGTCCTCGCCGAGGAACGCGGCGAGGTGACGCTGGCGCCCTACCTGCGCAGGCACCTGTGGCTGCCGTGGGCCGTCGGCCTGGCGGTCGCCCTCGTCGGGCGCTTCGCATTGAACCTCGATCCGGTCTACGCGGTCGCGCTGGCCGTGATCCTGGGCGTCGTGGCGCACCTCGTCGAGGCCTGGCTGAGCGCGCGCAAGCGCCTCTTGCTGGAGTCGCAACTGGCGAACTCGATCGACCTCATGGTCGCGTCGCTCGGCGCCGGCTCAGGCATCATGGAGGCCGTCGCCGCGGCGGGCGGCGAGGCCGGCGAGCCGCTCAAGAGCGAGTTCCAGGAGGTCCTGGGCCGCATCCGCTTCGGCGACACGCCCAAGCAGGTGTTCGAGGACCTCACGCGCCGCGTGCCGCTCGAGGCCTTCCGCCTGTTCGGCTTCACGATGGCCGTGCACGGCGAGGTCGGCGGCAGCCTGGCCCCCACGCTCGCCACCGTCGGCCGGACCATCCGCGACCGCATCGAGATCGGCCGCCGCGTGCGCGCGCAGTCGACGCAGGCGCAGGCCTCGGTCATCGGCATCGTCTGCATCACGTACTTCCTGGCCCTGCTCATGTGGCGCACGAACCCCGAGAACTTCGAGGAGTTCATCGCGCACCCCGTGGGCGTCAACGTCGTCGGCATCGCGATCGTGCTGCAGGCCATCGGCCTCCTGTGGATCGCGCGGCTGTCGCAGATGCGCTACTGAGGCCGCGGCCGTGATGTTCCCCCCCGTGATCGCCGTCACCTTCGACCTGCGCCTCGCCGCGGTGCTCGCGCTGTGGACGCTGGCCATCGCGGCCTGCTGGGTCGTGCTGTCGCGCTGGCGCGCCGCGGAACTCGCGCGACGCCGCGCCTGGGCCGAGGACGAGGCGCTGGCCGCCGAGGGCGCCGAGTTCGAGGACCTGGACGACCAGAACTGGCTGCGCCGCTGGCTGTACCTGGCCGGCTTCCGCGCGCGCGGCGCACCGGCCCTGTTCCTGGCCGCGACCGGCGCTGCGCTGGTCCTGGGCCTGGCCGTGGCGCTGACGCTGCGCACGAGCGGGTTCGTGCAGGAAGCGGTGCTGGCCGCCGGCCAGGTTCCGGGCGGCATCGCGGACCTGGCGCGCCCGATCCTGACGAGCGCGCCCTGGATCGTGCTCGTGATCCTGGCCTGCCTGCCCTACGCCTTCGTCAGCGCCGCGCGCACGCGGCGCGTGCGCGAGATCGAGCAGGACCTGCCGCTGACGCTGGAGATGCTGGCGACGATGAGCGAGTCGGGCCTGTCGTTCGACGGCGCGCTGACCAAGGTGATCGAGACCAGCCCGCGGCGTCGACCGCTGTTCGAGGAGCTGCAGGCCTTCCAGGTCGAATCGATCTCGGGCATCGGACGCGTGCAGTGCTTCCGGCGCCTCGCGCGTCGCATCAGCCTGCCCTCGATGGCCGTCTTCACGTCGGCGCTCGTGCAGGCCGAGCAGGTCGGCGCGGGCTTCACGCGCGTGCTGCGCACGCAGGCCGACGACCTGCGCAACCGGCGGCGCGAGGACGCCAACATGCTGGCGCAGGCGCTCACCGTGAAGCTCGTCTTCCCGCTCGTGATCTGCTTCCTGCCGGGAATCTTCGTCTCGACGCTCGGGCCGACGTTCCTGCAGTTCCTGAAGCTGACCGAGAGCCTGACGAGGGGTGGCTGACATGAACCCCACCAGAAACCTGCCCCGCCGCCACGCGCGGCCTCGGAGTCGACCCGGACACGGGTGTACGAACCGCGCGCGACGGGGTCTTGCTATCCGGATCGTCCCCGAAAAAGAGAGAGCGATGAACTTCCAAGCGCACGAAGCGGCCTTCGGACCCAGGACGGTGCTGCAATGAGGCTGCTCGACGCATTCCACCGCGTCCGCCAGCCGCGGACCTGGCCCGGCACCCACGCGTTCGTCCTCGCCGGAACGGCCTTGCTGGCGCTCGGCGCGGCGCTGCCGCTGTACGGAGCGGGCCCGCAGCAGGGCTCGGCGCTGGCGGAGTTCCAGACCTCAGGCGGCTCGCGCGAGGGCAACGTGCTGACGTTCGTCGAGGGCACGATCGCGCGCCTCAAGTTCACGAAGGGCATCGCGACCGGCCAGGTCAGCGCGAAGCTCGCCAACGGCGACGTCGCCGAGGCGGAGCCGGTCACGGCCGACGAGATCCTCGTGCGCGCCAAGAAGGTGGGCCGCACGAACCTGATCGTGTGGTTCCGCGAGGGCAACCCCGAGGCATTCGACATCGTCGTCCGCCGCGACCTGTCGGTGCTCGAGGGCGCGCTCAAGGCGATCCATCCCTCGCTGTCCGTCTCGGCCGCGTCCGACCGCCAGGCGCTCGTGTTGACCGGCACCGTGCCGGACGGCGCCACCGCGGCCCGTGCCGAGCGCGCGGCGCACGATTACGCGTCCGCCGGCGTCGAGTCGGGCAAGGAAGCCAAGGTCCTGAACCTGATCCGGGTGCAGGCGGCCGTGACCTCCATCGAGCAGGGACTGCAGGCGCAACTGGCCAAGATGGGCGCCGCGGACGTGCGCGTGGCGCGCGTGCAGCGCGGCCCGGCCGTCGACGACGCGACCGACGTGTTCGTCCTCTCGGGCAGCGTGGACAACGCGCGCATCCTGGACGACGCCACCGATCTCGTCCGCGCCACGATCGGCGACGAAGGCGGCAAGAAGAGCCGCATCGTGAACCAGATCCAGGTCGCGGACCGCCCGTCCGCCGTCGAGGTCGTGATCGAGCGCGCGATCCAGGAGCAGCTCGGCCTGCGCAAGGTCCAGGTCAACCGCGTCGCCGGCGCCGAGGCCGACGGCGGTGCCGACATCCTGGTGATGACCGGCAAGGTCCCCAGCCAGACGGCGCTGATGCGCGCGCTGACGCTGGCGGCCAAGGTCTACCGCCAGCAGGACCTGATGCTGCGCAAGCGCGCGGGCGAGATCGAGCGCATCACCGAGACCTTCGCCGGCGGCCTGACGCGCACGACCGAGAAGCCGCTGCGTCTGGACGACATCGCCACCGACATCCGCGTCGCCGCGGACGAGTCGGGCGCGCTGTACGACTCGCGCACGAGCAACCGCGCCTCGACGACCAGCAGCACCGGCCTGCGCAGCATCCTCTCCACGCCGGGCGGCGGCCTGGGCGGCAGCGGATCTTCCGGCATCGGGCGCCTGCTCGAGAACCGCATCGACACGAACATCGGGCGCGCCAAGGCGCTCGAGCTGGCCGACGGGCGCATCCTGTCGTTCATCCAGGTCGAGGACATCCCCCAGGTGCGCGTGGCGATCCGCCTGCTCGAGGTGAGCCGCAACGACCTGCTGAACTGGGATTCCAACATCAGGAAGCTGGGCGCCGCCGACTTCGACACCAACGGCATCAACCCCAACACGCCGGCCCTGGCCTCGGACGGCAGCATCGCCACGAACGCCAACGGCGAGCCGATCCTGTTCGCCTCGAACACGGACGTGTCCAACGTCGTCTCGTTCCTGGAGGGCGGGTTCACCAACCAGGTGATGGTCGGTGGGCAGCACTTCAACCTCGACGCCGTGTTCAACGTCCTGGAGACCGAGGGCATCGCTCGCGCGCTGGCCAGCCCGACGCTGACCGTGCTGTCGGGCGAGATCGCGGCCTTCGGCGACGGCGGCAGCGTCAGCATCACGAGCAGCGTCACGACGCCGCTGGGCGTGAACGACGGCAGCACGGGCGTGTTCCAGACGGTGCAGCAGCTCCCGTTCGGCATCCAGCTCGCCGTCCGGCCGCTGGTGGACGAGGACGGCTACATCACCCTGGATGTGGCGCCTTCGGTGTCGAACCCCGACTTCCAGTTGACCGCGCTGGTGCGCTCCTCGACGGGCACGCCGCAGGAGACCGTCGCGTTCGCCGAGAAGAACCTGCGCACGAGCGCGCGCCTGCGCGACGGCGAGGTGATGCTGATCGGCGGCCTGACGGACCGCTCGCGCAAGGACCAGGTCGGCAAGACGCCCTGGCTGCACCAGATCCCGCTCCTGGGCTGGCTGTTCACGGACAAGCGCTACGAGGACTCGGATCGCGAGCTCGTCATCGTCGTGAACCCCTCGATCGTGCGCGACCGGCCGACGCAGGCGCGGTTGTGGGCCTACCCCAGCACGGCCGAGATGCTCGGCCGCGGGAAGAAGAAGGCGGAAGCGCCGGCGGAGCAGCCGGCCGACGGGAAGTCCAAGGCCGGCGCCGCGGGAGGGAAGTGACATGCAAGCGATGAAGAAGAACCTCCTCCTCCTGGTCGTGTGCGTGCTGCCGCTGTCGGCGTGCAACACGTACACGTTCGGGCACCGCGATCGCGACGCGAACGTCGAGCAGCGGCTCGACAAGCTGATCGACCAGTACCAGGCGACCAAGGGCGGCCCCGACGACAACCCGCGCTACCACGCGGTCGACCACGACCGCGCGCGCAACGAGATCGAGCGCCTGGCGCTCGAGTATCCCGGGCACGTGCGCACGCTGATGACCTGCGCCGTGCTCTCGTACGAGTGCAAGGAGCCCGAGAAGGCGCAGAACTTCCTCGACCAGTTGTTCCGCGCGGAACCTGCGCACCCCGACGCCGGCGTGCTGCGCAGCCGCATCGCGATCGACGAGGGCAATTTGCCGCTCGCCAAGCGCGTGCTGGAGATGCAGATCCAGTACCGCCCCGACCACGCCGGGCTGCGCGAGGCGCACTCGGGCGTGCTGTACCTCTCTGGAGAACTCGAAGGCGCGGGCCGCTCGATCGACGCGGCCGAGCGCCTGGGGGCCCCCGCCTGGCGGGTGGCCTATCACCGCGGCCTGCTCGCCGAGGCCGCGGGCGACGCCGCGGCCGCGCGGCGGCAGTACGAGGCGGCTGCGCAGGCCAATCCGGCCTTCCTGCCCGCGAAATCCCGTCTTTCCGGCATGAATGCGGAGGGCATGTAGAATGGCGGTTGTCCCACGGCTGGGAAGCCAGGGACGGCTGACACCACTGATTCGGAGCATGGCAGCGCGTCCGGATCAGCTCCCCAAGGCTGTCACCCCAACTCCTAGGAATCTGACATGAAGACTATCCACAAGACGCAGCGCGGCCGGCGTGGGGCCGCTCTGGTCGAGTACGGCCTGATCGTGGCCGGCGTCGCCCTGGTGGCGGCCGCCGCGGTTTCGATCTTCGGCCACAAGACCGCGCAGATGATCGGCGTTTCCGCCGCGATGCTCCCGGGTGCGACCGATGCCGACAACGGCACGATCGTGACCGGCAAGATCGTGCGCACGACGACGGACTCGGCGGGCAACATCACCGTCGACCCGGGCGAGGGCAACACGCTCGAGAACAACCTCGGCGTCGACACCTCGGACCTGGTGACGGACCCGACGCAAGGCGGCGGCTGAGCCGACTGCCAGCGAAGGACTCGCTACGCGCGAATCGGGAGGCCCCCGCGGCCCCCGGTTCGCGTCGTTCTATTCCGGGCGGGGCAGTCGAGGGGGACCTGACGGCGCGGGCGCTCGAGTAGGATCCGCGCATGACGGGTCCGAGTACGCGCGGGCTGTACGAGGTGCTCATCACCGAGTCGCTCGAAGCACACCTGCGCGGCGCGCCCGACACCGGCGGGATCCGGCGCGATGCCCTGCGTCCTGCGGACGCCGCGGACAGGATCGCACTGCACCTGGCGCGCGTGGTCAGGCGCGCCGTCGAACGCGTGGAGGACAGGCGGCGCGTCGCGGTCGGGATCCAGGTGGCTCGCGCGCTGGTGGCCGAGTTGTGCGCACGGGCCGATGTAGCGGATCTCCTGGGCGAGGCGCCGTCCGATGCCGGCGAGGTCCTGCGCGCCATCCTCGGGCGCCTGCCCGACGGCAGCCGCGAGACGCTGCGCGAGCCGTTGGTGCCGCTCCTGGACACGACCCTGCTCACCAACGCCCCGGGCGAGCCGCGCGTGGGCAGCCAGCTCCTGGCGGAGATCCATTCCGCCGACCGCATCGACCTCCTGATGGCGTTCATCCGCCGGAGCGGGGTAGCGCCGATGCTCGCCGCGCTGCGCGAGCACTGCGGGCACGGACGTGCGCTGCGCATCCTCACGACGACCTACACGGGATCGACCGAAGCCGCGGCGCTCGATCAGCTCCTGCAGCTCGGCGGCGAGGTGCGGGTTTCGTACGACACGAGTGGAACGCGACTGCACGCGAAGGCTTGGCTGTTTCAGCGCGCGTCCGGGTTTTCGACGGCCTACATCGGTTCGTCCAATCTCACGCATTCGGCGCACGTGAGCGGGCTCGAATGGAACGTGCGCGTGTCGGGCGCCCGCAATCCCGAGGTCGTCGAGAAGATCGCGGCCGTGTTCGAGGGCTACTGGAACGGCGGGGACTTCGTGCCGTACCAGGCCGAGGAGTTCGCCGCGCGCCTGCCGAGCCACGCGCAGGACGGCCCGAACCTGCTCCTGAGCCCGGTCGAGATCCGGCTCGAACCGTTCCAGGAGCGGCTGCTCGAACAGATCGCGCTGTCCCGCGAACAGGGCCGTCATGCGAATCTGCTCGCCGCCGCGACCGGAACCGGAAAGACGGTGATGGCGGCGGTCGACTACGCGCGCTGGAGGCGGGGCCGCGCACGGGCGCGGCTGCTCTTCGTGGCGCACCGCGAGGAGATCCTGGAGCAGAGCCTGGCCACGTTCCGGCACTGCCTGCGCGACGCGGCGTTCGGCGAGGCCTGGGTCGGCGGCCGGCGGCCGCGGCGCTTCGAGCACGTCTTCGCCTCGATCCAGAGCCTCTCCGCTTCCGGCCTGGCGCACCTCGCGCCGGACCACTTCGACGTCGTGATCATCGACGAGTTCCATCATGCGGCCGCTCCGACCTATCGGACGCTGCTGGAGCACCTCCGCCCCGTCGAGCTGCTCGGTCTCACGGCGACGCCCGAGCGCAGCGACGGCCTGCCCGTCCTAGACTGGTTCGACGGCCGCATCGCGGCGGAGCTGCGGCTGTGGGACGCCATCGACCAGCATCGTCTGTGTCCGTTCCTGTACTACGGGATCCATGACGGAACGGATCTTCGCGGCATCCCGTGGAGGCGCGGGTCTGGATACGACGTCGCCGGCCTCACCAACGTGCTGACCGCGAACGACGCCTGGGCGCACCTCGTCCTGCACAACCTGAAGCAGCGCGTGGACGACCTCGCGACGATGCGCACCCTCGGGTTCTGCGTGAGCGTCCAGCACGCGCGGTTCATGGCGCGCGTGTTCCAGGAGGCGGGCGTCGCCGCCGTGGCCGTGTGGGCGGACAGCTCGGACGAGGAACGGCGCTCCGCGATCGCCGGACTGGCGAACGGCACGGTGAACGTCGTGTTCTCCGTCGACCTGTTCAACGAAGGCGTCGACGTTCCGGCCGTCGACACGCTCCTCCTGCTGCGGCCGACCGACAGCCCCACGCTGTTCCTGCAGCAGCTCGGCCGCGGGCTGCGCAAGCACTCCGGCAAGAGCGCCTGCACGGTCCTGGACTTCGTCGGCGTGCATCGCCGCGAGTTCCGCTCCGATCGCCGGCTGTGCGCGCTGCTGGGCGGCGGCCGCCGGGACCTCGCCAGGCAGATCGAGAACGGGTTCCCGTTCCTGCCCGCCGGCTGCCACATGGAGCTCGATCCGATCGCGCGCGACATCGTCCTCGAAGGCATCCGCAGCGCAGTTCCGGACCGTTGGGATGCCAGGGTGGAGGAGCTGCGTCAGCTCGCGCGCGGCGGCGCGCCCATCACGTTGTCGCGCTACCTCCAGGAAACCGGCGCGGAGCTCGAGGACCTGTACCGCGGCAACCGGTCGTGGTCCGATCTGCGCGCCGCGGCCCGCATCGCAGTCGCGGAACCGGGTCCCCACGAGATGGAGCTTCGCCGGGCGTGCGGTCGGATGTTGCACGTCGACGACACGGCTCGCATCGCTGCCTGGCGCCGATTCCTGCGTTCCGACGTGCCGCCGGACGTCGGTCGGCTCGGGACCGCGGATTGCCGGCTGCTGCGCATGCTCGTGGCGTCCGTCGCGGGTCGGGCGCTCGACAAGACCCTCGACCTGGGGCAGGGCGCCGCGCTCCTGTGGGAGCATCCGGCCGTGCGAGCGGAGCTGCTCGAGCTTCTCGACGTGCTCGAGGCGCGCTTGGACCACCTGCAGCACCCGCTGGAGGAGCGGCCCGACGTGCCGTTGCGCGTCCACGCCCGCTACACGCGCGTCGAGATCCTCGCGGCGTTCGGCGTGCGCGAGCAGCGCGCCAAGGTCGCTTCGTGGCTGACCGGCGTCCACTGGGCGAAGGGCGAGCGCTCCGACCTCCTGGCTTTCACGCTCGACAAGACCCACGGACAGTTCTCGCCGACGACGCGGTACAAGGACTACGCCATCAGCCGCGAGCTCATCCACTGGGAGAGCCAGTCCGTGACGCGCGCGGACAGTCCGACCGGGATCCGCTACCGGCGGCATGCCTCGCTGGGGAGTGCCGTGATGCTGTTCGCGCGCCTGCGCGTCGACGAGCGCGCGTTCTGGTTCCTCGGTCCGGCGCAGTACGTGAGTCACGCGGACGAGCGACCCATGGCCGTGCGCTGGCGGCTGCGCCATGCGCTGCCGGGCGATCTGTTCGCGCGCTTCGCGGCAGCCGTCGCCTGAACAGTGCGCTCGCGGGACGCGGCACGGCCGCAGGACGAAGAAACCCGGCCGCTGCAGCAGCGACCGGGTTCCGCGTCGTGGGGGACCGCTCAGGACCGGCCCCCCGGGGCCGACCCTCATCAGCCCCGCTCTCTCGCTCGTGAAGGACTACGGCGTCGTGTCGCCGAACGGTCCGCGCACCAACAGGTCTCCGTTGGTTTGCGCGCCCAGCTCGAACGGCAGCGCGCTGGCCCCGTGCTCGCCGGGCATCCGCTCGACGAGCAGCGCCAGGATCGCCGGGTCCGGCAGCGCCAGGGCGCTGGAGAACGCGACGTTGCCGTTCATCTTGAACCAGCCCGACTCGGTCCAGCTCGCGCCCAGGATCTCGTTGGGATCCTGGTTCGATCCGGCCAGGAACGCCGCGCCGAACGCGCCGCTGATCTCGAGCAGCGGCCGCTTGACCCAGCACTGGAACTGCGTCTGGCCCGAGAAGACCTCCTCGTTGTCGTTGTAGATCAGGAAGTCGACGATCGCCCGGAAGTCCGCGCCGCCGGTCAGGTTGAGCAGCACGAGGTCGCTGGCGAAGTGCGCGCTCGAAAGCGCCTCCCCCTGAGGCAGGTCCGCGCCCTGGCCCAGGAACCTGGGCACGAGCAGGCGGTCCGGCGAGCAGCCGTACTCGACGTTGTTGAGGTCGCGCACGCCGTCGGCGTCATGGTCCGTCGGCGACCCCTCGGGGCCGATGCCCAGGTACGTGTAGGGGTTGAACGAGTAGTCGACGCTCTCGATCGTGTTCAGGACCAGCGCGTGCCCGATCAGGAAGTTGTGCACGATCGCCGCGCCCGTCTGCGGGCTCTTGGCGAACACGTACACGTAGCCCTGCTCGTGGTTCGGGTTGTGGTGCTGCGTCAGCACGGACAGCGTGTCGTTCGGCGTCAGCACGTGCGTGCGGTTGTACTCCAGGCACGGCAGGACCTGGCCGTTCGGGCCGTAGCGTCCGATGTAGACGAACTCGACGGCCACGGAGCCCGCGAACAGCGCGCTGCCGACCGGCGTGAAGTCCTGGTTGGTGTTGGTGACCGACAGCATCGTCAGCCCGCCCGAGCGGTTGTCGAACTCGGGGAAGACGAGCAGGCTCGCCGGGTGACGCTGCCCGGTCGGGCACTCGTCCTCGGGGCCGCCCGAACCCAGGCCTTCGATCGTGAGGTCGAACAGCACGGGCGTCGCGACCGACGTGGGCGGGCGCGTGAACGTCACCAGCACGTCGACGAAGCGGCCGAACACGCCGTTGAAGGGCACGCCGTTGGTCGCCGGCGCGTAGGACACGAACGGCAGCGAAGCCGCACTGTCCGCCGTGCGGAACTCGACCGTGAGGCTCGTCCCGGCCGGAACGGCGGCGTTCCACGAGATCTGGCCGTACTCGTTGCCCATGACGGCGCTGTCGTACACGACCTGCCACGAACCGCTGGGCTGCAGCGGGATCTGCGGCGTGCTGCCGGCCATCTCGCCGAAGTTGTAGGGACGCGCGCTGCGGCCGAGCGGGATCGTCAGGTCAACCGCGCCCAGGCCGTCGAGGCCGCCGGCCGGGTTGACACGCTTCACCGTGTCGGACAGCGTGCACGCGATCCAGACCATCCCGTTCTCGTCGACGGAGACCCCGCGCGGGCTGCGGCCGTCCGCGCCCAGGTCCACGACCTTCACGAGGTTGCCGTTCGCGTCCAGGCGCGAAACCGTCTGGCCCTGGCTGCCGTCGACCCAGGCGTGGCCGTCGATCGGCGAGATGCCGACGGAACGGTCGAGGTTGTCGCCGAACGTCGGCTTGGGGAAGCCCGGCACCAGCGTGCCCGCGGGCGTGAACTTCAGGATCTGGTTCAGGTCGAACTGCGTGACCCACACCGACCCGTCGGGGCCGATCGCGAGGCCGTGGTTGGCGCCCGTGTTGTTCTGGCCGACGAGCGTCAGGTCGATGCAGCTCACGATGTTCGCCACCGTGTCGAAGCGCATCAGGTCGGTGCCGGCCTCGCCGGTCGTCGACCAGACCACGTTGTTGGCGTCCGTGACGCCGCCGTGCCCGCCGCACAGCGGGTTCGCGAGCGTGCGCACGATCGCCCCCGTCTGGCCGTTCAGGAGGTCGAAGTCGTCCGGGAACAGCGGAAACCCGCCGACCCACACGTCGTCGTTGGTGTCGATCGAGACGTGGCGCACGTTGAGGCCGTTCGTGCGCTGGAACACCAGGATCGCCTCGTCCACGGCGTCCTGCACGATGCCGTTGGCGCCGCCGACCCCGTCCGTGACGTTCGGCCAGGCCAGCACGTCGCCCAGGCCGCGGGAGGTGCGGATCAGGCCGTCGCCGTCCCGGTCGACGCAGGAGTTGAACGTGAACGGCCCCTTCAGGTACCCGCCCAGCGGGTCGGGGTTCCCGGCCGCGTCGGTGCGCGTGCCGCCCAGGCAGACGCCGATCTTGACCACCGAGCCGCGTGGGCCCACGCCCGGGACGTTGCCGCCTTCGTCGCGGTTGCCGACCCACACGTTGCCCACGGAATCGACCGCCGTGCGCGAGGGGTTGCGGGCCAGGCCCGTCGGCGCGGTCGCGTACTCGCCCAGGATCGCGCCCGTGTTGGCGTCGATCCGCACGAGCGTTCCGCGCCCGGAAACGGCGATGTTGACCAGGGGCTGCGAGGGGGCGCCGGGCAGCACGTCGAGCTGCAGTTGGTCGGCGACCGCCGCGCTGTTCACGTTCGTGAGGGTGCCTTCGGCGAAGTCGGCGCTGGTCGTGTAGGTCCGGCTGGTCTGCGACCAGGCCACAGACCCGCTGACCGCCAGGACGGCGGCCACCAGGGCCCAGGCCCGCGGCCGACCGGCGTGCGAGGGGATCTGGAACATGGGGAATCTCTCTGGAGCCCGGATCCGTGGCGCCCTCCAGACGCGAACCCCCTGTGGGAACGCGGATCTGGGCGAGGCTCTGCCTCCACTTACCGGGAAGAAAACTCCAGCAATGGAATTGGAAACCCCTTCCACAATTGGGTCAATCAGGAAGTTGCATCTGGGCCGGCAGGCCGGGGGACCCCCCGGCCCGCCGTGCCTGCAGGGCACTTCTTCATCTGCGTCCCGTGCACGTGAACCGCCCCTCAGGTCCCGCCGGCCCGTTCCAGGCCGGCCCCGCGCCGGCATCCCCCTGCCCCGGCCATCGCCGCGCCCCCCCGCCGGGCTATCCTCAGCGCGCATGCCCGACCCGACGGACCTCGCGGGGCAGTCCGCCCTCGTCACCGGCGGGGGTGCGGGCATCGGACGGGCCATCGGGCTGGAGCTCGCGCGCCGCGGGGCCGCGGTGACCATCGTCGGGCGCCGCCGGGAGCGCCTCGATGCCGTCGCGCGGGACGCCCGCGGCCTTGCCGGGTCCGTGACGGCGCTCCCGGGAGACCTCACGGCGCCCGACTTCCCCGCGCGCGCGGCCGACGCGGTCCCCAAGCTCGACCTCCTGATCCACAACGCCGTCGCGTTCCCGCCCTACGGGGACGTGGAATCGCTGCTCGCGGACGAGGCCGCGCGCGTGCACGAGGTCGCGGTCCTGGCGCCGCTGCGCCTGACGGCGGCGTTTCTCGGCGCGATGAAGCAGCGGCGCCATGGGCGCATCGTGTTCGTGGGGTCGATCGCGGCCAGCACCGGCGCGGCGCGGCAGACCGCCTACGCGAGCGCCAAGTCCGCGCTGCACGGCCTCGTGCGCAGCCTTTCCCTGGAGGCCGCGCCGCACGGCGTGACGTGCAACCTCGTCGAGCCCGGCCTGATCGAGACCGAGCGCGTGCGCGAGCGGATCCCCGAGGCGACGCAGCGCGCGCTCGTCGCCGCGACCCCGATGGGCCGCGCCGGCACGCCCGAGGAGGTCGCCGCGCTCGTGGGTTTCCTGTGCTCGCGCAGCGCGGGTTACGTGACGGGCGCGGTGATTCCCGTCAGCGGCGGCCTGGGACTCGGCTTGCTGCCGCCGCAGCGGCCGTGACCGCGGATCCGCTGCGCGCGGTCGCGCACCGTCCCTGGCCGCTGCCGGCCGGGCCGTGGGTGATGGCGCAGACGTGGCACGACCTCCTGTTCGCGCACCGGCCGATCCCCGCGGAGGAACTGCGCGCGCACATCCCCGAGAGCCTGGAGGTCGACACGTTCGCCGGCAGCGCCTGGCTCGGCGTCGTGCCGTTCCGCATGAGCGGCGTGCGTCTGCGCGGTCTGCCGCCGTTCCCGGGAACCGGCGCGTTCCCCGAGCTGAACCTGCGCACGTACGTGCGCCTCGCGGACCGGCCGGGCGTGTGGTTCTTCTCGCTCGACGCGGCGAGCCGCATCGCCGTGGCGGTCGCCCGCGCGTGGTTCCGCCTGCCGTACTTCCGCGCGCGCATGCGCTGCGATGCGTCCGGCGAGGCGATCGATTACGCCAGCGAGCGCACCCACACGGGTGCACCGCCCGCGTCGCTGCGCGCGAGCTACGCGCCCGACGGAGCGGTGTTCCACGCACGGCCCGGGACGCTCGAGCACTGGCTGACCGAGCGCTACTGCCTGTACGCCGCGCGCGGCACCGGGCAGGTGTGGCGCGGCGAGATCCACCACGCGCCCTGGCCGTTGCAGCCGGCGCGCGCCGAACTCGCAGAGTGCACCTTGTCCCAGGCGCAGGGGATCGCCGTGCCGGACGCGCCGCCGCACCTCATGTTCGCGCGCCGCATCGACGTGCGCGTGTGGCCGCCGGCGGGCGTCTGAAGCGGCCGCTCAGCGGCGGAGTTCGCGCTTCAGGAAGGCGCGCGCTGCCTCCCAGGCCCGTGCCGCGCTGTCGCCTTCGTACCGCTCGTTGGACGGGTTCGCGAACGCGTGTCCCGCGTCGTACTCCAGGATCTCGAAACGCTTGCCCGCCACCTCGAGCCCCTTGCGGAACTCCGACAGCTTGGACGGCGGGATGCTCTGGTCGCGCGAGCCGAAGATGCCCAGGAGGCGCGCCTTCAACGGCGCCAGCTCGGCCGGCGTCGTGATCGGCGTGCCGTAGTACATGACCGCCGCGTCCAGGTCGGGCGCGCCCAGCGCGAGCTCGAGCGACTTGCGGCCGCCGAAGCACCAGCCGATGCTGGCCGTGCGCGGCGCGCGGATGCGCGGGTCCTCCTTCAGGAAGCGCTGCGCGGCCAGCATGATCTCGAGCGCGCGGCGGTCGTCGACCTTGCGCGTGGCCTCGCGCGCCGCGTCGCGGTCGGTCGCGACCACCCCGTCGTACAGGTCCACCGCGATCGCGGCGTAGCCCTCGGCCGCCAGGCGGTCGGCCCACAGGCGGATGTGATCGTTGAGTCCCCACCATTCGTGGATCACGACCACGCCCGGCAGCGGCGCGGAGGCGCCGTCCGGCAGCGAGAGGTAGCAGGTCGCTCCGGCGATGGTGACCGGACCGCCCTTCAGGGTCGCGGTCGTCGCGGCCGGCAACTGGTGGAGCTGCTTGAACTCCTCCTCGGAGAGCCCGCCCGTCATCGACTCGGCCGCCGATGGGCGGGCGGCGCTCGTCAGGGCGGCCTTCGTCGGCACCTCGCCTTGCGGCGCGGCGGACCGGCATGCGCCGGAGGAGAGCGCGGCGATCAGGAACAGCGGCGAGAGTCGGAGCGAGGTGTGCATGGTCGTGGATCGGGGTGCGTGACGCGGCCGGCCCTGCGCGACGCGCGCAGTGGAAGATGGCCCGAGGCGCCACCATTGAAACGCGGGGCCCCCGCCGAGGCCAGGAAGCGCGCGCGCGGCGGCCCGCGCGCCCCTCGCGGCCGGTACAGTGCCGCCGTGATCGACGTCGAGGACCACCCGCTGCTCGAGGCGGCCGCGTTCACGAGCGAGTTCCCGGCCGCGCTGGGCGAGATCGCCACCGCGCCGCACGTCTCCGCGCTCCTGCGCGCGGACGCCGACGCGCCGCTCCGGTCGGACGACGCGGTGCGCAAGGCCGTGCGCGACCTCCTGCGCCTGGGAGGCTACCGGCCGACGGGGCGCGGCAAGCCGGCCAGCGAATACCTGCTCGGCGCGCTGGTCGACGGAGCGTTTCCGGCGATCAACCCGGCGGTCGATGCCTGCAACGCGGTGTCGCTGCACTCCGGGCTGCCGATCAGCGTGATCGACCTGGACCGCGCGCGCGCGCCGTTTCGCATCGCCGTGGCGGGCCCCGGAGCGAGCTACGCGTTCAACGCGTCGGGGCAGACCATCGACCTCGCCGGCCTCGTGTGCCTGTTCGACGCCGACGGACCGTGCGCGAACGCGGTGAAGGACGCGCAGCGCACGAAGACGAGCCCCGCGACGCGGCGCACCCTGTCGGTCGTGTGGGGGACCCGCGCCTTGGCGGGCCGCGCGCGGGCGGCCGCGGAGTGGTATCGCGCGCTGCTGCAGGCGGCGGGCATCGCGACCCAGGCGGTTCCCGCGCGGACGGCCGCGGGCGGGACGCGGGACTAGCGGGACGCGGACGCGCGCCGTCGCGGCTTCCTGGCCTGCTCCAGAACGGCCGCGGGGACCGGGTTCAGGTCCCAGATGATGCCCAAGCGCTCCAGGACGAGCAGGAACCACCAGGTCGGGTCGTACTCGCGCCAGTTCAGGCCCGAGCGCGCAGAACGCGGGTTGTGATGGTGGTTGTTGTGCCAGCCCTCGCCCAGCGTGATCACCGCCAGGAGCGCGTTGTTGCGGCTGTCGTCCGTCGTCTCGAAACGGCGCGTGCCGAAGATGTGCGACAGCGAGTTGATCGTGAACGTCCCGTGAAACAGGAAGACGGTCGAGATGACGGTCCAGATGCCCAACTGCAGCGCGTTCGTCCCCAGGCCCGGGGCCCAGGCCTCGAGCAGTGCGCCCAGGCCGCAAGCTCCCAGGATCAGGATCAGCGGCACCAGCGTGTCGAACCGGTCCAGGAAGCGCAGCTCGGCGAACTTCGCCAGGTCCGGCACGTGGTGGAGGCGCGTGCGGAAGTTCGGACGCGACAGGAACCAGCCCACGTGGCTCCACAGGAAACCGTGGTGGTGCGGGGAGTGGACGTCCTCCGCGCGGTCGCTCATCTGGTGGTGCGCGCGGTGGTGCGCGGCCCACCACAGGGGGCCGCGTTGCGCCGAGGAGTTGCCCGCGACCGCGAACGCGAACTGCGCGAAGCGCGAGGTCTTGAACGACTTGTGGCTGAAGTAGCGGTGGTAGAAGCCCGTGATCGCCAGCATGCGCAGCACGTAGAGGCCCACGGCCCAGGCAACCGCGAACGGGCTCCAGCCGACCCAGATCACGCCCAGGCAGACGAGGTGCGTGACGATGAAGGGGATGCTGCGCACCCAGTCGACCACCTGGGGCGCGTCGTCGTCGATCTGGTCGGCGCCGGCCCAGGAGTCGATCCAGCGGGCGAAGGTCAGGCGCAGGCTGTTGGGCTTCTTCAGGGTGTCGGTCATCGGTCGCAGCGGGGTTCCAGGGCGGGGGGTCACCAGCCCCTGGAGACGAAATCGGCCATCGTGATCAGGACCATGATGATGAACCAGAAGAACCCCGAGGCCGCGAAGACCCAGACCAGCCGGGAGCTGTACTTCACGTGCATGAAGTACAGGATCACCAGCAGGGCCTTGACCGAGGCGATCGCCAGGGCCACCAGGACGTTCATGGCCCCCAGGTCGATGGTGGCCGACCAGACCGTCACCAGCGTGCCCACGACCAGGGCCGTGAACACTCCCCAGTAGACGGAGAGCGGCAGGATGTGGTGCCCGCCCGCGTTCGTGTCAGTGGGTGATGCCATGGGTCGTGTGGGCTCCGAGCAGGTAGAGCATCGGGAACAGGAAGATCCAGACGAGGTCGACGAAGTGCCAGTACAGGCCCGTGTTCTCGATCCCGATGTAGCGCTCGGGCGTGAAGTGGCCCTGGCGCGCCTTGATCAGGACCCAGGTCATGATCCCCAGGCCCACGACCATGTGGAACGCGTGCAGGCCGGTCATGGCGAAGTAGATCGAGAAGAAGATCCGCGCCTGCGGGCCCCACTCGCCGAAGGCGGCGACGTCGAAGGTCGGGCCCGGCATCAGGTTGAGCTCGTACTTCGACATGTACTCGAAGTACTTCACGACCAGGAACACCGCGCCGAAGATCATCGTCAGGACGACGTTGAACACCACCTGGCCGTTCTTGCCGGTCTGCGCGCCGCGGATCGCCAGGGCCATCGTGAGACTGGAGACGATCAGCACCAGCGTGTTCAGCGCCCCGAGCTTCCAGTCGAGGTGGGAGCTCGCGAGCATGAACGCGTCGGGGTACATGTTCCTGTACACGGTGTAGGCCGTGAACAGGGCGCCGAAGAACATGACCTCGGTGATGAGGAACGCCCACATGCCCAGCTTCTCGGACTCCTCCTGCTGGGCGAGGTCCTCGAAGTGGTGCGCGGTCGGCGGGCGGACGCCCGCCGGCAGGGCGTGAGCGGTCTCAGCGGCCAAGCGTGGCCTCCTTGTGGTGCGCAGCGGGGTTGGCGGGGTGTTCCTCGTCGAACTCCACGTAGGCGTAGGCTTCGGACGTGACCTTCACCGGCCCGTGGAAGTTGTGCGTGATCGGCGGCGACTGGATCGTCCACTCCAGGCCCTTGGCGCGCCACGGATCGTTGCCGGCCTTCTTGCCCCACTTGAGCGACCAGGGCAGGTAGAAGGCGGGCAGGAGGTAGCCCAGGCCCATGATCGACGCGCCCGCGGACGAGAGCAGGTTGTAGACCGCGAACTCGTCGGCGTAGACGTGGTAGCGCCGCGGCATGCCCTGGTAGCCGACGATGAACTGGGGCAGGAAGGTCAGGTTGAAGCCCACGAAGATGATCAGGGCGGACAGCTTGCCGAGCGACTCGGGGTACATGCGCCCGAACATCTTGGGCCACCAGAAGTGGACGCCGCCCAGGAACGCGGTGACCGTCGAGCCGACCATCACGTAGTGGAAGTGCGCGACGACGAAGTACGTGTCGTGCACGTGCTTGTCGACGGCCATCAGGCCCAGGAACACGCCGGTCAGGCCGCCGATGACGAACAGGCCGATGAACGCCAGGGCGTAGAACATCGGCGTCGTCAGCTCGATCGTGCCCTTGTAGAGCGTGGCGGTCCAGTTGAAGGTCTTCACGGCCGAGGGGACGGCCACGAGCATCGTGATCACCGAGAACACCATGCTCGCGTAGGCCGACTGGCCGGTCGTGAACATGTGGTGGCCCCAGACCAGGAAGCCCAGGACGGCGATCGCCAGGCTCGAGAAGGCGATGAAGCTGTAGCCGAAGACGCGCTTCTTCGAGAAGCACGAGATGATCTCGCTGATCACGCCCATGCCGGGCAGGATCATGATGTACACGGCCGGGTGCGAGTAGAACCAGAACAGGTGCTGGAACAGCACCGGGTCGCCGCCCAGCGTCGGATCGAAGATGCCGATGCGGAAGATGCGCTCCAGGGCGATCAGGAACAGCGTGGTCGCCAGCACCGGCGTGGCCAGCACCATGATCAGGCTGGTCGCGTAGTGCGCCCAGATGAAGAGCGGCAGCCGGAACCAGGTCATCCCCGGCGCGCGCATCTTGTGGATCGTGATGATGAAGTTGAGGCCGGTCAGGATCGAGCTGAACCCGGTGATGAACGCGGCCGAGACCGTCAGCGCGACGTTGGAGTTCGAGTAGGTCGAGCTGAACGGCGTGTAGAAGGTCCAGCCCGTGTCGACGCCGCCCATCACGGCCACCGTCAGGCCCATGAGCCCGCCGATGATGTAGATGTACCAGGACAGCAGGTTGACCTTGGGGAAGGCCAGGTCGCGCGCGCCGATCATGATCGGCACCAGGAAGTTCCCCAGCACCGCCGGCACGGACGGGATCAGGAAGAAGAAGATCATCACGACGCCGTGCATCGTGAAGAGGCGGTTGTAGGTCTCGGAGTCGACCAGGTCGCCCTTGGGCGTGGCCAGCTCGAGGCGCATCAGCGCCGCGAACAGGCCGCCGACGACGAAGAAGAACGTGACCGAGACCAGGTACAGGATCGCGATCCGCTTGTGGTCGACGGTGAACAGCCACGACTTCCAGCCGTAGCCGTCGTTCAGGTAGTTGGGGCGCGGCGCGGCCGCTGCGGGGGTCGTCGTGCTCATCACTTGCCTGCGCCCATGTCCTTGAGCGACTTGATGTAGGCGGCGAGCTGCAGGATCTGCTCCTCACCGAGTTGGCCGTCGTAGGTCGGCATGACGGGCTCGTAGCCGGCCACGATCTTGGCCTGCGGCTTCAGGATCGACTCGCGGATGTACTCGTCGTCCACCAGCACCTTGCCGCCGCCCTGCAGCGCGATCTCCTTGCCGTAGATGCCGGCCATCAGCGGGCCGCGCGCGGGCGCGCCGCCGATGTCCTTCACCGCGGGATCGATCGGATGGCAGCTCGCGCAGCGCATCGCCTCGAACAGGTTCTTGCCGGCGACCTCCGGCGGCTCGCCGGTCGAGCCGGAGAGCCAGCGCTCGTAGTCGGCGGGCTCCATCACGTAGACCGTGCCGATCATCTGCGAGTGCTTGGTCCCGCAATACTCGGCGCAGAACAGGTGGTAGGCGCCGACCTTGGTGGCCTCGAACCACATCTCGGTGTAGCGGCCGGGGACGACGTCCTGCTTGTTGCGGAACGCCGGGATGTAGTAGCTGTGGATGACGTCCTCGGACGTCATCGTCAGGCGCACCGCCTGGCCCACCGGCACGTGCAGGTCGTTGATCTCGCGCACGCCCGAGGGGTGCTGGACCTTCCACATCCACTGCTTGCCGACCACGTACATGTCCACGGCGTCGCGCGGGGGCTTGGCCATCGCGACGTACAGGGACGTGGCCCAGCCGAACAGGCCCAGGACGATCAGCAGGGGGATGCCGGACCACAGGAGCTCCAGCGCCATCGAGCCCTCGATGTGCACGGGCAGGCGGCCGTCGTCGCGCTTCTTGTAGCGCGCGCAGAAGCCGACCACGGCCGCGCCGATGGCGATCACGAAGAACACGGTCATCGCCACCAGGAACCACCACAGGAGGTCGATGTGCGGCGCGATCGTGGACGCGCTTTCAGGGAGGATCGGGATGTCTTTCCACATGGCGGGCGGGGTTCGGTCCTCCTAGGAGCCGCTGGGCTCGTGGGCCAGCGCGGCGCGCAGCGCTCGTTTCTCGCGGCGCAGCATGAAAACCACGTAGCCGACGAGGAGGGCCACGGTCAGCCCTCCCAGCAGCCGGATCACGTTCTGGACGACGAAGCCATACTTCCCGGTGATCGGGTCGTGCTGGTAGCACAGGAGCGTGATGGCATCGATGAGCGAGCCGATGCGGCCCTCGGACGACTCGACCAGCGCGAGGCGCAGGTCGATCGGCGGGAAGACCACGTCGATGAAGTAGCGCGAGACGCGGCCGCCGGGCGTCAGCACGGCGAAGCCGCCGGGGTGCGCGTACTCCCCGATCTCCTCGTCGTAGAAGTAGCGGAAGCCCACGACGTCGGCCAAGGCCGCGATCTGTGCCTGGTCGCCGGTGAGGAAGTGCCAGCCGGCCTCGGCGCCCGGCTGCCCCAGCGCCTTGGTGTAGGCCAGGTGCTTCTTGGCGGCCAGCTCGGCGGTCTCCTCGGGGTCGATGCTGACGGTGACGACGTCGAAGTCCGCGCCGATGCGCAGCGAATCCATGCGCTTCAGCGAGGCCGACAGGCCGTTGAGGACCTGCGTGCACAGCATCGGGCACTCGTAGTAGACCAGCGACAGGATCACCGGCTTGTCGTGCACGAGGTCCTTCAAGCGGACCGTGCTGCCGGTGTGGTCGCGGAACTCGAGGTCGAGCGGCACCTCTGCGTCGAGGCGCTGTTCGAAGCGCACCTCGCGCACGACGCGCGCGGTCTGCTGCGCCGCCGCCGGACCGGCGAGGACGCACGCCAGGCCCATGAGTCCCAGGCTCATGCGGCGCGGCGTCCATCCGGGCGGGTAGGCGGTGCGGATCAAGGTGCGCAGGCTCCGTTCAGTCCTTGGGCTTCTGCGTCACGGGGAAGCCCTTCTGCAGGGCGATCTCCATGGCGCGCTCGATGGGCACGTGGACGACGCCGGCCTTCTGGTCGATCCAGCCGTAGCTTCCCAGGTGCTTCTGGCCCGCGGACTTCAGGTCGCGCGCCATCGACTGCGTGAACGCGCGGCGCTGCGACAGGTCGACGTTCTTGCCGTCCCAGCCCTGCTTGACGCCGAGCTGCTCCTCGAGGTGCGGCGCCGGCGGGATCGGGTCGTTCTGCGCGGCCAGCGGGTGCGGCTCGCGGTCCCCGATCGGCGGGATCTCCTGCAGGCCGCGCAGCATCCCGTACATGGCGACCATGACGAGCAGCGTGGCGACCGTCAGCCAGAACAGGAACTTGACGACCGGGCCCATGTGGGCGTCGGTCATCTCGTAGCCGGCGTTGGGGTTCGGAGTGGGTTCGGACATGGTGCGCGGGTCGGGAGCTCAGTGGTGCGCGTGGCCCAGCGCCGACTCGAGATCCGCCTCCTGGCGGGGCGAGGTCAGCGGGAAGGCCTTCACACGGCTCATGAAGAACGCCAGCCACAGCCCGCCGAGGGCCACGGGCGCGACGAAGTCCATCCAGTGGGGCGCGAGGCCCGTCGGGTGGAACACGGGGATGATCTGCCAGTACAGGTCGACGTGGCGCATGACCAGGAGCAGCACGGCCACGAACATCACGTACGAGGCGTCGCGCTTGATGCGCCGCATCAGGAGCAGCAGGAACGGCAGCGCGAAGTGCAAGAGCGCCAGCGAGAGCGCCAGGATCTGCCAGTTCGTCTCGGTGCGCGCCAGGTACCAGGGCGTCTCCTCGGCGATGTTGCCCGACCAGATGATCAGGCCCTGCGAGAAGCTCGTGTACATCCACAGCATGACCATGGCGAACATCAGCGTCCCCAGGTCGTGGAACATGTTCGCGCGGGCGAAGCCCTTGAACGGCTCGTGGTCCTTGACCCAGGCGCTGAACACGATCGCGAAGGCCATCACCGCCAGGCCGCAGCCGATCATGTAGATGACCCCGTACATCGTGGAGAACCACTTGGGGTCGAGCGACATCATCCAGTCGAACGCGGCACCGGTGACCGTCAGGGCGAAGATCATCACGCCCGGGCCGCTGATGTAGCGCGCGCGCTTGGCGGCCGACGGATCGCCGCTCTCGTCGTAGCGCGCGGCCGCGCGCAGGATGCCGAAGCCCATCGCGATCCAGATCACGAAGTACAGGATCGCGCGACCGAGGAAGCCCTTCTCGTTGAGCCAGGGCTCCTTGTGGTGCAGCAGGTGGTCGGATGCCACGAGCGCGTGGTCCGTCCAGGGGTACAGCCAGTAGGCGCCGGCGTAGCCGTGCTCGCCGTGGTCGCCCGCCGCCGCGCCGCCCGCGGGGTGCGTCAGCACCGCCACCGCGACGGGGATGAACAGCACGGCGATCAAGGGCAGCGTGCGGATCCCGGCCTGGAGCTGCCGGCGGATCGCCAGGCCCCAGAAGCCGCCGGTCAGGTAGTGGATCATCGTCAGCGCGAGGCTGCCGAGGCCCATCATCGCCACCGCCATGAAGGCGAACAGGTACGAGCGGTAGAACTGCCCGCGATCCTGCACGAAGCCCCAGCACAGGAGCAGCGTGGCGAGGACGCCCAGGACCAGCGCCCTGCGCTGGATCCGGTCGAGCTTGGTACGAAGTTCGGCGTTCAAGGGGTCACTCTCCGCGCAGGAGCCGTTCGCGCTCGGGCGCCGGCACGTCGTCGATCGTGGCGTTCTGGCTCTGCTGCAGCGCGCGCACGTAGGCCACGACCGCCCAGCGGTCCTCCGGACGGAGGCGGTCCGAGTAGTCGTACATCACGCCGAAGCCGTTGGTGATGACGCCGAACATGTAGCCCGGCGCGGCCTCGCGCAGGCGGTCGATGTGGAAACTCGGCGGGCGCTTGAGGCCGCGCTGCACGATCATCCCGTCGCCGTCGCCCACGGTGCCGTGGCAGGGCAGGCAGAAGATCGAGTAGCGGTCGCGTCCGCGCGCCAGCACTTCCTTCGTGATGGGCATGGGGAACGCCGCGGCGTCCGCGCCGTCGACCTTGCCCATGTGCAGGTGCTGGTCCTCGAACAGGCGGCCGCGCGCGACCGTGCCCGCGATCAGGGGCCGCGAGGCGCGCTGGTCGGCGAAGAAGGCCGACTTGCCGAACGGCTTGAGCCGCGGCTGGTCGTGCATGTCCTGGCGGCAGCCGGAGAGGAGCGGCGCCGCGCACAGGGCGAGGAGCGCAAGGCTGAGGCGTTTCATCAGTGCGGGATCTCCTCGACGGACAGCGGCTTCATCCCGGCCAGGAAGGCCTTGGTCGCCTGCAGGTCGAACTTGGGGTCCTCCGCTTCGATGAGCAGGAAGAAGCGGCTGCGCGAGGCCTCGGCGAAACGGTCGCTGTGGAACAGCGGGTGGTAGGGCTGCGGCAGGCCGTTCATGATCAGCATGCCGAACACGGCCGTGAGCGCGGCGAACAGGATCGTCGTCTCGAACATCGGGACGATGAACGCGGGCCACGAGAACCACGGGCGGCCGCCGATGTTGACCGGGTACTCCAGCACGGAGACCCAGTACTGCAGGCCGAAGCCGACCGCGGCGCCGATCAGGCCGCCGGCGAGGACCGCGGGCGCGACCCGGTTGACGGGCTTCAGCACCTCGATCAGCTCGTGGATCGGCATGGGCGAGTAGCCGTCCAGCCGTGTGAAGCCGTGCTCCTTCGCCTTGCGCGCCGCCTCGACCAGGAGGTCGGGGCGGTCGAACTCGGCCAGCAGGCCGTGGATCGCCGGTCCTTGTGCGTGGGTGGCCATGGTCAGCTCTTCCCTCCGTGGTCATGCGCCACGGGCGCGGGGGCAGCGGCCTTGCCGGTCACGCCCGAGCGCGGCACCAGGAGGCGCATCTCGAAGATCGCGATCATCGGCAGCAACCGCACGAACAGGAAGAAGCTCGCGAGGAAGAAGCCGATCGTCCCCAGGTACATGCCCCAGTCCCACATCGTCGGGGCGTACATGCCCCACGACGAGGGCAGGAAGTCGCGGTGCAGGCTCTGCACGATGATCACGAAGCGCTCGAGCCACATGCCGACGTTCACGGACATCGACACCGCGAACAGGATCCACACGTTCCGCCGCGCCGGCGCCCACCACAGGATCTGCGGGATCGTGCAGTTGGTCAGCAAGAGCGCCCAGTACAGCAGCCAGTACGGCCCGGTCAGGCGGTTCTGGAGCATGTAGGCCTCGTACGGCGAGCCCGAGTACCAGGCGGTCCAGGCCTCCATCGCGTAGCCGTAGGTGACCATCAGGCCCGTGGCCAGCAGCACCTTGGCCATGTTGTCCAGGTGCTTGTCGGTGATGAAGTCCTTGAGCCCGTAGAAGGCGCGGATCGGCAGCGCCAGCGTCAGCACCATCGCGAAGCCGGCGAAGATGGCTCCGGCCACGAAGTACGGCGGGAACACGGTCGTGTGCCAGCCCGGGACGATGCCCGTGGCGAAGTCGAACGACACGACCGAGTGCACGCTGAGCACCAGCGGCGTCGAGAGGCCCGCCAGCAGCAGCGAGGCCGTCTCGTAGCGCGACCAGTGGCTCGCCGCGCCGCGCCAGCCCATGGCCAGCATCCCGTAGGCGACCTTGACGATCTTGTTCTTGGCCTGGTCGCGCAGCGTCGCGAGGTCGGGGATCATCCCCATGTACCAGAACAAGAGCGACACGGTCGCGTAGGTCGAGACCGCGAACACGTCCCAGATCAGCGGGCTCCGGAACTGCGGCCACATGCCCATCGTGTTGGGGTAGGGCAGCAGCCAGTACGCCAGCCAGGGCCGCCCGGTGTGCAGCAGCGGGTACATGCCCGCGCAGGCCACCGCGAAGATCGTCATGGCCTCGGCGAAGCGGTTGATCGACGTGCGCCACTCCTGGCGCAGCAGCAGGAGGATCGCGCTGATCAGCGTCCCGGCGTGGCCGATGCCGATCCACCACACGAAGTTGATGATGTCGAAGGCCCAGCCGACCGGGACGTTGTTGCCCCAGATGCCGATGCCGGTGGTGACCAGGTGGAACACCGTGGCGGCCAGCATCAGGACGCCGATCGACGCGATGCCCATCACGGCGTGCCACCCCAGCGGGGTCTTGTGCAGCGGCGTGAGGACGATCTCGGTGATCTTGTCGGTGATCGACGCGTACGTGTGGCCGCGGCCTACCAGCTCGTCGCGCGCGTCGTGTTCGGCTGTGTCCTTCATGTGGGATCGTGGGAGGGGCTCGGAGCCGCGCCGCCCGCCGCCCGAGGGCGGGGGAGCTGCGCACCGTGTCGGTTCTGTCGCGCCGGGGCCGCCGGATCAGGCCTTCTCGAGCGCCACCAGCTCGGGGTTGGGGTTGCGGATCCGGGCCAGGTAGGTCGTGCGCGGGCGCGTGTTGAGCTCCTCGATGAGCCCGTAGTTGTGCGGCTCGCGCCGGTCCTTCGAGACGGCCGAGGCCGGGTCGGTGATGTCGCCGAAGCTGATGGCGCCGGCCGGGCAGGCCTGCTGGCAGGCTGTCACGACCTCGCCGTCGCGGATCTTGCGGTCCTCGCGCTTGGCGCCGATGCGCGCCAGGTTGATGCGCTGCACGCAGTACGTGCACTTCTCCATCACGCCGCGCGAGCGCACGGTCACGTCCGGGTTGCGCTGCAGCTTGAGGGTCTCGGTGACGTAGTCCGAGTACAGGAGGAAGTTGAACCGCCGCACCTTGTAGGGGCAGTTGTTCGAGCAGTACCGCGTGCCGACGCAGCGGTTGTAGACCATCTCGTTCAGCCCCTCGGGGCTGTGCTGCGTCGCGCCGACCGGGCAGACCATCTCGCAGGGCGCGTTCTCGCACTGCATGCAGGGCACCGGCTGGCTGTGCACCTCGGGGTTGTCCTCCGGTCCGCTGAAGTAGCGGTCGATGCGGATCCAGTGCATCTCGCGCCCGCGCAGGACCTGGTCCTTGCCGACGACCGCGATGTTGTTCTCCGACTGGCAGGCGGTCACGCAGGCGCCGCACGCCGTGCAGGCGTTGAGGTCGATGACCATGCCCCACTGGTGCTCGCCCACCGGACGGCCCTGGGTCTCGATCTCGTGCTTCACGTGCGCCGAGTAGAGCGACGTGTCCTTGCTGTGGTCGTGGTGGCGCTCGGACGCCTCCAGGCTGTGCGGATCGGCCTTGAAGCGGTCGATCGTGCGCACGCGCAGGAGCTGGCGCTTCTTCACCTCGTCCTGGACGATGTCGTAGTCGACGTGCTCCTGCGTCGAGGCGATCGAGGCCTTCTCGCCGGTCTTGGCGACCTCGACGCCGCCCAGGTGCCAGGGCGCGGCGCTGGTGCGCAGCGCGTTGGCGTCGAAGCCGGCGCCGTTGCCGACGTTGCCCGCGTGCCGACGGCCGTAGCCCAGGTGGACCGTGATGCTCTGGTCAGCCTGGCCGGGCGAGACCCACACGGGTCCCTTCAGCGTGCGGCCGCCCGCGCGCAGCTCGGCGACGTCGCCGGTCGCGAGGTTCAGGCGCGCGGCCATCGCCGGCGCGATCTGCAGCGTGTTCTCCCAGGTGATCTTGGTGACGGGCTTGGGGTTCTCCTGCAGCCAGCCGTTGTTCGAGAAGCGCCCGTCCCACACGGTCGGATCGGGACGGAAGGCGACCTCGATCCCGGCGCTCGCCGGCGCGGCGCCGGCGTCGACCGGCTTGGCGCTGACCTGCACGGCCGTGGCCGCGGTCCCCGGGATGACGCCGTCGTGCAGCCAGCGGCGCCAGTTGAGGTCGAAGCCGTCGGGCCGCTCCGCCTGCCAGGTCGCGCGCACGGCGTCGTATGCGGACTCGCCGCCCTTGTTGAGCAGCACGTTGACCATCTCGTGCAGCCCGCGGCCGCCGTGGAGCGGCGCGATCAGCGGCTGGACGATCGAGACGGTGCCGTCGGCGGCGCGCGCGTCGCTCCAGCTCTCCAGGAAGTGCGCCGCGGGCACGTGCCAGTCGCACAGGAGGCCGGTCTCGTCCTCGAAGAGGCCCCAGTGCACGCGCAGGCCCACCTTGGGCATCGCGCCGGCGAAGTCGAGGTCGGCGGGCGCGTCGAACAAGGGGTTCGATCCCAGCACGACGAGCAGCTCGACGCGGCCCGCGTGCATGTCGGTCGCCAGCTCCTGCAACGCCGCGAACTGGCCGTTCGTCTGCGCGAGGCAGTCGACGGGCGGGAGGTAGCGGACCGTCTTGCCCACGCTGCCCAGGCGGTCGTTCATCGCCGCGACGAGGTGGTGGACGACGGCCGGCTGCCACTCGCCGGCGCAGACCACCGACGCGCCCGGGTTGGCCTGCAGGTCCTTGGCCACGGCCTCGACCCACGCATCCAGGCGCGCGTCGGCCGGCTCGGGCGACTTCAGCGCTACGCCCAGGCGCTTCGCCAGACGGCGCGCGATGCCCTGCACGTCGGCCGCGCGCAGCGCGAGGCGGTGATCGGCCATGGTGCCGGTCACCGTCGGAGCGCTCTCGACGGCGTACAGGCGGTTCATCGACGTCTGGCCGTTGCGGACGCGGCGGGCCTTGCTGAAGTCGCGCGTCGTGCGCACCGACTCCGGCCCGCCGCCGAGGAAGTCGCAGTCCAGCGACAGGACGACCTTGGCCTTGTCGTAGTCGACGTGCGCGGTGACGTCCTGGCCGAACGCGGCCAGCGCGCCGGCGCGGGCTTCGTCGCGGTTGACGGCGTCCCACTGCACGGTGCGGCTGCGCGGATACATGTCGCGCAGCGCGCGCAGTTGGCGCGCCAGCGTCGGCGACACGACGGTCGGCAGGAGCACGCGCAGGCCCGCGCCCTGCTTGGCGTCCTGGACGTTCAGCGCCGCGCGCAGCTCGGTCAGGAAGTCGTCGTACGACTGCTGGCGTCCGCGCTTCTTGATCGCGGTCGAGCGGTCGGGGTCGTACAGCTCCAGCACGCTGGCCTGCGCGAACGAATCGGTCGAGCCGCGGCTGGCGGGGTGCAGCTCGTTGCCTTCGATCTTGGTCGGGCGCCCCTGGTGGTTCTCGACCAGGAGTCCGATCGCGCCGCGGCGCCAGGGCATGGCGGTCGCGAAGTACAGCGGCACGCCCGGCACCGTCGACTCGGGGTTCTTCGCGTAGGGGAGGATGCGCTCCTCGGGCTGCTTCGTGCAGGCGCTGAAGCCGGCCAGCGCCAGCGACGCGCCCATGAGCTTGAGCACAGTGCGGCGCTCGGGCGGATCGAGCAGGCGCGCGAGCTGGTCGGGGTACTCGCGGCGGATGTAATCCTGGAAGCGCTCCGTGCCCGACAGCTCATCGAGGCTGCGCCAGTACTGCGGGCCGGTCTTCCCGACGAGCTCGGGGAAGGGGCTGTTCTCACCGGTGCCGTGCGGACGACCGGACGGGCCCTGTACGGACGGCTGCGTGGAGATGGTCTCGGTCATCGGTGGCAGATGGAGCAGTTCGTCAGGCTCTCGACGTGGTATTCCGCCTTGAGCTCGGCGCCGAGTTCCTTTTGGGACTTGTGAAGCTCGCGGAGGGGATCCCAGCCCATCTCGAACACCTTGGAGCGCGGACGCAGGTGCTTCTCGGGCTCGCGGTGGCAGGCGAGGCACCACTCCATGTTGAGCGTGTTCGCCTTGTACATCAGGGGCATCTGGTCGACGCGGCCGTGGCAGCTCTCGCAGCCGACGCCCTTCTTGATGTGGATGCTGTGATCGAAGTAGACGAACTCGGGCAGGTCGTGGATGCGCACCCACTCGATGGACTTGTCGTCGCGGAAGCTGGCGCGCACGGGCTCGAGCATCTGGGCGTTGGTCCAGATCTGCGAGTGGCACGTCATGCACGTCTTGGTCGACGGGATGCCGGCGAAGCCCGCCTCCTCCACGCTCGTGTGGCAGTAGCGGCAGTCGATGCCCAGCCCGCCCACGTGGTGGTCGTGGCTGAACGGCACGGGCTGCTCCTTGGGCACCTCGAGGTCGGTGACGATCGAGGTGCGGCTCGCTTCGAGGGCCGCCGCACCCACGGCGCCCAACAGGAGCACCGTGGCCACGATCGAGACCTTGGAGAGGGAGTTGAAGCTGGAGTGGAAGATCTGCGCCATGCGGGGCCGAGGCGCTGGGGGAGCCTCGCTGGTCCGTCGTCTAGAGCGTGTCGCCCCGGCTGGCCCGTTCTGCCAGCCCGGTGCCGGATCGCTGCCTCACGCCGGCTCGGACCGTGCGCTCGCCCGAGCCGCCCGCCGTGGACAACAGGCGGGAGGTTATAGGGGCCTGGCGTGTTCACGGCAAGAAAACCGCCCCCCCCGCAGAGTGCGTAGAGGAGAGCGCGCTCGAGCCCACGGGCCGCGCGGCATGGGGTCCGCCGGGGCGCGCCGGATCCTCGGCGCTGACCCCGCCCGGTCGAGTCCACGGGATCGCGCGGGTTTGCCGCGAGGCGACACCGTCGCAGCACCGCCCCGACGGCCGTGCGCGCATCGCGCGGCGCGCCCTGGCCGCTTCATGAAAGATAGCGGGTAGATGGTGGGCGTTCGGGGCCGCCGGGCCACCTTCGATTGGATAGATGCTGGACTGATGGAGCTAATTTGTTCTCCATTCAGCGTCCTAGAGGCGTCAGCGGTCCGTTCGTCTGCCCCGACGGCGTCGCTTCGCGGCCGTTCGACGACGCCACCAGCCCATCCGCGCCGAGATCCGTGCGGTCACGGCGGTCCGCCGGGGAGGACGCGCCGGGGACATGGTCCGCGCGTACACTCCCGCGCCCCCGCCGTGCGCGAACTTCCCGGACAGGCCCTGCCGACCTTCGTCTTCGCCGACCGGGCGGAGGCCGAGCGCGTGCTCGCGGACGAGATCGAGGCGCTGGTGGCCGCGCGGCCCGGGGCCGTCCTGGGCCTGCCGACCGGGGACACGCCGCGCGGGTTCTACGCCGAACTCGCACGCCGCTGCCGCGAGGGTCGGTTCTCGCTGCGGCAGGCGACGACCTTCAACCTGGACGAGTACCTGGGCCTCGCTCCGGACGACCCGCGCTGCTTCCGGGCTTGGATGGAGCGCGAGTTGTTCGCACACGTCGACCTCGACCGCGCACGTGCCCACCTGCCCGACGCGGGCGCCGCGGATCCGGACGCCGAGGCCGCGCGCTACGAGCGCGCCATCCGGTCGGCGGGAGGACTCGATCTCCTGGTGCTCGGCATCGGAAGAAACGGCCACGTGGGGTTCAACGAGCCGGGTTCGGCGCGCGACTCGCGCACCCGGGTGGTGGATCTGCATCCCTGGACGCGCGAGGACGCGGCCGCGAGCTTCGGCGGCCTCGACCGCGTGCCGCGGCGCGCGATCACGATGGGAGTCGCGACGATCCTCGACGTGCGGCGCCTGCGCGTGCTCGCGTTCGGGGCGCGCAAGGCCGAGGTCGTGCGCGCCGCGCTCGACGCGGAGCGCGGACCGGTCGTGCCGGCGACGTGGCTGCGCGATCACCAGGACGTGCGCCTCTATCTGGACCAGGCCGCCGCGGCCGCCGTGTCGTGAGGTGATCGGGCCTGCCGGGTCGTGATGCCGGCCCGGTTCGACGCCTGCGCGAGGCGCAGCCGGCGGGGCGTGCGTTCCCGAGACGAACCCTGCGGTCGCGCGGCACGCAGGCGTTCGCGATGCCTCGACGTTCTGTTTCGCGGCCGGAGCGTCTGAGTGGGCTCGCCGGACCTCCGCGAGGCGAGCACGGGGCAGACCCCGGCACTCGCCGCGCCGCAGTTCCATCCTCCGCCAGCCGCGAGACCGGTGTAGATTCGAGCGTTCCCCATGACGATGCATCGGACGATCTTCGCCGCGTGCGCGGCCCTGCACGGCCTGACCGCCGCGGTCCTCGGACAGATCACCGGTCCGAGCAGTTCGCAGTCTCCCTATCTTCTCCCTGCGCCCGGGGCCGCGGGCGTCCAGACCGTGTCGCTGCTCACCGTGGGGGATTCCATCGGCGGCTATCGCCTGGCGGGCATCCCCGACGGGATGGGAGCGTACAAGCGCGTCCCAGAGGGCCGGAGCTTCGGCCTCCTGGTGAGTCACGAGCTGTTCGTGGACACGGGAGCCACGCACGCGCACGGGCAGCGCGGTTCGTTCGTGTCGTTCTGGGGGATCAACCCGGCCGACAAGTCGGTGTTCCTGGGTCGCGATCACATCCAGACGGTCGTGACCACCGGATCGCAGGCGCTGAACCGGTTGTGCTCGGGCGACATGCCCGAGCGTGTCGCGTTCTGGCCGGACGCGACTCCGTCCAGCGACGAGCCGTACATCTACCTCTCGGGCGAGGAGGTCGGCGCCTTCGGGCGCGCGTTCGCGCACGTCGTGTCCGGACCGGAACAACGCGTGAGCTACGACCTGCCGAGCCTGGGGAAGTTCAGTTGGGAGAACGCGCTGGCGCGGCCCTACGCCTCGCCCTGGACGGTGGTCGTCGGCATCGACGATGCCTCGCCCGGACAGGTCTACGTGTACATCGGCGAGAAGCGGTCGACCGGAGGCCTGCTCGAGCGGACCGGACTGACCGGCGGGACCCTGTACGGCGTGAAGGTGCCCGGCGTTCCTTTCGAGGATCGCGCGACGGGCCTGTTCGGTCAGACCCGCTTCGAGCTGTCGAACCTGGGCGACGTCTCGTCGCAGAGCGGCGTGCAGCTCCAGGCCGCCAGCTTCGCCGCGGGCGTCACCGAGTTCCTGCGCCCGGAGGACGGCTGCTGGGATCCGCGCCATCCGCGCGACTTCTACTTCGTCACCACGGACCGGTTCGACACCGTCCTGACGCCGGGGCGCAGCCGTCTGTGGCGCCTGCGCTTCGACGACGTCGATCGTCCCGAACTCGGCGGAGACATCGAAGCGCTGCTCGACGGCACCGAGGGCCACCAGATGCTGGACAACCTGTGCATCGATCGCCGGGGCCACTTGTTGATGCAGGAGGACCCGGGCGGCAACCCGCACCTCGCCCGCGTGTGGCAGTACACGCTGGCGACCGATTCGCTGAAGCTGCTGGCGGCGCACGATCCCGCGCGCTTTCTCGCGGGAGGGGCGAGCTTCCTCACGCAGGACGAGGAATCGTCCGGCATCTTCGACGCGTCGCGGTTCCTCGGCGGCGGCTGGTTCCTGTTGAACGTGCAGGCGCACGTCGCGCACCCCGATCCCGATCTGGTGGAGCACGGGCAACTGCTGGCGCTGTTCAATCCCGATTCCCAGTGATCCGCGCGGCGCGGCGAAGGGGATCGCGTCCCCGTCAGCGCGGCCGGCGAAGGCTGGCCGCCACGCACGTCGGGGCGCGCGGCTCGATGCGCGCGTCGACGAACGTCGCGCGCGCGCCCGCCGGCGCGCCCGCGCGGCTCTCGATCAGGAGGCCCGCGCGTCCCGTCGCGGGTGCGCGCCATTCGAGCGCGACGGGCTCGCCGCCGGGAGTCGCGAGGGCCATCGAGCCGTCGGCGCCTACGTCCAGCGCGATCGAGGAGAGGTGCGTGCTCGGCAGATCGAGCTCCGCGCATTCGCGCTCCACCCAGCGCCCACCGGCGCGGCGCAGGAGGACGGCGTGGCCGTCGTCCGGGCGCAACTCCAGGAAGGTGAACGCGTCCTCGTGCTGGTAGCCCAGCACGAATCCGACGGCGGCGCCGTGCGGGAGCGGCGCGCCGAGCGCGAACGAGGCTCTCCAGGGAGTTCCGGCAACCGGCTCCCACGCGGCGAGCGCGAACGCGCTGGCCGAGGGCGCGGCGTGGCCGGTCAGCGCGCCGCCGTCGCCGTCCCAGGTGCCGAACACCGGCTGCCAGCGCGCAAGCGCGTGCAAGCGCTCGCGCCACAGGGATTCGAGCGTCGCCGCGTCGTACACGGAGCACAGCGCGGGCCACAGCGGCTTCTCGCGCAGCGCGCCGATCAGCGGCGACAGCCGACCGGCGACCGCCGGGTGATCGTCCTCGAGGAGCAGCTTGGCGAGCTGCCACGCCAGCGCGTAGTGGAGCCAGCCGGCGCGAGTGTCATAGAACGCCGCGGATCCCAGCCGGCACAACTCCTCGAGCGTCGGCACCTCGCGCTGCAGGACGACGCGTTCCAGCCGCGCCGCGTACAGCGGATACGGCGCATCGAGGTCGGCCGGATCGGAACCGGGGGCGTGCAGGATCCAGTGCGGCAGGACCTCGGCCAGGCCTTCGTTCAGCACCTCGACGTTGCGTCCGACCGCGGCATGGAACGCGAGGTGCACGACCTCGTGCGCGATCTGCCAGCGCAGCTCGTCGCGGTCGCGCAACGGCACGAGGATCAGCCCGTGCTCGGCGTGGCAGCGTCCCTGGAAGCGGCCGGTCGTCCGCGCGCGCGGCCCGCGCACGCCGTGCAGTCGTTCGATGCGTGCGACGTCGCGCTCGTCCGAGCACACGTAGATCGCGGCGCCGGAGCGGCGTTCGGCGGCCACGCCCAGGCGCTCGCCCGCGCGGTCGAGCGCAGTCTCCGCGGCGGCGCCGAATTCGGCGAGGTCCAGCGCCGTGTCGGAAGCGATCACGAAGCGCGGCGTCTCCAGCGTGCGCGTGAACGGTGCCGGCGGGGTCACGATCCGCGCGCGCGGCGCCTCGGCGGCCGCGCTTCCCGCGAGCAGCAGGATCAGGCACGCGCGCGCCAGCGCGACGGTCGTTCCGCCCGGCGAGTCCACGCCTCGATCCTACTCGGCTCTCACGATCATGCGGTCGGGGACCTCGTTGCGGTCGCCCTCCCCGGCCGGGAAGTGCGCGTGCAGGACGTGTCCAGCGGCGCGCACGCCCTCGACGAGCCCCTCGGCCAGGCTGCCGCGCGCGATGCCCGAGAGGACCAGGTCGCGCGTTCGCTCCCACTCGCGCGGCTCGACGCGCGCGTCGATGCCGACGTCGCCCATCACGATCACGCGTCGTTCCAGCAGGCTGACGAACAAGAGCACGCCCGTGCGCTGCGCGGTGCCGGCCAGCTCGAGGCGGTGGAACTCCTGCACGGCTTGCTCCGCCGCGACCTCGCTGGCGCGCGCCTCGGAGACGAACATGCGCTTCCAGGCCGGCACGCGACGCGAGAGCAGCCAGCCCGCGAGGCCCAGGCCGAGCTGGCACAGGATCAGATAGCCCGGCGCGTGCCAGGGCAGCACGCCTTCCAGCAGCGCGGTGCCGACGAGCAGCAGGACGAGCCCCGACATCCAGTCCGCGCCGGGGTGGCGATCGGAGCGGCCCAGCACGACCGGCACGATCTCGCCGATCGTGCGTTTCTCGACCTCCGTGATCGCGGCGTGCACGAGTTGTTGCGCGCCGTCGCCCATCACGGCGCGGATGTCGTGCCGCCGGCGGCGCGCGAACGCCCGCGCCAGGAGGATCGCCAGCACGAACGCCAGCGCGAAGGGGCCGGCCTGCTCGAACCAGTCCAGGAGGCGCCAGGACTCGGCGTCCCACGGATCGCTCGCGAGCGGGTCCTGTGCGGCCGACGAAACGAGGCCGATCATCACCAACCTCCAGAGGCGCCGCCGCCCGAGAAGCCGCCGCCGCCGAAGCCCGAGAAGCCTCCGCCGCCGCCGAATCCGCCGCCGCCCGAGGACCAGCTCCCGCTGCTGCTGCCCGCGCCGGTCCACAGCCACCACGGGACGTGCGCCGCCGTCCCTGCGCGCCTGCCGCGGCGTCGGTGCCGGCGCCCGATGAGGATGGCGAACACGAGGAAGAGGCCGAGCGGGACGAAACCCAGCAGCAGGACCGCCGCGGCGGACTTGCCCGTGCGCACGCGTTCGACCGGGCCGCTGGAGGTCCCGTCGATCACCGCGATCATCTCCGCGACGCCTTCGCGGATCCCCACGCTGAACTCGCCCTTCTTGAAGCGCGGCGTGATCACGTTGCGCAGGATGCGCCCGCTGACCGAGTCGGTCAGATCGCCTTCGAGCCCCTTGCCCACCTCGATGCGCAGCTGGCGCTCCTTCTTGGCGATCAGGAGCACGGCGCCGTCGTCCTCGCCGGCGCGACCGACGCCCCAGCCGCGCGCCACCTTCAGCGCGGCGGCCTCCACGGTCTCGCCGCCCAGGTTCGGAACGGTGACGACGGCGATCTGGTGGCCGGTCGACTGCGTCCAGGCTTCGAGCTGCGCTTCCAGTGCGCGCTCCTCGGCGGGCTTCAGGAAGCGCGCGGCGTCGGTGACCCAGCCGTCGTTCCTGGGGACCTGGAACTCCGGCGCGCGCGCCGGCGGCGCGAGGGCCACGAGCAGCGCGACACACAGGTGCAGCATCGTGGGGCGCTACTTCTTCCCGCCGAAGTCGAACTCGACCTTGGGAACGGTGCGCTCAGCGGGCGTTGCGGCTTCGAGTTGCGGGATCTGCGCGAAGTCGAACCAGCCGGCGACGACGTTGCTCGGAAAGGTGACCACCTTGGTGTTGAAGTCGCGGACCGTGTCGATGTAGCCGTTGCGCGCGACCGCGATGCGGTTCTCGGTGCCCTCGATCTGGTCCTGCAGCGACAGGAAGTTCTGCGAGGCCTTCAACTGCGGGTACTGCTCGACGACGACCAGGAGGCGCGAGAGCGCGCTCGAGAGCTGCGTCTGGGCGCGGTCGTACTCGCGGATCGCCGCGGGATCCGACGGCAACTGCGTGCGGCCGACCTGCGACCGCGCCTCGACGACCGCGTCGAGCGTCGAGCGCTCGAAGTTCGCGGCGCCCTTGACCGTCTCCACGAGCTGCGGGATCAGGTCGTAGCGGCGCTTGTACTGGCTGTCGAGCTCGGCCCACTTGGCGTCCACGGTCGTCTTGCGGGAGGCGAGGCCGTTGTAGCTGGAGGCCAGCGTGGCGCCGGCGATCAGCACGAGGATGCCGAAGATGATGAGGACGGCCAAGCCGACGGAGACCGCGCCGCTGCGCCGCGGCCGGCGATGGAGGGGCGTGAGGCGGTGTTGCATGCGCATGGGGAACCTCGGTGGGGGAACGGGCACAGTATGCAGCCCGGGCCCCGGCATTCAGCGGCTTTCCGGGCGACGCCGCAGCAGCGCGACGAGCGGACCGATCTCGACCGGCTGCTCGCCGCCCGGCTCGATCACGAGGCGCGCGAGGTCGGTGTTGCGCGATTCGTTGAGGATCGCGCGTCCCAGATGCACCCAGCCGCGGCCGGCCGTCGTCGTCGTGTCGACGTCGATGCGCCGCACGCGCCGCGACTCCGTGGTGAGCGAGAAGCGCAGTTCGGGCGGGTTCGCGGCCTCGGGCGGTAGGAACACCCACAGCTCGTGGATCCCCTTCTCCTCGGGTCGCACCGTCCAGCTCAGGCCGCCGCCTTCACCCGCGGACAGGCGCAGCAGCGCCAGGCCCGCCGGACCGTCGACGTCGTCCCACAAGCCGCCGTCGATCTGCGCGCGGATGAAGTCGGTGCGCGGGCGCCACACGACCGTACCGCGCCAGGGCAGCGTCGCGCGCGCGTAGTAGGGCGCGTCGACGCCCTGCGTGAGCGCTTCGGCGAGCGGGCTGTCCTCCGCCGAGAAGCGCGCGAAAGGACCGAGGACCTCGCCCGCGCGTCCGGACGTGCGCGCGCTGGCAAGGGTCGCGAGGAGGTCCTCGGGCGCCGACGTCTCCGCCAGCGGATGCCACCAGCCGGCGCGACGCGGCTTCGCGGCCGCCCATTCGGCCGCGCCGTTGCGCTCCTGCGCGGAAGGATCGGGCAGCAGCAGGAAGTCGATGGCGTCGCCCATGAGCAGGCCGAGCTGCAGCGGCGTGGCGCGCTGCTCGTCGAGCGCAGCCCACACGACGACGAGGCCCGGATCGTAGTCCCGGAGCTGCTTGCGCCAGGGGAGGAACTCGCTCGCGACACCCGGGGGCGGCTTCTGCGCCGGAACGGCGGGCAGTCCGTCGATCAACACGAGCCCGTCGATCTCCTTGGCGCGCACGAGGTCGAACGCGAATTCGCGCGCGAGCGCGCGCACGTCCGCGAGCGACGGGTCGGGACGCGCGGGATCGTCCTTCGAAGCGGACAGCTTCAAGGCACCCTCGCCGGACAGCGGGCACGTGAACGCGCCGTCGATGCACGGCAGGACCTCCAGGCCGGCGCGGTGCGCTTCGAACACGAGCTCGCCCAGAACGTCGCGGCCAGGGAACAGCAGCGTCTCGCCCGTCGCCACGAGCGCGAGGGAAGGCGAGGGGAACAGCGCCCGGCCGTCCTTCCATGCGGTGGGGATCACGGCGTTGAACCCGATCTCCGCGAGGCGGTCCATCGTCGCGGCGATCCGGTCGCGCGAGGCGAAGAGGTCGAGGTCGTGGGGGCCGATCCACAGGGCGCGAAGCTCGATCGGCTCGAGCAGGAGATTCGCGTCCTGGTCCGCGGCCGGTTCCTGGGCGGCGAGCAGCAGCAGGGGAAGCGTGGCGAGCATGACGACATTGCATCCCCGCGGTGCTTCGGTGAAAAGCCCCGGCAAGGAAAGAGCGCGCCCGCCCCGGCTGGCGGGACGGGCGCGGCGGTTGCGGGCTCGACGCCGCTCAGAAGGGCGTGAACTGCAGGACGACGTCCGGCAGGAAATCACACAGATCGACGCTGAACTCGATCTTCTGCAGGCGGCTCTGGCCGTTGATGGTGGCGCGCACCTCGACGAGGTAGTCGCCCGGCTGCAGGAACAAGGGATGCGTCTGGGTGCCCCACTCGCGGTGGAAGTTGAAGGGCTGGAAGCAGCTCGTCGTGTTGGTCGCGACCGGCACGTTGGTCGGGCTCTCGATCGTGAGCAACTGCAGGGAAGGCGTCGTCGCGAGCACCTTCCACAGCGTGATGCGCTCGGCCAGCGGCAGGTCGGAGCCGTCCGGCCGCTGGATCAGCAGCCGCGCACCGGTCCTGACGCCGTCGCCGCACAAGGTCTGCGTGATCGTCGCCTGATCGCCGATCGCCGGGGCGTCGTCGGTGTAGGTGACGTGCAGATCGGCCGTGATGCCGTAGGCCACCGCGGTCGGACGGAACCACACTTCGAGGCCGTTGCCGCCCAGCGACTGTCCGGGCAGCAGCCACAAGGGCAGCGCGGGCAGGCCCTTGATCTCGAACGCCGTCGGATCGGGCGCCATGCCCACCAGCGTCACGGCCTTGATCTCGACCGGGCACTGGCTGGTGTTGGTGATGAGCAGCGGTTGCTTCTCGACGCAGTAGGCGATCGAGCGCACCACCGTCGCCGGGAAGCTGTCGAGAGTCTGCACGTCGAGCGTGGCGGATGGCGTGAAGCCGTGCGCCGTGAGCTCGACGACGGGCTCGTCGGGATCGTTGCTGTTGATGCGCAGGACGCACGAGTGAAGCCCCGCGCCGGTGGGCGTGTAGCGCAGCGTGACCGGGATGCAGTGGCCGGCGGGGATGGCGTAGCCGCCGATGACCGGGGGCAGGAACGGATTGTTGACGATCTCGAAGTCGACGCAGGCTGCGAAACTGGCCGAGGTGACCCGCAGGTCGTCGACGCCCAGGTTGCAGACGTTGATGGTCTTCTCGGACAGCTCGCCCGGGCACACGTTGCCGAAATCCAGCGAACCCGTGACCGCGATGTCCGGCGGCGGGCAGCCCGAACCCGTCATGTTCAGGAGGTAGTTCGCCTGGTCGGGATCGTTGGAGAAGATCGTGAGCGTGCCGGCGAAGTTGCCCGCACTGGGAGGATCGAAGCGCACGATGAAATCGACGTGCGCGCCGGGGTGGATGTAGACCGGCTGGATGGGATCGGGCTGGACGGCGAAAACGCCCTGGGCGCTCGAGGTCACGCTGTGCACCAGGAGCGGCGCGCCGCCGGTGTTGAACACCGAGACGACCTTGTCCTGGAACTCGCCCTGGCACATCTGGTCGTACTGCAGCGCCGCCGAGACGGTGATGTTGGGCTGCGTGCCGAGCCAGAAGGAGACGTTCGAGACCAGCGCGTACTCCTGCGAAGCGACCGCGGGCACGGCGGTGCCCCGCACGCGCGCACGCCAGAAGCCCTGCATCGGAGCATTGACCAGCACCTGTTCGACGGTGTCGATCGGGTTGGCGGCCGTGTTGGTGGCGGCACCGGCGGGATCGCCCAGGCCCGGGCCGCGCCAGGGGAAGAACACCTGGTTGGTCGGGCTGCGCAGCTCGAGGTCGAGGTTGTTGACGATGTCGGGGTCGCCGCTGTCGGCCACGCCTTCCCAGTCCGTCCAGTTGCACGTCACGCGCAAGAACGGCGTCCCGGCGGGGACGGGAATCAGGAACTCGTCGGTCTCGCCGGTGGCGACGGCATCGGTCAGGATGCGCACCGCGGCCGCGTCGATGGTCTGGATCGCGGCGAGGCCGTCGACACGTCCGAAGCCGTAGATGTAGTCCGGTCCCGGCCGGCCCAGGTCCGTGGCCGTGTTGCACAGGAGCGCCTTGACGATGTCCGCGCTGGCGGGGGTCGCCGTGACCTGCTCGTAGCGCTGGCGGATCAGCGCCGCGAGCCCCGCAACCACCGGGGTCGACATCGAAGTGCCGCTGATGGAGCAGTAGTCGGTTCCCATCCCGCAGGAGTTCGGAAGCGTGACCCCCTGCGCCCAGGTCGAGAGCAGGGTCGTGCCGTTCGCCACGACGTCCGGCTTGATGCGGCCGTCGTTGGCCGGGCCGCAGGAACTGGATGCATTGATCGTCGTGCCGTTGTCCTGGATGTTGCCGACGGTGACGATGTTCTTGGCGATACCCCAGTTGCTGATGTTGTCGTACTGCTGGCCGTCCGAACCCGTCGTGCCGTCGCAGTCGAAGGGCGGGGCGGGGTTGCACTCCGTGCTCTGGTTGCCTGACGACTTGCAGATCGTCAGCTCCGGGTAGAAATCGACACCCTGATCAAAAAGCAGGGCCTGTCCGTCGTAGTTGCCGAACTCGGACTGGTTCCCGGTCTGGACCCACGATCCGCCGCTGAACTCCCAGCCCACGTTCGGGCTCCAGGAGTTGTTGGTCACCCTCACGCCGAACATGAGGAACCCGTCGTCGTGCTCGAGGGGCACGGTGCCGTCGTTGCGCCACGAGAACAGGGTCGCCGCGGCCGCCATGCCTCGCGCGGCCGCGTTGTTCGTGCCGTCGCCGATCATCGTGCCGGCGACGTGCGTCGAGTGGTCGTTGAGCGAGTTCGTCTCGACCAGCGTCACTCGGCCGGTGAGGTCGGGGTGATTGGCGCGCACGTCGCCGCCGTCCCAGATCCCCAGGATGACCCCCGCTCCGTCCAGGTTGTAGGGAGCACCTTGGACGTCGTCGATGTTGGAGATCTGCGCGGCCTGCACGTTGTCTTCGCCCGGCGGAAGCGGGGCATAGAACACCCGATGCACGAACGGGCTGCGCGTGAGCGCGCGCAGGCTCGAGAGGCTCCCCGAGACAGCCAAAGTGCGCCGGACGGCATACGAGTCGGCCGACGGGACGTGGATCCCGTGCAGGCGCAGGATGCCCATTGCCGCGTCGCGGCTGACGTCGTCGAGGAAGCGGACGTAGGCCGCGAGACTGCCGTCGGGGTTCACGACGTGCGCGGGGATCGCCGAGCGGTAGAGCTGCGGGTCCATCCGATCCTCGGGCAGCACGACTTCCCAGCCGCGCACGTTGCCCGCGGCTTGCAGCGTCTCCATCGCGGCGCGGGGCGCGCGCACGAGGTAGGTCGAGGGCGGGTAGACAGCGAGCATGCGCACGCCCAACTGGACCAGGCGCGCATGCTCGTTCGCGGTCAGGGCCGCGTCGAACTGCACGTACACGAGCGCGCGCTCGGCCGCGTACTCGATCTGCCCGGACTTGTCGGGCAGGATCAGCCGCGCGCCGATGTCGACGAGGTGCTGGCGCTGGCGCTCGGGCGTCGCCTCGCGCATCGCGGCCTTGGCGCGGGGGTTGTGGAACTCCTGCTGAGCGACGGCAGGAAACGAGGAGACGGCGAGGAGCGTGGCGGCGCAGGCGAGCAGCCGCCCGAACAGGGGGGACTTCTTCATGTTGTGAACACCCAGGGGAACGGACCGCGGTGGTTCGTGCGGCAGCCGTGATCCCCCCGGGAGGGGGGGCCGCGCCGCACGGTTCCGAGGCTAGCCCCTGCGGGAAAACGCCGCAACCGCAAGCGAATCCGAAACCGGGTTCCGGCCCAGCGCAACCCGGCGCCGGCTCCCTGCGCGATCTCGCGCGCGCCGCCGCCGGCGCCGCGATCCTCTGGACAAGCCCTGCCCCGGCCATTGAAGTGCGCCGGGACCACGCCTTGACCCGTTCCCGAACACTCCACGTCGGCCTCGACGGCGGCGCGACCCATCTGCGCTGTGTCGAGGTCGTCCGCGGCCCGGCGGGCCTGCTCGAATGCGGACCCGCGCGTGCGACGCGCGCGCTCGCCGGCGCGTTCGTGTGCGCGCCGATTCCACTGGTGCTGCAGATGCGCGAGTTCGAGCTGGGCAGCATCTCGATCGCCGACGAGGAGCACGGCGCCGGCGCGAGCTACGTGCGCAGCGCGGCGGAGGTGATCGCCGAAGCCGCGCGGGCCGGCGGGGCGACGCGCCTCGCCGTCGGCTTGTGTCTGCCGGGCCTCAAGACTTCCGACCGGCGCGGGATCGCGGTGCTGCGCAACGGGCCGCGCATGCCGGAGTTCCTCGCCGACCTGGAACACTCGCTCGCCGTGCTCGACCTCGACGTCGCGCGCCCGCTGCCGCCCTTGATGAGCGACGGCGTCGCTGCGGCTTCGGGCGAGCGCCGCGCGAGCGCCGGCGCCCTGCGCGACGTCGAGGACGCGCTGTACATCGGCGGCGGCACGGGCCTCTCGGAGGCGCTGCTGCTCGGCGGTCAGATCCTCGACCTCGACGATCTCGACGGCCTGCTGCCCAAGGCCTGGGCGCTGGAGTTCGAGGGCGGCACCGCGTTCGAGGACGTGCTGTCGATGGGGGGCTGGAACCGGACCTGGACGCGCGCGACGGAGCAGCGGCCCGAGCCGACGGACGCGGGATTCCCCGAGCAGGCTGCGTTGCGCGGCGACCCGCGCGCGATCGCGCTGCTCGCACGTGCCGGGCGCGCGCTGGGACGGTTGTGCGCCGAGCGCGTTCAGGTCCTGCGCGAGTGCCGCGGCGTCGTTCCCGAGCGCTGCGTGGTCGGCCAGCGTCTCGGCGGCCTCCTCGCGCGCGCCGATCTCGCGCCGCTGCTGCGCGAGCCGGCCGAACGCGCGCTCCTGGAGCACGGCCTGCCGCCCGGATTCCTCCACGTCTCCCGCCTCGACGAGGCGCCGGCCATCGGCGCCGCGGCGCCGACCTTCGGCCCGGGGGTCTGAGGCGTGGAAGCGCCCGTACTGCACGGATTCGCCGCGCTGGACTGGGGGATCGTCGCGGCGGTCCTCGTCCTGACCACGCTCGTGGGCGCCTGGCTCGGGAAGCACTCGTCGCTGCGCGACTTCTTCCTGGGCGGCCGATCGCTGCCGTGGTGGGCCGTCTCGGCCTCGATCGTCGCCACCGAGATCAGCGCGGTCACGCTGGTCAGCGTGCCGTGGGTCGTCTACCAGCCCGGCGGCAGCTTCACGTTCCTGCAGGTCCTGGCGATCGGGTCGATCCTGGCGCGCCTCGCGATCGCCTGGAAGCTCGTGCCTCTGTACTTCGAGCGCGAGGTGTACAGCCCCTACGACGTGCTCGGCGAGCGTCTCGGCGCGCACGCGCGGACCGTGGCCAGCGCGCTGTTCACCGTGGGCGGCGTGCTCTCGCAGGCGGCGCGCGTGTACCTCACGGCGCTCGTGCTGCAGGTCGTCCTGCACGAGGAGCTCGCCGGTCTGGGCGAGCGCTTCGACCTGCCGCCGCTCGCGATCTCGGTCGGGATCATCTCCCTGTTCGCGATCGCCTGGACCTGGTTCGGCGGCATCGCGACGGTCGTCTGGACCGACCTCATCCTCCTGTGCGTCTTCGTCGCCTCGGGGATCGCGCTGCTCGTCGTCCTTTCCGGCGGGCTCGACCTGGGGTTCGAGCGCATCTGGCGCGTGGGCGTCGACAGCCACCGCTTCCGCTTCCTCGACTTCGACACGAGCCCCGGCCTCGCCTACACCTTCTGGGCGGCGGCGCTGGGCTCGGCGTTCGGCAACGTCGGCGCCTACGGGGTCGACCAGCTCGTCGCGCAGCGCCTCTTGTGCTGCGCCGACGCGCGTGCGGCGCGCAAGGCGATCCTGGTGAGCTCGCTCGCGGTGTGCGTGACCATCCTCTTCGCGCTGGTCGGCGTGGGTCTGTTCGCCTGGTACGAGCGCCACCCGATGTCCGCGGCGGGCGCGGAGCTCGTCGCGGCGGCCGGCGACCGCATCGTGGCCGTCTTCGTCATGGAGTCGGTGCCCGCCGGCCTGCGCGGCCTGGTGGTGGCCGGGATCCTGGCGGCCGCGATCTCCAGCCTCGACTCGATGCTCGGCGCGCTCTCGCAGACGGCCGTCTCCGGCGCGTGGATTCCCTGGCGGCGCTGGCGGATCCGCCGGCGTCGCGGCGCGATCGACCTCGTCGCCGAGGACCGGAGCGCGCTGCGCGCCTCGCGCGCGTTCGTCGTCGTGTTCGGCCTCCTCCTGGGCGGCATCGCGATGTCGCTGCAGCCGGTCGCCGAGCGCTACGGCTCCGTCCTCGACCTGGCGCTGTCGATGCCGGGCTACACGCAGGGCGCGCTGCTCGCCGGCATCCTGCTGGCGCTGACCCGTGCGCCGGTCGACGGCTCGGGCTACCTGTGGTCGGCGCCGCTGTCGGCGCTGTGGGTGTTCGCGGCCGCGTGGCACGGAGAGGATGCCCAGCGGATCGTGCTCGTCACGGCCGCGGCGGTCCTGGCGGCGTGGATCGCGCTGCGTGCCGTGCCCGAGGTCGCGCGCGGCGTCGGCCTCGGCCGCGTCGCGGTGCAGACCGGCGGACTGGCGGCCGGTCTCGCGCTCGCCGCGTGGGTCAGCCGCCACGGCGACGTGTGGCGTCCGGGCGCATCCGGCGAGCCGGGAGCCTGGATGTCCCTCGCATTCCCCTGGTACGTTCCCGCCGGCTGCGCGTTCGCGTTCGTCTTCGGACACCTCTTGGCACGGCAGGGAGGGGACCCGCTCGCCACCGGCACCGACCCCGCACGCCCATGAATCCGATCCTTCGCACGATCCTCCCGCTCCTGGCCGCCGGCCTGCTGCACGGCGCCGCGCCGGCCCGATCCGCGCCGCACGAGCCCACGCGCGCGTTGTGGGTCACGCGCTTCGACTACCGCACGCAGGCCGACGTGGAACGCGTGGTGAGCGACGCCGCCTCCGCCGGCATCAACACGCTGGTGTTCCAGGTGCGCGGCAACGCGACCGCGCTGTACAAGTCGCCTTTCGAGCCCTGGGCCGAGCAGTTCGATTTCAAGGACCCGGGCTTCGATCCGCTGGAGGTCGCGCTGCGCGCGGCGCGCGCGCGCGGCATCGCGCTGCACGCCTGGGTCAACGTGATGCCGGCGTGGTGGGGGACGAAGCCGCCGGCCGACAAGCGCCAGGTCTGGCACACGAAGCCCGAATGGATGTGGTACGACCAGCACGGCAAGCGGCAGGAGCTGTGCGAGCGATTCTACGTGTCGCTCAACCCGTGCCTGCCCGAGGTGCGCGCCTACCTGGCGGACGTGATGCGCGACATCGCCGAGCGCTACGCCGTCGACGGGCTGCACCTGGACTACATCCGCTTCCCGAACGAGGCGCCGGCGACGCCCAAGGGATCGGGCGCGGACTACCCGCGCGACGCGCGCACGGTCGCCCTGTTCCGGCAGGAAACCGGCAAGGATCCCGCCAAGGACCGCGCGGCGTGGGATCGCTGGCGCGCGGAGCAGGTGACGCACCTCGTGCGCGGCATCCGCAAGGCCGTCAAGGGCGCGCGCGGCACGGTCGAGCTGTCGGCTGCGGTCGGTCCGGCGCCGGAGAAGTCGGCCGGCACGTACTTCCAGGACTCGCGCGCGTGGCTCGCGGAGGGGCTGCTCGACGCCGTCTATCCCATGAACTACGCAGCGGACCTCGCGACGTTCGAGCAGCGCTGCCAGGTCTGGCGCGAGATCGCGGGCGACGCGCGCGTCGTGATGGGGATCATGCTGGGCGGCAAGGACGTCGCCGCGCACCGCGACCAGCTCGCCCTGGCGCAGCGCATGTTCCCGGGCTGGTGCCTGTTCGCCTACGCCAAGGTGTGGGATTCGCCGGGCGACGCGCTGGAATCGCAGAGCGAGGCGGCGCGGAAGGAACGCGCGGAATTGCGCAAGGCGCTGGTGCCCCTGCTGCTGCAGTTCGCGCGGACGCCCGGCAGCAACGGCTGATCAGCGCGCGAGCTCGCGTCCCGCGATCTCGCCGACCGCCGCCAGGAACGGGTCGGCGACCTCCTCGTACTCGTAGACGCCGTCGTTCAGCACGCCGTTCCGGTTGGTGTACACCACCGCCGCCACGAACAGCCCGCGGCCGCTGGGCAGGTGGACGACCCAGGCGTTCTCGACCGAGAAGCCGTAGGCGCGGCCGACCTTGTTGGCGATCCGCCACTGCTCCTTGGGGGCGGCGCGCTCGAGGCCGGGCAGCAGGAATTTCACGAACGAGTCGGGGAACTGGTCCCTGGGATACCGCGGGTTGCGCGACTCCGACGGGTATTGCGAAGCGGCGTCGAGCAGGAGGTCCCGCTGCTCGTCGTCGAGCGCGTAGGGCTCGCCGCCCTGCTGAAGGTCGGGCCGGACCAGGCGCGCCAGCGCGGACTGCAGGTCGACCAGCGAGATCGAGTTCTTGCGCGCGAAGCTCATCGGGCCTTCGACCGTCCTGGAACCCTCGACTCGCGCCCGGCCGATCTTGATGCCCGGGGAGCGCAGGTCGGCGATCTTGAGACGGCTCGTGCGCTCGGGCAGCGTCGCGGCGACGCTTCCGTCGATCACGAAGTCGATGCGCGGCACGCGCCGGTTCTCGTCTTCCGAGCGCACCTCGGAGAGGCGGTGCACGACCCTTGCGCTCTTGAGCCCGGCGCGCTCCAGCGAGTCCGCCAGCTCCTGCTGGCCTGCGATCTCGTACAGGCGGTTGAAGGCCGCGTTGTCCGACACGAGGAACAGCTTCCTGATCTCGTGGCGCAGCGTGAACGCGCCGGTCTCGAGGTTCGTGGGGTCGCGCTCCTCGCGTTCCTCGCCCGCGAACAACGGATGGATCACGAGCGGCGTGTCCACCGTGAGACGCGGCTCCTTGCGGCGCAGCTCGCCCAGGCGCTCCAGCGCGGCGACAGCGGCGCACAGCTTGATCGAGCTGGCGGGGTAGAAGTACTCGCGGTCGACCCGCACGCCGCGGCGCTCGAGCCTCGCGCGGCCCTTCTCGTCCGTGGCGACGGCGGCGAACAGCACCTGGACGCGATGCTCGTCCGCGGACTCCATGACCGCGCGGGCCGCGGGGTGCGCGCGCAGGTTCGACAGCAGCTCCGCATCGTCGACGAAGGGCCGTGCGCCCTGCGGCGCGAAGGCGAGGAGCAGCGCGGCGCCGATCATGGAGCAGATCCTGAGCGCGCGACCGCCATCAGACGAAGAAGAGCGCCGCGGCCGCGGCGATCAGGCCGATCGCCACCCAGGCCATCGCCGGATCGCGGCCGGCCCTCAAGGCGCCGATCGCGGCCCACAGGGCCAGCGGGATACCCAACAGGACGGCGCTCGGACCGAGCGCGGACAGCGGGTGTCCTCAACAGAAGATGCGCGCCAGGCCGTGCCCGATGATGGGCAGGCAGGCCAGCCCCACGGCGGTCTTCCCGGTCGTGATCATGGTTCGGTCTCCGGAGGTGCCTGGTCGCCGCCCGCGCGGATTTCAAGCCTTGCGCGGCGGAGCTTCCAGCATAGCGGCCACGCGCTTCTTGATGAGCTGGTAGCGCTGCTTGCCGACCTCGCTCTTCTTGACGAGCCACTCGGCGTTCTGGAGGACCGTGGGCGAGACCTCCTTGCGCAGGCGCGGGAGGTACGGCTCGAGCTTGGCGTACAGGAACAGGCCTTCGCCGGCGTTCTCGGCCAGGAGATCGGCGTTCACGATCCCGTGGCGCGCGAAGCCGTAGGCCATCTCGAAGTAGCTCGAGACCTGGCGCCAGGCCGCGTTGGTCGGGTGCGAGAGCTGCAGGATCGCCTGCACGTCCTCGTAGGAGCGCGGCAGCCACTGCATGACCGCCGTGCGCGATTCGCGCATCACCGCCTCGCGGCGCAGGTCGTACAGCTTGAGGATCAGGTCGGCGTCGCGGTGGTCGGGCTTCTTCTTGGCCATGGTGCGGTTCCGGTTGCTCGGGTGCGGGTACGAAGCGGCTCAGGGTACCTCATCGACGAACAGCGCGTCGATGGACTGGCGCCGGCGGACGAGCCGCGCCGCACCGCCCTCGACCAGGACCTCCGCCGGGAACGGCTGCGAGTTGTAGTTCGAGGCCATCGCCATGCCGTAGGCACCCGCGTCGTGCACGCACAGGAGGTCGCCCGCCGCGAGCCGCGGCAGTTCCTGCGGCACGAGCACCCCGTTCGCGCCCTGCGTCAAGACGTCGCCCGACTCGCACAGCGGCCCGGCGACGATCGTGGGCCGCACCGGCGCTCCGGCCTTGTGCAGCGCGCGGATGCGGTGGAACGCGCCGTACATCGCCGGCCGCAACAGCGTGTGGAAGCCGGCGTCGACGATCGCGTAGTCGAGCGTCCCCTGCCGCTTCGCGCCGCGCACTTCGGTCACGAGCACGCCGCACTCCGCAGCCAGGTAGCGTCCGGGCTCGGCCTCCAGGCGGATCCTGCGGCCCAGGTCGCTTGCGATGCGCTCGCCGGTCGCGAGCCACTCGCGCGTGAAGCGCGCCACGTCGAAGGGGCGCTCGTCCTCGCGGTAGGGAATCGGCAGCCCGCCGCCGGCCGAGATCGTCGCGAGATCCGGCCCGGCTTCGGGAGCGAGGCGCTGCATCGTCGCCTGCACGCGGGCGAGGTTCTCGAAGTCGCTGCCCGATCCGATGTGGACGTGCAGCCCCTCGATCCGCAGGCCCAGCGAGCGGGCGCGATCGACGGCGCGCGGCAGGTCCGTGTGCCAGATGCCATGCTTGCTCGCTTCGCCGCCGGTGTTGACCTTCTGCGCGTGGCCGTGCCCGAAGCCCGGGTTCACGCGCAGCGTGATCGCGCGTCCCGGCGCGAACTCGGCGTACTGCTCGATCTGGAACTCGGAACCCAGGTTGGCGGGACAGGCGTGCTGGCGCAGCGCCGCGATGGCCGCGCGGTCGAACAGGTCGGCGGTGAACTGGATGTCGGCCGGCTTCCAGCCGGCGCGCAGGCCGCGCTCGATCTCGCCGGCGGAGACGGCATCGACCACCGCCCCGGCGGCGCGCGCGACGCCCAGCAGGGCGAGGTTGCCGTTGGCCTTCTGCGCGTAGCGCACCGCGTCGAAACCGGCGAGGTCCCGGATGCGCTGCGTCATCGTCGCGGCGTCGTACACGTACAGCGGCGTGCCGTGCTCGCGCGCGAGCCGCTGCAGGAGATCGTCGGTCAACGCTTGCGGTCTCATGCACTCTCGCAGGCGGCCTTAAGCGCGTCCGCGAGCCGATCGACCGCCGCGTCGTCGTGCGCGGCGCTCACGGCCAGGCGGAAGTAGCTGCCCAGCGCGTCGGGATAGAGAACGTGGGGGACGAGGACGCCGAGCGCGAGCAGGCGCTCGTGCAGCGCACGGCCGGCCTCGGCCGAGGGCACCTGCCAAGCGAACACCGGCAGCGGCAGGTCGTGCGTCGCGATCGCCAGCCCGCGCAGCAGCGTGCGCACGCGCTCGGTGTTGCGCCGCAGACGCGCGAGCCGCGAGCCGTCGCGTTCGAGCACGGCGATCGCCGCCGACGCGGCGCAGGCCAGCGCCGGCGGGATCGGCGTCGAGCCGACGTGCGCGTGCGAGGTCCGGCGCAACGGATCGATGCGTTCGCGGCTGCCGGCTATGAAGCCGCCGAAGCAGCCCAGCGCTTTCGAGAGCGTGCCGGTCAGGACCAAGCGCGCGTCCGCGATGCCGTGGTGCTCGTGCGAGCCGCGTCCGCGCGCTCCCAGCACGCCGGTGGCGTGGCAGTCGTCCACGACGAGCCAGCCGTCGCCGGGCAGGAGGTCCAGCAGTTCGCGCGCCGGCGCGATGCGGCCCAGCACGGGGTAGGCGCCGTCGGTGTGGATCGTGAAGCGCTGGCCGTCGGCCTCACGCGCGGCGACGGCCGCCGAGCGCGGGTCGCACGTCGCATACTCCGCGCTGCGGATGCGGGCCGCCGCCAGTCCGTCGCGCACGCTGACGTGGGCTTCGCGGTCGACCAGCGCGACGCCGCACTGGCCGCGCAGCCCCTGCGCGAGCACCAGGTTCGACAGGTAGCCGTCGGGCACGAGCAGCACGGCTTCGAGGCCCAGGAAGCGCGCGAGGTCCTGTTCCAGCCGTTCGTGGGCGCGCGTGTTGCCCGTCGTCTCGCGCGACGCGCCGGCCGACACGCCGTACTCGAGCACACCGGCGCGCAGCGCCTCCTTCACCTCGGCGTCCTGCGCGAGGCCCAGGTAGTCGCAGCCGGCGAACGACGCGACGTCGCGGCCCGCGACCCGCACGGACCCGGCGCCCGTGCGCTCGATCGAAAGCCGTGCGCCGCTCATGCGCTCAGCCGGCCGGCGGCGTGCACGAGACCAGGGGGATCGACGCCATCGTGTGCAAGCCCGGCGGCGCGGCTCGCAGCGCGGCGATGCTGTTCAGCGTGATGGCCGACGTGGCGACGTCGCCTTGGACTCCGCCCTTCCAGACGAGGTCGATGGGCGGCACGCCGTCGATGATCACGCGGTCGTGCGGATCGGGGAACCCGAGCGACGCCTGGAACTTCAGGTTCACGACGAGCCGGTTGCCGTCGTAGCCGCGCGCTTCCTGGCGCACGCCACAGATGCGGCCTTCGGTCACGGGGCCCAGGCCGCTGGCGAGGTCGCGATCGGCGTGCACGGGTGCGATGTCCTCTTCCCAGCGGTCGATGCGCAGGCCCAGGCGCGCGGCGATGAAGTGCAGGGATTCGCCCAGGCCGACGTGGCGCAGCGTCCCCGCGGCGACCTGCGCCTGGAAGGCCGCGTCGTCGAGCCCGACGCCGATCTTCTTCTGGAACGGGATGCGTCGCGACGACGCGTCTTGCAGTCGGTGCACTTCGACGCCACGCACCGAACGCGAGATCGCGGTGGCCGCGACCGGGAACGCGTCCATCAGGAAGCCCGGGTTCA
>CAZKIO010000002.1:0-259871 GCA_964552795.1 uncultured Planctomycetaceae bacterium
GCGATCGCGCGCCGGTTGCGGCGGGCCTCGGTGCGCGCCGTGGCGGCCAAGCCCGTCGAGGAGAAGTCGGTGCAGCGCGGCGCCGCGGATGCGCTGGCGCGGACACATGCGGCCGATCTCGTCGTGTGCGGCCACGCGCACGAGTTCCGCGACGAGGCGTTGCCCTCGGGGGCCCGCTGGATGGTGCTGGACGCGTTCGGCGGCGCGCGCGACGTGCTGCGCGCGGGCGGCGTGGTGGAGTCGTCCCGCCTGCACACCGCTCCCTGAGTCCGACTCCGGTGCGCGGATGAGTGTGGCTGTTGGCCACCTCTGCTCGACGACCGTGAGCGGTCGCGCCCGACCCCGGGCGGGTACACTGCGGTCCGCATGCGAGTTGCAGTCTGGATCGCTACCCTGTCCGTGGCGTTCTCGTCCGCGGCCATGCCCAACGGCCCCGCACCCGGCAAGAACCTCGTCGCCAACGGCGGCTTCGAGAAGAGCCTGGAGGGCTGGGAGGTGCGCGGCCAGACGGACACGCTCAAGGCGAATCACGACACGAAGGAGCGCAAGGAAGGTCGCGCCTCCGCGCACCTGGCGAAGACGGGGGGCTTCGCCGCCGACTACTTCGCCGGTACCGCGCGCGACCTGCCCGCCGGCGGCAAGGTCCGCGTCGCCGCCGAGGTGAAGGGCAAGGATCTCGCCAATGCCTGGGTGAAGGTCTACTTCCTCTCGAAGGCCGGCGAGCCGCTGAACGAGGACGTCGACCTGCGCATGCTGCGCGGGACCTTCGCGTGGCAGACGGTGGAGGCCGAGTTCACCGTGCCCGATGGCGCGGACCGCGTCGAAGTGCGTTTCTACTTCTTCCTCGGCGGCGAAGCGTGGCTCGACGAGGTCGTGGTCGAAGCGCTGGGCGGAGCGAAAGCCGTGCCGAAGAAGGCTGCGAAGCCGCTCGACGCGACCACGCGGCGTTGGCTCGAGGAGAACGCGGTGGCCGTCGAGACGCTCGATCTCGAGGCGCAGCACGCGGACCTCGCGCCGCTGAAGGCGCTGCTGAAGGACGTGCGCATCGTCCAGCTCGGCGAGAACACGCACGGCGACGGCGCCTGTTTCGATGCCAAGGCGCGGCTCGTGCGTTTCCTGCACGAGGAGTGCGGCTTCGAGGTGTTGGCCTTCGAGTCGGGGCTGTTCGAGTGCGAGCGCGCCAACGAGCGCCTGCGCGCTGGAAAGGGCGCCGAGGCGCTGGACGAGTCGGTCTTCGGGATCTGGAGGGTCTCCCAGGTCCGGCCGCTGTTCGCGTACCTGGCCGAGCGGGCTGCGGGGCAGCGGCCGCTGCACCTCTCGGGTTTCGACTGCCGCGCGTCGGGCAGCGGGGCGGCCGAGCTGTGGCCGACGTTCCGCCGCGTGTTGACGAAGGAATCGGGCGCCCGCGACGAGGACTTCGACGCCGTCCTCCGGCTCGAAACGGCGATGGGGGGCGGCGACGCATACGAGCCCAAGGCGGAGGACGTCGCGGCGGGACTGGCGGCGTGGTCGCGGCTGCGCGCGCTGTTCGACGAGCAGCGCGCCGCGATCGAGGCCCGGCACGGAACGGAAGAGGCCGCGTTCCTCTCGCGTTGCCTCGACAACTGGAAGGCGCGCGAGGAGGTCGAGCGCTCGAAGGCGGACAAGTCGCTCGGCAAACACGGTGTGATCAACTTGCGCGACGCCGCGATGGCAGAGAACCTGCTGTGGCTGGCCGAGGTGCGCCACCCCGGCCGCAAGATCATCGCCTGGGGCGCGACGTTCCACTTCGCGCGCGGCTTGGAGGGCGTGCGCATGGCCGGGGATCCCAAGTACTACGCCGGCTGCCGCAACATGGGCCAGATCGTGCACGAGGCCCTCGGCGACGCGTGCTACACGATCGGCTTCGCGGCCGCGGGCGGGCGCGCGGGTTCGTTCGCGTGGCAGTCCGAGCTCGATCCGCCGCGCGACGGCAGCATCGAGGACACGCTGCAGCGCTTCGGCGCTCCGTACCTGTTCGTGGACCTGCGCCGGGGCGGGCCGTTCCAGAAACCGCTGCGTCTCGCGCCGATGTCCTACGGCCGCGACATCCTCGCGGCCTGGCCCAAGGTCCTGGACGGGATCTTCTTCATCGAGACGATGACGCCCGCGCGCTGACGGGGCCGGCCCGGTCGGGTCGCCGCGTTCCGGATCGGACTCCGCGAGCGCCCGTCGCTAAGATCGAATCGTCCATGGCTGAGCCCGAGGTCGGAGAAGCAACGTTGCTCCTGCGCCGCATCTCGGCCGGCGACGCCTCCGCGCGCGAGCGCTTGATCGACCTCGTCTACGGCGAACTGCGGCGCATCGCGCAACACCACCTGCGGGGGCGCGATCAGCACAGCCTGCAACCGACGATGCTGGTTCACGAGGCCTGGCTGCGGCTGGCCGGAGCCGGGTCGCAGGACTTCGAGGGGCGTCGGCATTTCCTGGGGGTGGCCTCGCGTGCGATGCGTTGCATGCTGGTGGACCACGCGCGGGCGCGCGGCGTCCGCCGCCGGCAGGAGCACGACGGGGACGACGACCCGCTCGACCTCGCCGTCGCGCACCTGGAGGCCGATCAGACGAGCCTGATCGACGTCGACACCGCGCTGGCGGAGTTGGAACAGGACGATCCCGATCTGGCGCGCCTGGTCGAGTTGCGCTTCTTCTGCGGCCTCGGCCACGCGGAGATCGCAGCCGTCCTGGGCTGCTCGGTCTCGACGGTCGAACGCGACTGGCGCGTGGCCCGTGCGCGCCTGCACCGGCGGCTGGGTGGCGAGCCGTGAGCTCACGTTGGAGCGTAGTCCGCGCGGCGTTCGAGGAGTTGCTCGAGCAGGGCGACGAGGAACGGACAGCGCGCCTGGATGCGCTCGAAGGAACCGATCCCGAACTGGCGCGCGAGCTGCGCGAACTCCTCGCACACGACGGCGCGGGTGGACGGTTCCTCGAGCGGTCGAGCGCCCCGCTCGCCCGCCCGGGCCCGCGCGCGATGCTCCAGCCGGGCCAGCGGCTGGGGCGCTACCGGCTCGAGCGCCTGCTGGGTGCCGGCGGCATGGGGGCGGTGTGGGAAGCGGCGCAGGAGTCTCCGGCGCGCCGCGTGGCGCTCAAGGTCCTGGCGGTGGAGGGCTGGTCGCGCGCCGAGCGCTGGCGCTTCGAGCACGAGGCCGAAGTGCTCGCGCGCCTGTCGCACCCGGCGATCGCGCAGCTCTACGAGGTCGGCAGCGAACCGCACGGCGGGGCGGAGGTGTCGTGGTTCGCCATGGAGCTCGTCGAGGATGCGAGCGACATCGTCTCCTGGGTCGAGCAGCATTCGCTCGGCCGGTCGCAGCGCCTCGTCTTGTTCACCGAGCTGTGCGCGGCCGTCCAGTACGGCCACCAGCGCGGCGTGATCCACCGCGACATCAAGCCGGCCAACGTGCTGGTCGATCGGCACGGCCGCCTCAAGCTCATCGATTTCGGGGTGGCGCGCGCGGTCTCGGGTTCGAACGCCACGCCATCGCTGCGCACGCGCACCGGCGAGCTGGTGGGGACGCTGCAGTACATGGCCCCCGAACAGGCCGCCGGGAACGCGCATTCGATCGACGTGCGCTGCGACGTGTACGCGCTCGGCGTCCTCCTGTACCGGCTCTTGTGCGGCACCGGCCCGTTCGACTTCGAAGGCGCGTCCTTGCCGGAGGTCGTGCGCATCGTCCGGGAGGAGGATCCAAGGCCGCCCTCCGAACGCGACCCGACCCTGTCGGGCGACCTCGAGTGGATCCTGCTCAAGGCGCTCGAGAAGGAACCGGCGCGGCGCTACGGGGGAGTGGCCGAACTGGCGGAGGACCTGCGGCGTCACGCGGCCGACGAGATGGTCCTCGCGCGCGCGCCCGGGCGCGCCTACCGCAGCCTGAAGTTCGTGCGCCGCAACCGTGTGCTGGTGGCCATCACCGGCGCGGTGGTGCTGGGACTCGCGATCGCCACGGCGGGCGCGCTGATCGGCTTGCGCAAGGCGCGGGCGGGCGAGACGGCGGCGATCGTCGCGGGCGAAGAGACCAGGGTGCAGGAGCGGATCGCACGGCAGCAGGCCACCCTGGCGGAAGAGCAGCGGCAGCTGGCGGCGCGCGAGGCGCAGCGCCAGCGCTCGGCGCTCGGACTCGTGGAGGACCTGTTCGCCGGCATCCGCGACACGGTCGAGGGGCGCGACGTGCGCGTCGCCGACCTCCTGGAATCCGCCACGCTGGACCCGGACACCGACCCGGACGTCGAGTTCTTCGTGCGCACGGTGCGCGGCAAGATCTACCTGCGGTTGAAGCTGTTCGCGGAGGCCGACCGCGAGCTGTCGCGCGCCGTGGAGCTGTTTCCGGCCACGACGGGGGAAGCCAGCCTGCGCGAGCGCCTGATCGAGTCGCGCGCGCTCCTGGGCAGCGCCTGGACGCGCCTGGGCCGCGCCGAGGAAGGCGAGGCGCTGATGCGCGCCGCGGTCGAGGAGGCGCAGGCGGCCGGCCACGCGCAGGTCCGGACGGTCGCCGAGCTCCAGCTCCTGGACCACCTGCGCAAGCGCGGCGCGTTCGCGGAGTTGATGGAACGCGCGCAGGCGCTGCGCGAGCGCGCGCGAGAGAGCGGCGACGAGCCACGGATCCTGCTGACGGGGGAGCTGCTCGGGTTCGCCTTGCAGGGGCTGGGCCGCGACGCGGAAGCCCTGCCGCTGTTCGAGGAGCAGTGGGAGTCGTGCCGTGCCCGGGCCGGCGAACGGGATCCCAGGTCGGTGGGCGCGCTCTTCAACTACGCCACCGCGCTGCAGAGCGCGGGTGAGGCGGCCCGTGCCGAGGAACTGTTCCCGAAGGTCGTCGAGTTGTGCAGCGAGGTGCTGGGGCCCGTGCACACCCAGACGCTGACGGCGATGAACAACCACGCGGTGCTGGCCTTGGCGCGCGGCGACCGGGGGGCGGCGGCGCTGCGGTTCGAAGCCGTGGTCCGGGCCTACGACGAGCAGGGTGCTCCGCCGACGCTCGAACACCTGATCGCCATCAACAACCTGGGCATGACGCTGTTCAAGTCGAGCCGGTTCGGAGAGGCGGAACCCGTGTTGCGGCGCGGCGCGGAGTCGGCCGGCCGCATCCTGAGCGAGCGCGACGTCCACCGCTTCCAGTTCGGTTTCAACCACGGTGCCTGCCTGGCCGCCATGAAGCGCTGGGAGGAAGCGCGCCCGGTGCTGTTCGAGAACATGGCCGCCCTGGAAGCGCTGCTGCCGGCCGGGAATCCGATCCTGGCGATGGCGCGGCGGACGATCGCGGACGCGCTCCAGCTCAACGGATTGCCGGACGAGGCCGCGCGCTGGCGCGGCGGGCGCTGAGCGGCGGCAGGAAATCGCGGATTCCGTGCGGGGCGTCCGGCGGGTCGACCGTGCTCCCGGGTGGCGGGCCGACCGGCCCCTCGAGTCCACACCACCAGGAGTCCGTCATGATCACCGTCCAACGATCGCTGTCCATCGCCGCCATCCTCGCGGCGACCCTCGCACTGGCCCCGAGTGCGCCCGCTCAGTCGGTCCGAGCCTTCGGAACGAGAACCGACGAGCCGGGCGCGCCGGCCGGCCTGGCGACCTACGAGACCGGCCTGGGCGGCCAGTCCCACTTCCGCGTCACCGGCCCGGGCGCCGATTTCGTCCAGGCCTCGGCCACGACGCGCACGATGGGTTTCGTCCCGACCCAGTTCTGCGGTTTCTGGATCGACATGCCGGCCCTGCCTCCGGGCGCCGTCGAGGTCGAGAGCTTCGCGTGCTGGAACTACCTGCGGTTCGCGCCACCGTCGCCTCAGGACACGATCCAGGTGAACGGACTGCCTTTCGTCGGCGATCTCGCCGGCTGGGGCGATCGCGACCTGTGCTGGGGCAAGGACATGGGGGTCACGTACATCGCAAACGTGACCGGGGCGCTCGCGCACGGGGTTCCCAACTCGGTGGACGGTGCCTGCGACAAGGCCGCCCCGGGGGATCCGCACGTCCTGGGCGAAGGCATCACGCTGTTGACGGTCTACACGGTGCCGGGCGCCCCCAACCGGCTCGTCGACGTGTGGGTCGGCTACACGTCGACCGAGACCCACCCCGGAGGCGACGCGCGCGCGCTGCTGATGCTGGGCGTGCCCTACGCGTCGGGCAGCGTCCACCTGTTCTTCAATGCGCTCGACGGACAGCAGAACGCCGGCGACAACCTGGTCATCAACGCGTCGCCCCTGAGCGGCACCTTCCCGGGGACCGCGCTCCCCGGCAACGCGTGGACCGGGCTCTCGGGCCCCCTGGCGCACTCCAACTTGTACGACGCCGGAGACGGCGACGCGGCCGCCTACGTGTCGGCGGGCGACACCGCGATCCTCGTCCGGTCCGTGTTCATCCTCGATTGCATTGCGCACACCTTCGCCGCCAGTTCGATCGAGGTGGCCTGCGGGGGAATCGCGATCCACTGCACGGCCAAGGTCAACTCGCTGGGCTGCACCCCGGCGATCGCCGCGACCGGCCTGCCGAGCGCGAGCGCCACCAGCGGGTTCGCCGTGCAGTGCGCGAACGTGCGCAACAACCGCCCGGGCATGCTGATCTACAGCACCACGGGTCGCGCGGCGATCCCGTTCCAAGGCGGAACCCTGTGCATCGCGGCGCCGATCAAGCGGACACCCATGGTCAACGCCGGCGGAAACCCGGCGCCGGCGGACGACTGCTCCGGCGTGTACTCGCTGGACATGAACGCGTTCGCGGCGGGCCTGCTCGGAGGGAGCCCGTTGCCGGAGTTGCGCATGCCCGGCACGGTGATCAACTGCCAGTGGTGGGGCCGCGATGCCGGCTTCGCTCCGCCCAACAACACGACGCTCTCGAACGGCCTCGAGTACACGATCTGTCCCTAGATCCTCGGCGACTCCGAGGTGCAGAGCGGAGCGAGAGCGCGGGCGGTTGCTTCCCCGAGGAGGCAGCCGCCCGCGGCCGTCCAGCGCGGATCGCAGCGGACGTGTGGAGCGGATCGCGGCACGCGGTGGCCGGCCGCGGATTCCATCGGTTGCGGCCGAGCCCCGCGTCCGTAGAATCCCGCGCCCGAGCATGATCATCGCCATCGACGGACCCGCGGGCGCGGGCAAGAGCACGGCGTCCCGCGCGCTGGCCGGAATCCTGGGGCTCACGTTCCTCGACACGGGGGCGATGTACCGCGCCGTGACCCTGGCCTGCCTCGAACGCGGCGTGGACCCGCACGACCAGGCCGCCTGCGCCGCCGTCGCGCGCGAGCTGCGCCTGGACTTCGATGAACATGGCGTCATCCAGATCAACGGCCGCACCGGCGAACCGGCGATCCGCGGGCCCGAGGTCACGGCCGCCGTGTCGCACGTGTCGGCCCACCCCGCCGTCCGCCGCCTGATCGTGCCGCGCCAGCGGGACGAGGCGCGCTTCCGCAACGGCATCGTGGCCGAGGGCCGCGACGTCGGTTCGGTGGTCTTCCCCGACGCGGACGTGAAGCTCTACCTCGACGCGTCGCCCGAGGTCCGGGCGCGCCGCCGCGCCGACGAGATCGGGCCGTCGGCGGACTACCCGCGCATCCTGGAGCTGATGCGCGAGCGCGACCGGCTCGACCGCACGCGCGCCGACTCGCCGCTCCTGTGCCCGCCGGACGCGCACGTGATCGACACCGACCGCCTCGACCCGGCCGGCGTCGTCGACGCGATGCTGCAGCGCGTGCGGGCCCGCATCGACGCCCGGGCCTCCGGCCGATGAGCCCGGCGAGGGCCGACGCCGCGGACGAGCACGAGCCGCCGCTGACGCGGCGCACGCTGGTCTACTGGATCTGTCATCTCTCCACGCTGGTGTACGCCAAGCTGTGGCACCGCCTGCGCGTCGAGGGGCTGGAGCACCTGCCGCGCACGGGCGGCGCGGTCGTCGCGAGCAACCACCAGTCGCACCTGGACATCCTGGTGTACGGCGGCTGCATCCCGCGGCACGTGGCCTTCGTCGCGCGCGACACGCTGGCCGACCAGCGCTGGCTGGGTTTCGTGATGCGCCAGTGCGGCGCGGTGCTCGTGCGCCGCGGGATGAGCGACCGCAAGGCATTGCGCGCCATGGTCGACCACCTGGAGGCCGGCGACCTCGTGGCGATCTTCCCCGAGGGCACGCGCACCCGCGACGGCAAGCTGCAGGAGTTCAAGGGCGGCGCGCTGCTCGCCGCGCGCATGGCGCGCGTGCCGATCGTGCCGGTCGGCATCCACGGCGCGTTCGAGGCCTTCCCGCGCGGGCGCGTGTTCCCGCGGCCCTGCCAGATCACGGTGCGCTTCGGCGCACCGATCGATTCGTCGCTGCCGGACGCGCAGGAGCGGCTGGTCGCGGCCGTGTCGGAACTGTGCGCGCCGCCGGGCGCGTGAATGCGGCGCCCCGGACCCGCGTACTCCGCGGACGGCGGGCGGCACGACGTGCAAGCGCAAGACCCCGACGAGGAAGGCGATGCAACGCTACGAGTACAAGTTCGTCCGGATCGGCGAGGGCTGGATGGGCGCCCGGCGCCGCGAGCGCGAGGAGTACCGCTCGATCGTCGCCGATCACGCCCGCGACGGCTGGCGCCTGGTGCAGGTGTTCGCGCCCGGCGTCGGCGCCTACGGGATGGCGCGCTACTACGAGATGATCTTCGAGAAGCCCGTCTAGGAACGCGGCGGAGCACGGACAGGACGCGAGGGTGTGCGAAGCGGCCCCCGGGTGCTGGGCCAACTTGATTGGGCAGAGATTCAGCCCGGGCTGGAGGTCAGCCCCGCCCGCGACCCCGCCCGCCACCCGGTCACCCACGCAGGCCGCGTGTGGTCGCGCCCGCGAGCCCTGATCTCGCTGCCGGGGGCCTGCCGTGCACCGCCGCGCTGCGCACGGTTGCCGGCGCGGCCGCGCCGTCGATCGGTAGGCGCGCTGCGAGGCCGCGACAGGATCCGAAGCTGCACAAGTGGCCGGTCCCGTGCAGCCTCGTCTCGTGGGGGACCGTTCCACCTACCGCCGCGTGCGCTCGGACGGCGGACCGTCCTCGCCGCCGCGCGGCCCCCATTCGCCGACGTGGGGGAGGCTCCTGTACAGGAGCGCGTGGTAGAGGCGCCGCGGCAAGAGGCGCCGCACGAGCGAGAACAGGAAGGCGTCCGGCGTCCCCGACACGCGCAGCGGCGGCCGGCGCTGGCTCATCACGCGCACGATCCGCCGCGCGACGCGCTCGGGGCTCGTGCGCGAGAGGTCCATCAGGCGCGCGATGAACGGCGCCATGTGCTTGTAGTGCGCGTGGTAGGGGTCCACCCGGTCGTCCAGCGCGCGCGCGCTGTCCTGGGTCCAGCGCGAGCGCTCGAACGACGGGGAATGGATGAACCCCGGTTCCACGAGCGTCACGTGGATGCCCCAGGGGCGCACCTCGTACCACAGCGCCTCGCTGGCGCCCTCCAGCGCGAACTTCGACGCGCTGTACACCGCCATCGTCGGCATCGCCATCATCCCGCCGACCGACGACACGTTGATGATCCGTCCGCGCCGCCGCGCGCGCATGCCGGGCAGCACGAGGCGCACGAGCTCCATAGGCGCCAGGAAGTTGACGTCCATCTGCGCGAGGCGCTCTGCGTCGTGCACGTGCTCCAGCACCGAGCGGAACGACACGCCGGCGTTGTTCACCAGCACGTCCACGCCGCCCCAGCGCGCGGTCACCGCTTCGACCGCCGCGCGGCGCTGCTCCGCGTCGGTCACGTCCAGCGGCACGAGCATCACGCGCGGTCCCGCGACGAAGCCGGCGTCGGCGAGGCGCGGCAGGGACGCGGTGCGCGCGCTGAGAGCGAGGCGCCACGGGCCCGCCGCGAGCTGGCGCGCGAGCGCGAGACCCAGGCCGCTGCTCGCGCCCGTGACGAGCACGACGGGGCCGTTCCCGGCCGCTGGCGAGGCGCTGGAGGCCATCGACGCGGAGCTTATCCGGGTCGGGGCCCGGCGCCGCGCCCGCGGGGACGGCCGCCCGGTCGTTGCACGGCGCCCCCCGGCGCGGGTACCTTCCTGCGCTTCCGCTCGCCTCCCGACGAGCCCGGGACGCCCACTTCGGCCGTTCCCGGCATCCCGCAACCCCTTTTTCAGACCCCACCGTTTCATGGCTCCCGCCTGGACCCGCATCAAGCAGTTCGAGATCGACCCCGCTGACCTGGAAGCGCGCGTGAACTCCGCCCTGGGCGGCATCACCACCGCGTCGTTCGAGGAGCAGCTGGCCACCTCGATCAAGGACATCAAGCCCAACAGCATCGTCCAGGCCACCGTGGACTCGGTCGACGAGCGCACCGGCCTCGTCGTGATGGACGTCGGCGGCAAGTCCGAGGGCCAGGTGCCGATCGCCGAGTTCGGCGAGATCCTCCCCAAGGCGGGCGAGACCTACGAGGTGCTCTACGAGGGCCTCGACGAGTCCGACACCGCGATGCTGTCCAAGCGCCGCGCGGACCGCATGCGCGCCTGGGAGCGCGTGTCGACCAAGTACAAGGAAGGCGACGAGATCCAGGGCATCTGCCAGCGCAAGATCAAGGGCGGCCTGCTCGTCGACGTCGAGGGCATCAACGTGTTCCTGCCCGCCAGCCAGGTCAACCTGCGCCGCGCGCACGACATCGGCGAGTTCCTGGGCGAGCCCGTGCGCGCGCGCATCATCAAGATCGACGCGGAGCGCATGAACATCGTCGTCTCGCGCCGCAAGCTGCTCGAGGAAGAGCGCCAGAAGCAGAAGGAGTTCCTGCTCAACGACATCCAGGAGAACCAGGTCCGCAAGGGCGTGGTCAAGAACATCGCCGACTTCGGCGTGTTCGTCGACCTGGGCGGCATCGACGGCCTGCTGCACATCACGGACATGTCGTGGGGGCGCATCAACCACCCCAGCGAAATGGTCAAGATCGACCAGGAGATCGAGGTGGTCGTGCTGCGCGTCGACCAGGACCGCGAGCGCATCGCGCTGGGCCTCAAGCAGCGCACGGCCAGCCCGTGGGAGGGCATCGAGGCGCGCTACCCCGTCGACAGCAAGCACGTCGGCGAGGTCGTGAACATCATGTCCTACGGCGCGTTCGTGAAGCTGGAGGACGGCGTCGAGGGCCTGGTGCACATCTCCGAGATGTCCTGGACCAAGCGCATCAACCACCCCAGCGAGCTGGTCAAGGCCGGCGACAAGGTCAACGTCGTCGTGCTGGAGTACAACCACCAGAAGCAGGAGATCTCGCTCGGCATGAAGCAGGCCGAGATGAACCCCTGGGACCTGGTCGACCAGCACTACCCGATCGGCACGATCATCGAGGGCACGGTGCGCAACCTGACCTCCTACGGCGCGTTCGTGGAGATCGAGGAGGGCATCGACGGCCTGCTGCACGTCTCGGACATGAGCTGGACCAAGAAGGTCACGCACCCCAGCGAGATGGTGAAGAAGGGCGACAAGCTGCAGTGCGTCGTGCTGTCGGTCGATCGCGAGAAGAAGCGCATCGCCCTGGGCCGCAAGCAACTGCACCCCGACCCCTGGCTCGAGACGATCCCGGCCAACTACCACGTCGGCGACCTGCTCTCGGGCTACGTCACGAAGATCACCAACTTCGGCGCGTTCGTGAAGCTCGAGGACGACCTCGAGGGCCTCTTGCACATCTCCGAGCTGTCGGACAGCAAGGTCGCCAACGTCGAGGACGTGCTGAAGATCGGCATGAAGGTCGAAGTGCGCGTCATCCGCGTCGACGTGGAGGAGCGCAAGATCGGCCTGTCCTTCGTGCACGCCGACTTCGAGGAGAACCAGGCGATCATCGCCCGGGCCGAGAGCGAGGAGCAGAAGCGCGCCGAGAGCGGCGACGAGGGCGGCGACGACGCGGAGTCCGTGCCCGATGCCGAGGAGGGCGCGCAGAGCGCCTCCTGAACGCGCCCGGCGCCATGCGACGGCGCGTCGGAATCGTGTGCGTCCTGCTCCCGCTCCTCGCGGGGGCTTGCGCCGCGCCCGGCGCGCCGCGCGCGTTCCCGGACGCTCCGCCCGACTGGACGGCGGTCGAGGAGCGGTTCGTGCCGGCGCTCGAGGCGTTGCAGGCCGCGGTCGAGGCGCGCGACGACGCGCTGGCGCGCGCGGTGCACGAGCGCCTGATGCTGCTCGGCCCCACTGGCGCCGCGCTCGACCTCGCTCGCGGTTTCGAGCGCATCCTCGACGGCCGGGCCGCCGTGCGCGGCCTGGAGGCGCGCCTGGAGTGCCACTGGCTGCCGGGCGCGGACCCGGCCGAAGGGCACTGCGTGCTGCGGCTCGCTGCGTTCGCGAAGGACGGCGTCGCGCGCACGCTGGAGCCGGGGCCGGCCACGGTGCGCCTGCGCACGGCGACGGTCGACGCGTCGGGCGGCCTCGGGCAGGGCGAGGCCTCGAGCGCGCTGCCCGCGCTCGCGCGCCTGGACGTGCCGGCGGAGGGGCGCGTCGCGGTGGACCTCGCGCGCGTCCCGTTGCGCCTCGCTCCCAACGCTCTGGCGATCCGCCTGTCGGCCGACGTCGATCTGCGCTCGGGGACCGTGCGCGTGGACGGCGCGACGCTGCCGGCCATGCACGTCGCAGTCACGCCGGGCGAGGTCGTCCTGCTGCACGGCCGGCTGCTGGCGCTGGGCGCGGCGGACCCCGGCGACCTGGTGCGCCTCGCCGCGCGCGCCGGCGCGGGCAGCCGGGAGTTGCTGGAGCTCGCGCTGCGCCTCCGGCGCGAGGACCGCGAGGCGGCGCTCGATGCGCTGGCCGCCGCCGCGCTGCCCGAGGCGCTCGTGCAACCGCTGGCGCCCGCGCTGCGCTGGCTCGCGCCCGGCTACCAGGCCGGCGCGGACGCGCGCGCCTGGGCGGCGTGGCTCGACCGCCGCGCGCTGCGCAACGCCGCGGACCGCGGCCGCTCCGAACCGCGCCTGCCCGGCCCCGAGACCGGTCGCGCCGGTGCGCGGCATCTCGATCCGCGGCGCGCCGACCGTACGATCCCCGCATGAAGAGCGTCGCCGAGCAGATGGCCGTGTTCCGCCGCGGCACCGTGGACCTGATCGAGGCCGACGACCTCGAGCGGCGCATCGCGAAGTGCGCGGCCGGCGCTCCGCCGCTGCGCGTGAAGTTCGGGATGGATCCGACCAGCCCCGACCTGCACCTGGGGCACGCGGTGCAGCTCTTCAAGCTGCGCGCGATCCAGGACCTGGGCCACCGGATCGTGCTGATCGTGGGGGACGCGACCGCGATGGTCGGCGACCCGTCGGGGCGCAACAAGCTGCGGCCGCCGCTCTCGCGCGACGAGATCGAGCGCAACCTCGAGACCTACGTCGAGCAGGCCTCGCGCGTGCTCGACATGGAGCGCACCGAGGTGCGGCGCAACTCGGAGTGGTTCGACACGATGCGCTTCGAGGACGTGCTGCGCCTGATGGGCCGCGCCACGGTCGCGCGGATGCTGGAGCGCGACACGTTCGAGCTGCGCATGAAGGAGAACGAGCCGATCGGAGTGCACGAGCTGCTGTACCCGCTGATGCAGGGCTGGGACAGCGTGATGGTGAAGTCGGACCTCGAGCTCGGCGGCACCGACCAGCTCTTCAACCTGCTGCGCGGCCGCGACCTGCAGGTGAGCGAGAACCAGCCCGGCCAGATCTGCTTCACGATGCCGCTGATCGACGGCGCGGACGGCCGCAAGATGAGCAAGAGCTACGGCAACGCCATCGGCCTCACGGAGCCGCCCAAGGACATGTTCGGCAAGATGATGCGCGTCGACGACGGCGCGTTGCGCACCTGGTTCGAGCTCCTGACGGACCTCGACGCGGCGCGCATCGCCGCCGTGCTGGCCGGGCCGTTCATCGAGGCCAAGCAGACGCTCGCGACCGAGGTCACGGCGCGCTTCCACGGCCGCGCGGCGGCAGAACAGGCCTGCGACGCCTTCGTGCGCGAAGTGCGCAACAAGGAGCTGCCCGACGACATCCCCGACGCGGGCTGGCCCGCCGCAGCCAGCGGCCAGCCGCTGCCGCTCGCCAACCTGCTGAAGGAGCTCAACCTGGCGGCGAGCACGTCCGAGGCGCGGCGCCTCGTCAGCCAGGGCGGCGTGCGCCTGAACGGCGAGGTGGCGCAGGATCCCGTGCGGCCGGTGAGCGAGGGTGATCTGCCGCTCCTGATCCAGGCCGGCAAGCGCCGCTTCGTGCGCCTGGTGCGCTGAGCACCCTCAGCGCGCGCCGATCGAGTACTGCACGTCCACGCGCGGCTTCGCGGGATCGTCGAGGTCGACCAGGAGCTTCCCGTAGAGCAGCTCGGGCGGCAGCGGCGCGGTCGTCGTGACCACGAACTTCCAGCGCTGCGCGCGGCCGGAGTCGTCGGGCGCGACGGGCTGCCACTCGACCGCCAGGTGCTCGGCGCCCAGGCCCTCGAAGCGCGCGGCGTCGATGCGCACGCGCGCTCCCGGCACCAGCGCCACCAGCTCGCCCTCCAGGCGCGGCGTCGGCCCGCGCTGGATCTGCAGGATCCGCGGGTTGATGACGTACTCCTCGACGACCTGCGCGCGCACGGGGACGTCGAAGTGCTGGCCGATGCCCTCGCCGTCGGGGTTCGTCGTGCCCAGCACGACCTTGCCCGTGTGCGCGCCCAGCGTCAGGCCCGGATCGGCGGTGACGGTCAGGATCCACAGCGTCTCGCCCGCCACGGGCGTTTCCTCGAGCGCGGCGTGGAACGGCCCCTCGACGAGCTCGATGCCGCGGATGCGCGAGCGGTCCTGCAGCGTCTCGACCGTGATGTCGCCGCGCGCGGTCTTGCCGGCCGCCTGGGGCACGTCCGACAGGACGATCTCGGCCGGAACGCAGCGGAACGAGCGCTTCACGAGCACGTGCAGCTCGAGCGTGAGGTACGGCGTGTGCGCCGAATCCGAGCGGATCCGCACCTGCGCGAGCTTGTGCTGGTTCGGGCGCTCGATGCGCGTCGTGTCGAGTTCCACCGTGACCTCCGCCGTGGCCCCGGCCGGGATCGCGAAGTCCAGGCCCTGCGTGCGGCGCGGCCCGGCCACGCGCTCCCCGTCCGTGCCCCGGTAGGCGACGCGCGGCTGCGTGCAGCTGCAGTCGGGCAGGAGGTCGTGGATCACGATCGGCCGTCCCTCGCGGTTCTCGATGCGGTAGGTGTGCTCGATCCTCTCGCCCCAAAGGCGGTCGCCGAAGTCGTGGAAGTACGGGCGGTCGCCGGTCGTGCCGACGATCACGAGGCCCTCGGCGGCCGCGGGCGGCGGCGGGTCGCGCCGGCAGCCGCCGAGTGCGGCGAGGTGGAGGGCGAGGAGGCAGGCGGCGAGGAGTCGGAGCATGGCCAGGTGCGCGGTGCAGGCGAGAAACGTGCCCGCTTCCGGCGCGCGTTGCAAGCGCGGGGGCGTGCGCGTCCCGCGCGGGCGGCCGAGCGCGCGCGCACGCGCGGCGACGAGGCCGCGGCGTCGGCTGGTACCTTCTGCGGCATGCCCCGGCCCGTCACCGGCCTCTTCCTCGTGTTCGTGTCGACCGTCGCCTGCGCGCCGGCGCCGCCGCCGCGGCCCAACGTGGTCGTGATCGTGGCCGACGACCTGGGCTTCGCCGACGTCGGCTGGCAGTCCGGCGGCGATCCGGCGGTGCGCACGCCCAACCTGGACGGGCTCGCGGCGCAGGGCGTGATCCTGGAGCGCTATGCGACCGCGCCGTTGTGCACGCCTGCGCGCGCGGGCCTGATGACCGGCCGCAACCCGCTGCGCATGGGCTTGTGGCGCAACCTGCGCGCCGACGACTCGGCGGCGCTGCCGGCACAGGAGCGCACGATCGCCGAGGACTTCCGCGCTGCGGGCTACGCGACCGCGCTGGTCGGCAAGTGGCACCTGGGACACGCGGACGCCGCCAGCAGGCCGCTCGCGCGCGGGTTCGAGCGCGCCTACGGACCGCTCGGCGGCTGGATCGACTACACGACGCACCGGCGCCACGCGCGCCTGGATTGGCAGCGCGACGGCCGCGACCTGGAGGAGCCGGGCTACGCCACCGATCTCCTGGCCGACGAAGCCGTGCGCACGATCCGGGAACACGAGGGCGCGCGCCCGCTGTTCCTGTGGCTGGCGTTCACCGCGCCGCACACGCCGCTGCACGTGCCGCCGGGGCGCGAGGCCGAGGCCGCGGCGAACGGCGCGGACGCGCGGAGTGCGTACCTGTGGATGGTGGAGTCCCTCGATCGCGCGGTGGGACGCGTGGTGTCCGCGCTCGACGACGCGGGCATCGCGGAGCGCACGCTGGTCGTGTTCGTCAGCGACAACGGCGGCGACCTGCGCTACGGCGCCCGCAACGCGCCGTTCGCGGGCGGCAAGTACGAGACGCTCGAAGGCGGGATCCGAGCGCCCGCGCTGGTGCGCTGGCCGGGCGTGCTCGCGCCCGGACGGTTCGCCCCGTTCGCGACGCACCTCGACGTCGCGCCGACGCTGGCTGCGGCGGCGGGCGTGGCGCTGGATGCGCGGGAGCGCGTCGACGGCCGCGACCTGTGGCCCCACTTGCTGCGACGCACGACGCCGGACCGCACCGCATTCGCCGTCGGCTGCGAGCGGCCGGACGAACTGCGCGTGGCGGTCACCGACGGCGCCGCCAAGCTGCGTGCGAGCGTGGACCGGGCGACGGGCGCCGAGCGGCGCGTGCAGAGCGATCTCTCCGCGGACCCGCGCGAGACGACGGACGTGCTCGGCCGCGCGCCCGCGCCGTGGTTCCAGGCCGACGAACGCACGCGCCTGGAGACGTGGCTCGCGCTGCCGCGCATCCCCTCGGCCGGGGACGACGGTCCCTGAGCGCGGTCAACGCGGCAGCAGGTCGCCCGACAACAGCCAGTCCGCGATCGTGCGCGCGATCAGCGCGGAGCCGCGGTCGTTGGGGTGGACCTCGCTGAAGAACAGGAGGTCGCGGCGCTGGATCCGGCGCCACTCGGCCTCGATCTCGGCGCGCGGCCGGCCGGGCTCGGCGGCGACGGCCCTCTCGATCGCCTCGCGCACCTCCTGCTCGCAGGCGGCCTCGACCACGCGCGCGGACTCGCACAGCGGCACCTGCATCTCGCCGGCGACCTCGCGCTGCACGTTCAGGATCCGCTCGAACGCGTCGACCTGCTCGTTGCGCGACTTGAATCCGTCCAGGTGCCAGCGCGGCAGGGCCTGCGTCGCGATCGCCACGCGCGCGCCGCGCGCGCGGCACACCGCGACCATCTGCACGAGGTTCCGGCGGTAGCTCTCGAAGCCCAGGTCGGAGACCGGGCCGGGGTAGTGCTGGTAGGGGTCGAACGCGCGATCGGCGAGCACCTTGTCGAACCCGACCATGGCGTAGAAGCCCAGGTCGACGCGCTCCTGCGCGTAGTTCGTGAAGTACCGCCGCCACACGAGGTAGGCGTGGCTCCTCTCGAGTTGCGCCTCGATGCGCGAGGGCCGGTCCACGGGCCAGGGAGCGCGCCAGTGCGTGTTGTCGCGCTGCACGGGCCCGCCCGGCGTCCACAGCGCGGCGCGCATGTCGTTGATCGCCTCGTACACGATCACGAGGTCGGGCGAGAGGTCGAGCGCGCGCAGCGACAGGTTCGCGAGCATCTCGTAGCTGGTCCAGCCCGACACGCCCAGGTTCACGACCTCGAAACGCCGCGCGGGCCGCGCGGCGTTGAGCATGTCCTCGAGCTGCTGCGACCAGACCGCGGCGTCGCTGCTCTCGCTCTGGCCGTACACGCTCGATCCGCCGGTGGTGCAGATCCGATAGACGCCGTCCGGCTTCTCCCAGGTCGTCTCGCGGCCGCGGAAGCCCAGCGCGTTGTGCGACGCCTGCTGCGCCGTCCCGGCCGGCGTCTTCCATGAGGGCTTGAGCGCGTAGCCGAAGTACGGGTGCGGCCGCGAGCGCGCGCCGTGGAGCTGCTCCACCGCGCGCTTGGGACTGCCGTACACCAGGGTGTCGCTGCACAGCTTCTCCCACACGTCGCGCGGCGCGTCGGCGGGTTTGTAGGTCGGGTCGTTCGCGCGCTCGGCCACGACGCGGTCGGCGATGCGCGACAGGGCCTCGACGACCATCACCACGGCCACGAGGGAGAGGAACAGCGCGCACCCGCAGGTCAGGAGCTGCGGGCGCGCCTTCTTCTCCGGAGCGACCACCCGCTTCGAGGGACTCATGCGCTGGAACCGCGCGCAACCTTGCACGGCGCGCGCTTGCCGGTCAAGCCGGGCTGGCCGCGGCCGTGCGCCGACCCTACCCTCCGGCGCACGATGGATGCGCGCGCAGCACCGGGGGACGGACTCAGTCGCCGGCACGCATCGTGGATCGTGGCCGGTCTGCTCCTCCTGACGGTGGCGCTGCGCTTCACCGGGATAGGGTTCCTGCTCCCGCACCAGCCCGAGCCCGACGCGGTCGTCGTCTGGCAGGCGGCCTGGCTCGACCGGCCGGAGGGCGCGCCGCCCTCGGACACGGTGTACCTCGCGCCGTTCTACCCGTACCTCCTGGCGTATCTCCTCGCAGCGCTGCCGGGCCACTCCTACCGCGAACTGCTCGCGCCCGATGCACCCCTCGACGCGCACCTCGCGGCCGTCGCGGAGCCGTACCTGCGCGGACGCATCCTGATCGCCGCACTGTCGCTGCTGGCGGTCCTGGCGACGTACCGGATGGCGCGGTCGTTCCTGCCGCGCGCTCCCGCCTGCCTCGCGACCGCGTTCGCAGCGACCAGCCTGATGGCCGCGTCCTATGCGCAGCAGGCGCGGCCGCACGCAGCCAGCGCCGCGCTCAGCGCGGTCGCGGTGGTCCTCGCGCTCCGCCACCTGCGCCGGGGCGGCTGGGAGAGCCTCGCGAGCGCGTCGCTGGGAGCGTCCGCGGCGCTGGCGTGCCTGCACAACGGCGTGTTCGTGCTGCCGGGGCTGCTCCTCGCGTGGTGGTTCGCGCCGGGGCGGCGCTGGGTGCAACTCGTCGTGCCAGGGGCGGCGATCGCGGCCACGCTGCTCGTGTTCTACCCGTTCCTGTTCGAGCGCGGCGTGGTGTCCCAGACGCAGTCGGACACGCTCGACATCGGCGGCCAGACGCTGACGTGGGAGCAGATCAGCCTGCAGGGCCTGCCGCAGATCGTGCGCGGCCTGTGGAGCTTCGATCCGGTGCTGGTCGGCTGCGCGGGCGCCGGGATCGCGGCCCTGCTCGTGGCGCTCGCGCGCGGACGCGGCGCGCCGCCGCGGCGCCCGCTCCTCGTCGCCGCGCTGTTCCCGATCGGGTTCATCGCGTTCTGGAGCGTGATGCAGGTCGTCTGGCCGCGCTTCACGAACCCGCTCGTCCCGCCCGCGGCGGTGCTGGCGGCGGGCGGCGTCCACGCGGCGGTCGCCTGGCTCGCGCCCGCGCACCGCCGCGCGCGCGCCTTCGCGCTCGCCAGCCTCGCGGTGCTCTCCGTGCCCGCGTTCGCGAGCGCCTGGCTGGTCGCGCTGCGTGCGCGCGCCGACACGCAGGAACTGGCCGCTCGCTGGCTGGAAGCCGCGGGCGACCGCGCGCGCGACGTCGTCGCGCTGAACTTCCTGCTGCCGCTGCCGGTGGTCCAGACGCACGCCTCGGTCGAGGCGCTGCCGACGTGGGCGCGCGGTCCGTGGGAGCAGTACCAGCTCGATCTCCCCGAGTCGGGCGGTCCCGCGCGCTGGCGCATCGTGCCCGTCTACAGCCACGGCGCGCTCGCCGACAAGCGCATCGACCGCGATGAGGTGCTGGAGGTCGTGCGCGCGGGCGGATGCACGCTGGGCGTCGCCACGATCCAGACCGCGCGCGGCCGCGGACGCGACGAGACACGCGACGCGCTCAACGAGATCGCCGGCCCGCCCGCCGCGTCCTTCCTGCCCTTCGACCCCGCGCTGGAGGACCTGCACGGATCGGGGTACGAACTGGGCTGGCACGCGTTCGAGCGCGTCGTGCGCTCGCGCTTGTGGGGTCCGCCGGTCGAGTGCTTCCGGATCGATCCGCGATGAGCCCGCGCAAGAGCAGCGGTCCGGGGCGCAGGCGCAGCCTGCGGCGCGCGCTGCACCGCTCGCTGATCGTGGCCGAGACGCTGCTCTTCCTGGGCGTGTTCAAGGATTGGATCTGGCACCGGATCCTGGCCTTCGACCTGCCGAACTGGGGCAAGGTGACGCTGGCGATGATCACGACCGTGGGCCTGTTCGGCGGCCTGATCGTGGTGCTGCGCAAGATCACGTCGCGCGGCGTCGAGACCGCGCACCAGGCGGCGCGCGGGCTGCCGCTCGCGTTCCCCGCGCTCCTGATGCACGTCGCGCTCCTGTGCGTCCTGTTCCTGCTCTACGCGCGGATGCTCGAGCTCGCGCTGCCGTGACGGCGCGGCGGGCGGTAGGATGCGCGCGATGACCGCCCGACCCGAGGACCTGGTGGCGCGCCGCAGCGCCTACATCGAGCGCATGAAGCGCCTCGCGCCCGAGACGGTCGACGTGCGCTTCGCGGGTCAGGCGCCGCGCGGGAGCGGTCCCGCGAACCGGCACGGCATGCCGCAGGTGCCGGTGGGGCAGCGCGCGGTGAAGAACTGGCCCGTGCTGGACCTGGGCGACGTGCCGCACGTCGCTCTCGCCGACTGGCGCCTCGAGATCGGCGGTGCGTGCGAGAACCCGGTCACGCTGGACTGGGCCGCGTTCCAGGCGCTGCCGCAGGTGGAGGAGCAGAGCGATTTCCACTGTGTGACGACCTGGAGCCGCCTCGACAACCGCTGGAACGGCGTGCGCTTCGCGACGCTGGCCGAACTGGCGGTGCCGCGCCCCGAGGTGCGCTTCGTGCTGTGCACCGGCTACGACCGCATGCCCGGCACCGACATCCCGTACACCACGAATCTGCCGCTCGCGCGCGCCCTGGACCCGGACGTGCTGCTCGTGCACCGCTGGGAAGGCGCGCCGCTGCCGGTCGAGCACGGCGGACCGTGCCGCATGGTCACGCCTCGCCTGTACGCGTGGAAGGGCGCCAAGTGGATCCGCAAGATCGAGTTCCTGGAGGCGGACCAGCCCGGATTCTGGGAGGTGCGCGGCTACTCGAACAGCGCGGAGCCGTGGTTCGACGACCGCTACAGCTCGCGATGAGCGCACTTCTCGCCACGCTGCTGCTGTGCCTGCCCGTCGCCGCGCAGGACCCCGCCAAGGAGCTGAAGTCGAAGGATCCCGAGGAGCGCGCGCGCGTCGTGCTGCGCATCGCCAACGGCGACGATCCCAAGCGCGAGCAGTACCTGGGCAAGGCGCTCGAGGACGACGACTGGGCGATCGCGGAGACGGCCGGCGACGCGCTGGCCGAGCGCGGCGGCGAGAAGGCGATCGACGACCTCGTCGACCTGGCGCTGGGGGCGGCGCCCGCGCGCCTGCGGCTCGCGGCGTCGCTGGCCCTCGCGCGCGATCCCGCCGCGGCCTCGCGCGCCCTCGCGAAGAAGCTCAACGGTCCCGCCGGCGCGCGCGCCTGCGAGGCCCTCGTGCCGATCCTGCGCGCCGGGCGCGGGACGGTGGAACCCAAGACGTTCCTGAAGCACGCCGAGCGCGGCAAGGACGCCGACTTGCGCGCGGCCGCGGCGCGCTGCGCCGTGCTGGCGCAGGCCGACGACCGCGCGGCGCTGCTCGGGAAGCTGTTCGACGTCGACGGCGCGCTGGTCCCCTGCTCGGCCCTCGACGAGGTGCGGCGCGGGCCGCGCGCGGCGGACCGCGCGCCGCTGCTCGGGCTGCTGGCGCGCGCCGACCTCTTCGACGTCGTCGAGCGCCGCGCCGAGGCGGCCGCGGCCGCGGTGCTGGCGCTCGAGACCGAGCGCGCAGGCGCGTTCGCGCACCTCGCGCCGCTGCTCGCGGGCAAGTCGCCGCGCGTGGCGGCCCGCGCCGTGCGCGTTGCGGAAGCGCTGGTCGGGGCGGGGCTGCCGTCCGCCGACGCGCTGACGGCGCTGGCCCCCGCTTTGTCCCAGGCCGACGCCGGCGTGCGCGCGGCGGCGGTCCACGCGCTGCGCCGGCTGGGCGAGGCCGGCGCGGCGCGCGCGCGATCCGCCGCCGAGGGCGACGCCAGCGCGCGCGTGCGCTCGACGGCGCTGCGCGCGTTCGCGGCCGTAGCGCCGGTCCACGACGGCGAGGGCCTCGCGCTCGTGCTCGGGCGTCTCGCCAAGGATGCGGACCCGCTCGTCCGGCAGGACGCGGCCGTGCTGCTGGCGCGCAAGGGCCTCGTCGAAGCCGTCGAGCCGCTCGCCGCGGCGCTGCACGACCCCGATTGGGGGGTCGCCGTGTGCGCCGCGATCTCGCTGGGCCGCACGCGCAACGAACGCGCGGTCGCGCCGCTGGCCGGGCTGCTCGCGAACTCGAAGGAGTGGCAGCGACGCGCCGCGGCCGTCGTCGGCCTCGCGCGCACGTACCAGCGGCAGGCCTTTCCGCACCTCATCGACGCGCTCGCGGACGCCGATCCGTGCGTGCAGAAGTCCGCGCACGCGTTCCTGCGCGCCACGGCTCGCGAGGACCTGCCTCCCGACGCCGCGGCGTGGCGCGCGTGGTGGGCGCAGAGCGGCGAGGGGCTGCGCCTCGTGGATCCGGAGACGAAGACGGAACTGGAGAAGCGCTTCGGACGCTCGGGCACCGTGGCGCCCGAGGTGTTCCGCGACCTCGACCTCGTCGTGCTCTCCAGCCGCGGCGACCACGTCGAGGTGGCGCTGCGGCGCCAGGAGATCCCGCACCGCCTCGTCGGCGCGGGCAAGGTCGGCGCGGCCGGGCTGACGCCGGACGGCGTGTTCGTGTCCAACTGCACGGGCGAGATCGAGGCCGACGACGTGACGCGCCTGCGCTGGTTCGTGCTGGCCGGCGGCAGCCTCTTCGGTTCGTGCTGGGCGCTCTCCGAGACGATCGAACGCGCCGTCCCGGGCGTGCTGGCGAAGAAGACCACGTCCGGGGAGGTGCTCGGCCAGGTCGAGGCCGAGACCTGCGCGGCCGACAACCCGCTGCTGGAGGGCGTCTTCCCGCCGCGCACGGCGCCGCTCTACATGCTGCAGGGCGCGCACCTGATCGAGGTGCTGGATCCCGAACGCGCCGAGGTGCTGATCGACAGCCCGGTCTGCGCCGAGCGCTTCGGCGCCGGCACGCTCGCCGCGTGGTTCCCGCTGGGCCACGGCAGCGTGCTGGACTCGGCCAACCACTTCGACGCTCAGGGCCTCGAACTCGCCGAGGGACTCAAGACGCGCATCGACCGGCAGGCCTTCGCGGTGGACCACATGGCGTACCCGCTGGAGAGCCTGCGCGCGACGCGCGGGGAGCCGTGGTGGGACAACTCGCTGAAGGCCTCGCAGCACGTGCAGGACCTCTCGGTGCTGCGCATCGTGACGAACCTGGTGCGCCTGCGGCGCGCGGCGCTGGGCGACTGAGGCCGCGCGTCAGCGCGGCTCGTCCGGTCGCGGCGTTGCCGCGCCGCGCGCGGCGAGCAGCGCCGCGAGCCGTGCTTGCGAGAGCGCCCGGCCCGGCGCGAGCCGCAGCGCCGCACGGTACGCGGCGATGGCCTCGTCCGCGCGGCCGGTCAGCTCCAGGGCGAGCGCGAGGTTCTCCTGGATCGAGGCGTTCTCGGGCGCGGCGTGCGCGGCGCGCTCGAACAGCGCGACGGCCTCGGCCGTGCGGCCGCGCTGCGCGCGCAGGCTGCCCAGGTTGCTCAAGGCGCCGGCGTGGCCGGGCGCCAGCGCGATCGCGCGCTCGTAGTGCCCGATCGCCTCGTCCACGCGCCCCAGCGCTCCCAAGGTCAGCGCCGTGCTGTAGTGCGCCTCGGCCAGATCGGGTTTCCGGGCGAGCGCGAGCCGGAACTCCGCCAGCGCCGCCTCGTGCAGCCCGTCGAGGTTGAGCGCCAGGCCGCGGTCGACGTGCCACTTCGCCGCGTCGGGCGGCAGGTGGAACAGGCTCCGGCTGGAGAGCGCGAGGAGTGCCGCGAACGCGGCCGCAGAGATCCCCGCCGGGACCACGCGGCGCGCGCGGACGAACGCCGCGACCTCGCCGACCGCGACGGCCGAGAAGAACATCAGGAACGGCAGGATCGGCGCGCGGTAGCGCGCGGCCGCGAAGAACGGCAGCACGGAGAGGAACCAGGCCAGCACGAACGCGGCCGCGAGCACCGTGACCGCGAGGCGAGCGCGGTCGGCGCCGCGGCGCGCGGAGCCCCAGGCCAGCACGAAACCCAGGACGGCGGCGGACAGCAGCGGGGGAAACGCCGTCGGGAGCCGCCGCAGCACGGCCGAGTTCTCCCAGTCGAGCACCTCGATCTTGTTGTGCGGGATCTCGTCCGGCCCCCAGAACAGGAGCGCCTTCTTGGCCAGCAACCCCAGGAACGCGGCGGGCTCGGAACGCACGAACTCCAGGGCGCGGCGCGTGAAGTAGCCCGACACCTCGGAGTCGGTGAGCGGCCGTCCGACCTCGCGCTCGACGCTGCGCGCGACCGCGGGGTAGTCGTAGCACGTGCGGAACGTGCCGTGTCCCGGCAGGTCCTGGCTCACGAAGCCGGTGGCCCCGGCGTGGTTGCCGATGTAGAGGTTGACCCCCAGGTTGGTCGTGATCGGCACGAACTCGCCCGACACCAGCGCGTTGCGCAGCGTGACGGGCGCGATCACCACCGCGGCGGCGGCGAGCAGCGCGACGGCCGGGCGCCACGCCGGCACGCCGCGCGCGATCCACGCCATCCACGCGACCGCCGCGGCGGCCAGCAGCAGCGTGTTCGGCCGCACGAGCGCGGCCAGCCCCAGCAACGCTCCCGCGCCCGCGGCGCGCCACAGCCGCGCCGGCCGCTCGCTCCACAGCACCAGGAGGAGCGCGGCGGCCGGCAGCAGGAAGCACAGGAGGGCGGGCTCCTGCAGTTCCTGCTCCCAGTACACGAGCGTTCCGTGCGCGGCGGTCAACGCCGCGAACGTCAGGCCCGCGGGCGGTCCGAACGTGCGGCGGCCGAGCCACCACGCGATCAGGATGCCCAGGGTTCCCAGCAGCGACTGGACGAGGCGCGGCGCTTCGTAGGCGCCGCCGCCGACGGCGTAGGTCGCGGCCATGAACCAGGACATGCCTGGCGGGCGCAGGTACGGGCGCGCATCGAACTCGGGATCGGGCAGGTGCGGCTTTCCCGCCCAGCCGGGAACCGCGATGCGGCGCGCGAGGTCGTCGTCGTAGCCCGCGTCGATGGCGGGGTGCGCGTAGGCCGGCTCGCCGCGGGCCTCCAGGAAGTACAGCGCGCGGACGAAGAAGCCGGCCACGAGGATCAGCGCCAGCGCCAGGAGCTCGGCCCGGCGCGGCGCGGCGCGGGACGCGGACCCTGTGGCCGCGGGGGCCGGCGCGGAGCGGCTCATCGCCGCGCAGTCTACTGTGCGCGGGCGAGCGCCGGCGCCGTGCGCGGGCCGGCCGCGATTCCGCATCCGGCGCGCGCTGGGGTAGGATCTTCCGCCCGCGACGCGGCGCGAACGCGCCGCCGGCTTCCACCAACGCGTGCCGTCCGGCCGCGTACGACCCCACCGAACGGAACGATGATCGCAGCCCTGCTCCTCCTGTCCGTCCCGACCGGCCTCGCCGAGCGCGCCCTCGAGCCGATCCCCGCCGAGCGCGTGCGGCTCCATCACAAGTTCTTCGTCGACCGGATGGAGAAGAACCGGACGGTCACGATTCCCGCCTGCCTGGAGCAGTGCGAGAAGACCGGGCGCCTGGCGCACTTCGCTGCCGCCGCGGCGAAGAAGGGCGAGCACAAGGGCCGCGTCTACGACGATTCGGACGTCTACAAGGTGCTCGAGGGCATCGGCTGGACGCTGCTGAAGGTCAAGGACGCCGCGCTCGAGGCGCGCGCCGACGCGATCATCGAGGCGATCGCGGCCGCGCAGGCCGACGACGGCTACCTGAACACGTGGGTGCAGGTGAACGCGCCCGACAAGCGCTGGTCGGACCTCAGGAACGGCCACGAGCTGTACTGCGCGGGCCACCTGATCGAGGCCGGCATCGCCTACGCGCGCGGCACGGGCAAGACGAAGCTGCTCGACGCGGGCAAGAAGTTCGCCGCCCTGATCGACCAGGAGTTCGGGCCCGGGAAGCGCGTGGACGTGGCCGGGCACCCCGAGATCGAGCTGGCGCTGGCGAAGCTCCACGAGCACACCGGCGAGGAGCGCTGGCTCAAGCTGGCGCAGTTCTTCCTCGACCAGCGCGGGAACCCGGCACGCACGAACCGCGGCACCGAGTACTCGCAGGACCACCAGCCCATCCGCGAGCAGACCGCGTTCGTGGGCCACGCGGTGCGCGCCGGCTACCTGTACGCGGGCGCGGCGGAGGTGGCGATGCTGTCCGGGGACCGCACCTGGATCGAGCCGCTGCAACGGCTGTGGGACGACGCCTGGACGACGAAGACGTACATCACCGGCGGCATCGGTTCGTCGGCCCGGAACGAGGGCATCACGCAGGCCTTCGACCTGCCCAACGACACGGCCTACTGCGAGACTTGCGCGGGCATCGCGCTGGCCATGTGGAGCCAGCGCATGCTGATCCTGACGGGCGAGTCCAAGTACGCCGACGCGGTCGAGCGCGTGCTGTACAACCAGCTCGCGGCCGCGACCAACGTCGAGGGCGACCGGTTCTTCTACGCGCAGCCCCTGGCCAGCCGCGGCGAGCACCACCGCCAGCCCTGGTTCGAGACGGCCTGCTGCCCGACGAACGTGGCGCGCTTCTGGCCGCAGCTCCCGGGCATGATCTTCGCGCAGAACGGCAACACGCTCTACCAGTTGCAGCTTGCCGGCGCCGAGCTCGACCTCGAGCTGGCCGGCGCCAAGGTCCAGATCCGCTTCGAGTCGGACTTCCCCAACTCCGGGCGCGTGTCGTCGACGGTGGCGGCCGACCGCGAAGCGACCTGGAACGTCAAGCTGCGCAAGCCGACCTGGTGCGACGCGGCGATGGTCAAGCACGACATGAAGGAGCCCGAGCACGAGCTGCACGACCACGAGCAGTCGGCGGGGTGGGCCGCGTTCGAGCGCAAGTACGAGCCCACCGACGGGTTCATGATCCACTTCCTGGCGCCCGTGCGGCGCGTCAAGGCCGACCCGCGCGTGACCGCGAACCAGGACCGCGTCGCGCTGATGCGCGGGCCGCTGGTCTACTGCCTGGAAGGCGTCGACAACGCCGGCCACGCGCGCGCGCTGGTGCTGCCGCCGGACGCGGAGCTGAAGGTCGAGGACGACGGCCGCGTGCTGGGCCGCACGCGCATGATCAAGGCGCGCGCCCGGCGCGTCGAGCGCGCCGACGACGGCACGCTGAAGACCAAGGTCGCGACCATGACGGCCTTGCCCTACTACCTGTGGGACAACCGCGAGGCCGGGGACATGGTGGTCTGGATCCCCGAGCTGCCCGCGCTCACCGACTGAGGACGGGGCCGGGCGCCCCGGGACTCACAGTGCCCCGCGGTCGAGCTGCGCCGAGATCCAGGGCAGCACTTCCTCGAGCATGGGATCGAGCGTCGTGCGCGCCTCGAAGCCCAGCACGCGCCGGGCCTTGGTGACGTCGGGACGCCGCATCACCACGTCGTACTCGCAGGCCGGCTCGGAGACGTAGCGGAACGGACGGCCGTCGCCGTGGACGCGGCGCCAGATGCGCTGGCCCAGTTCGAGGACGGTCGTGCCGGCGGCGTGCGCCAGGTTGAAGTCCTGGTTGCGCGCGGCCGGGTGCTCGAGCGCCGCGCGGATCCCGCGCGCGAGGTCGCCGGCCCAGGTGAAGTGGCGCGTCTGGTTGCCCTCGCCCAGGATGCGCAGCGGATCCTGCCCCAGGAGCACTTTGCGCGCGAGGTCGGGCACGACGTGGCTGGGCGCGAAGCGCAGGGCGCCGGAGCTGACCTCCGCGGCCTCGAGCGCGCGACCCTCGCCGATGCCGACGCCGTCGCAGGGCCGCACGATCGTGAACGGCAGGCCGTGCTGGGACTGGGCGGCGCGCACGTGGCGTTCGGCGGCCAGCTTCTGGAAACCGTGGGGCGAGCGCGGCGGCGGTGAGTTCCACTCCGACCCCTCCGACGTGGGGAAGCGCTGGGCGGCCTCGAACACGCGCGGCGAGGAGATCAGCGTGACCTTCTGCAGTTTGTGCTCGGCGCGCGCGTGCAGGGCCGCCTCCACGCCGGCGGCGGTGATCCTATCGTTGTCGGCCAGCATCGCGTAGGGCCGCTGGTTCGCGTAGCCGATGCCGCCGACGACCGCCGCCATCATCACGAAGTGGTCGCAGTCCGCCAGCAGCGCGCGCAAGAGTTCCCCGTTGCGCGCGTCGCCCTTCACGAGCTGGTAGCGCGGGTCCTGGTCGTAGGAGCGGTTCACGCGGCCGTACTTCGAGAAATCGTCGAGCCCCACGACGTCCCAGCCGGCGCGCAGGAGCTCGGCGACCAGGTAGCCGCCGAGGAAGCCGTTGGCTCCGGTGACGAGGCACTTCATCGCGCGGCGCTCCCGTGCCGCTGCGCGGCCGTGCGGCGGGGTAGGCGTGCGGGGGAGTCGGGCGTGCGTGCGGGCGCGGCGCGAGGATGCATGGCGGCGGGGAGCGCGAGGGGCTGGAGGGAAGTCGCGTGAACATAGCGACCGCGAGCTGCGCCGCGAAGCGCCCGGCGCCGCGGTTCGGTTCGCGACGCTGGACGCAGGGCCTCGCGGGGACGATCCTCGGGCCCCGGGCGCGCCGCGCGCGGGAGCTCCGCATGAACGGTCGTTTCCTGTACGGAACCTCGAGCTGGTCCGAGTCGAGCTGGGTCGGACCGTTCTACCCGCCCGGCACCAGGCCGGCGGACATGCTGGGCGTCTACGCCGCGGAGTTCGCGGCCGTGGAGGCCGACAACACCTACTACCGCGTGCCCAGCGCCGCGATGGTGCGCGGCTGGCGCGCGAAGACGCCCGAGGGCTTCGTCCTCGCCGCGAAGTTCCCGCGCTCGATCGTGCACGCCGGGGAGGGTCCCCGGCCGGACGGCGACAGGGTCCTCGTGCGCGAGCACACGGCGGCGGATCTCGAGCGGTTCCTGACGGTCATGGGGGAGCTGGGCGACCGCGCGGGCCCGCTCGTGCTGCAGTTCCCGTACTTCAACCGCACGGCGTTCGCCAGCCTCGGCGCGTTCCTCGAACGCCTGGAGCCCTTCCTCGACGGCCTGCCGGACGGGTTCCGCTACGGCGTCGAGGTGCGCAACAAGGCCTGGATCGGGCCTGAGCTCCTGGCGCTGCTGCGGGCGCGCGGCGTCGCGCTCGTGCTGGTGGACCTGTTGTACATGCCGCATCCGGCCGACCTCGCCGAGAAGCTCGATCTCGTCACCGCGGACTTCGTGTACGCGCGTCTGATCGGGGACCGCAAGGCCGTCGACGAGCGGACGAAGACCTTCGACCGCATCGTGCTCGACCAGGGTCCGCGTCTCGAGCGCTGGGCGGAGCTCCTGGCGGGCCTCATCCCGCGCGTTCGCGAGACCTACGCGTTCGCCAACAACCACTACGCCGGGTTCGGACCGGCCACGATCCGCGACCTCGCGCGGCGGATCGAGGAGCGCACGGGATGAGGCCAAGGTCGCGGCTTCCGGCGGCGTTCCGGCGGCAGCAGGCACGAACGAGGTGAACTCATGATGCGCAGGATCGTGGCGGGCGTGGTGTTGGCCGCGGGAACCGTTTTCGCGCTGGGCTGGTCCGCGCCCGGCCAGGAGTCGGCGCCGGCGGCGTCCGACCTGCGGCGCCTCGCGGCGTCGCTCTCGGCCGAGGGCCGCTGGGCCGAGGTGCGCGACCTGTTCGAACGGGTCGACGTCGCGGCGCTCCCCGCGACGGAACGGCGCTGGGCCGCCTTCTGCCGCGCCGACGCGCGCTGGCGCGCCGCGGCGGGGAGCAACCGCGCCGACGACGGCGAACTGCAGGCTGCGCGGCAGGCGCTGGAAGCGCTGGTCGCGGCCGATGCGCACGCGCAGGAACGCGACGCGGTGTGGGCGGACGCCCAGGAGTCGCTGGGCGATTGGCACTGGCGCCGCGCGTCGAACCGCAGCCTGGGCAGCGCGCTGCCGCACTACCAGGCGGCGCTGGGGTGGTGGGCCGCGGCGCGCGACGTCGAGGCCGCGCGCGGGCGCTACCTCGCGATCGTCCTGCGGATGTTCGAGCCCGACGGACAGGTCGTGCACAACTCGTGGTGGCACGGCCAGATCCCGCTCGATCTGGCGCGCAACGCGCGCAGCATCGCGGTGGACGCCTCCGATCGGGCGCGCACGACCTCGATCCTCGCGCGGCGGCTGGCGCGCGAGGGCGGCGAGGAGGCACAGCGCGAGTCGATCGTTCTGCTGCGCGAGGTCGCCGCCCTGGAGCGCACGACGCCCGGGCGCGACGAGGCGCTGTACCTGCTCGCGCAACGCCTGGAGCACCGCGGCGAACCGCGCGTGGACGAGAACGGCGCCTGGATCCTGGAGCCCGAACCCGCCGCCGCACTGGAGCTGTACCGGCGGATCGTGAGCGAGTATCGGCGCGGCGAGAGCGCGTGGTTCCGCGAGGCGGAGCAGGGGATCCGCCGCATCCAGGCGGTCGAACTGGAGATCGGCGTCGAGGGCGCGTTCCTGCCCGGCTCGCCGATCGCGTACGCGCTCTCCTGGCGCAACGTCGGCACCATCGACCTCGAGCTGCGCGCGCTCGACCTGGCGCGGACGGACGAGGCGGCCGGCGACGGCACGATCCACCAGTGGCTCGCGAACGTCGACCTCGAGCGTCACGCGCCGTTGCGACGCTGGACGCACGCGCCGCCTGCGACGCGCGCGTACGTCGGCGGCAGCGCCCAACTCGGCCTCGCGGGTGAGCTCGCGCCGGGCGCGTACCTGTTGAGCGCCCGTTCCGGCGGACGTGTCGCGCGCGCGCTGGTCCTGGTCGGCTCGACCGCGATGGTGCTGAAGTCCGCAGGCGAGGACGTGCTGGTCTGGTGCTACGACGTCCTGACGAGCCGGCCTGTGCCCGACGCCGAGGTGCGCGTGTGGGAGCACAACCACGCGAACGGCGCGTGGGCCAGCGCCGTCCGGGTCCTGCGCACCGGCGCCGACGGCCTGGCCCGCGCGCGCTTCGCGCACCGGGCCGGGAGCAAGCGCCTGTTCGCGACCGTGCGCGCCGGCGAGCGCGTCAGCGTAGCCACCAGCGGACGCTGGCACGACCCCGATCACGCCGCGCGAGCGCGCGTCCTGGCGTTCACGGATCGGCCCGCGTACCGGCCGGGCCAGACCGTGAACTGGAAGGCGCTGGGGCGCGTGGGCACCGGCGGCGCGTGGCGAACGGCCGAGGACGCCGTGCTCGTCTACACCGTGTACGACCCGCGCGGCGCGACCTGGAAGGAAGGGCGCGCCGCCTTGAACGCGTTCGGTTCGGCGTTCGGCGCATTCGACCTGGGTCAGGCGCCCGCGCTGGGCGAGTACACGATCGAGGCTCGCCTGGAGGTCGGCGGAGGCAGCCTGCACGCCGGACGCGCGTTCCTGTTCCGCGCGGAGGAGTACCGCCTGCCGGAGTTCGAGGTGCGCGTCAGCGCGGCGCGGGACGACGGCGCGCCGCAGCGCTTCGTGCTGGGCGACCGCGTGACGGCCGCCGTCGACGTGTCGTTCTACGCGGGCGGCGCCGTGGCTGGCGCCGAGGTCGAGGTCGTCGTCACGCAGCAGCCGTTCTGGCGCCGGTGGCCGCGGCCCTGGGCCGAGCACTGGTGCGAAACGGCGGAACCGGCCCTGCCCTGGGGCCGCGACGGGACGATCGTCGCGCGCGAGCGCGTGCGGACCGACGCGCGCGGACACGCCGAGGTCGCGTTCGACACGCCGGCGGGAACCGGCCAGGACCTGGAGTACACGATCGAGGCGCGCGCGACCGACGCCTCCCGGCGCGAGGTCGCGGGAACCGGCCGCGTTCGCGTCGGCGCGCGCGAGTACGCCGTCGACGTGCGCACGCAGCACCGCATCCACGCCCCCGGGCGCGACGTCGAGCTGCTGGTCGCGGCGCGCGACGCCAACGACCTGCCGGTGGATGCCTCCGGAATCCTGGTCGTCACGCGCGAGCGCTGGCAAGAGCTGTGGATCGATCCGCGCGGCCGCAGCGTTCCGGCGGACGAGATCGAGACCCTGCGGCGGACCTCCGAGGTGTTCCCGCCGCCCTCCGACCGCCATCCCTGGCGCTGCGTTCGCGCCGAGTGGGTGTCCGAGGAGGTCGCGCGGTTCACGCTCTCCACGGGCGTCGACGGCGACGCATCGGCGGCCTTCCGGCCCAGGGAGAACGGCCTCCACCGCGCGCGGTGGAGCAGCCGCGACGCGCGCGGCCAGGCGGTCCTGGCCGAGGCCTGGGTGCACGTCGCCGACGATGCGGTGCGCGATCTGGGCGGCGCGGACGGCGGGCTGGAGCTCGTGCTCGACCGCGCGAGCGTCGAACCGGGCGCCGAGGCCGTCGTCCTGGTCACGGCGCCGGTCGGCGATCGCTGGGTGCTGGTCACGCTGGAAGGGCAGCGCCTCTTCGATGCGCGCGTGGTGCATTTGGAAGGCCGCGCGCGCCTCGTGCGCATGCCGATCGCGCTCGACCACGTGCCCGACGTGTACCTGTCCGCGCTCTCGGCCCACCGCGGGCAGCCGCTGGCCGGATTCGAGGAGATCTCCGTGCCGCCCGCCGAGCGCCTGCTCGACGTCCGCGTCCGGCCGTCGCGCGAGGAGTTCCGGCCGCGCGAGCGCGGAACCGTCGAGGTCGAGGTGCTCGACGCGCGCGGCGAACCGGTGCGCGCGGAGCTGGCCCTGGCGGTGATCGACGACGCGCTGGGGGCGATCCAGGTCGATCCTACGCCTCCGATCGACCGCTTCTTCCACGGCGAACGCCGCGGCAACGCGGTCCAGACCGGCGGGACGCTGGACGAGCTCGCGTTCCGCCGCTGGCGCCGCGACGAGGACGGCCGCTTCGTCGAGACCGACGCGTCCTCGAAGTCGTGGGAGCTGCGCCAGGCCGGCGTCGGTGGCGGGCCCTTCGCCGAGACGCGCAAGAACGTCCGCGGCGCGCGCGCGCTGGGGCAGTCTGCGCCCGTGGCCACGACGGCGCTGGAGGCCGTCGCGGGCGACTTGGGCTCGAAGCACGAGCGGGAGGGCGGCGCGGACGGCGAGCTCGTGGTGCGCGGCGACTTCCGCGAGGTCGCGCTGTGGAAGCCCGATCTCGTGACCGGCGCCGACGGCCGCGCGACGGTCGAGGTGCCGTTCCCCGACGGCTTGACGCGCTGGCGCCTCGTCGCGCGCGCCGCGACGGCCGACACGCGCGTCGGGGAGGCGCGCGGCAGCATGCGCACGAACCAGCCGCTCGTCGCGCGGCTCCAGATGCCCCGCTTCCTCGTGGCGGACGACGTCGGCACCCTCACGGCGGTGCTCGACAACAAGACCGACGCCGAGCTCGTCGTGCAGGCGGACCTCGCCTTCGACGGTCCCCTGGCGCTGGTCGAGGGCCGCCCGTCCTCCGTGCGCGTGCCGGCCGGGGAATCGGCGCGCGTCGACTGGCTCGTGCGCGCCACGGGTTCGGGATCCGCGCGCGTCGTGTTGCGCGCTTCCAGCGCCGCGGCATCCGACGCCATGGAGCGCACGCTGGAATGCGTGTACGGCGGCGTCGAATCGTTCCTCGCCGCCGGCGGCAAGGTGCGCGCCAGCGGGGAACTCGTGCTGGCGCTCGACGTCCCCGCCGACCGCGTGCACGCGGGGACGGTCTTCACGGTCGACGTCGCGCCGAGCCTGGCGGTCACCATGCTCGACGCCTTGCCCTACCTCGTCGATTACCCCTACGGCTGCACCGAGCAGACGCTGTCGCGCTTCCTGCCGGCCGCGATCGTCGCGCGCACGCTGGAAGGCCGCGGTCTCTCGGCGGACGAGGCCCTCTCGCGCGCCTTCGGCGGCATCGAGCCCGAGCACGCCGCGGCGACGCACAAGAAGCCCGGCGCGGGCCTCGCGCACCTCGAGGCGGCCGTCGACGCGGGCCTGAAGCGTCTCTACGACTTCCAGCACGGCGACGGCGGCTTCGGCTGGTGGAAGGAGGGTGCGAGCGACCGCTGGATGACGGCCTACGTGCTGTGGGGCTTGTCGCTGGCGCGCGATGCCGGGGTCGACGTGCGCGCGGACGTGCTGGAGCGCGCGGCGCGCTGGCTCGAGGAGCGGCTCGTCGAGGCGCAGGGCGACGGTCCGCTCGCGGCCTGGATGCTGCACGCGCTCGCGGCCGGCAAGCACTCGCGCGACGACGGTTTCGTGCGCACGGCGCTCGATCGGCTGTCCCAGCAGACCGAATCCCTGAACGCCTACGGCCGCGCGCTCCATGCCCTGGCCGCGCAGGGGTTCGGGCGCGCGGCCGAGGCCCGGCGTCTCGTCGAGACGCTGCGCAACGGCGTCGAGATCGACCGTCAGCCCGGGGAGTCGCGGATCGGCGCCGGCGACGGCGCCGCGGGGATCGCCACCGCGCACTGGGGCGCCGACGGCCGCTGGTGGCGCTGGTCCGACTCGCCGGTCGAGACGACGGCGTTCGCGCTGCGCGCCCTGATGGCCGTCGATCCCGCCCACGAACTGGTCGAGCCGACCGTGCAGTGGCTGGTGCAGAACCGCCGCGGCGCGGCGTGGTCGAACACGCGCGACACGGCGCTCACGGTCCTCGCGCTCGACGAGTACCTGCGCGCGAGCGGCGAGATCGCGCGCGACGTCGAGTACGAACTCTTCGTGAACGGCGCGAGCGTCGCACGACGTGCGGTCGCCGCGGACCGGATGCTGCGTGCCCCCGCGCGGTTCCAGATTCCCGCGGAGAGCGTGCGCGACGGCCGCAACGAGGTGAAGGTCGTGCGCCGCGCCGGCGAAGGGCCGCTGTACGTGGCCGCGCGGTGCGCGTTCACGAGCCTGGAGCAGCCCGTGCCGGCGCGCGGCAACCTGGTGTTCGTGGAGCGCGAGCTGTGGCGGCTCGCACCGCGTCCGACGCTGCTCGCCGGCTGGACCTTCGACCGCGTCCCGCTCGACGACGGCGGCGAGATGCGGAGCGGCGAACGGCTGATCGTCGTCCTGCGGATCGAAGCCAAGAACGATCTCGAGTACGTGCTGATCGAGGATCCCAAGCCCGCGGGGCTCGAAGCGGTCGAGCTGCAGAGCGGCGCTCCCGCCTGGGTCCAGGAGCTGACGGCATCCGAGGTCGATCGTCAGGCGGATCCGCGCGCCGCGCGGCGCTTCCCCGACCCGCTCGACGGCGCGCGCAGCACCGGACGGCGCCAGTGGGCGCACCGCGAACTGCGCGACCGTCACACCGCGTTGTTCCTGGACCGCCTGCCCCAGGGCGTGTGGGAGGTCAGCTACGAGCTGCGGGCCGAGACGCCCGGCCGCTTCCGCGGGCTGCCCGCCCGGGCCGAGGCGATGTACGTGCCCGAGGTGCGCGGGCACGGCACCGATCTGCGCCTCGTCGTCGGCGAACGCGCGCAGGACGGATGACGCCGGGCCCGGCGGCGAGTAGAGTCGCGGGCCGTCGCCGCACGCGGCGCGTCCAACCATGGGCCTGTTCGACAAGTTCAAGAAGAAGCCGGACGGCGCGCCGTCCGCCGAGGTGGCCAGCCTGATCCAGCAACTCGCCTCGCCCGACGCGCGGCTGCGGGCGGAGGCCTGCCGCGCGCTCGGCCGGCTCGGGCCGCGGGCGGAAGCGGCCTCGACCCAGCTCCACGAGCTGATCAACGACGACGACGGCGACGTGTGCAACGCGGCGGCCGCGGCGCTGTCGGAGATCGAGCGGCGCCGCGCCTGAGGCCGGCGGAACGCGCTCCGCGCCGGCCGCCCCTTGATCCCGCGCGGCGCGCGCCGCACCCTGAAGGCCCCGTTCCGCGGGCGCGGCCGCACGCGCCTCACCTCCCCATCCCATCTGCACGCCCCGGCGGGCGCGCGCCCACGCACGAGGAGCCGATCCATGCCCGAGTTGAAAGGCACGAAGACCCACAAGAACCTGAAGGACGCTTTCGCCGGCGAGAGCCAGGCCAACCGCCGCTACCTCTACTTCGCCAAGATCGCGGACGTCGAAGGCTACCCCGAGATCGCCGGCAACTTCCGCGACACGGCGGAGGGCGAGACGGGGCACGCGCACGGCCACATGGACTACCTGAAGAAGGCCGGCGACCCCGCGACCGACCTGCCGTTCGGCTCGACGGCGCAGAACCTGAAGTCGGCCGTCGCCGGCGAGACGCACGAGTACACCGACATGTACCCGGGCATGGCGAAGACCGCGCGTCAGGAGGGTTTCGCCGAGATCGCCGACTGGTTCGAGACGCTCGCCAAGGCCGAGAAGTCGCACGCCGGACGCTTCCAGTCGCTGCTCAGCACGATCGCCTGAGCGCGGGCGCGGCACCGTGACGGACGGAGAGCGCGCGATCTCGTACGCGCCGACGGATGGGTTGTGCTACGACCCTTCCGAGGCGCGGTACTGGGATGCCGAAGGCCTCCGCAAGGAGGTCGAGCGCACGTTCGAGATCTGCCACGGCTGCCGGCTGTGCTTCAAGTACTGCGACTCGTTCCCGACGCTGTTCCGGCGCATCGACGAGGATCACGACGGCGACGTGCGCAAGATCACGCCGGAAGAGACCGCCGAGGTCATGGACGCGTGCTTCCAGTGCAAGCTGTGCGAGGTGCAGTGCCCGTACACGCCGCGCGACGGTCACGCGTTCCAGCTCGATTTTCCCAGGCTCGTGCACCGCTGGAAGGCGCAGCGCGCGCGGCGCGACGGCACGCGCCTGCGCGACCGCGTGCTGGCCGATCCGGACGCGGCCGGCCGCGCGGCGCGCGCCAGCCTGGGCGCCGCCAACGTCCTGAACCGTGTCGGAGCGCACCGCTGGTTCCTGGAGAAGGTGCTGGGCGTGCACCGCGAGAAGCTGCTGCCCGACTTCGCGCCGCAGACGTTCGAGCGCTGGGCGGAACGCGCGGGCAAGGTCGCCGCCGGCGCGGACTGCGAAGCCGTGCTGTTCCCGACCTGCTACGTGCAGAACAACGCGCCCGAACTGGGGCGCGACACGCTGGAGGTGCTGGAGACGAACGGCATCCGCGTCGGCTGCGTGCAAGGCCTGGCCTGCTGCGGCATGCCGGCCTGGGAGCACGGCGACCTCGCGACCGTGCGCGAGCGCGCGCGCACGACGCTGGACGCGCTGGAGCCGTTCGTGGCCGCGGGGGCCCGGGTCGTGGCGATCAACCCCACCTGCTCCATGATGCTGCGGCGCGAGTGGCCGGAGCTGCTGGAAGGGCGCGACCGCGAGCGCGCGCGCGCGCTGGCGGCGCAGGTCGTCGATCCTTGCGAGTACCTGTGGTCGATCCGCGACGAGCCGCGCTTCCGGGCGCAGGTGCGCTCGCGACCGAACGGGCCGATCGCCTACCACGCGCCCTGCCACCTGCGCGCGCAGGCCGTCGGCTTCCGCGCGCGCGACCTGTTCCGCAAACTCCTGGGTGCCGAGGTCGTACCGGTCATGGAGTGCTGCGGACACGACGGCACCTACGCGATGAGAGTGGAAGGCTACGAACCCAGCCGGCGCATCGGACGGCGCGCCTTCGAGGGCATGACCGACGTGCCGGCGTCGACGTGGTCCACGGACTGTCCGCTGGCGGCCCTGCAATTCGAGCAGCACGCGGGGACGCGGCCCGTGCACCCCATGACGATCCTGGCGCGGGCCTACCGCGGCGAAGCGTTCCCGCCCGCGCGGCCGGAGGGTGCGTGATGCGGCGCGTGCGGCGGGAGGAGATCCTCGACTACGCGACGTACGGCGACCGGCGCGACGCGCTGCGCGCCGAGGCCATGGCGCACAAGGAGGCGCGCCGCGTGCACGTCGGGCCGTGGCTCACGTTCCTGTTCGAGAACGCCGACACCGTGCGCCACCAGGTCCACGAGATGGTGCGCGCCGAGCGCATCGTGCGCGAGGCCGACGTGCGCCACGAGCTGGACACCTACAACGAGCTGATCGGCGGCCCCGGCGAGCTGGGCTGCACGCTGCTGATCGAGATCGACGATCCCGCGGAACGCGACCGGTTGCTGCGCGCCTGGCTCGACCTTCCCGAGCGGACCTACGTCGAACTGCAGGACGGCCGGCGCGCGCGCGCGAGGATCGACGAGCGCCAGCGCGGCCGCGGGCGGCTCTCGGCCGTGCAGTACCTCAAGTTCGAGGTCGGCGGCGGGCTGCCCGTCGCCGTGGGGTGCGATCATCCGGACGTCGCGGCCCGCACCGTGCTGTCCGACGCGCAGCGCGCGGCGTTGTCCGGCGATCTGGCCCAGGAGGACTCGTGAAGGCGTTCACCTGCGCGATCGCGCTGGCCGCGTTGTGCATCCCTGCGGCACAGGCGCGTCAGGATGCCTCCCAGACGCCCGCGGAACCGGCCGCGGCGCCGGTCGACCCCGAGCGCCCGGCGCGTGCGCCGCAGGTGCAGCCGGTGCCTCTGCCCGCGGCGCTGGATTCCTTCGAGGGATCGGCAGTCGAGCGCATCCTGCAGACCTGGCCGGACGGCCGGCCGCGGCGCGTGTCGTACGTGAAGCGCGGGACGCAGATCGACCACGGCCCGGACCTGCGCTGGCACGAGAACGGCGGGCTGTGGATCCGTCGGCAGTGGCGCGACGGCCGGCAGGACGGACCCTTCGAGCAGTGGCACGTCAGCGGGTTCCAGGCCGCGCAAGGCGCGTTCCGGGCGGACTCCCGGCACGGCGCGTGGACGCTGTGGTACGAGTCGGGCGCGCCGCTGGGCACGCGCACCTACGCGGACGGTCGGCTCGACGGGGTGAAGCTCGAGTGGTTCCCGAGCGGCGTCCTGCGTTCGCGCACCGAGTGGGCGAACGGCCTCGAGCACGGCGCGAGCCTGCATCAGTGGCCGAACGCCGCCGTGCAGATGCGCGGCCGCCACGAGGCGGGCCTGCGCGTGGGGCCCTGGGAGGAGCGCGACAACGAGGGCCGCGTCCTGCTGCAGGGCAGCTACGTCGCGGGCCGCGAGGACGGCGAGTTCGTGCGCGTCGACGGGTTCGGCATCCGCAGCGTGGAGAACTTCGCCAACGGCGTCCTGGAGGGCCTGCGCACGACCTTCGACCCGACCGGCCAGCGCATCAGCGCGACCACGTACCGCGCGGGCAAGGCCGACGGCCTCGCGCGCGAATGGTTCGCCGGCGGCGGGCCCAAGAGCGAGATCCACTTCCGCGCCGGCGTGCAGGACGGGCCCGTGCGCTACTGGTTCGAGGGCGGCGCGCTGCAGGTCGAGGGCACGATGGCGCAGGGCAAACGCGAGGGGCGCTGGACCTACTACAGGCCGGACGGCACGCGCGATCCGGCCTGGAGCGGGACCTACCGCGACGACCAGAAGGTCGCCGATTGACCCCCGTCCCCCCAGGAGGGGCACTCATGTTGCACGTGGTGCGGCGCGCCGACGGGACCCGGGCCGCCCAGGGTCCGCTGCTCGACGGGCTGCGGTCGGGGACGTGGATCGAGTTCGCGCGCAACGGCCGCAAGCGGCGCGAGTGCGAGTACGAACGCGGCCTGCGTCACGGCTGGAGCACGCGCTGGCACGCGGGCGGTGCCAAGCAGTCCGAGGGCGCCTACGAGCGCGGCCTGCGCGTCGGCGACTGGACCTTCTGGCGCGCCGGCGGCGGCCTGCGCGCGCAGGGCGCGTTCATCGACGGGTGCGCGCACGGCGCGTGGACCTTCCACCACGACAACGGCCAGCGCTCCGCCAGCGGTGCGTACGAGCCGGGCGGACGCGACGGCACGTGGACGCACTGGCACCGCAACGGACGCATCGCGTCGCGCGGACCGTGGCGCGCGGGCCGGCGCGAGGGCCTGTTCGAGGCCTGGCATCCCGGCGGGGCGCTGCAGAGCCGCGGCGAGTACCGCGACGGGCTGCGCGAGGGTCCGTGGGACCTGTGGCACGGCAACGGCGTCCGCGCCGCGCAGGGCGAGTACCAGGCCGGCCGGCGCCACCATCTGTGGAGGCTGTGGCACGACAACGGGCAGCTGCGCGCCGAGGGGACGTTGGACGCGGGCGTCCTCGAGGGCTGGTGGACCGAGTGGTACGAGGAGGGGCGCAAGCGCTCGGAGGGCGAGTTCCGCGGCGGCCTGCTGCAAGGGCCGTGGTCCTTCTGGCACGCCGACGGTTCGATCGATTCCTCGCGCTGCGGCGTCTACGCGGACGACGTGCTCAGCGAACCGTTCGAGCCGCGCACCTAGATGGAAAGCCGCCTCGAACTGGGCGCAGGCGAGCGCGCGCTGCTGACGGCCTGGGCGCGGGCAGCCGCGCCGCGCGAGGCCTGCGGGCTGCTGCTGGGGCGGAACGCGCCCGAGGGCGCGCGGGTGGTCGAGGTCGTGCGCGCGCGCAACCGCCGCGCCGCGCCGGGTCGCTTCGAGATCGATCCCGGGGACGTGGTCGCCGCCGACCGGCGCGCGCGCTCGCTCGGGCTCGAGCTGCTCGGCGCGTGGCACTCGCACGCACAGGGCTGTGCGCGACCCTCGGCCGCCGACCGCGCGGGCGCGTGGGCCGGCGTGGTCAGCCTGATCGTCGCGCCGGCCGCGCGCGACGGCGCGACGCTGCGCGCCTGGATCTGCCGCGCCGGGACCTGGCGCGAGCTTCGGTTGGCGCGCCGCGGACCGTCCGAGGATGCCGCGGATCCAACTCCCGCGCACTCCGGCGCGTAGTCGTGTCGCGGGCGGCGCGGCCGACCTGCTAACGTGTCCCCATGATCGCAGCCATCGTCCTGTCCCTGATGCAGGCGTCCGCGCCGACGGACGCGCCGCGCGGCGAGGTCCGCACGTTCTTCCACGAGAACGGCGTGAAGGCCCGCGAGGGGCGCGTGGTGGACGGCCGGCGCGAGGGGACGTGGATCGGCTGGCACGACAACGGCGCCAAGGCCTACGAAGGCGAGATCCGGGACTACGCGCGCGTGGGGCTGTGGACCTATTGGAACCGCAACGGCGCGCGCCACTCGGCCGGCCACTGGCTCGACGGCGAGCGCGTCGGCACGTGGACCTTCTGGCATCCCAACGGCGCGAAGGCCTCGGAGGGCGAGTTCCGTCACGGCCGTCGCTTCGGCCTCTGGACCGCGTGGCAGGACAACGGCCGGCTCCATACGCAGGGCGAGTTCCGCGGCGACGTGCAGCACGGCGAGTGGACGCTGTTCGATCCGGAGGGGCGCAAGCTGTCGTCGGGTCCGTACCAGAACGGGCTGCGCAACGGCGTGTGGACGCGCTTCTACGACGACGGCGCGAAGGAGTGGCAGGGCCGCTTCACCAACGACAAGGAGGAGGGACGCTGGATGCGCTGGCATCGCAACGGCGAGGTCATGGCGATCGGCGACTACGTGGAGGGACGGATGCACGGCGAGTGGATCGGCTTCCACGACAACGGGCAGCGCGAGTACCTGGGCACCTTCCACCTGGGCTTCGAGAACGGCCGGTGGACCTACTGGTGGCCCGACGGCCACAAGAAGTCGACCGGCGACTTCGTCGCAGGCAAGCGTCAGGGCTACTGGGAGGTGTGGGACGAGGAGGGCGAGATCGCCGTGAACCTCGCCGGCAACTACGTCGACGGCCGGAGGCAGCCGTGATCCAGGCGGCGGCCGGCCTGCTGGCGTGCGTTCTGGCCTCCGCCGCCGCGGCGGGCCGCGACGACCGGGTCGAACTGGTCGCTCGTCCCAGCGCGGGCGCGCACCGGGTCCACGCGATCGTTCTCGAGCACGATCTCGTGACGCTGCGCATGTCGACCCGCGTGGCCGGCATCGAGCAGTCGCGCCAGGACGGCGTCGACGTCAAGAGCTCCTGGAGCGCGCGCATCCGCGAGGAGACGCGCGAGGTCGAGGACGGCCGGCCGACCAGCCTGCGGCGCGTGTACGAGGATGCGCGCCTGCAGGCCGATCTCACGCTGCGCGCGGGCAGCGCGACGCCGCGCATCGACACGCTGGAGGCCGCGTCGCCGCTCTCGGGGTGCTCGGTCCTGTTCACCTGGGCGCCCGCGCGCGGCGACTACGGGCGACTGTACGACCAGCGCGAGTCGAGCGACGAGTTCCTGCCGCGCCTCGCGGCGCGCAGCGACCTGGCGGACCTGCTCCCCGGCCGCGCGGTGGCGGTCGGCGAGAGCTGGGCGGTCGCACCCGAGCACCTCGGCGCCGCGTTGACGCACGGCGGCGAGATCCCGCTGCGGTTCACCAAGGGCGCCGACAACGCCTTCGTGCGTTCCCTGGCGCTGGGGATCGGCGGCCTGCTCGATCCGGTGTTCGACGGACCCGTGGGCGGCGACGTGCGTGCGACGCTGCGGGCCGTCGACGACGGGCCCGAGGGACGGCGCGCGCGCATCGATCTGGAGGTCGACCTGCGCGTCGACCGCGATCAGACCGCGCTCGTGCGCCGGCGCAGCGGCTGGGACGGGGACGCCGGCACGCAGGTCCAGTCCTCGCGCCTCGCGTGGTCGCTCAAGGGCCGCGGGGAACTCGTCTGGAGCCTGGCCGGCGCGCGCGCGATCTCGTTGACGCTGACCGGCGCGGAGGAGGTCGGCTCGCGCGCCGTGCTCACCCGCAGCGAGGGCGAGATCGTGCACGAGATCCAGCTCTCCGGCGGCCTCAAGCACAGCGTGCGCATCGACGACGTCCCCGCGCGGCGCTGAGCGAGGGGGCGGCGCGGCGCGTCAGGGACAGAAGACGATGCGCACCGCGTTGGAGAGCCCGACGCCGAAGGGATCGCCGGGGTCCTGGAACCAGAGCTGGTAGTGGCGCGTGGTCCCGACCATGGCCGGCGTCACCGGCACCGGGATCGACACGCCGCCCAGGAAGTCGAACACGAACTGTCCCTCGCGCCGCAGGGGGCGCATCGCCAGCAGCGTTCCGCCCTGGAACGGCGCGGCCGCGGGCGCACCGCCCGAGAACCAGATGCCGCTCGCGCCGGGGATGCCGCCGCCGGTCTCGATGAAGAGGTCCTGGGTCGAGACGTTCGGGCGGCCCGACACGCCGAGCGCGGGCAGGCCGCCCTGCGAGGTCATCTTGGGCGTGCCGTACAAGAGCGGCGCCGGACAGGGCGCGTGCGCGGGGTCGAACGGGAACGCGTTCGAGAGCGCCGCGCCGCTGGTGCCCGGGACGCGGACCAGCACGTCGCCCGGCGCGGCGTTGGCCGGGATCGCGAGCGCGATCCGCGTGCCGCCGGCGCTCGAGGAGAGGCCGGCCGCGACGAGCGGCGTGCCGTCGGCCGAAGGCGAGCCGTCGGTGAACCAGACCGCGTTGTCCGCGGCGTCGAAGTGCGCGCCGACCAGCGTCAGCACGTTGCCCGCGAGCTCGTACGTGTCGATGCGCGGCTTGAAGGCCGACCGCACGCCGTACAGGGCTCGCACGCCGTCGACGTCGTCCCACTCGATCGAACGCTTGTCGATGTTCGTGCCCGAGCCCGAGGGGAACATCGTGAGCTGATCGGAGATGCCCGAGTGGTCGAGTCCCAGCGCGTGTCCGTACTCGTGGGCCATGACGCCCTGGATGTCCTTGTGCCCCGCGATCACCGGGAACGGGCCCGGCCCGTCCTGCCAGACCCCCGCGTCGCGGTAGAAGCGGATGCGCCAGCCGTCCGAGATCGGGATCTCGGTGAAGGCCAGCACACCGAGCGAGGAGCCGCCGATCTCGGACACGATGTTGTCGTCGACGCCGCCCACGCCGCCGGCCAGCCCCTGCCAGGTGCTGTCGAAGTCGGCGCCGCCCGAGCCCAGCGATCCGGGCTGCGTGGGATCGCCCTGTCCGTCGCCGTGCGGACCGCTGCCCCATTCGACGACGGCCTTCCAGATCGCGAGCGGCGCGCCGGTCGCCCCGGGGAAGCTCGGATCCGGGCTCTGGTTGTCGTTGGCCTCGGGGTCGCTGAAGTTGTTGAACACGCGCACGTCGCGCTGCGCGAGGTCCAGCGTGCCGCCCAGCGCGCTCCAGGCGCGCGGCGTGGCGGGCAGCAGCAGGAAGGCGGCCAGCGCGAACGCGGTCGCGGCGGGCAGGGTGGTCTGGCAGGCGGAATGCATGCGCGGTCGGTGGTCCCTCGCGGTCCTCCTAGGACGCGGCCGGTCGCGGCTGCGATCCCCGAATCGGAAGGCTTTTCCCGGGGTGCGGAGCCCAGGCAGCCAATCCTACCCCGGCGCGCGGCGCGCGGCGGGACTTGCCAGCGCGCCCGCCGTGACCAGAATCAGGCCGCAGCAGCGCGCGCCTCGGCGGCGCGGGCGCCCGGATTCCCCGACCATGAGCACCACCACGTCCGAAACCCTCCCGTTCCAGGCCGAGGTCCAGGAGGTCCTCGGCCTCGTCGTCCACTCGCTCTACAAGCACCGCGAGATCTTCCTGCGCGAGCTCGTCAGCAACGCCAGCGACGCGCTCGACAAGCGGCGCGTGGAAGCCCTGAAGGACCCCGCGCTGGGCGGCGACGGACCCGGCGAGATCCGCATCGCGGTCGATCGCGCCGCGCGGACGCTCTCGGTCACGGACGACGGCATCGGGATGAGCCGCGAGGAGCTGGTGGCCAACCTGGGCACGATCGCGCGCTCGGGCACGCGCGCCTTCCTGAACAAGCTGCGCGCGGCGAACGAGGAGGCTCCCGAGCTGATCGGTCAGTTCGGCGTCGGCTTCTACGCCAGCTTCATGGTGGCCGACGAGGTCACGGTCGAGACGCGCCGCGCGGGCGAGGCCGGCGGCTGGCGCTGGCGGTCGCGGGGCAAGGGCGAGTTCACGCTGGAGCCGTGCGATCGCGCCGACGTGGGCACGACCGTCACGTTGCACCTCGCCGCGCCCGCCGAGGGGGGCGAGGAGGCTCCGGACGACGATCCGGCGGAGTTCCTGGAGGAGCACGCGATCCGCGCGATCGTGAAGCGCTACTCCGATTTCGTCGAGCACCCGATCCGCATGACCGTCGAGCGCACCGTCGACGGGAAGACCCAGACGCGGGTCGAGACGCTGAACTCGATGCGGCCCTTGTGGTCGCGTCCCAAGGACGACATCCAGCGCGAGGAGTACGACGAGTTCTACCGCCACCTCACGCACGACTACGAGCCGCCGGCCGAGGTGATCCACTTCAAGGCCGAGGGCACGACCGAGTACACCGCGCTCCTGTTCGTGCCCGGCCACCGGCCGATGGACCTGTTCGAGGGCGCCCAGCCGCGCGCGCGCATCGCGTTGTACGTGCGGCGCGTCCTGATCATGGCCGAGTGCGAGGACCTGCTGCCGCCCTGGCTGCGCTTCGTGCGCGGCCTGGTCGACGCGCCCGACCTGCCGCTCAACGTGGCGCGCGACGTGCTGCAGCAGAACCCCACGGTGCGCCAGATCGGGAAGCGCCTGACGCGCCGCGTGATCGAGACCTTGACGCAGGTCCTCGAGAAGGACCGCGAGCGCTACGCGAAGCTGTGGGACGACTTCGGATCGCCGCTCAAGGAGGGCATCTGGGCCGGCGGCGACGAGGACCAACGCATCAGCCGGATCGCGCTGTGGGGGACGACGCAGGGCGCAGGGGCGACGACCCTGCCGGAGTACGTCGCGCGGATGAAGCCCGATCAGAAGGCGATCTGGTACCTGGCCGGGCCGGACCGGCGTTCGCTGGAGGGCTCGCCGCACCTGGAGGCGTTCAAGAAGCGCGGCGAGGAGGTGCTGCTCCTCTCGGACCCGATCGACGAGTGGGTCGTCGACCGCCTGCGCACGTTCCAGGAGAAGCCGCTGCGCGCCATCGACCACGACACGCGCGACCTGGAGACGAGCGCCGAGAAGGAGGCGCGCGAGACGCTCGATCGCGAGCACCGCGACGCGCTGGCGGCCGTCGAGGAGCACCTGCGGCGGTCCGAGGGCGGCCGTTCGGTCGGATCGGTGCGCATCTCGACGCGCCTGGCGGAGAGTCCCGCCGTGCTGGTCAACGAGGCCGGATCCGTGTCGCCCAACATGGAGCGCATCCTGCGCGCGGCGCGGCAGGAGGCGCCGGCCGCGCGGCGCGTGCTGGAGCTCAACCCCGACCACGCGCTGGTCAAGGAACTGCTCGCCGCGCACGGCGCGGGAACCGGGAAGGAGCGCTTCGGGGACCTGGCGGAGCTGCTGCACGGCGAGGCGCTGCTGGCCGAAGGCGCGCCGCTGCCCGATCCGGCCGGCTTCGCGCGCCTCGTGTCGAAGTTGATCGTCGGTCGAAGCTGATCGTCGGTCGAGGCTGATCGTCGGTCGAGGCTGATCGCCGGCCGCACGCAGCGGCGGCGGGTCAGCGCGCGTCGAGGAAGCGCCACGCCGGCGCTGCGCCGGGCGCGGGCACCGCATCCAGCAGCCGCGCGCGCACGAACTCGACCGGCACGTTCCCGCCCTGGAGGACCGCGTCGTGGAACGCGCGCGGGCTCATGCGCCCCGACGCGACCAACTCGCGGTGGAGCGCGCGGAACTGCATGCCGCCGGTCAGGTAGGCCAACTGGTACAGCGGGCCGTAGTCGCCGCCGAACGAGCGGCGTACCTCGCCTTCGGCGCTGCGCCGCTCGTGGCCGACCTCGTCGACGAGCAGCGACACGCACTGCTCCTCGGTCAGCGTCCCCAGGTGGAAGCCGAGGCTGAAGATCACGCGCGCACAGCGGTGCGAGCGCCAGAAGAGCATGCCGATGCGCTCCTCGGGGGTGCGCGCGAAGCCCAGGTCCCACAGGAGCATCTCCCAGTACAGCGCCCAGCCCTCGGTCCAGAACGGCGTGGCGAACGCGCGTCGGTGACGCGCGTGCCGGCTGGTCATGAACTGCTGCAGGTGGTGTCCGGGGATCAGCTCGTGGTGCACGACCGCCCGCGAGAACGCGCGGTTGTTGGCGCGCAGGCTCATCAGCTTGTCCGCGTGCTCCATCGAGGACGTCGGGAACGACACCTGGACCACCTCGCCGCCCAGGAAGAACGGGCTGACCTTCTGCGCCTCGGGCGAGAGCATGCGCATGCGCCAGGTCTCGGCCGCCAGCGGCGGGACCGTCACGAGGTCGTTCCGCTCCAGGTAGGCAATCGCCTCCTGCGCCAGCTCGCGCACCAGGGCCGGCTGCTCGCCGGGTGCGACGTGCTGGCGCTTGACGCGCTCCAGGGCGGCGCGCCAGTCGGCTTCCAGGCCCATCTCGGACGCGGCCTCCACGAGGCGCGCGCGGCACCAGTCGAGCTCCGCGCGCGCCATGGCGACCAGTTCCTCGGGCGTGTGCGCGATGCGTTCGTCGCGCAGCTCCTCGAGCAGCGCCTCGCGTCCGATCGGATCGCCGACGATGGAGTCCTTGTCGCCGGCCTCGAGGCGCGCGACCTTCGAGCGCAGGAGCCTGGCGTGCTCGGCCAGCGCCTCGAGCAGCGCGGCGTGCGGCGTCGCGACCCACCAGTCGAAGGCGGGGTCGTAGCCGGAGCGGAACGCGCGCCACTCCGCGAGGCCGGCGGAAAGCTCCTCGGCGGCGCGCGCCGCGCGCAGGCCGACGGGGCGCGGGGCGGGACTCGCGTCCGCGTCCGCGAGGCTCTTGGTCGCGTCCTTCGCCGCGCGCGCGAGCGCGTCGATCTCGTCGGCGGCCGCGCGCGCGTCGAGGGGCTCGACGCGCTGGCGCGCCTCGAGCAGCTCGACGATTCCCGGCGCATAGGGCAGCAGCGCCAGCGTCTCGACGATGCGCGCCTCATCGCGGCCCAGTCGCGCGCGCTCGCGGGCGATCAGGTTCGCGAGCAGCGCGAGGTCGAGCCGGTCCTCCGTGCCCAGCCCGCGCGCGTCGACGCGTGCGAGCTCGCGCGCCTCGTCGTCGAGGAACGCGCGCAGGCGCGCGATGCGCGCGGTCGAGAGCGGCGCCGACAGGAAGCGCTGCAGGCTGTCGCGGTCGGCGACGAAGCGCTCGACCCGGCCGGCGGCGGCCGCGCCGTCGGACGGCACGGACACCGAGGACGCGGCCGGCGCGGCCCGGCAGGAGGCCAGGGGCGCGAGGGACAGGACCAGGACGGGGAGGGCGAGGGCGGCCATGCGCGGAGTCTAGTGGCCCGGCACGCTTCTTTTCCCGACCTCGTTCTCCACGCGCGTTGCGTCGCGGTCATGAAGCGGTGGCGCGGTCCCGCGCCCGACCCGTTCCAGAACCCACCACCCATCGACCGCCATGCAACCCACCGCTCCGCTCTCGTACCTCGGCGCCTGCGCCGCCCTGGCGCTGCCCGCCGCCGCACAGATCCCCGTGTTCTCCGTCGACTGGCGCAGCCCCACGATCGCGACGCCCGACTCGTTCACGGCGACGCCGATCACCGAAGCCGACGTGCTCGCGCCGGCCGCCCTGGTGCCGGGCTTCGGCCCGCTGCCGACGCCCGGCATCCTGGAGAGCGGAGGCGTGCTGCCGCCCGCCGGCCTGGGCCTCGCCCTGCACGGGGGCTGCGTGGGCCATCCGCCGGGCACGCCCTGCCGCATCGAGGTCGATGCGCTCAGCCACGGCCTGGACCGTCTGGTGCAGTGCTCGACCGGCGGCGTCGTCGGCCCCGGACGCCAGTGGGCGTTCGGCGTCAGCTTCCGCGCGATGGGCATCGTCGGCAGCCCGCTGCCGCCGGCGGTGTGGACCGAGGCGCCCTGTCAGGACGAGGCCGCCGACATCTTCGTCGACCTGGGACTGCCGTGCGGTCCGCTCATGCCCACCGCCACGCCGCCGGGGAACACCGGCTACCTCGACGGCGACGGTCTGGCGAGCTGCGCCGGATCCGTGTACCCGGGCCTGGGATTGATCGAGAACCCGCCGGGCGTGATCCCCGGCGACAACCTCGACGCGTTCGACGATGACGTGCCCGACCGCTTCTTCCCGCGCACGACGTGCACGTACTTCTCGCTCGACGCGAACTTCGTCGACCCGCTGACCGGCGTGCCGAACTCCGGCAGCGCGCTGGCGCACGGCTTCGCGGCCGCGGACGTGCTGATGACCTGCCCGGGGTGTCCGCCCGCGGTCTACGCGCCGGCCGTGATGCTGGGCCTGGACCTGTTCGGGCCGGGCACGGACGACGTCGACGCCATCGCGCTGCACGAGAACGGCGTGCCCGGCTACCAGCGCTCCACCGCGCCGTACGACTGGGTCACGGGCGGACGCGACATGCTGTTCTTCTCGGTGCGCCGCGGCTCGGCGATCGTCGGCATGGCGGACTCGTTCTTCGGCATGCCGATCGAGCCGGGCGACATCCTCGTGCCCACCGGAGCGGTCGGTTCGCCGCCCGGGATCTGGATCCCGGCCGAGAGCCTCGGCCTCGCCACCGTCCGCGCGACGGGCGTGAACGTCGGCGACGATCTCGACAGCCTCGACACGCTGCACGAGCCGCAGCCGGGCCAGGGCTACTGCTTCGGCGACGGCACGGGCACGCCCTGCCCCTGCGGCAACAACGGCGGCGCCGGCCGCGGCTGCGGCAACAGCGTCAACGCGCTGGGCGGCCTCCTGTGGGGCAACGGCTTCCCCTCGATCGCCAACGACCGCCTGACGCTGACGTGCTCGGGGCTGCCGGGATCGACGAATGCACTCCTGTTCCAGGGGACCAGTCCGCTCGCCGGCACGCCCTTCGGCGACGGCCTGCGCTGCGTCGCGGGCAGCGTGGTGCGCATCGGCGTGCGTCAGACGCTGTGCGGCAACCGCGAGTGGGGGCACAACATGCCGGGCGACCCCAAGATCAGCTTCGCCGGCGGGGTCGCCGTGCCGGGCCTGCGGTACTACCAGGTCTGGTACCGCAACTCGGCCGTGTTCTGCACCGCGGCGCCCTACAACCTGACCAACGGCTATCAGGTCCAGTGGGTTCCGTAGCGAACCGGCTCCGCAGCGCGCGGGCCGGCGCACGGCCCGCCTCCGCGGACGGCGCGCGGCCGGATCACGTGGATCCGGCCGCGCGCGTTCCATCGTGCGCGGCGGATTCCGCCCGATCACCGAGCGGGCGCCCGGGGGGCTCTGCTAGGTTCATGCCGTGCTGGCCCATGGAACCCGTGCCGCGCGCATCCGCGCGACCGCGCTCTGCCTGCTGATCCCCGCGACGATCGCTTTCGGCCAGAGCCCGCCGCGGAACGCGCCGCCGCCGAGTACGGTCCGCGCGCTGTTCGTGGCCCACTGCGCGACGTGCCACGGCGAGAAGGGCGACGGCCAGGGCGTGACCGACGTGGGGCGCGCGGCGCGCAGCTTCCTCGACGGGGGCTTCGCGTACGGCAACACGCCCGACGCGGTGATGCGCTCGATCACGCACGGGATCCCGGGAACGCCGATGCCCGCGTTCCAGAAGGCGCTCCGCGAGGAGCAGCGCCGTGAGCTGGCCGAGTACGTGATCGCGCTGGGACCCGAAGTCCTGCGCGTCGATGCGGCGGAGACCGAGATGGTGGTGCGCGACCGTCCGCGCGTCGTGCGGGGGAAGCTGCCGCCGGTCGTGCCCGGCGCGCCGACCTGGCCGCGCGGCCTGATCGCGGGGACCACCGACGGCCTCTCGCTGGAGTACCGCGCGGACGACGTGCGCCTGCTCGCGGTTCGCGCCGGGCGCTTCGTGAACCGCCGCGACTGGACGGGGCGCGGCGGCGATGCGCTGGAGCCGCTGGGCCAGCCGGTACTCGTCCTGGGGCAGGGCGATCCGGGGCCCACGTTCGAGCGCGAGGGCCCGACCGAGGGCACGTGGGTCCCCGTCCCGGCCCGGCTGACGCTCACGCTGACGTCTCCCAAGGTCCTCAACATCCAGTCGTCGTTGCGCGAATCGGGCGCGGCAGGCGCGCCCGAGGTGGCCACCGTGGGCGAATCGATCTTCCCGCGCGCCACCACGCAGGGCACGGTGATCCACCGCCGCATCGGCGTCACGAGCGCGCTGCTCGTCGACGGCGCCGCGCGCGGCTTCCGCTTCCGCGTGCGCTGCTTCCAGGCGCCGGGGTTGAAGCTGCTCGAGGAGAGTTCCGGCTGGATCGTGGTGCAGCACGGCGACGGCCGGTACCTGGCGATCACCCGCAACCTCCCGCCGACCGCAGAGGGCCTTTCGGTCGAGGGGGACACGGTCTGGTGGACCTGCGACGGCCGGCCGCAGCGGGCGAGCGCCGACTGCCTCTTCCTGCCGCTCGCTGCCTGGGACGACGGGACGCGGTCGGGTCTCGCGCAGGTGGGCGTGCGATGATCCTCGTCTTCGGTGCCGCGCTGCTCGCCCTGGGCGAGGAGTCGGACTACTACCGGGTCGACCACCTGAAGCCGCCGCCGGGTTGCGTGCTCGAGGTCGGCGGGATGGACTTCCTGCCCGGCGGGCAGCTCGTGGTCAGCACGCGGCGCGGCGAGGTGTGGGTCGTCGACCACGCCCTCGCGGACGATCCGTCCGCCGCGAAGTTCACGCGCTTCGCCGACGGGCTGTGGGAGGGCCTGGGCCTGGCGGTCGTCGGCGGGGAGATCTTCGTGCTGCAGCGCGGCGAGCTCTCGCGCCTCGAAGACGTCGACCGCGACGGCACGTGCGACAGGATCCACACCGTCAGCGACGCGTGGGGCCTGTCGGGCAACTACCACGAGTTCGCGTTCGGCCTGCCCGTCGATCGCGAGGGCAAGTTCTGCGTCGGCCTCAACCTGGGGTTCGGCGAACCGGCGTGGTGGCACGGCCAGTCGCTCGCGCCGTGGCGCGGCTGGGTCGTCAAGATCGGGCGCGACGGGACGCTCGAGCCCTTCGCGTCCGGATTCCGCTCCCCGTGCGGCCTCGCCTTGAACGCCGCCGGCGACCTGTTCGTCACCGACAATCAGGGCGACTGGGTGCCGACCAGCAGCATCGCGCACGTCGAGGCGGGACGCTTCTACGGCGCGCCCGACTCGCTCAAGTGGACGAGCGAGTACCGCGCGACGAACACCGTCCCGAGCTTCACGCAGCCGCCCGCGCGCGAGCGCACGCCGCCCGCGGTCTGGATCCCGTACGGCTGGTCGCGCTCGACGGGCGACCTCGCGCCGTTGCCGGCCGACGGCAGGTTCGGCCCGTTCGGCTCCGATCAGATGGCCGTCGCCGAGATGACCAACGGCCTCGTGCTGCGCGCGGACCTGGAGAAGGTGCGCGGCCGCTACCAGGGCGCCGTGATGCACCTGGTGCGCAACGTCGGCGCGGCGATCCGCACGCGCTTCGCGCCGGACGGCACGCTGTTCCTGGGACTCACCAACCGCGGCTGGGGCGGACGCCCGCCGGGGCACGGCATCGCGCGCGTGCGCTGGACCGGACGCACGCCGCTGGAGGTCGCGCACGTGCGTCTCTTGCAGGACGGGTTCGAGATCGCGTTCACCGAACCGCTGGCGGCGAACACCGGGGTGGCGGCGCAGGACGTGCTGCTGCGCCGCCACCACTACGACTGGTGGTGGGAATACGGCTCTCCCGAACGCGACCGCCGCATCCTGCCGGTCGACGCGGTGACGCTGTCCGCCGACCGGCGCAAGCTCGTGCTGCGCGCGTCGCAGCTCGAGTGCGGATCGGTCGCGACCGTCGTGCTTCCCGAACTCGTGTCGGAACGCGGCGAGCCCCTCCTGCATCGCGAGTTCGCGTACTCGATCCACGAGCTTCCCGACGGACCGCCCTGCGCGCAGCCGATCGCGCGTGTCGCGCCGCCGCCGCCGCTGCGCGAGCACGAGTCGGAGGGCTGGCTGCGTCTGTGCTACAGCGACGCCTTCCAGATGTGGGAGTCGCGCGGCTGGAAGCTGGCCGACGTCGACCTCGACACGGACGATCCACGCCGCCTGATCGTGCGCGACGGGGTCGGAGCGCTGGTGAACGTCGAGCCCGACGCCGGGCCCTTCCGCTCCCGGCCGGAGTTCGGCGACGTCGAGGTGCACGCGGAGTTCCTGCTGCCGGAGGGCGGCGCCGCCGCGCTGCGCCTGATGGGCCGCTACGAGCTCTTGCTGTCGGCCACGCCCGACGAGCGCACGACGAGCGTCGAGAGCTGCGGGGCGCTGATCGGCGGAACGAACTGGGACACGCGGGCGCCCCTGAACCCCGCGTTCCGCTCCGCGGGGGAGTGGCACGAACTCGACGTCGTGCTGCGTGCGCCGCGTTTCGACGAGCGCGGCGCGCGCATCGAGCCCGCGCGGATCGTGCGCGCGTCGATCGACGACGTGCTGCTGCACGAGGACGTGGAGCTGCCCGGTCCCAGCGCCGGGTGCCCGGCGGACGAGGTCGCATCGGCTCCGTTCGAACTGCGCGCCGTGCGCGGAACGGTGGCGCTGGGCGGAGTGCGCGCCAAGGCCGGCGTGCTGCAGGAGGAGACGCGCGGCTGGCACGCGCTGGTCGAGGACGACGATCTGACCGGCTGGCGCACGCTCGGAGCGGCGCAGTTCACGTCCGACGACGGCGCGCTGCGCTCGGGCGGCGGCCGCGGCTTCCTGCGCACGGAGCGCGAGGACTTCGGCGACGTCGAGGTGGATGTGCGCGTCAAGGTCGGCGGCTCCGCGCAGTCCGCGCTGTGGCTGCGTGCGCTCCCGGAGGGCGACGGCCTCGCCGGCTACGCGATCCAGCTCAATGCGGACGCGCCCGCGGCGGCCTACACCGGCTCGATCGGCGGGCCCGACGGCCTCTCGCCCCTGCGCGTGCAACTCGTCGGGCCGGAGACCTGGTGCCGGATGCGCGTGCGCATCCAGGACGAGGCCGGGGGAACGCGCGTGCGCGTGTGGCTGAACCGCGTCCTGGTCAACGAGCTCCTGGACACGCGGCCCGACCGGCCGCGCGCGGGCGCGATCGCGCTGGAACAGCACCACGCCGGTTCGCGGGTCGAGATCGAAGACCTGCGCTGGCGCTGAGTCCCGCCGCCGATGCAAACCGCGCGTCCGCGCGCTACCGTTTCCGGGACCATGCGCGCGCCGCTCCACACCCTCGTCCGCCTCGTTCCGCTCCTCGCGCTGGTCGCTTGCGTCAGCGAGGGCCGGCCGCGCCCGCGTCCTCCCGTCGCCGACGCGCGCGTGCCGACGCTGGCCGAACTGGCGGCCGCGCAGGAGGCCGCGACGCGGCCGGGTCCGCGCCACCGCCAGCTCGACGTCCTCGTGGGCGCGTGGATCACGAGCAACGTGGCGGTCGACACCGAGGGCCGCGAGAGCGATCCGGTGCCGGGCCGCGCGGCGATCGACTGGGCGCTGGGCGGCCGCTTCCTGCGCATCGACGCCAGCCTAGAAGTGCCCGGCGGCAAGACGCACGCCTCGAGCGGATTCCTGGGCTGGGACGAGGCACACGGCGAGTACCAACTGCTGATGGTCACGGACCTCTCCAACGGGATGGGCGTCGCGCACGGCAAGGGCGATCTCGCGCGCGGCGGCATCCGCTTCACGCTGGACGTGATCGATCCGCGCTCGGGAGGGTTCGCGCGCGCGACCAGCGTGCTGCGCCAGACCGGGCCCGACGAGTTCGCGCTGGAGCAGATCGGCGCCGACGCGGGCGGCCTGGAACGTGTCCTGCGGCGCACGCGCTACCGGCGCGCGCCGATCGTCACTCACTGAGCACGAACTCGCGCCGCGCCAGGCGCCAGGATCCCAGCGCGAGGGCGCCCAGGGCGATGCAGGCCAGCACCACGAGGGCCGTGCCGCCCGACTCGTAGCTGGCGCTCGCGAAGCCCTCGACCTTGGCCCACAGCGGCGAGCCCTGCGCGGCCATCAGGCTGCGCAGGTGGTGCTGCACCGTCAACGACTGGTTGCGGCCCGGCAGGTTCGCGAGGAACCCCTCGACGGCGAAAGCGTAGCCCAGGCCGATCAGGATCGGGTGCCGCACGAAGGCGCCCAGCGCCGCGGCCAGCGCGCTGTAGGTGACTGCACCGGCCAGCACGGCGAAGAGCAGCGCGCGCGCGATCTGGGCGTCGACCGGCGGGCCGTCGCCGCGCGCGCGTTCCGCGGCCAAGAGGAACAGCCACGTCGCCAGGCCCAGGATCAGGACGAGGATCAGCGCGATCGCCGCCCAGCGGCCCAGGAGCAGCGCCGCGCGCGGCATCGGGCGCGTGAACAGGTAGGTGATCGTGCGATCCTCGACCTCCTCCGCGACGGTGGCCGCGCCCAGGACCAGCGCGGAGAGCGGCGTCACGACCTGCACGAGCATGATCCAGCCGCCGTTGGCCGCGACCTCGCCGGGCGCGATGCGTCCCGACAGCGACGTCACGATCCAGGCGAGAGCCGCCGGCGCGAGCGCGAGGAGCAGAACGAACAGGGTGCGGCGCGCGCGCAGGAGGCGCGGCAGGTGCACGTGGAACAGGAGCCAGGTCGCCCCGAGGAGCGCGCTCATCGCCCGCCTCCCACGAGGTCGTCGAACAAGGCGTCGAGGCTGGCGTCGGCGACCGAGAAGGCCTCGATGCCGGCGCGCTCGGCAGTCGCGATCGCCGGCAGGCGCGCGGTCAACTCGTCCAGGCGCGCGGTCTCGACGTCGAGGCGGCCGGCGCCGTCCAGGCGCACGGCGGTCACGCCATCGACCGCGAGCAGCGCGCGCGCCAGCGTGCGCGGTTCGCGCGCGCGCAACGTCACGCGCCGCGGGCGCCGGTCGAGCAGCGCGCGGATCTCCGGCGCGGAGCCCTGCGCCAGCACGCGGCCGCGGTGCAGCAGGAGCACCGTGCGCGTCAGGTCCTCGACCTCGTGCAGGACGTGGCTCGACACGATCACGTGCGTGCCGGCGGCCGCCAGCGCGCGCAGGAGGTCGAGGGTCGCGCGCCGCGCCAGGGGGTCGAGGCCGTTGAGCGGCTCGTCCAGGACCACGACCTCGGGATCGTGCGCGATGGCCTGCGCGATGCGGATGCGCTGGCGCATGCCCTTGCTGAAGCCGCCGACGCGCCGGTCCGCCGCGGCGACGAGGTCGACGCGCTCCAGCACGCGCAGCGCGCGCGCGCGCGCGTCCGCGCGCGAGAACCCCGAGACGCGCAGCAGGAACTCCACGGTCTCGCGCCCGGTCATGTCGGGCCACAGCGCGTCCTGCTGCGGCGCGAACCCCAGCCTGCGGTAGAGGCGGGAGTTGGCGAAGGGCTCCTCGCCCAGGACGCGGATCGTGCCGCGCGAGGGCCGCAATTCGCCGACGAGCAGGCGCAGGAAGGTCGACTTGCCCGCGCCGTTCGCGCCCAGGAGGCCGACGATCCCGCCCTCGATGTCCAGCGAAACGTCGGAGAGGCCGACGACGTCGCCGTACCAGCGGCCCAGGTCGCGCGCGTGGACGGCGGGCGTCAAGCGACGGCCTCCATGCGGCGGACGCGCCACCACAGCACCAGCCACGAGAGCACGAACAGCGTCGCGACCGCGGTGTAGGCCCAGACCGGGTCCCACGACGTGCGCATGCGCGTGCGGATCTCGAACACGTCGTTCGCGATGCGGCCCCAGGCCGCCACGGGCGCCAGCGCCAGCCACGCGCGCTCGCGCAAGAGGTGGGACAGGAGCGACCCGACGGCGCCCATGCCCAGCACGAAGCCGAAGATCCCGGCCAGCGCGAAGGTCTTGCGCGAGGCGAGGCTGGAGATCGCCAGCACCAGCGAGGACACGCAGATCACCCAGGCCAGGCCGTAGAGGAGCGCGTACACGATCACGTCGCCTTCGTTGCGCACGAACGACCAGTCCGGCGAGGCGAAGGTCGCGACCGTGCACAGGACGAGGGTCGGCGCGAGGGAGCCGAAGGCGCCGAAGGTGGCGACGGTCAGGAAGCGGCCCAACAGGTACCCGCCGCGCGTCAGCGGCCGCGCGAACAGGAGCAGATGCGCGCCGACGCGGCGGTCCTCGGCGATCAGGCCCGCGCCGTACCAGGCGACGAGCAGGAGCGAGAAGGCCGACAGCGAGAGGTGGAACAGCACGATCTGCCGGCGCACGGCGAGGGCCTCGGCCGCCATGTCCTTGACCATCGCGCCGGCCATCTGGCCCATCAGGCCGCCGCCGCCGCCCAGCGCCTCGGGCGCCGCGCCGGCCTCGAGCGCGAAGCGCGTGTACACCACGAAGGAGAAGATGACGGTCGCGATCGCCGGCGGAGCGAGCAGCAGCACGAGCGCCAGCTTGCGCCGGAACGCGACGCGCAGTCCGGCCTTCCACAGCGCCAGCGCGGCGCGCGGGTGCTCGGCCAGACGGCCCTGGAACGGGCGGTAGACCTCCAGGTTCGCCTGCGCCTTCACCGCCGCGCCTCCTCGTCCAGCGCGCGCAGGAAGGCCTGCTCCAGGGTGGCGCGTTCGGGTTCCAGTTGCAGGATGCGCGCTCCGCTCTGCGCCGCGGCCGCGAACACCGCGTCGGCGTCGGTGCCGCCGCCGGCGAGCGTCACAGACCAGCCGCCGGCGTCGCGCTCCTCGCCGCGGATGCCCAGCGCCTCGAACGCGGCGCAAAAGCGCGCGGCGTCGCCGTCGATGGTGACGCGCACGCGCGCTTCGGCGCGGCCGACGAGCTGCTCGATGCTGCCGTTGGCCGCCGCGCGGCCGCGCGCCAGCACGACGACCGCGTCGCACGTGGCCTCGACGTCGGGCAGGAGGTGCGAGCACAGGAGCAGGCTCTTGTGCTGCGCGTGCCCCAGGTCGTGCACCAGCTCCAGCATGTGGCGGCGCCCCGGCGGATCGAGGCCGTCGGTGGGCTCGTCGAGCAGGAGCAGCGGCGGATCGTGCACCAGGGCCTGCGCCAGCTTCAAGCGCTGCTTCATGCCCGTCGACCAGCCCTTCACCTCGCGGTAGCGCGCCTCGTCGAGGCCCACGTAGTCGAGCACCTCGTGCGCGCGCGTCATCGCGTCGCGGACGGTCATGCCCGACAGGCGTCCGAGCATCGCGACGGTCTCGACGCCCGACTGCCCGGGCACGAGGCAGTCGCCCTCGGGCATGTAGCCGATCGCGCGGCGCAAGCGCAGGCGGCCGGCGTGCGTCGACGGGTCCTCGCCGGCGATGCGCGCGGAGCCCGAGTCGGGCGCGATCAGGCCCAGCAGCAGCTTGAGCAGCGTGGTCTTGCCCGCGCCGTTGGGCCCCAAGAGGCCCGTGGGGCCCGGCGGCAGCGACAGCGTGAGCCCGTCGAGCGCGCGGACGGGGCCGTAGCTCTTGCAGAGGTCGCGGATCTCGACGGAAGCCTGGGTCATGCCGCTCAGCGCGATCGGCGCAGCGTGGCACGCGCCAGGGCCGAAGCCAAGTCAGCGAAGAGTACGAGCAGGGCGCCCAGGGCCGCGTAGACGAAGACCTCGTCGTAGAACTGCTTGGCGCGCGCGTCCTGGATCCAGTAGCCGAGCGACACGACACCCAGCATGCCCAGCACGGTTGCCTCCCGGACGCAGGTCTCGAAGCGGTAGAACAGGTAGAGCAGGAAGCGCGGCAGGGAGAGCGGCAGCACCGCCCCCGTGGCGAGCTGCCCGCGGCTGGCGCCCAGACCCCGCAAGGCCCGCAACGGGCGCGCGTCGAGGTTCTCGACGGTCTCGGCGCCGAGCTTGCCCAGGATGCCGGCGTTGTGGATGGCGAGCGCCAGCACGGCCGGCCAGGCGCTCGGGCCCAGCATCGCGAGGAGCAGGAAGGCCCACACGTACTCGGGGATCGCGCGCAGGAGCACGAGCGCCCCGCGCGTCGCGGCGCACAACGCGCGCCACGCCTGCGCCGCTGCCGGGCGGCGCGTGCGGCGCGTGTCCGGTTCGAACGGCGTCGCGGTCGCCAGGGTGCGCGCGGCGAGGAACGACAGCGGCAGAGCCGCCAGGCCGGCGGCGACGATCGCGAGGACCGAGATCGCCAGCGTGGCGAGCACCGCGTGGAGTCCGCGGCCCGTGCACAGTTCCCAGGCGAAGGCCAGGTACGCCGAGAGTTCGAAGGGCTGGCCGCGCAGCGGGAACGGCGTCAGGTCCTCGCGCAGGAAGCGCTGCAGGTTCTCGGCGCGGCGCGCGGTGAGCAGGTCGGCGACCTGGATCTCGCCGCCCAGCCAGGCCCAGGCCGCCAGCAGCGCCAGCACGACGGCCGAGGCGCGCACGGTCCGGCTGCGCGGCCGCGCGCGCCACAGGACGCGCGGGTCGTGCCGCAGCGCGACGTCGGCGAAGTCGAGCGGGCGCGTCATGCCACGAACCTGCGGCGCAGGGCGCCGCTCCACAGCTCGATGCCCACGACGAGCGCGATCAGCGCGTAGAGGTAGGTCCAGGTCTCGCCGTACTGCAGGTTCTCGAAGGACTGCGCGATCGAGTAGCCCAGCGTGGGGAAGCCGAAGAAGCCCAGCACCGCGGCGCTGCGCACCGAGCACTCGAAGCGGTAGAGCGCGTACGCGGCGAGGTCGGGCAGCGCGCGCGGCAGCAGGCCGAAGCAGAAGACCTGCAGCGGTCCGGCGCCCAGGCCGCGCAGCGCGAAGCCCGCGTCGCGCGGCGCCTCCTCGACCATCTCGGAGAACACCTTGGCGAGCGTGCCGCCGAAGGGGATCGCGATGGCGATCACGGCCGCCGCGGTGTTGAGTCCGAAGGCGGCCAGGAACAGCACGGCCCACAGGAGCTCGTGCACCGAGCGCATGCCGACGATGATGCCGCGCGACACGCTCCACACCGCCGGGCCGAGCGCGCGCGCGACGAAACGGCGGGCGCGGCTCTGGCCGCCGAACAGGTCGCCCTGCCACCACACCGTCGTGCCCAGGAACCCGAACACGAGGCCCAGCACCAGCGCGAGGCTCATGCCCGCCGCGGCGAAGGCCAGCGTGCGGCGTGCGCCGTCGAACGCCTGCTCGAGAATCGACGGCGTGCCCGCCGGAACGGCGGTTTCGTAGTCCAGCGCGGGAGAGAAGGCGCGCGCGAAGAAGCCCTGGACGATGTCCAGCCCGCCCGCGCCGGGCACGAGCCGGCCGACGGGCGCGTCGAGCAGCAGCCAGGCCAAGAGGCCCGCGGCGAGCAGCGACGTCGCCAGCGCGAGGCGCGGCGACAGCGCGAACGGCCGGCGCGGGAGGTCAGCCACCGGGAGCGGGCTCGACACGGTCGAGACCGGCGATGGAGTAGAGCGATGCGAGGTCCTCGATCCGCACCGCGGCCGTCGAACGATCGAAGACGACGCGTCCGTCGCGCAGACCGACGAGCCGCGGGAAGAACTCGCGCGCCAGGTCGATGTCGTGCAGGCTGACGATCAGCGTGATGCCGCGCTCGCGCGAGATCTCGGTCACCAGCTCGACCAGGTCGCGCGCGCGAGCCGGATCGACCGACGAGACCGGTTCGTCGAGCAGGAGCGCGCTGGGGCCCTGGTACAAGGCGCGCGCCAGCGCCACGCGCTGGCGCTGGCCGCCGGAGAGCGCGTCGGTGCGCTCGTACAGCTTCTCGCCGATGCCCACACGCTCCAGGATGCGCGCCGCGCGGTCGACGTCGGCGCGCGCGGGGAAGGTCATCGCGCGCAGCGAACTCCAGAAGCCCAGGCGTCCCATGCGTCCCGCGACCACGTTCTGGACCACGCGCAGGTTGGGCACCAGCGCGAGGTCCTGGTGGACGAATCCGATGCGCGCGCGCACGCCGCGCAGCTCGGCGGGCGAGAGCTCGTCGAGGCGCCGGTAGTCGACGCACACCGAGCCGCGCGTCGGGCGGATCGAGGCGTTCAGCAGCCGCAGGAGCGTGGTCTTGCCCGCGCCGCTGGGACCGACCAGCGCCAGGGACTCGCCGGGCGCCACGACCAGGTGCGCGTCGTCGAGCGCGGTCGTCCCCACGAAGTCGACCCCGGCTCCGTGCAGCTCGAAGGCCGCGGAACCGGGGCGCGCCAGCGCGCGGGCCGCCGGATCAGCGCAGGAGACCGATCTCGGTGGCTGTTCGGCGGAGGTCTTCAAACGTGGCATTGTCGCAGGGGACGAGCCCGTCGGGCCGGTCCAGCGCGGCGAGCACCGCCAGGTCGGCGCCGGCGATCGCCGTCAGGACGTCCTGGAGTTTCTGCGTGAAGCCCGCGCCGTGGATCTCGTCCAGACGGGGGTGCACGGTGAAGTTGTAGTCGGCGTAGTCCGGCGTCACCCACACCACCTGCGCGACCTTCGGATCGATCTTGCCTTCCGCGACCAGCCGGTCGTAGACGGTGTAGTCCAGCGCGCCGGCCTCGAAGGTCCCGGCCTGCACGAGCGCCGCGGTCTTGTCGTGGCCGCCCGAGAAACTGGGCTCGGCGCCGAAGAAGTCCGCCGGCGACTTCCCGGTGTGCTGGCGGATGAAGTACTCCGGCATCAGCCGGCCGGACGTCGACGAGGCCGAGCCGAACGTGAACTTCTTCCCGGCGAGCGCGGTGGGGAACGCCTCGCTCTTGGCGAGGCCCAGGTCCTTGTGCGCGATGAAGTAGGACTTGAACGCGAGATCGCGCTTGCCGCAGGCGATCGCGCGCGCGCCGGAAACCGCGGCGCGCGCCTGGCAGCCGGTGTACCCGCCGAACCAGGCCAGCAGCACGTCGCCGTTCTTGAAGGCGTCGACCGAGGCGTTGTAGTCGGCCGAGGGCACGTACTCGACCGGCACGCCGAGCTTCCTCGAGAGGTACTCGGCCAGCGGCTTGTACTTGGCCGCGAGGTCGGCGGTGTTCTGGTTGGGAATCCCCGTGAAGCGCAGGGGCGGAGCGGCGTGCGTGGTGCACGCGGCCGGCCACACGAGGAAGAGCGCGATCGCGCTCGCGGCGAGGATGGAAAGGAGGCGTCGGTACCGAACGATCATCACGGCATTCTTGGTTGCGGGGCAGCACGCCGGAACAGACGGCGGAGCGGCCCAGGGTCGGTCGGAAGGGGGTCGAATGCGCCGCGGATCGTAGCCCCTGCGCCCTCCGACTGCACGCCGTGCAAGTCCGTGGTGCGGACGGCGCGGGCGGGACGCGGCCTGTCTATCCTCGGGGCCAGGAGACCATGATGCCCAACCTCGCCACCGCACTCACCGCCCTGATCCTCTTCGCCGGCCTCGCGCCGCAGGACGCCGCGCCGCCGAAAGCCGTGCCACCGGACGCCGCCCGCGCCGAACTGGAGGGGCTGGCCTGGATGGAGGGCACCTGGCGCATCCAGCACGGCGGGACCGTCACCGAGGAGCGCTGGCTGCCGCTCGCCGGCACGACCCTGCTGGGGCTCTCGCACACGTACGACGAGAAGCGCACGCACTTCTTCGAGTTCCTGCGCATCACCGTGCAGCACGGCAAGGTCGCGTACGTGGCGCAGCCCGGCGGCCGGCCGCCGGTGCCCTTCCTGGCCGCGAAGCTGGCCGACGGCGAGGCCGTCTTCGAGAATCCCGAGCACGACCACCCGCAGCGGATCCGCTACGTCCGCACCGAGAAGGGCCTGACGGCCACGATCTCGCTGCTCGACGGCTCGCGCGCGCAGGTCTTCGAGTTCGAACGGCGCTGAGCGCGGATCCGGTCTGGCGCGGCGCCGCGCAATCCGTACCATCGCGCCGGCGACCTCGGGGCCCGCGCGTCGGGCCGCGGCACGGCGCCGGGAGGACCATGGTCGAAGGCAAGGACCCCAAGGACGGCGAGGGCGCCGTGGAACTGTCGCGCAGGCGCTTCCTGCGCGGCGCGGGCGGCGCGGCCGCGGGCGGCGTGCTCGTGCCGGGCCTGCTCGGCGCGACGGCCGCGGCGGGAGCCCGACCCGCGGGCGCGGGCACGGCCGCGCCCGACCCGACGGCCGCCGAGGACCTGGCCGGCGAGATCGAGATCGAGCTCTCGATCAACGGCGCGGCGCGCAAGGTGCGCGTCGAGCCGCGCACGACGCTGCTCGACGCGCTGCGCTGCCGCCTCGAGCCGGCGCTGACCGGCACCAAGTCGGTCTGCGAGCGCGGCAACTGCGGCGCGTGCACGGTCCACGTCGACGGCGAGCCGCGCTACGCCTGCCTGCAACTCGCGGTCGACCTGCGCGGCAAGCGCATCACGACGATCGAGGGGCTGGGCGGCCCCGACGCGCTGACGCCGCTGCAGCAGGAGTTCGTCGCGCACGACGGATCGATGTGCGGCTTCTGCACGCCGGGCTTCGTGATGGCGATCAGTGCCTGCCTGGACGCGAACCCGCGCGCCAGCGAAGACGAGATCCTCGCCTCGTGCGCCGGCAACGCCTGCCGCTGCGGCACGCAGCCGCAGGTCTTCGAGGCCGCGCTGGCCGCCGGCCGGCGCCTCGCGGGAGGCAAGTGATGAGCACCACGCCGACGCCCGCCGGTTTCGCCGCGCAGGACGCCCCCAAGCCCAAGAAGCGCAAGATCAAGACGATGAAGGTCGTCGACGGCCACGAGGTGGAGGTCGAGATCGAGGTCGACGACACCGGCGCGGCGGGCTGGCCGGACCGCGCCGCGATGCGCCTCCTGAACCACGATCTGCCGCGCGTGGACGGGCCGGTCAAGGTCAGCGGCGTCGCGCGCTACACGCACGACATCCGCCTGCCGGGGATGCTCTGGGCGCGGATCCTGTGCGCGCCCGTGCCCTGCGCGAAGATCGCGAGGATCGACGTCGCGCCCGCGCTGCGCACGCCGGGCGTGAAGACCGCGATCGTGCTCGAGGACGCCGAGGTCACCTGGCTGGGCCAGCCGCTGGCGGCCGTCGCCGCCGAGACGCCCGAGGCCGCCGAGGACGGCCTGCGCGCGATCGCGCTCCAGCTCGAGGAGAAGCCCTGGGCCGTCGACCACGCGACCGCGGTGCGCGACGACGCGCCGCGCGTGACGCGGCGCGGGAACGTGGGCGAACCCGAGACCGACGGCGACGAGGGCGACGCGCGCGCCGCGCTCGACGCGGCCGCGGCGCGCGTGAAGGCGACCTACGTGGTCCCGATCCAGCACCACGTGTGCCTGGAGACGCACGGGGTGGTCGTCGACTACCGCGGCGGCGACGAGGCGACCGTGTACTGCTCGACGCAGCACACGTTCTCGTTCGCTGCGGACGCCGCCAAGACCCTGGGGCTGAAGACCAACCAGGTCACCGGCATCGTCGAGCACATGGGCGGCGGCTTCGGCGGCAAGTTCGGCCTGGGCGCCGAGGGCCAGGCGGCCTGCCGGCTCGCCAAGGAGGCCGGTCGGCCGGTCCACCTGCTGCTCACGCGGCGCGACGAGTTCCTGATGGCGGGCAACCGCAGCGGCACGATCCAGACGCTCGAGCTGGGCTGCGACGCGGGCGGCAAGCTGACGGGTTTCGTCGCGACGGCGCACAAGCACGGCGGCCAGGGCCGCGGATCGCTGGCCGGTCAGCCGTACATCTACTCGGTCGAGAAGCGCTACCGCGACGTGCGCCACGTGCGCATGCACCTCGACGCCAACCGCGCGATGCGCGCTCCGGGCCACCCGCAGGCGAGCTTCGCGATGGAGTCGGTCCTCGACGAGCTGGCCTACGCGGCCGGCCTCGACCTCCTCGAGATCAGGAAGCGCAACGTGCGCAACGACGCCTGGAAGCGCCAGCTCGACCGTTGCGCGCGCGAGATCGGCTGGGCCGCGCATCCGCACAAGACGCGGCCGGGCGACGCCGGCGCCAAGGAGTGCATCGGCATCGGCTTCGGCCTGTCGGTGTGGGGCGGCGGCGGCGGCAACTCCTGCCAGGTCGAGGTGCGCATCGAGCGCGACGGCAGCGTCAGCGCCGCGGTCGGCAGCCAGGACCTGGGAACGGGCACGCGCACGCTCGTCGCGTCGATCGTCGCCGAGGAGCTGGGCCTCCCGCTGTCCGCCGTCGAGGCGAAGATCGGCAGCACGCGCTACGGCAACGCGAACCCCTCGGGCGGCAGCACGACGGCCGCTTCGCTCGCGCCGTCGGTCAAGGACGGCGCCGTGAACGCGCGGCTCGCGCTGGCCGCGCAGCTGGGTGCGACCATGAACCTGCCGGCGGAGGGCTTCCAGTTCCTGCCCGAGGGCATCGTGCACGCGGAAGCGAAGGCGCGCACCGTGCTGACTTGGCAGCAGGCGACCGCCACGCTGCCGGCCGAAGGCTTGCGCGCGCAGGGCAAGTGGGTGCCCGACCTGCAGGCCTCGGGCGTGCACGGCGCGCAGGCCGCCAGGGTGCGCGTCGACACGGCGACAGGGCGCGTCCAGGTGCTGCACATGGTGTGCGTGCAGGACGTGGGCCTCGCGCTCAACCGCCTCGCGGTGAAGAGCCAGATCCAGGGCGGGATGATCCAGTGCCTGGGCTACGCGCTGGGCGAGGGACGCGTCCTCGATCCGGTGCTGGGCATCCAGCTCAACGCCAACCTCGAGGACTACAAGATCCCGCACGCGCTGGAGATCCCGAGAATGACCGTGGTGATCGACGACGAGGACACGCGCCTCGCCGTGATCGGCGTGGGCGAGCCGCCGGCGATCCCCGGCGCCAGCGCGATCGCCAACGCCGTGCACAACGCCTGCGGCGCGCGCGTGCGCGAGCTGCCGCTCACACCGGACAAGGTCCTCGCCGCGCTGGGCAAGGTGGGCTGACATGAGAAGCTTCCGACTGCTGAACCCCACGTCGCTCGACCAGGCGCTCGCGCTGCTCGAGCCCAAGGACGGCACGGCGCAGGTGCTGGCCGGCGGCCAGGACCTGATCACCGAGATGAAGGAGCACCTCGCGGAACCCGACCGCGTGGTGAACCTGAAGTCCGTGCCGGGGCTCGACGCGATCGAGGCCGGGCCCGACGGGCTCGCCATCGGCGCGCTGGTGACGTTGGCGCAGCTCGAGCGTCACGCCAGCGTGCGCGCGCACTGGACCGCGTTGTCGGAGGCGGCCCTCTCGATCGCCAGCCCGCAGATCCGCTCGTGCGGCACGGTCGGCGGCAACCTGTGCCAGCGGCCGCGCTGCTGGTACTACCGCGCCGAGGAGGCGCGCTGCCTGAAGAAGGGCGGCACCGAGTGCTTCGCCTACGGCGGCCGCAGCAAGTACAACGCGATCCTGGGCGGCGGGCCGTCGTACATCGTGCATCCCAGCGACCTCGCGCCGGCGCTGGTCGCGCTGGGCGCCGAGGTCACGCTGCGCTCCGCGCGCGGGGAGCGGCGCCTCGCCCTGGAGAAGTTCTACGTGCTGCCGTCCGACGGCGACGCGACGCGCGAGACCGTGCTGGCGCCGGGCGAGATCGTGACGGGCGTGCGCGTGCCCAACCCCGCCGCGGGAACGCGCTCGACGTACCTGAAGTTCAAGGAGCGCGAGTCGTTCGACTTCGCGCTGTCGGCCGTCGCCGTGTCCCTGACGCAGGAGGCCGGGAAGGTGAAGCACGCCGGCATCGTGCTGGGCGGCGTGGCGCCGATCCCCTGGCGCGCGCCGCGCGCCGAGGCGCTGCTCGTCGGTCGCGCGCTCGATCCCAAGGCCGCGCGCGAGGCGGCGGTCGAGGCCCTGCGCGGCGCCGAACCGCTCGCGGAGAACGGCTACAAGATCCCGCTGACCCAGGCCCTCGTGGAGCGCGCGCTGCTGGCGCTCGGCTGAGCCATGAGCACCGAACCCCTGCGCCAACCCGCGTTCCAGGTCTCGCCCTACTGCGCCGAGCTGCAGAGCAAGAAGCTCTTCTTCCTCGGCCGCCCGCCGCGCGAGGAGAGCGACATCCTGGACGCGAGCCAGTCGTGCTGGTGCCGCCGCACGATGCAGGCCCGCGGCCCCGACGGCGAGGTCGTCGATCCGGTCGATTGCCGGGCGGGACGGGCCTGTTTCCGGCCGATCCTGTAGGATGGGCCTCGACTGGCCCCCCCCAGGCCCGTACGCGACGCACCTCGTCATGAACCCCACCGTCTGGATCCTGCCACTCGTGTTCCACGCCGCCCCGGCCGACGCGCCCGCCGGCGCGTACGTCGACGCGCGCACCGCCAGCGTGTACGCCGGCGCCTGCCACTTCGGTGGCGAGAGCGCGATCGGCGGCCGCGAGGCGCTGCTCGCCTGGAGCATCGAGTCCGGCGCCTTCGGCGGAGTCGACCTCGCCGGCGCGCGCGTCGCGGCGCTGGTCGCGGGGAACGCGAACCTCGCGCAGGCATCGGCCGCGCGCCGCAGCGTCGTCAGCGTCGACGCCGCGTTGACGCCCGAACGCGCGGCGGCGGCGGTGGCCTGGCTGACGTCGACGCGCGCGGACCTGCTGGGGACCGTCGTCGCGGTGCGCCACGTCCCGCTCGCGGTCGCGATCGACGCCGACGGGTACCGCGTGAGCGGCGGCGAGCTGTTCGACCTCTCCGGCGAGCCGATGCCCGACCGCGCCTGCTGCGCGATGCCGCAGAACGTCTGGTACGGGCCCTTCGAACGCGTCGCGCGACCGTTGGTGGGCTGGAACGCGCGGTTCCTCGCGCGCGAGCCGCTCTTGGAGCGCTCCTGGTCGCGTCCGGACGAGAACGCCGCGTTCGTGGGACGCTTCGGCGCGCGCTGAGCCGCGCGTCCACACAGCGGAACCGGAACCCGTGCGCCCTCGTATCCTGGTCGCCGTCAGCCTGGTGGGCTGCGCCGCGCTCGCGGCCGGCGTCGCGTGGATCCTGTCGGCCGAGGACTCGCGCCCGGGACCGGGCGATCGTGCCGCCGCGCCCGGCCCCGCATCGGGCGCGCCTGCCGCGGCGGGGGACGCGCCCGCGGCGCGCCTGGACCACGGCGGCGACGCCGCGCCCGGCGGGCTCGCGCTCGTCGGCCCCGAGGCCGCTCCGCGCGCACCGGGGTTCGCCGCGCCGCCGCCCGATGCGCTGCGCGCCGTGGAGGGCGTCGTGCTCGATGCGCGCACGGGCGAGCCCGTCGCCGGCGTGACGCTCTCGTTCCTCTCGCGCCGCCCGCGGTCGGTCGTCGTGCGCACCGACGCGCGAGGCCGTTTCGCGACGCCGCGCGACCTCTCCAGCGGCGTCGTGTCGGTGCTGCACCAGCCCGAGCGCGCGGACCTGCGTTTCGCGGCGCGCTGGCGCATCGAGCCCGGCGAGTTCCTGCTGCCGCCGGCCGAGGAGGGAGCGCCGGCGCTGGCGGTCGAATTGCGCGCGGGCGCGCCCGTGCGCGCCCTGGAGTTCGTCGTGCGCCGGCCCGACGGAGCGCCCGCGGCCGAGGCCAGCGTCTCGCTGACGCACGGGCGCCGCGACCTGCGCGGCGTGTTCCAGCCCGAGCTGCGCACGTTCGAGGTCACCGACGAGCGCGGCCGCGCGAGCTTCGCGCTGTTCGGCGACGAGGCCTGGGTGCGCACGTACCGCGTCGATGCCGAGGCCGGCGGCGATCTGGTCGGCGTGCCGCGCGAGCTCGACCCGCCGCTGCCGTCCGAGCCCGAGACGATCGATCTCGTCCCAGGCGCCATGCTGCGCGTGCGCGTCCACAACGACGACGGGCGGCCGCTCCCCGGCGTGTCGCTGTGGATCGCGGCTCCCGAGAGCGGGCGCTTCCCGATCGGGAGGAAGTGCGACACCGAAGCCGACGGGACCTGCGTGTTCCGCGGGCTGCGCGCCGCGTGCTGGAACGTCTCGGCGCTGCACCCGCAGACCGGCGAGACGATCGAACGCGCGATCGACGTCGCTGCCGGCGAGTACGCCGACGTCGATCTGCGCCTCTCGCTCAGCGGCCTGCGCGTCGCGGCCCAGGGCGTCGTGCTGGACGAGAACGGCTACCCGCTCCCGGGCGTCGTCGTGCGCGTGCAGACGCCGGGCGCGGCCCTGGTCGAGCTCTCGACCGACGTCGCGGGGCAGTTCCAGTACTGGGCGCGCGGCTCCGCGCCGCTGCTCGTGGGCGTGGGCGGCGGCTTCCTGGACGAACGCTACGAGCCGGCCGTGCAGAGCGTGCCGTTCGGCACGACCGGGATCCGCGTGCGGCGCGTGGAGCGCACCGCGGAACACGGCGCGGTCGTGCTGGTGGCCGACGCGGCGACCGGCGCGCCGTGCGCGAGCGCGGTCGTGTGGCTGGGCCACGCCGAGCCGAGCGCGCTGGCGTCGCCGTTCGCGCTGCAGAGCTGGAGCGCGCCGGCGGGCGTCGCGACGGTGCAGTTCCGCCCGCGCGACGACACGTTCTACGCCGTGGATGCGCCGGGCTACCTGCGCGGCGAAGGCCTCCTGGCGGACCTCCTGGACGAGGCCGGGCCGGGACGGCCGCTGCGCATCGAGCTCGCGCGCGGCTTCGAGCGGCGCGTCGTCGTCCGCGACCGGCTGACGCGCGCGCCGCTCTCGGGCGCGCGCTTCTGGACTTCGCAGGCGGTGCTGGGAACGACGGATGCATCCGGGTCGGTCACGCTGCGCGCAGCGGAGTGGCCGGCGGACCTGCGCGTGGAGTGCGCGGGCTACGAGCCGCAGAGCTTCGACCCGCTGGCGTCGGGCTATCCGGGTTCGGCGGTGTGGCTCGAGCCCGTGCGGCCGCGCTGATCGGCGCGCGGAGCGCCTGGAGAGCCGTGCGCGGGGCCGCGCGCAGTGCGTAGGGGTGTCCGCGCGCGCGGACCCTACAATGCCCGGCGCAGGAGGACGCAGCGCATGGCGACGAAGCAACGCGATCCGAACGAGTGGATGTGGGAACGCGCGGCCGAACTGCTCGAGCGCGCCGACAAGGTCCAGCGGCATTTCTTCCAGCTCTCCCCGGGCGCGCCGCGCGCGTGCTGGGAGCCGCCGGTCGACGTGTTCGAGAGCGAGTCCGAGCTGGCGATCCTGGTGGCGCTGCCGGGCGTATCGGAGGGCCGCTACGAGGTCGGGCTCGAGGCCGGCGGCATCGTGGTGCGCGCGCACCGCTCGCTGCCCGGCGACGTCGACCTGGGCACCGTGCGCCGCCTGGAGATCCCGCAGGGCCTGTTCGAGCGGCGCATCGCGCTGCCCGCGGGACGCTACGAGCTCATCGAGAAGAACCTGCGGGACGGCTGCCTCGTCCTGCGCATCCGCAAGGTGGCGACGTGAGCGAGGAACTCGAGGGCGGGCGCGAAGACCTGGCGCGCGTGCCGGCCGAGGCGCTGTCGACGCGCACGGCCGCGGCCACGCGCGAGGCCGAGGCGGCGGTGCCGCCGGCGCCCGCGGAGGCGGCGGTCGAGCCCGAGGAGCTGCTGGTCGTCCCGGTGCGCAACATGGTGCTGTTCCCCGGCGTCGTGCTGCCCGTCGTCGTCGGCCGCGCGCGCTCGGTCGAGACGATCCAGGAGGCCGTGCGCGTCCAGAAGCCGGTCGGGATCCTGCTGCAGCGCGACGAGAAGGTCGACGATCCCGGACGCGCGGACCTGTACGACGTCGGCACGGTGGCGGAGGTCGTGCGTTTCCTGACCGCGCCGGACGGTCGGCACCACGCGATCTGCCAGGGGCAGGCACGGTTGCGCGTGCTCGAGCTGCGCCGCGGGCCGAAGGGGCTCGTGGCACGGGTCGAGCGGCTGGTCGAGCCGGCGACGCAGGGGATCGATCACGAGGCGCGCTTCGTGGCGCTGAAGCAGCAGGCCAAGGAAGTCCTCGAGCTCTCGCCGGGCGCGCCCGAGGACCTCTCGACGGCGGTGCAGGGCATCGCGTCGCCGTCGATGTTGTGCGACATGGTCGCGACGTTCCTCGACATTCCGCTGCAAGAGAAGCAGGAGATCCTGGAGACGCTCGACGTCGGCGCGCGGATGGAACTGGTCGGCCAGAAGCTGGGCCATCTGGCGCAGATCCTGCAGCTCTCGCACAAGATCCGCGAGGAGACCAAGGGCACGCTGGAGAAGGCGCAGAAGGACTACTTCCTGCGCGAGCAGCTGAAGCAGATCCAGAAGGAGCTGCGCCGCGACGAGGCCGAGCAGGACGAGCTCGAGCACCTCAAGGAGGCGCTGGCCAAGGCCGGGCTGCCGCCGCCCGTGCAGAAGGAGATCGACAAGGAGCTGCGGCGCCTGGAGCGCATGAACGAGTCCGCGGGCGAGTACTCGATGCTGCGGACGTACCTCGACGTCGTCGCGGAGCTGCCCTGGTCCAGATCCACGAAGGACGTGCTCGACATCGCCCGCGCGCGCCAGGTCCTGGACGAGGACCACTTCGGCCTGGAGAAGGTCAAGCGACACATCCTGGAGTACCTCGCGGTGCGCAAGCTCAAGCCCGACGGGCGGCGGCCGAACCTGTGCCTGGTCGGCCCGCCGGGCGTGGGCAAGACGTCGCTGGGCCAGTCGATCGCGCGGGCGATGGGCCGCGAGTTCGTGCGCGTGTCGCTCGGCGGCGTGCACGACGAGGCCGAGGTGCGCGGGCACCGCCGCACCTACATCGGCGCGATGCCGGGCAACGTCGTGACCGGCCTGCGCAAGGCCGGTTCGCGCAATCCGGTGTTCATGCTGGACGAGATCGACAAGCTCGGCCGCGGCCTGCAGGGCGATCCGGCCTCCGCGCTGCTGGAGGTGCTCGACCCCGAGCAGAACAAGGCCTTCCGCGACAACTACCTGGGCGTCGACTTCGATCTGTCGCAGGTCCTGTTCATCGCCACCGCCAACGTCATCGACCACGTGCCCTCGCCGCTGCGCGACCGCTTCGAGGTGCTGGAGCTGCCGGGCTACACGCGCGAGGAGAAGCTGGAGATCGCCAGGCGCTACCTCGTTCCGCGCCAGCTCGAGCAGAACGGGCTCGACAAGCAGCGCCTCACGATCGACGCCGCGGCGCTGCGCGCCGTGCTGGAGGGCTGGACCCGCGAGGCCGGCGTGCGCGGCCTGGAGCGCCAGATCGCGAGCCTCGTGCGCTGGGGCGCGGCGCGCATCGCCGAGAGGAAGGCCAGGAAGGTGCGCATCCAGAAGAAGGACCTGGAGTCGATCCTGGGTCCGTCGCGGTTCCTCGACGAGACCAAGGCGCGCACGAGCGTCCCCGGCGTGGCGACCGGCCTGGCGTGGACGCCGCACGGCGGCGAGATCCTGTTCATCGAGGCCACCAGCATGCCGGGCAAGGGCCAGCTCGTGCTGACCGGTCAGCTCGGCGACGTGATGCGCGAGAGCGCGCTGGCGGCGCTGACGCTCGTGAAGTCGCGCGCGGCGAAGCTGGGCCTGGACTCGGCGTGGTTCGAGTCGCACGACCTGCACGTCCACCTGCCCGCCGGCGCGATCCCCAAGGACGGGCCCAGCGCGGGCGTGGCCTTGTACGTCGCGTTGATCTCGTTGCTGACGGGCAAGAGCGTGCGCAGCGACGTCGCGATGACCGGCGAGATCAGCCTGCGCGGCCTCGTGCTGCCGGTCGGCGGCATCAAGGAGAAGGTCCTCGGCGCGCGCGCCGCCGGGATCCGCACCGTGCTGCTGCCCGAGCGCAACCGTCCGGACCTCGCCGAGGTGCCCGAGTCGGCGCGCCAGGAGATGAAGTTCGAGTTCCTGGCGAAGGTCGAGGACGCCGTCGCGTTGGCGCTGCCTCCCGAACGATCGCGGGGCCGTCGCCGGGTCAGCCCGCCACGGCCGCGGTGAATTCCAGGATGAGCTGTCCGCCCGACGCGGACAGGATCGTCATCTGGGTCGCGGCGTTGTACAGGTTGTCCTGCTGATTGGTGGTCGGCGTGCCCGCGTGCATGGTGTAGGGCGGGAGCGTGTAGACGCGGTTCGTGAGCCGCTGCTTGAAGTACATCTGCGTGGTCAATTCGCTCGAGCCCGTGGGCCGCACCTTGAGGTGGATGTGCGCCGTGCGGCCCGGGTACCAGCCCGGGTAGATCGTGTCGAACAGGACCGTGCCGTTGGCGTCGGTGAACTGGATGCCGCGCAGGAAGGTCTGGCCGGCCGTCCCTTGGCTGGCGTAGCCCGAGTAGCGTCCGGCGATGGCCTCGGCGTGCCACACGTCGACCGCTGCGTTCGGGATCGGCGAGCAGTCCGAGGCCCGCACGACGTGGATGGCGAGGCGCGTCGGGATGCCGGGCCGTCCCTCCGTGATGTCGCTGCGCACGAGCCCGGTGTCGAAGTAGAACGGGCCCGAGGTCTGGCTCGGCGTCAGCGTGCAGACACCCTGCAAGGCGGGGTTGTCCAGCAGGTCGGAGAAGTCCACGTCCCCGGGCGCCGCGAGGGCCGTCCCGGTGCCCAGGCTGGGCGCGGCGCGGCGCAGCATCTCGAGGATCCCCAGCGCTCCGGCGGTGCGCAGGATGTCGCGGCGGCCGAGGATCGGGCTGAAGACGTCGTCGTGGTCCATGTGTACCGGGCACGTCCCGGGGAAATGCCGCGCGCCGGGGTCGAGGACCCTACCCAGGATCAGGCGCCGAGCCTGGAGAGGGGCACGGCGACCTGCAACCCCGATGGATCCGGGCGGTTCCGTCCGCGGCTCAGAATCGCACGCAGGCGACCGGCGCCGACGCCGACAGGCGGCCCGCCGGCGTCAGGTCCAGCGACACCCACTGCGCGTAGAAGGTGGTGCCCACCAGCACCGGGTTGTCGGGGATCGCGACCGAGGCCGACGCGACGCCCTCGCCCGGGCCGGCGCCCGTGATCGGAACGCGGCGCACGGTGATCGGGCCGCCGGTCGGCACGTAGAGCGTGGCGCCCTGGAACGCGGTCGGCGGCGTGCTGGTCTCGGAGACCACGAGGATCCCCTGGCGGCCCGCGTTGCCGCGGTCGACGGCCAGCGTGAAGCGCGGATTCCCGACGTAGGGCGGCTCGACCGCCACCATCTGCGGCACGAAACCGCCTGTGCCCGGCGTGCCCGCGCCGAACGAGGACGGAGCGGGAGCAGCTTCGCTCGCGAGGAGCGGGCGGTCGAACGGCGCCGTCTGCGCCGCCACGCGCGGGTCGGTCAGCGGCCGGCGCAGGAACGCCGCGAGGTTGGCGCGCTGCGTCGCGTTGAGGCCCAGGGGCACGATGTTGGGGTCCTTGTTCGGCCCGTTGAAGTCGCCGCCGCGGTTGTAGAAGTCGATCACGTCCTCCAGCGTCGCCATGCCCCCGTTGTGGAAGTACGGCGCGCGCAACTCGACGTTGCGCAGCGTCGGCACCTTCATCCGGCCGCGATCGCCGGGGTTGCCCGTGACGGCGAAGCGCCCGACGTCATCGTTGTCGGGCCGGACGCCGATGTAGCGGAACTGGTCGTTCGTGAAGCGATTCCCGACGTGGCAGGTGTTGCAACGTCCCTGCGTGTTGAACACCTGCAGCCCGGCGTTCTCCTGAGGCGTCAGCGCGCCGGGATTGCCGCCGAAGAAGCTGTCGATCGGCGCCTGCCCCGTCCACAGCACGCGCTCGTACGTGGCGATCGCCAGGGCGATCCGCGCCGGCGTGACGTCGGGCGTGCCGAACGCCTCGAGGAAGAGCCCCGGGTAGTCGCGACCGTTGATCCACGCGGCGAGCGCGGCCGGGATCGAGGGCGACAGGCGCAGCGGCCGCGACGCCGCGATCTGCGCCGCGACGGCGTTCCAGTCGCGGCCGACGTGCCCCATTTCCGCCGTGCTGAGCGGCGGCTCGACCGCCTGGCTCTCGAGCGCCGCGCCGGCGTTCAGCACGATCGCGTTCGTCAGCGGATCGCGGAACGTCGGCGTCGCGCGACCGTCCCAGAACATCGACGGCACGTAGGCCGCGTTGAGCGTGCTCGGCGCCTTGCGTCCGGTGACCTGCGGCTGCAGGCGGAACGCGGGATCGAGGATGAACTTGCCCGTCGCGTCGATCAGGCTCGTGCCGGGCGATCCGCGCCGGTCGTCGGGCGTGAGGAACACCCCGTCGGGGCCCGGGTGCCGGCTCGCCGGATTCGCCGCCGACGTGCGCGGATCGGAGCCTCCGGCCTGCGTGATGTGGCAGGTGCCGCACGCGACGGTGCGGTTGCTGGACATCTGCTCGTCCCAGAAGAGCGCCTTGCCCAGGTTGACCTTGGCCGCCGTGATCGGGTTGCCGGGCGGCGTCGGCGGCGGGCCCAGGGGCTGCGGGCCCTGGGCCAGGACCGTGGCGGCGAGCGGACCGGCCACGAGGAGCAGGAAGGCGATCGCGGTACGTTGCATGCAGTTCTCCGGGGCGGGGCAGGCGGGCACGTTCGGCGGACGTGCACGGAAGATGCCGTGTCGTCCCCGGACCGCCTTGAGTGCAGGCCGGAAGAAACCGGGGTCGCCGGTCCAGGTTCCGGTCCGCCGGCGATCAGGCGCGGTTCGCCCACAGCCACAGCGCCGCGATGGCCAGCGTCGCCAGGGTCACCGGCACGCCGGCCCGCGCGTGCTCGCGCCAGGAGATCGTGACGCCGGCGCGTTGCGCCTGATCGACCACGATCAGGTTGGCGATGCTGCCCACGAGCACGAGGTTGCCGGCCAGCGTGCTGGCGAGCGCCAGGATCGCGCCGGCGTCGGGGTGCGTCGCGGTCGGCAACAGCAGCATCACGGCCGGCACGTTGGAGACGAGGTTGGAGAGCGGCACCGTCACCACGAAGAGCGTCGCGGGTTCGGACACGTCGACTCCGCGCGCGGCCAGGCCGGCGACCGTCGCGTCGAGCATGCCGGCGCGTTCGACGGCGTGGTTCACGACGAACAGGCCGGCGAACAGGACGAGGAGCTGCCAGTCGACCAGGGCCAGCACCTCGCGCGAACGCTGGCTGCGGCTCACGAGGAGCACGCCGGCAGCCGCGAGCGCCACGACCTCGCGCGGCCAGGGCGCGAGGAGGAACGCCGCCATCACGCCCGCGGTCACGAGCAGCGCCTTGCGCGCCTGCCAGGCGTCGTAGTCCCGGTGCGCGACCCGCAGCGCGCCGGCCGGGACGCGCCAGCGCCCGCGCTGCAGCGCGACGAGGACGGCCCACGCCGCGAACAGCCCCAGCACGCTGGGCACGCAGGCGTCAGCCAGGTAGCCCGCGAAATCCAGGCTCAGTTGCTGGCCGATCAGCATGTTCTGCGGGTTGCCGATCAGCGTCGCGGCGGAGCCCACGTTGCTGGCGCAGGCGAGCCCCAGCAGGAAGGGCAGCGGCGCGAAGCCGCGCCGCGCGCACAACTCCACGAGCAGCGGCGCCATCGCCAGGCACAGGATGTCGTTGGTCAGGACGGCCGAGAGCCCGCCAGCGACCAGCATCAGCAGCAGGAGCAGCCGCGGCGGGTCGAGGTCGAGGGCGGCGACGCGTTCCGTGACGCGCGTGTAGTACCCGGCCACGCGCAGTTGCGCGGAGACGACCATCATCCCGAACAGGAGCGCGATGGTGGAGACGTCGATCGCCGCCCAGGCCGCGGCCGAATCCAGGTCGCCCAGCGCAAGCAGTGCGATCGCGCCCAGGAGCGCGATGCCGGTGCGGTCGAGCGCCAGCCCCGGCAGGCGGCCGAGCACCATGCCCAGGTACACGAGGCCGAACACCGTGAGGGTGGTGGCGTCCAATTCGCCAGAGCATCCGCGCGCGCCGCGCGCCGATCAAGCCCAGGCGTGCAGCCGCGCGCGCGCGCGCTTGCGCAGGCTCGACTCGAACGACTCGCGGCGCACGGCCACCTTCTTGCGCAGGCCGGCGTCCTTCAACTCGCGCCGCGCCGACGAGCCCAGTTCGCCGTTGAGATCGCGGGCCTCGATCCCGCCCGGGTAGGCCTGATCGAAACCGGCCAGGGCGCGGTAGTAGCCCTCCTGGCCCGCGACCTTGCGGCAGCCTTCCACGAGCGCGCCCAGGACTCCGGCACGTTGCGCCGCGTTCCAATCCGGCCAGCGCGCGAGGCGTTCGCCCCAGGCATCGAGGCACGGTCCGATCGGCAGCAGGAGTCGGTGCGACGAGCGCAGCGCCTTCACTTCGCGCAGCGGGTAGTTGCGGTGGCCTTCGGCGGCGAGGAGCGTGCGGTACACATCGGCGGCGGCGCCGAACGCGCCGCCGTAGCGCTCGTGCCGTTCGCGCGCGAGATCGGTGAAGCGCGCGCGCACCCCGGGAGGGACGCAGCCGGCCTCGGACGTCCCCAGCGCCTGCATCACGTCGCCCGCGTTGTGCGTCAGGATCGTGGCGAGATCGAGCAGCAGGAGCTCGCGGCCGGGTTCGCGCGCCAGGGCGGCGAAGGCGCGTCCCTCGCGCGCGAGTTCGTCGTCGATGGCCGCCTCGATCCGCGCCGCGTCCTCGGTGTCGTTCGCGCCCCAGGCGCCGATCAGCGCGCCGCCGAGGACGGACAGCCGCTCGCCATCGTGCCCGGACACGGGGCCGTGCCCCGGAACCGCGGCGATGCGCGCGCTGATGCCCGAGACGTCCCAGCGTGCCGTCGCGAGGGCGAGCGCCTGCATCCGCTTGCGCTCCTGCGGGTCGGTCTGGTCGATCCACAGCGCGCGGCGGATCTTGGCGTCGACGTCGGTGGGGACGTAGGTGGCGACGCTGGCGAAGTGCGCCGCCAGGCACAGCGCGAAGTAGTCGGCGAGTTGCGCCGGCGTCGGTTCCGCGGCGGCCTCCAGGCGGTCCGCGGCGCGCAGGATCCTCCACCAGCCCAGCGGAGGATCGCCCAGTTCGATCAGGCGTCCGGACGCGGACTCGGGCACGTCGCCGTGCTGCGGGTGGCTGCCGTCGAACAGCCACGGCGCCGCGCTGCGCACGAGGTCGACGAGGTTGCGCGGGCCGATGAAACCCCCGAAGGCGCCGCGGCCCTCCGAGGCCGTCCACGTCTCCCGACCGCCGCCCTGACGCGCCATCGCGCGCCAGGGTAGCGGCGCGATCTCACCAGTCGAGCGCGACCGCGTTCGACATGTTGAAGCCGGCGTTGGGATCGCAGAACCCGATCGGCAGGTTGCGGAACCAGAGCTGGTACGAGAAGCGGCCCGGTCCCGCGTCGTGCGCGATCGGGAAGCGCACCTTGCCGTCCTGCACGGTCAACGTCGCGAGGCGCACGATGGGCGAACCCAGGCACAGCTTCCCGTCGCCGAACACGATCCCCGCCTGCCCGTTCACCAGGTTCAGGCTGCGGATGGCCTTCACGGTCGGCTGCGTGTCGACCGGGAAGTTGGTCCCCAGGAGGTCGACCGTCCCGCCGCCGCCGCCGTTGGGCGCGAAGTTCTGCGCCGTCAGGCACACGCCGCCCGTGCCCTGCGCGATGTCGCAGCCGTGGCCGGCGAGACCGGTGTTGCCGCACGGGCAGGGCGTCCCGCTGCCGTCGCCGAAGCAGAAGCGGAATCCGGCGCCCGCGGGCACGATCACCGTGACGCTGGCGAGCGCGAAGTCCGAGTTGCCGCACTCGTCCGCGGCGCTGAGGATCACGTTGGTCGTGCGGCCGGCGCCGCACGTCCCGGGGAACACGGCCGGCAGGTTGTAGGAGAGCTGCGCGCTGCCGCAGGCGTCCACGGCCGTGGCCAGCGCGATCCAGCTCTGGATCTGCGGCGACGCCGAGTCGACGCAGCCCTCGGCCGTGACGATCACGAGCGGCGGCGGCGCCGTGATCACGGGCGGGTCGAAGTCGACCACCGAGATGAGCTGCGAGCAGGTCGTCAGGTTCCCGGCCTGGTCGCTGGAGTTCCAGATGCGCTCGATGGTGTAGCGCACGGTGCTGGGCGGGCAGTTTCCCGGGAGGATCACGTCGTTCCAGCCCAGGCTGGGCGAGAGGTCGCAGTCGTCCGTCGGGATCGGGATGCCCGTGTTCGCCGGGTCGGTCGGGTCGTTGCAGCCGACCGCCACGTTCGGCGGGCAGAACAAGGTCGGCGGCGTCAGGTCGCCCCCCATCTCGGGATCGCGGTCGTAGAACGTGTCGAGCAGGCTGCCGCCCGACCCGCACACCTGGTTGCCGGCCCACACCATGTGCGCCCCGCACTGGCCGAACGACACGCCGTTGTACTCGCCGATGCGCAGCGTCCGAGGCGCGCCCGCGGCGCACTGGCCCGCCGTGCAGCAGAAGCGGCAGGACGTCGAGAGGCCCGGGTCGAGCTGGCCGTCGTCGATGTCGATCGACGGCAGCCACGACAAGCCGCCGTCGTAGCTGGCGCGCGCGCGCAGGTCGAGCAGCCGGTCGCCGCTCGCGCCGATCGCGCCCGAGCGGTTGTCGTACCACGTGACCACGATCGCCCCGCCGACGGGGTCGATCGCGGCCGTGGGGAACACGGACAGTCCGGTGCCCGGCGTGTCGTCGACGCGGACCGGCGCGTTCCACGTGGCTCCGAAGTCGTTGGAGCGCGCCAGCACGACGTTGCCCGCGTCGCCCGAGTCGATGTCGTCGTCGGGATCGTCCGCGCACACCACGTAGATGCGGCCGCTGACGTGCGGGTCGGCCAGGATCCAGGGCTGGATCGATCCCAGCGTCCAGAACGATGCGCGCGGGATCACGCCGACGGGCTTGTCCTGGCGGTTCCAGGTCATGTCCGCCTCGCTGGAGGTGCCCGTGGCGTCGAAGGGGTTGGTGGCGGTCTTCGTGTACGTCACGCCGCCGTTCGTCGAGCGGAAGACCGGCACGTAGCCGCTGACGCCGTCCGGCACGTCGTAGTCGGGCGCGCCGTCGAGGAACCCGCCCTGCGAGTGGTAGGCGATGTACACGTCGTGTCCCCGCCCCACGGTGTTGTGCGCCGGCCACACGCGGCGGCCGTCGCCGGGCGCGGAGACCTGCTGCGCGGGGCTCCAGGTCGTCCCCTGGTCCGCGGAGAAGGTGGTCCAGATCTGCCACGGCTCCTGATCGAGGTCGGACCACACGACGTAGAGCCGGTTGGAGAACGGATGTCCGGGCCGCCAATCCGCGGCGAGCCATTCCTTGTCGGCGTTGTGCGGCGCGCCGTGGCCCGACAGCGCGGTCACGTTGCGCGGCCCAGTGAACTGCACGAAGTTGTTGCCCACGCGGTTCCAGCCCGTCAGGAACACGTCGCGTCCGTTGGCGACCGAGCAGGCCGCGCCGCCCGCCGGCGGATTGCACGACTGGTTGAAGTTGCAGCGCGTGCCCAGGTACGTGAGGAAGAGCCGTCCCTGCGCGTCGAAGGCCAGGCTCGGGTCGCCGCCCGGGCACCAGCCCGGATCGCTGGGCGTCGGACCGGGCACCGTGGCCGTCAAGGTCTGCGGGAACGTGTTGCCTCCGTCGACCGAGACCTGGACCGTGCTGCCCTGCGCGATCGCCACGACCAGCGGGTTGTTGGGATCCACGAGCACGGTGGGTTCCCAGGACATGCCGCGGCAGTCGTCGGCGCCGGGCGCCTCGGCCGGAGGGCCGGGCGGATCGTAGGGCTCGTCGGGGTTGGTGCGCGGCTCGTGCTGCCAGGGCTGGGGCGTGAGCGCCTGCTGGGCGGTCAGCGCAGGACCGACGAAGGACGCCGCGAGGAGCGCGAGGAGCGAGGAACGGATCATGGGGGACCTCCTGTGCCGGCGCGGGAGCGCGCCAGAGGCCTACGCAGGATCCGGCCGCGCGACCCGACACGGGTTCGGGCGTTTTCTTCCCGAACGGCCGCGCGGGCGCTTGGGAGCGGGGCGGGACGCGGTCGATCCAGGTCGGATCGGGAGCCCGGGGCGCCGCGCCGCTATCCTCCCGGCCCCGCGAGCCGATGCGCGTCCTGTTCCTCACCGATTCGCTCTCCGACCTGGACGGTGTGGGGCGCTACGCCGTGTGCCTGATCCAGGCGCTGGAGCGCGCGCGGCCCGACCTCTCGGTCGAAGTGCTGCTCGCGCGCAAGCACCGGCCCACGTCGAGCCGCGTGCCCGGGCGCTGGCGCGTCGATGTGGCGCTGCCGCCCGACTACTTCTTCCACATGAGCCCGCTGCGGTTCTGGGCGAGCGTGGCGCAGTGCGTCCCGCGCATCGCGGCGCGCGCGAGACGGGCGGACCTGGTGCACGCGATCAAGGACTACCCGCACAACTTCGCCGGGCTCCTGGCCGCGCGCGCCGCGCGGCGGCCGATCGTGGCGACGGCGCACGGCACGTACAGCGTGCAGCCGCTCTCGAGCGCGCGGCACGCGGCGCGGGCGCGGCGGATGTACCGGAGCCTGGACGCCCTGATCGCGGTCAGCGGGCACACGCGCGATCGGCTGTGCCGGCAACTCACGCCGGCGGACCTGCCGCGCGAGCGCCTGCACGTGATTCCCAATGCCGTCGACGCCGCCGATTTCGCCGCGCCGCGGACGGTGGGGGACAGGCCCTGGCACGCGCACCCCTTCACGCTGGCCATCGGCGAGGTCAAGGAGCGCAAGGGCCACCATGTCTCGCTGGCCGCCTTCTGCGCGCTGGCGCCGCGCTTCCCCGACCTGCACCACTACGTCGTGGGCAACGCGGTCGGCGACGCGTACCACCGCTCGCTCGTGGACCTCGCAGCGCGCGCCGGCCTCGCGCAGCGCGTGCACTTCCTGGCCAACGTCCCCGAGGACGACAAGGTCGACCTCTTGCAGCGCGCGCGCGCGTTCGTGCACACGCCGGTCGACGCGCCCGACGGCGGCTTCGAGGGCTTCGGCATCGTGTACCTGGAAGCCGCGGCCTCTGGAACGCCGTCGGTCGGGACGCGCGGCAGCGGCGCCGAGGACGCGATCGTCGACGGCGTGAGCGGCCTCCTGTGCGCTCCCGATGCCGGCGCGGTCGCCGCCGCGCTCGAACGCCTCCTGTCCGACGGAGCGCTGCACGCGCGTCTCGCGGAGGGCGGCCGCGTGCACGCACGGGCCTCGTCCTGGGACGACAACGCGCGCGCGGTGCTGGGCGTGTACGCCGCCGTGCTCGGGAAGGAGCGGCCGTGAAGCAGCGCCTCGCCGAGCTGATCAAGAGCCGGTTCTTCCGCGACACGGCGACGCTGCAGGTCGCCGGGATCATCAACCAGACCAGCCAGTTCGCGTCGACGGTGGTGCTGGCCTTCCTGCTGGGCGCGCAGGGCCAGGGCCAGTTCGTGCTGGCGGTCGCGCTGCAGGGCCTGATCCACTTCCTGATCAACACCGGCGTCGTGCCGGCGACCGTGAGCCAGATCGCCGCCGCGCACGTGCGCGGGAACCACGACAAGACGGCCGGGTGGATCGCGTTCCTGGCCAAGGCCGCGCTGACCTTCGGCCTCGTGGCGCTCGCCGCGGGCTGGTTCGCGCTGCCCTGGTTCGCGGAGCTCTTCTACGGCTCCTCGGAACTGGGCCTGTGGGCCTGGATCCTGTGCCTGGAACCCCTGATCGACCTGCCGCGGATCACGGCCGCGGCCGCCTTCCAGGGCACGCGCCGCATGCGCGCGCTGGCGCAGGTCGAGAACGCCGACGAGGTCGTGCGCTTCTTCCTGGTCGTGGTCGGCGCGACGATCACGGGGTCGCCGCTGGGCGCCGTCCTGGGGATGGTGCTGGCCGCCGTGTTCGGATCGGTGATGGCCTTCGAGCTGTACGCGACCGCGCGGCACGACGGCGGGCCGCCGCTGCCCGGCGCGCGCGAGATCCTGCTGCGCATGCGCGAGGTCCCGCTGTGGCGCGGGCTGCGCCTGGGCATCCGCGTGGGCCTGCTCAAGAACGGCACCGCGCTGTTCCTCAACATCTTCCCGCGCCTGATCATCGGCAAGGTCGTGGGCGAGGCCTGGGTCAGCTACTTCCACATCGCGCAGCGCATCCTGACGATCCCGACCATGTTCATGCTGGGCGTGTCGCGCACGTCCCTGCCGGCGCTGGGGGAGCTGGCGGGCCGCAAGGACTGGTACGGCTTCCGGCGCCTGTTCACGCGCGTGACGCTGATCAGCGGCACGGTCATCTCCGGCGCGATCCTGCTGGGCATCGCGCTGATCCAGCCGGTCGTCGGCGCGATGTTCCCGGCCGACTACGTGCGCCCGGTGTTCGAGTACGCCTGGATCCTGGCCCTGGGCTACATCCCGTTCGCCTACGCCGTCGCGCTCGAGGCGTTCTACATCGCTGCCAACCACGTGAAGGCCTGGCTGTGGCTCACGGTGCTCGGCGCGGCCGTCACGATCCCGACCAACGTGTGGCTGATCCTCAACATCCCGTACACCGGCACGGCCTGGGGTTTGTCGCTCTATCAGTCCTGGGTGTTCGTCCACCTGGGCTACATCTACTGGGTGATGTACCGCTCGGGCACGGGCCGCTGGGGCCCGCGGACGGAACGCGACGCCGAGGAGGCGCGCGTCCTCGAGGAGTCCGCGCTCGACATCTCCGGGCGCTCCAGCGGCGTGCGCGAATAGGGAACTGTCCCAGACGGCTGTGCTTCCACCACCGTCGGTGCCGATCCCCGGCTCCGCCCACAGCCCGTGGCGCCCCACACGAAAAAGCACAGCGGGCTGGGACAGTTCCCGCCTTGGGCGGGATCGGTTCGCGTCAGTCGGGCTCGCCGCTCAACACCCAGGCCGCCCAGTCGCGGGGCGCGTGTCCGGCCGCGCGCAGTGCGGACTTCGCGTTCCACAGGGCCTGATCCTTGGTTTCGCCGCCGCGCCAAAGGCGCGCGTAGAACTCCTGGAAGAACAGTCTCGTGGCCTGGTCGTCGACCTTCCACAGCGACGTGATCGCCGATCTTGCGCCGGCCGCGTGCAGCGCGACCCGCATTGACTGCACGGCGCGCCCGCCGCGCACGACCCCCAGGCTCGTCTCACAGGCCGAGAGCACCGCCAGGCCGCATTCTGCGAGGTCGAATCCGGCGAGCTCCTCGGCGGTGAGCACGCCCGGTTCGGCGCCGGCGTCGTCCGTCGGTGCGTTTGCGCCGGCCAGCGCCAGCCCGCAGAGGCTGAGCGGTGCCAGGCTGGCGGCTGGATCCTCGGCACCGTCCGCGCCGCGGTCGGCGGCGAACCAGCCGTGGGTCGCCAGGTGGATCCAGTGCGCCGAGGGCAGGGCTTCGAGGAGGGCCGCGCGCCCGGCGTCGGCTCCCGTGAGGAGCCTCACCGCTCCGCCCCGCTCGCGCACGAAAAGGTCTGCGACCGCGCGTGCCTCCTCGGCCGCACCGGGCAGGGTGGACCAGCGCGTCCGGCCCGCGGCGCGGCCGGGTTGCGCGTCCACCGGGCCGGCGTCGCCGGCGCCATAGTCCGCACCGCCGAGCACGACCATGCGTTCGCGTGCGGGGGCGGCCGCAGCAGTTCGCGCGGGCGCGCCCAACCGGTCCGCGGCGAACCGCGCCAGCGAGCTCGCGACGACGACGCCCATCCGATCCCCGACGCAGCCGTCCGTCAGGGGCAGCGCGTCGAACGCCACCATGTGCAGGACGTCGTCCAGGGCCAGGTGCAGGCGCCGCACGCCCGGCAGCGACTCCACGACCGGATCGAGCACGAGTTGCCGCAAGGCGCTCCCCGGTGGCTCCGCGTTCGCCACCGCAGGCGCGCTCGCGACAGCCACGCCGCGCGCGGGCGCCGGGGAACCGGCGCGCAATGCGTCGCGCCAGGCTTCCACGGCGGCCTCGATCGGCTCGGCCGGCCCGAGATCGATGCGCATCAGGCTTGCGTCCGGTGTCACGACCCAGGCGAGGAACGCGGGATCGGCGATCCGTACGTGGCCGGGAGCGATCGCCGGCCGCGGACGCTGCACGCGGCGGATCGAGACCGCGGCTTCGCCGTCCTTCAGCGCCGCGGCGAGAGCGACCACCGAGACCTCGGGCGGCACGTGGCCGCGTGCCACCAGATCCTTGTGCAGTCGGGCCTCGAGCTCATCGCGTTCGCGCACGTGGCGCTCGAGTTCGTCGACCGTGGTCCCCGGGCCCGGCACGGCCCGGCGCAGGGACCGCACATGCGCCGCGAGCGGCTCGAGATCGGGCGGGACGGGCCCGTACCGCAGGTCGGCGCCCGCCTCCAACCCGCGCAGCATCTCGAGCGCCTCGAACACCGCGGTCGCGGCCGCCGAGCCCTGCGCGACGGCGTACATGGCGGGATCCAGGAGCCGCGAGAGCGAGCGCGCGCGCTCGCCGACCGCGCGCGGCGCGTCGAGACGCGCCGCCCGCACCTCGGGTCGCAGGTGCACGGCGAGCTGTCCGGCGTGCCGCTCGATCGCCTCCGCGTCGCCCAGTTCGCGGTCGAGGGTCAGCAGGTTGGAGAGGGCGTGCAACGTGATGTCGCGCGCCTCGGCCGGCGGCATGCCGGCCGCGAGCTGCACGACCTCGTCGAGGAGCGCGCGGGCGCCCTCGACATGACCCAATGCGTGGAGGGCGCCGGCCAGGACCGTCCGCGCGTTCTGTGCGTCGCGGTGTTCCGGCGCGACGACGCGCAGCGAGAGATCGAGGGCGTGCTGGCCCGCCTCGCGCGCGCCGGCCGCGTCGTCGAGCCCCAGGCGGACGTCGGTCAGCGTCTTGTACACGGCCGCCAGGAACCGCTCCTGCCCGGGTGACCGTGACAGCGGGGCCTCGAGGATGGACTCGAGCTCCCGGGCGGCCTGCTCGTTCCGGCCCTCGCGGTGCAGCGCGTTCGCCAGCGACACGCGGGCCACGAGCACGGCCCGATGTTCCGGCCCCAATTGCGCCGTCCGCACGGCGATCGCCTTCTCGAGCAGCGCGCGTCCTCCGGCCGCGTCGCCGATCCTGAGCAGGACCGCCGCGAGGTTCTGCCGCGAGCGCTGGAGGTCGGGGTGTGCGTCCGCGAAGTGACGCTCGCCGCGCGCCAGGGCCAGCTCCATGAGCCGGCGTGCGCCCAGCACGTCTCCTGCGTCCGCCTTCACCGCGGCGAGCGAGTTGCGCGCGGCGAGGAGCCTGGCGTCGGTCTCGGGGAGCAGGCGTTCACGGATCGCCAGCACGGCCTCCATGTCTACGAGTGCCGCCTCCACCCGGCCCAGTGCGTGTCGCGCCGAGCCGCGTTCGAGCTGCATCGCGAGTCGCAAGGGGTCTCCCGGCGCGGTGTCGGCCGGCGCCGCGTCGAGCGCCTCCGTGAGCGCGCGCTCGCAGTCCGCGTATTGGCCGAGCTGCCGCAGCACGCAGGCATCCACGTAGCGTGCCTCCAGGAGGTCGGCGTCCCCGGGCGGTCGCCGCGCAGCAAGGTCGGCGACCCAGCGCGCGGTGATCGCGCGCGCACCCGCGGCGTCTCCGGCGCTGAGCAGGATCGAGGCCGTGTTCCGCCGTGCGGCCTGCAGCTCGCGTCCGCGGTCGGCGCCGGCCTCGCGCACCGCCAGCGCTTCCGTGGACAGGCGTGTCGACTGCGCCACGTCGCCGAGCGCGTACCGGGTCACGGCGAGGTCCTCCATCGCCTTGAGGCGCACCGCGTCGTCGGCCGGCACCGTGCGATCGAGCACCGCCAAGGCCTCCTCCTGCAGCGCCCGTGCCCGTCGCGGGTCGCCGCCGCGCCCGGCGTGGACCGCGGTGCGCATCCGCGCGCGCTGGAGCGCGAGGTCGTCGGGGTCGTGCGCGCGCAGGGCGTCGACGAGGCCCAGTTCGGCCTCGCGCACGGCTCCGGGAAGGTCGCCGCTCTCCTCGGCTGCGGCCGCCAGCTCGTAGCGCAGCGCCGCGCGCTCGGCCGCACGCTCGGCCGGTGCGCCAGCGCAGGCCGTGCGCGCGAGAGCCAGTCGGTCCTCGAAGTGCGCGCGGTCCCCGGCCCGCAGACCGACCAGCGCGGCGCGCACCCAGGCGGACGCGTGGAGGGGATCGAAGTCCGCGAGCGACCCGGCTTCGAGGACCCCGGCCGCGGTGTCGACGTCGCGCAGAGCCGCCGCTCGATCGCCGGCGGCGAGAGCTGCCGACGCCTGCGCGAGCAGCGCGTGCGCGCGCTCCGCCGCGCGCGCGGAGGGCGACGCCGTGCCGGGCTCGTTCGCAGGCACCACCTCGGCCGCGGGCGGCGGCACGGGCTCGCGCACGAGACTGCTGCTGGGGGCGGGCTTCGTCGGAGTCCGGAGCCCGCCGCACGAGACGAGCATCAGGACGCCAACGAGTGCGAGTCGCGTCGGCACGGGAAGTTCCTGGGAGGACCGGCCTCATGCTAGCGCCGGGTCGATCTTCCCGCCCAGGCCGGAAACCGGCGCCGGTCGCCCCTGTCGGGCGGGGCCTGGGACCGAGCCAGCGATCCGCTAGGATCCCGGCCATGGCGGACTCCCAGGACGCCGACCGCGACGCGCGGATCCAGGCGCTCGCGCGTCCCGATCCCAAGCTGCTCGTGCACTACGCGATCCTGTCGCTGGCCGCGCTGTTCGCCGCGCCGATCGTGTTCGTGCCGCTCTTCTTCCGCTACCACACGCTGCGCTACAAGCTCGACGCGGACGGCATCAGCGCCTCGTGGGGCATCCTGTTCCGCCGCGAGGTGCACCTGACCTACAAGCGCATCCAGGACATCCACGTGAAGCGCAACCTGATCGAGCGCTGGCTGGGCATCGGACGCGTCGAGGTGCAGACCGCCTCGGGTTCGAGCAGCGCGGAGCTCGTGTTCGAGGGCCTGCTCGACACCGACGCCATGCGCGACTACCTATACCGGCGCATGCGCGGGCACGAGGCCGTTGCCGCAGAGCCGGCTGCGCGAGCGGACGCGGGCGCGGCGACGCAGGACGCGGTCCTCGTGCTCCTGCGCTCGATCCACAAGGAGCTGGAGGGCGCGCGCCAGGCGCTGGAGCTCCGCCGGGGTCCGGGCGCGTGAAGGGCCTCGTCTACGGCCTGCTGCGCCTGCCCGAGGGCCTGCCGCAAACGCCGGCGGGCAGCTACCGCTCGGTGGAGGTGTTCCGCGCCAGCCCGCGCTGGCTGACGTACCGCTACGTGCAGGTGGCCTTGTTCGGCGCGATCGTCCTGTTGGGCCTCGCGATCGCGACGATCGCGGTCGCCGTCGCGGGAGAGCCGGCCGGCGCCGCCGTGCTGGCGCTCGCGTGCTTCGCGGGGTTCGTGCCTCTAGCCGTGGCGGTGTTCTGCGTGCGCATCGAGTACGAGCTGCGCACCTACATCGTCACGGATCGTTCGCTGCGCGTGCGCCAGGGCGCGTTCATCGTCGAGGAGATGACGCTGACTTACGCCAACGTGCAGAACCTCTCGATCGAGCAGGGCCCCGTGCAGCGCCTGTTCGGCATCTTCGACCTGCACGTGCAGACCGCGGGCGGCGGCGCGTCGGCCGGCAAGCACGAGGGCCGCGGCGCGCGCGCGCACACCGTGATCCTCGCCGGCCTGGAGGACCCCCGCGCGATGCGCGAGAAGCTCCTGGCCTACGTGCGCGCGGCGCAGACCGGTTCGGGCCTGGGCGACCCGGACGACGCGCAGCGGCCGGCCGCGGCGGCGCCGAGCGCGGCGTGGACCGCGGCGCTGCGCGACGTCCAGCGCGCGGCCGCGGGGCTGGCGAACGCCGCGCGCGAGTTCCGCGGACTGTCATGAGCGCGGACGGGCCGCGGACCGGCTGGCGCGAGCGCCTGCGGATCATCATCTTCGAGGCCGACACGCCCGGCGGCAAGGCGTTCGACGTCGCGCTGATCGTGTGCATCCTGCTGAGCGTCCTGGCCGTGACGCTCGACAGCGTGGAGGCGATCCGCGCGCGGCACGGCGTCCTGCTGCTGGCGCTGGAGTGGGCCTTCACGATCCTGTTCACGGTCGAGTACGCCCTGCGCCTCGTGTCCGCGCGCCAGCCCCTGCGCTACGCCCGGAGCTTCTTCGGGCTCGTGGACATCCTGGCGATCCTGCCCACGTACCTGAGCCTGTTCTTCGCCGGCAGCCAGTACCTGCTCGTCGTGCGGATCCTGCGCGTGCTGCGCGTGTTCCGCGTCCTCAAGATCGTGCAGTACGTGGGGGAGGCGCAACTCCTCGTGCGCGCGCTGCGCGCCAGCCGCCGCAAGATCACGATCTTCCTCTCGTTCGTGATGACCGTCGTCGTCGTGATCGGCGCGGTGATGTACCTGATCGAGGGGGCGGACAGCGGTTTCACGAGCATTCCGCGCGGCATCTACTGGGCGATCGTGACGCTGACCACGGTGGGCTACGGCGACATCGCGCCGCAGACCCCGGCCGGGCAGGCGCTGGCGGCGCTGATCATGATCCTGGGCTACGGGATCCTGGCGGTGCCGACCGGCATCGTGACGCTGGAGCTGGCCGAGGCCGCGCGGGTCGGCGGCGCGGCGGCGCGCTCCTGCCCGGCCTGCCGGGCGCAGGGCCACGACGTGGACGCGCGGCACTGCAAGCACTGCGGTGCGCGCCTGGGGTGACAAGGACACTCTCCTCGGGGCTAGGACCTGGAGGGCTTTCGGGTCCGAAGGTACGGGTGTACGCTGATCCTGCTCGTGGACGTCACCTTGCCGGAGGCCCAGCGATGACCGTGCGCAGTCCTCTCTCTCTCTCTCTCTCTCTCTCTCTCTCTCTGTTCTTGGTCTGAGCTCCGTAGCGCCGACACTCCGCGCGCAGGAGCCGACCGTGATGATTCACGAGCGGGTGATCGCCGACCTTGGACCCGCAGGGCTGGACTACAACGAGCCCGCGCTGGCGATGACGCGTCGCAAGCAGTTGGGAGCAGCGCAGTGCAGCCAGTCGGCTCCCTTCTTGGACCGTCCCGTGCGCGCGATGCTGGGCACGAACCAGTCCGGATCGTGGACGGCGCAACCCCTGCTCTCCAGCGCTCCGCCGAACTACGCCGGCGTCGACGTCGCCGTTGCGGTGATCGATCCGGCGGCCGATGCGTTCGTGCTGTTCGCGATGAACAGTCCGTTCGGATCTGGTGGATCGATCCGGTACCGGACGTGGACGGCGTCCACGGGCTTCTCCCTCGATTGGGTGGTCGCGTACGATGCCGTAGTCTCGGGTGTAGGGAACGACAAGCCGTGGGTGATCCGGCGAGCGCCCGGCGACTTCCTGCTGTTCCTTTGGACCGGCGGGGAGTACCGATACTTGCGCACGAACGACGGTGGAGACTGGCGCGCACCGGGAGGTGGACTGCTTCCCGCCTGGACCGTGGGCACGACTGCGCCTGATCCGCCGGTCACCGCGTGGTTCTGCTGCCACCCGTCGGTGGCCCAGGACGGCCGGGTGTTCCTGGCCCACGTCACGGCCCAGACCGGACCTCCCCCGGGCGGCATGAACGGGAAGGTCAGGGTCTTGCTTGGACACGATCCTGAAGGCGACACGCAGGGAGAACTCACCTTCGAGTCCATGAATGGGGCCGAGGGTGGTCCGTTGGAATTCGAGCCCCGGGTGAGCGGGAACCTGGATCTGCCCGTGCTCTGTCCCAACGGTGGTGTCAAGTCTTCGATGGTGCCTACGATCGCGTGCGACCCCACGGACTCCGGGCGCGCGTACATCGTTTACCACGACATCGCACCCGACGATCCCAGCGACGTGAACGTGTACCTCGCACGCCTCACTCGACTCTTCACGGAGGGTCCTGAGGCGTGGACGATGACCCTGAGTACGGTCGTGGCCGAGCCGCCCTCGGTACTGGGTGTGCGCGGCGACCAGTTCTGCCCCGTCCTCGCTGTGGATCCACGCGGTTGGGTGCACGTCCTGTACTACGACAACCGGCCCGCGTTCGAGGGAGTGGAGGGCTGCCCCGCAGACGGTTGGGGCCCAGCGGACGACGCGTACTACGCGCTCTCGACCGACCAGGGCCAGACTTTCTCGATCCACAACCTGCGGACGAACTGCGAAGCCACACCAGCCTTGGATCTGGGTCTCCAGGGGGCCGGAATCCCGCTCGCGTTCGGCCCGCGGGAGTACAACGGAATCGCGCTCTACGAAAGCGGAAACTCCATCCGCGTGTGGGTTCTCTACACAGGCACAACCGACGATCCCTCGGACGATTCCATGCACCGAAGCGTGATCTACGGTCAACAGATCGTGGTCACGGTGCCATAGGGAGGATGATCATGCGCTCGTGCATGCCCACTCGAGTCGGATCGGTAGCAGCGATCCTGTTGCTTCCCATTGCGGGGCAACTAGGGGCGGCGCCGTGCCGTACACAGGTGACGATGCCGGTTCTCGCGCCTTGGGCAACAGGGAAGGTTCATTCCCTGGTCTATTCAACTGCCAATGGGACGTGGGCATCGACGCACGGCGCATTGATGCCGGGGTCCGACGTCATCTACAACAACACCGTCCTCAGCTCCATTTTCGGTCCCATGGGGCAGGGGCAGACGTGGTACACGGCTGGGCTCGTCCCGAGCCCTACTCATCCACCCATCTCTGTGCTCAGGCCAGGGTGCGCAACCGAGTACCTCATCGCTGGGTTTGAGTTTGGCTATTGCACGGATCAGCCATTCGTGGACCTGGAACTTGAGTTCTACGATCAGTTCGTTCCATGCGCGGCGCTGCACACGGACCCGATCAAGGCACTGATCTCTCTCCCCGGGTTGCCGGGATCCCCCACGCCCGGAACGCAGGTGTGCTTCGTCGTCACCGTCGACCTGCGAGGGCCGGCCGGCGGGCAGACCTTCTGGCTCGAGGCGGACGGCGATGGCAGCTACACCCCCCCCTATCTGTCACTGAATCAATTCGGTTTCGGCTTCCGGGTGACCAGCCCTGTCGGCGCCAACACGGGTCCCCTGCTGGGCGGCAATGGTTCGTCCAACCCGGTCGGAACACGATGGTGGATTCCGTCCGTTGACTACGGGCAACCGGGGACCGGGCGGGCGTCGAACGGCAACCTCGAGGTCCAGCCTCTGGGCAGTTGCATCGACATGGATCCTCTGGCCGAGGCCATGTACCTACGGCTCTTCTCGGATGCCTGCGGCGCGCTCGCCGGCGAGCCGTTCTGCACGGGTGATGGCAGCGCTACGCCTTGCCCATGCGGCAACTCCAGCCCGCCGCTCAATCACGAAGGGTGCCGAAACTCGATCAATGGAGTCAACGGAGGACGCTTCGAAGCCACCGGCTTGGCCAGCATCTCGGGCGACACGGTCATCCTCAAGGCGCTCCGTCTGCCAGCCACCACGTCGGTGCTCTTCTTCCAGGGGACAACTCGCCAGGGTGGCGGCCTCGGCAGCGTCTTCGGCGATGGACTGCGCTGCGCGGGTGGATCCGTCATGCGCCTTGGGACCCAGCTCGCCAGCGCTGGCGAGGCCGCCTACCCAGGGTCCGCCGATCCGGCCGTCGCCGCGCAAGGGGGCGTGGCGAGCCCCGGCACGCGCACGTACCAGGCTTGGTACCGCAACTCCGCGGCGTACTGCACCGCGGCCGTGTTCAACCTGACCAATGGCTGGGAGATTGCCTGGCAATCCTGAGGCGGTCATCGCGGACGTCACTCACGACCTGCGGCAGCTCACCTGACCCAGGACCCTGGCTGGCAACGTGAGTCCATCGCACGGGAGCGGTGCGGGGTCCCTCACCGAGTCGGGCGCTGGGTTCACCGGGGCGTGGTCGTCAGTACCGTGCACAGACCGCAACCTGCGTCGTCGGAGGAAGAGCACTCGACGGTGCGCCTGCGCCGCCGGGATCCTCCCGGGGGCCGGCCATCGCCAGACACCAGGACACGATGTCAGCGTGGAGCCGAGCCGCCGAGAGGTCGATGGGGCGACTATCGGGGCCCTCAGATCTCGAGCCGCTCCGCCACGAAGCGGTAGCGCGCGCCGCCGGCCGTCGCCTCGTAGGCCATCGTCCCGATGCTGCCGGGGATCAGGATGCGCAGCGGATGGTCGTCGTCCAGGCGGCAGCCGAGCGCCTCGAGCTCGCGCAGCGCGCGCGCGACCTCGCGGCGCTGATCCTCCAGTCGCGCGCGCAGGTCGCGCAGCGCGCGGAAGTACCGCGGGCCGCCGCGGCGGGCGCGCGCCAGCGCGTCCTTCAGATCCTCGATCGCGTGCCCGCGCTCGGCGAGCTCGCGGCCGATCGAATGCAAGAGCGGCAGGATGCGCAGCGCCTGGTCCGTGGCGTAGGTCTTCGTTCCCATGGCGTCCTCCGGCAGGCTTCCGACGCGGCGCGGCCGGCGCGGGTTCGGACTTTCCGGAATCGGCGCCGCAGCCCCCCTGGCGGGACGCGCCGGCGCGGGGCGGGAGCGCGGAATCGGCGCCGACGGGGCGCGCGGAACGGGGCGCCGGCCGGGCTAGGATGCTCCGCCCCCCGGATCCGGCGACGTGCGCATCCTGTTCCTCAACGACCTCCACGACCCGCGCATCGGGTCGTCGATCCGGCAGATGTACCAGCTCGGCGCGCGCCTGCGCGAGCAGGGCCACGAGCCGGCGCTCGCGACCGCTGTGCCGGATCGGGCGCTGGCGACGCCCACCGAGATCGAGGGCCTTCCCGTGTTCCGGCTGTGGAGCGACTACAACGTGCGCTTCCGCGGCTGGGTCGGCCTCGACAACGCGCGCGTGCGGCGGCCCTTCGCGCGCCTGCTCGCGGAATGGAAGCCCGACGTGGTGCACAGCCACCTGATCCACACGCACCTCTCGTACCGCGCGCTGACGGAGTCCCGGCGTGCCGGCGCTGGCGTCGTGTTCACCGCGCACGACGTGATGACGTTCTGCTACCAGAAGCTGACCTGCTTCCACGGCGGCGAGGAGCACGGCGGCGCGCTGCGCGACTACCGCGCCTACTGGCAGAAGTGCATCCCGTGCCAGCGCCTGCGCTACAACCCCTGGCGCAACCAGGCCATCCGCAAGGTGCTGGAACGCGACGTGCACCGCCTGACGGTCGTCAGCGACGAGCTGGGGACGGTCCTGCGCGCCAACGGGATCCGCGTCGACCGCACCGTGCACAACGCCGTGCGCGAACACGCGCGGCAGCCGACGGCGGACGAGGTGTCGGCGTTCCGCTCCAGGCACGGCCTGGAGGGGGCGCTGGTGATCGCGATCGGCGGGCGCCTGCACGAGCAGAAGGGCGTGGGGCAGCTCCTCAGGATGCTGAAGATGCTCGCGCCGCGCTTCCCCGGTGTGCGCCTCCTGGTGCTCGGCAAGCGCGACCTCTACGACCGCGAGTTCGCGCCGTTCGCCCGCGAGCTGGGCGTCGCCGAGCGCATCGTGCCGACCGGCTGGCTCGACGGCGACGAGTTGCAGGCGGCCTACGCGGCGACCGACGTGTTCGTCACGCCGTCGATCTGCTTCGACACCTTCGGGATGGTCAACCTGGAGGCCATGGAACACAGGAAGCCCGTGGTCGCGACCGCGTTCGGCGGCAGCCCCGAGGTCGTGGAGGACGGCGTCACCGGGTTCGTCGCCAATCCCTTCGACCTGGAAGCCTTTTCCGGGCGCATCGCGGGCCTGCTGGCCGATCCGGCGCTGCGGGCGCGGATGGGCGCCGCCGGGCACGAACGCCTGCGCGCGCACTTCACGATCGAGCGCCTGGCGACCGAAGTGCTGCAGGAGTACGAGGCTGCGCGCGCGCTGGCGCGGGCCGCCGCTTCCGGAAAGCACGCGCCCTGAAGCCAAGGTATGGACGGAAGTCCGTGCCCTTGGGCAGGTTGCGGAAACCTGCCGCGCGGGTTAGAGTTCGGTCCCCGCTGGCCTTGGGGCCAGCGTCCGCTGCGCTCGCACCCTGCGGCCCGACACCACGATGCGCAAGACACTGCTGACCTACGTCAAGCCCCACGTCCAGGAAGACCCGCTCTCGATGATCCTGGGCATCGGGTACCTGGGCGCGAGCCTGGAGAAGGAGGGGATCCCCGTCGAACTGTGCGACGAGCGGATCATCAACGACGCCTACATGCGCGAGGCGATCGAGCGCAACGACGTGATCGGCTTCGACGCCCTGACGCCCAACATCCGGCGCGCGATCGCCTGGGCCAAGTACGCCAAGTCGCGCGGCAAGATCACGGTCATGGGCGGGCCGCACGCGTCCGTCGACCAGGGCATCTTCCTGGACAGCGGCCACTTCGACTTCGTGCTGAAGGGCGAGGCGGAGGAGACGCTGCCGCAGTTCCTGAAGGCGTTCGACGGCAACGACTGGGACGCGATGGGCAAGGTCCCGGGCCTGGCCGCGATGCGCGAGGGCGCGATCACGATCGACAACCCGGCGCCGCCCCTGATCAAGAAGCTGGACGAGCTGCCGCTTCCGGCGCGCCATCTCCTGCCGATGGAGCGCTACTTCCAGCTCAACCCCGAGCGGCTGATCTACGTCTTCACGACGCGCGGCTGCCCCTTCAAGTGCATCTTCTGCCAGAAGGAGCTGACCGGCCGCGGCTTCCGCGTGCGCTCGACCGAGCTGATCGTCGACGAGCTCGAGCACATCGTGAAGACCTACAATCCCGGCGTGGTCCTGTTCGTGGACGAGATCCTGACGCTGCGCAAGAAGCGCATCCACGAGATGTGCGACGAGATCCTGCGCCGCGGCCTGAAGTTCGAGTGGATCGCCAACACGCGCGCCGATTGCGTCGACTACCCGCTGCTCAAGCACATGCACCGCGCGGGCTGCCGCCGCATCTACTACGGCTGGGAGTCGGGCAGCCAGCGCATGCTGGACGTGCTCAAGAAGGACCTGACGCCCGAGGTGATCGTCGAGGCCGCGCGCATGACGCGCCGCGCCGGCATCTGGGCCAAGGTCTACCTGATCGTGGGTTCGCCGGGCGAGACCAAGGCCGACATCGAGGAGACCGAGAAGGTGCTCAAGCTGGCCGGCCCGGACTTGGTGCGCGTCAGCGTGTTCAACCCGCTGATCGGCACCGAGAGCTGGGACGGGTACCTGGCCAACATCGACCTCACCGACCTGACCGAGAACTACGTCTCGTCGAACCGCTCGGCGTACAAGCACGAGCACTTCACGCAGGTCGAGCTGGAGGAGCTGCGCAAGAACATGGTGCGCAGCTACGAGCGCTGGTACTACGGCTACCCGCAGCGCACGCGGCGCTTCTTCGAGCGCGCGCTGTACTACATGGAGAACCCGCAGTACGGCAAGAAGCGCCTGGGCCGGGCCCTGGGCCTGGTGCCGCCGCCGCAGAGCGACAACGTCGCGACGCGCGTGATGCAGGCCTCCAAGACGGCCTGACGCGAGTCGCCGGGGCGGGTCTTCACCACAGCGTGAAGAGCAGCGCCTCCATCAGCGCGGCCTGCGCCAGCGACGCGGCCAGGACGCGCCGCAATCCGGCGTCCGTGAGCGGCCCGCCCTCGAGCGCGAGCGCCGCGAGCCAGGGGATCGCGAACAGCCAGATCCTCTCGGTCTCCAGGAAATAGAGCGGCCCGGCGGCCATCAACACGAGGGTCGCCGCCGCCGCGCCGCCGAAACGCGCGCCGTGCCAGCGGTCGCGCGCGAGGCGCGCGGCAACCGCCGCCGCGAGCCCGGCGCCGGCGCCGATCCCGAACGCGGCGGCGTTGCCGAACGAGAGGCGCGCCCAGTCCGCGCGCGGCTGGCCGGCGCGCACGGCGTCCATCAGCGCATGACCCAGGCGCTGCGCCTCGGCGAGGCAGGCGGGCAACCACCAGCCCGTGCTCCAGCCGAGCAGCGCGGTGCATGCGGCGAAGACCGTCCCGGTGATCGCCAGCGGCCCCCACGCCGCGGCCCGGCGTGCGAGGACCGCGTGCACCGCGAGCGCGAGGCCCAGCGGAAAGGCCGAGAAGCTCGAGCACGCGGCCAGGAACAGCGCGACGCCCGCCAGCGCCGCGTGGACGGGCCGGCCGCGCGCTCCGAACGCACGCAGGCCGGCCCACAGTCCCAGCGCGGCACAGAACAGGAACACCGCGTCCATGGCCGTGCACGTGAAGTCCAGGAAGGACGGCGCAGCCGCGACGAGCAGGGACCCCTGGCGCGCTGCGGACTCGGACGCGACCTCGCGCAGCGCCAGCCACAAGAGCGGCACGGCGGCGCTGCCCAGCGCGAGCACGAGGAGGCCGGCGTGCAGCACGTCCGGACCGGCGACCTGGATCACGAGGTGGAGCAAGAGCGCGTGTCCCGGCGGGAAGTGCTGACCGTGCGTCGAGAGGTGCGGCATCAACTCGACGTGGTGCGCGAGGAAGCGGTCGGGGTGCGTGATGCGCAGCGCGTCGTGCCAGAACTCCTCGTCGGGATACAGGTCGAACTGCGCCCCGAGCTGCGCAGGAGCGTCGCGCACGAGGAACACCGCGAACGCCAGCGCCGCCGCCAGCAGGCCGGCGGACGCGGCGAAGACCGCCGGCCGCGTCCGTGCCGGCGCGCACAGGCGCGGCGCCAGCGCCACGAACACGGTTCCGACGAGAAGCGCGAGGATCGCCGTGGGCCGCAGGACCGGCTGCCAGAAGACGTAGAGCGGCGTCAGCGCCGGCTGCCCCTGGTACCGGTGCAGGTGCGTGGTGCGCAGCGCCAGCGCGTCGAGCAGCCACAGCGCGAGGAGGACGCCCGCCGCGAGGCCGATCCAGCGCCAGCCGACGGCCAGCGCGGCGGAGGGGGCGTCGTGCGGGCGCGCGGGCATCCGCGGGAGGATAGCGTCGCGGGCCCGGTCGCCGCGCCGGCGCTCGTCCGCGCGGCGGGCGGTGGTGGAGCCCGGCAGCGATCCCTACCATCGCGCCTCGGACCGGGGCCAGACGGGCTCCGGCCGCGACCCCAGAGGAATCCTGCATGTCCGGCCCGTCGCTCGCCGCGCTCGTCGCGGCCCTCGCCTGTCTCGCCGCGCCCGCTCCCGCCCAGACCCGCCTGCTGCGCTTCCCGGACATCCACGGCGACCGCGTCGTGTTCTGCTACGCCGGCGACCTGTGGCTCGCGCCCGCCACCGGCGGCACCGCGACGCGCCTGACCGCGCACCCGGGCCTGGAGCTGTTCCCCAAGTTCTCGCCGGACGGCGCGTGGGTCGCGTTCACGGGGCAGTACGACGGCGACGAGCAGGTGTACGTCGTGCCCAGCAGCGGCGGCGTGCCCAAGCAGCTCACGTACTACCCCGCGCGCGGGCCGCTGCCGCAGCGCTGGGGCTACGACAACCAGGTCTACGGCTTCACGCGCGACGGCCGCGCGGTGCTGTACCGCTCGATGCGCGACGGCTTCGACCTCACCGACACGCGACTCTTCACCGTGCCGCTCGCGGGCGGGCCCAGCACGGCGCTCCCGATGCCCGTCTCGGGCGGCGGCGACCTGTCGCCCGACGGCACGCAGGCCGTGTACTCGCCGCTGACGCGCGACTTCCGCACCTGGAAGCGCTACGAGGGCGGCTGGGCGCAGGACCTGTTCGTCTTCGACCTCAAGACCGCGCGCGTCGAGCCCGTGTCGCACAGCAAGCGCACCGAGCGCGATCCCATGTGGATCGGCACCCGCGTGTGGTTCGTGTCGGACCGCGACGGCACGCTGAACCTGTACTCGTACGACCTGTCCTCCAAGAAGACCGAGCAGCACACGCGCGAGACGGTCCACGACGTGCGCTGGGCCAGCCGCGGCGAGGACGGCGAGATCGTGTACGAACTCGACGGCCAGCTCGTGGTCTACGACACCAAGTCGGCGCAGGCGCGCAAGCTGGAGATCCGGGTCCCCGACGACGGCGTGTCGTCGCGCCCGGCCCGGGTCGCCGCCGCCGACCGCATCGAGGAGGCCGGGCTCGCGCCCAAGGGCGAACGCGCGCTGTTCGTGGCGCGCGGCGACGTGTTCACGGCGCCGATCGAGAAAGGGCCTACGCGCAACCTGACCGATTCCTCCAACGCCCACGAGCGCCTCGCGCGCTGGTCGCCGGACGGCGCGCGCATCGCCTACGTGTCCGATGCCAGCGGCGAGGAGGAGATCTGGGTTCGCGCGCAGGACGGGAGCGGCGCCGCCGAGCGCCTGACCAGCGGCTCGAAGGAGCGCAAGACGGGCCTGGACTGGGCGCCCGACGGCAAGCGCATCTCGTACACCGACAAGAGCGGCCGGCTGTGGGTGCTCGACCTCGCCTCCAAGGCGCTGACCGAGGTCGCGCGCGACCGCGGCGGGCGCCTGGGCGACCAGACGTGGTCGCCCGACTCCAACTGGCTGGCGTTCTCGCTCTCGGAGGAGACCGGCCTGCGCTCCCTGTGGATCTGGGGCCGCGAGAGCGGCGGACTGCGGCGCGTGACCGGCGAGTTGTTCCACGAGAACGAGCCGGTCTGGGATCCGGCGGGCAAGTACCTGTACTTCCTGTCCGATCGCGAGTTCGCGCCGCAGCTCATGGGGCTGGAGTGGAACTTCGCGGTCAACCGCACGACGTGCATCTACGCGCTGGCGCTCGCCAAGGACACGCCGCACCCGTTCCCGCCCGAGAGCGACGAGGTCAAGGTCGCCGGTGCCGACGCGGCCACGAAGGCGCCGGCGAAGAAGGACGAGGGCGAGTCCAAGCCCGATGCCGCCGCGGCCAAGACCCCCGAGCCGGTCGTGATCGACTTCGACGGGCTGGCGCAGCGCGTCGTGCGCATCCCCGTGCCGCCGGACAACTACCAGGGGCTGACGGCCAACGCCGACCATCTCTTCTACGTCAAGACGGGCGCGTTCTACTACGGTCGCTCGAGCGAGAGCGAACCGGCGCTGATGGTGTTCTCGCGCAAGGACCGCAAGGCCTCCACGCTCGTCGAGAACTGCAGGAGCTACGCGCTCTCGCAGGACGGGAGCAAGCTGCTGGCGCGCGCGGGCAGCGGCTACGCGCTGTACGACGCGGCGTCCAAGGGCAAGGACTCGAAGAAGGACGTGTCGACCGCCGGCCTGTACTGCGAGCGCGCGCCCAAGGACGAGTGGCGCACGATGTTCGGCGAGGTCTGGCGTCGCTTCCGCGACTACTTCTACGTCGCCAACATGCACGGCTACGACTGGGACGCGCTGCGCAAGCAGTACGAGCCGCTGATCGCGCACGTCGCCCACCGCTCGGATCTCAACTACCTGGTCGGCGAGATGGTCTCCGAGCTGAACGTGGGCCACGCCTACGTCACGGGCGGCGACTGGGAGCGGCCCGAGCGGCACTCCGTGGCGCTGTTCGGCGGGCGCCTGGAGTTCGACGCGGCGGCGGGACGCTACAAGCTGGCGCGCATCCTGCGCGGCCAGAACGAGGAGGACCGCTATCGCTCGCCGCTCACCGAGGTCGGCGTGGACGTCGCCGTGGGCGAGTGGGTCCTCGCCGTCGACGGCGTCGAGCTGCGCGGCGACGAGGACCCCTACCGCCTGCTGCGCGACAAAGCGGATCGGCCGGTCGAGCTCACGGTCAACGCGCGCCCCAACCTGGACGGCGCGCGCAAGGTCGTGTTCCGCCCGGTCGACAGCGAGACGGACCTCTTCTACCTGGACTGGGTGCTCGCGAACCGCGAGCGCGTGGACAAGCTGTCCGGCGGGCGGCTGGCGTACCTGCACGTGCCCGACATGGGCCCGGACGGCATCCGCGAATTCATCAAGTGGTACTACGGCCAGGCGCGCAAGGAGGGCCTGATCGTCGACGACCGCGGGAACGGCGGCGGCAACGTGAGCCAGATGCTGATCGAGCGCCTGCGCCGCGTCGTGCTGGCCACCGATTTCTCGCGCAACAGCGACGTCACGGGCACCTACCCGCAGGTCGTGTTCCACGGGCCGATGGTGTGCCTGATCAACGAGAACTCGGCCTCGGACGGCGATATCTTCCCGTGGATGTTCCAGCAGGCGAAGCTCGGCCCCGTGATCGGCAAGCGCAGCTGGGGCGGCGTCGTGGGCATCACCGACCACGGCCCGCTGCTCGACGGCGGCGTCGTGAACGTGCCCGAGTTCGGCCACGCCGACGCCAACGGCCAATGGGCCGTCGAGGGCTGGGGCGTCGAGCCCGACATCGTCGTGGACAACGACCCCGCCAGCGTGATCGCGGGGCGCGACCCGCAGCTCGAACGCGGCGTCGAGGAGGTCCTCGAGGCGATCCGGCGCAACCCGCGCAAGCTGCCGGGGCGCCCGGCCGATCCGGTGAAGGTCAAGTAGGCGCGCGTTCGCGCGACGCGCAGCCGGCGTGAGCAGCGACCCCGTCACCGAGCCCGACGCGCAGGGGGTCCGCGTGCATCCCTGCGGGCCGGAAGACCGCGCCGAGCAGGCGCGGCTCTTCAACGCCTGCTTCAAGAAGCGCGTCGACGCGGAGGCGCTCGCCTGGCGCTACGACTACAACCCGCACGGCGCGGCGCTGAGCTACGTGTCGCGGCCCTTCGGCTCCGATGCCGTCGCGGGGTACGCCTGCTCGCCGCGCATCGCCGTTCCCGGCGGTGACCGCGCGCGCGCGGCGCCGATCGGCGAGACCGGCGACGTGATGACGCACCCCGACTGGCGCAAGCGGGGCCTGTTCAGCGCGCTCGACCGCGCGGCGATGGACGGCGCGCGGGATGCGGGCTGGCCGCTGGTCTTCGGCCTGCCCAACCGCCGCTCGGCGCACATCTTCCTCGATCTGGGCTGGGAGCGCGCCGGCACGATCCGGCCGTGGACCTGCGTGCTGCGCGCCGACGCCGCCGCGCGGGCGCAGCGCGGCAGGGAGGGCCGCTGGCGCGGCTGGCTCGCGGCGTTCGACGCGCGGCGCGCGCGCGCGGCGCGGCGCCGGCTGCGCGCGCGCGGCCGCGCGGACCTCACGGTGCGGCCGCTCGCCGCCTTCCCCCCGGAGGTCGACGCCCTCGCGCGCGCGGTCGAGCCGCGCTTCGCGCTGATGGTGCGGCGCGACGCCGCGTACCTGGACTGGCGCTTCCTGCGCAGCCCGTCGGGGCTGCACCGCGCGCTGGGCCTGTTCGCGTCGGGACGGCTCGCGGGCTACGCGGTGATCCAGGTGCCGCGTCCGGGCGAGTCCGGCGGGTTCCTGGTCGACGTGCTGGCCGACGGCGACGACGCGGTCGCGGCCGCCGTCGAGGCGGGCCTGGCCGGGCTCGAGGCCGCGGGTGCGTCCTTCGTGCAGGCGACCGCGGTCGACGGTTCGTGGTGGTCGGGGGTCCTGCGCTCCGCCGGTTTCGTGCCGCCGCGGGCCGCGAACCACCTGATCGTGATCGTGCACCGCCACGAGCGCGACCACCCGCTGGCACGGGCCGCGTCGGACGCCGCGCGCTGGTACCTGACCGACGGCGATCGCGACGACGAGACCATGGGTTAGTCTTCAGGCGCGCCGTGGCCTTCAAGCACCGACTCAAGCGATTCGCGGGCGAGGCCTGGGCGCGCGTCCTGTTCCACAGCGGTCTGCACGCCGTCGTCAACCGGCTGATGCCGCGGCGGGCGCTGATCCTGGCGGGCCACTGCGTCAGCGCGCCCACCAGCGCCGCGCTGCCCAAGGACATGCGCATCCGCGCGCAGGATCTGGAGCGCATCCTGCGCTGGCTGGCGCGGCGCTACGACGTCGTCACGGTGGCCGAGGCCGTGCGGCGGATCGAGTCGGGCGGCGGCGGGCGCAGCGTCGTCGCGCTCTCGATGGACGACGGCTACATCGACAACCGTTCGCACCTCTTGCCGCTCCTCCAGCGCGTGGGCGTGCCGGCCACGGTGTACCTGGAGACGCGGCCCCTGGACGAGCGCCGTGCCAACTGGACGCACAAGCTGTTCTGGTGCCTGGACGCGCTGGAGCACGAGGCGTTCATCCACCGCTACACCGAGATCTCGCGCGACGAGAAGGGCGGGATCCTGCTCAACCAGCTGGTGCCGCACGGGCAGGCCACGGCGTACCACATCAAGCGCGTGCTGAAGTACGAGGTCGATCCGGTCGAGCGCGACCGCGCGCTGGAGGTCTTGTTCGTCGAGCTCGGCGGCGACGACCGCGCGCTGACCGACGGCCTGTACATGACCTGGGACGACGCGCGCGCGCTGCGCGACGCGGGCGTGGAGCTGGGCGGTCACACGGTGGGCCACGCGATCCTCTCGCGCCTGGACGAGGACGCGCAGGCGCGCGAGATCGCCGGGTGCCGCGCGGCGCTGGCGGCGGGCCTGGGAACGGAACCCGAGAGCTTTGCCTACCCGTTCGGGAGGCGCTGGGACTTCGACGAGCGCAGCGCGGCGGCGGTGCGTGCCGCGGGCTTCGCCTCGGCGACCACGACCCACGCCGGCGTCCACGAGCGCGGCGGGGACCTCTTGCGCATGCCGCGCGTCATGATCGACGAGGACGCGGCGCTCCACCGCGTTGCCGCGGAGGCCTGCGGCGGGTTCCAGCTCTTGCGGCGCCTGGGGCTGGACCTCTCCGGCTAGCCGCCGCGCGTCAGAAGATGTTGTAGATGAACGGCGACGTCGAGTCGTCCCCGAACAGGATCAGCGCGACCAGTGCCAGGAGCACGATCGCGAGCGGGGCGACGATGTACAGCCAGTTCTCGCGCAGGAACTGCATCATGTGGGTTCTCCGGGCGGCGCGGCCGCCTCGTTCCATCCTACCCCGGCCGCGCGGCGCGTGGGGCGGGCGGGGCCTCAGAACAGCGTGTAGATGAAGGGAGCCACCAGCGGCGAGCTGGCGGCGACGACGAGCAGGCTGCCGATCGTGAGCAGGATCACGACCAGCGGCATCAGGTACCAGTGCCCGCGGCGCGTGAAGGCCACGAGCAGCTCGGTGATGGTCCCGATCCGCCGGCCCAGCTTGACCAGCACGAACGCCAGGATGGAGAGGAGGAAGGCCACGAACACCAGGCGACTGATCGACGGCGGCAGCAGGCCTAGCAGGCGCGTGCCGCCGATCGCGATGGTGAAGACCAGGCCCAGCATGCCGCCGACGAACGCGTAGCTCTTCAGGGCGCCGACGTCCTTGTAGGTGCGCCAGTACAGCGTGCCGAGCAGCAGCCACAGGCCGGCGAACCACGGGATCCAGCCGTGCGTGGCCGCCTTGGGCTCGAGCGGCGCGAGCGCGGCCGTTCGCCGCGGCGCCAGATCGGCCGGCAGCCAGCCGCGCGCGTCGAGTTCGTCGTGCAGGATCCGCGCGAAGGCGTGGTTGCCGGCCGGATCGAAGTGCCAGTCGGACTGGTAGTACAACGGCTCGTCGGGCGTGGCGCTGGCGCGCAGTGCGGCGCGCACGTCGACGTGATCGATCCCCAGCTGCGCGCACAAGGACAGGAACGTCTCGACCGGCTGATCGGGGCTCCACGCGGTCCCCGGTGCGAGCCGGGGCTCCGCGCGCGGGTCCTCGCCGCCCAGGATCGCGCGCCGCAGCCGCGCGATCGGCGTGTCGCCCAGGATCTGGGCCTCGAGCGCCGCGCGCGCGTCGTCGACGATCGCGGCCTTGCCGGGGATCGGCACGACCACGAGCCGTGCGCCGAGTTGGTCCCGGCACAGGTCCCGCGCGCCGGCCAGCGCCGAGCGCGTGCGCTCGATCGCCTCGGCCAGGAACGCCGGCGGCTCGCGCCAGTAGGCCGCGTACTCCATCTCCAGGCGGCGCCGGCCGTCGGGGCTCCACGAGAGGCGCTGCTCGCCGAACGCGCTCGCGAACTTGCCGACCGCGGTGCGCTCCAGCCAGCGCGTCGGCCCCGGATCCTGCAGCGCGATCTTCTCGCGCGGCCCGGCCGTCGACCAGCGCGGCTTGGGGAAGCGCCGGTAGCGCACCTGGCCGTTCCAGTACAGGTCGTTCTCGTAGGGGAACAGGAGCACGACGTCGGGCTGGAAGGAGGCCGCGTGCGCCTCGAGCCACGCGACCTCCTGGTCGGTGGACCAGCCCTCGGTCCCGGCGTTGACCACGTCGACGGGGCGGCCCTCGGCCTGCCACCAGTCCTCGAGCAGGTCGACGAACAGGTGCGCGCGATCGACGGTGTAGCCCAGCACGAACGAGTCGCCCACGCACAGCACGCGGCGCGTGCCGTCGGGCTTGGCGCGCGTCGGCATCGGATCGTCGCGCAGGCCCTGCTCGTTGGTCGCGACGGTGATGTCGAACTCGCCCGTGCTGCGGTGCACGCTGGCGTTGGGCAGCTTCGACCAGCCGGTGTCGGGATCGAAACGGTGGATGGTGGCCTGCGGACCCAGGCCCGCGACGCGCAGTCCCGCCTCGAAGAGCAGCAGGAACAGGAGCGCGCTGACGACCAGGCACAGGAAGACGTTGACGGCCCTCATTCAGCTCACCATCGCCGTGACCGAGTCGCCCTCGTGCCGCAGGTGGAAGCGCGTCTCGGCGATCTTCTTCTTGGCGTCCGCGCGGATCACGAAGTTGTTGAGGAACAGGAGGTCCATGCCCGAGAGGCTGAACGTGTTGAAGGCGTGCGCGGGCGCCTCGACGATCGGTTCGCCTTTCAGGTTGAACGACGTGTTCATGATGACCGGCACGCCGGTCAGCTCGCCGAAGCGCCGGATCAGCCCGTGGTAGGCCGGGTTGGTCTCCTTGAAGACGGTCTGCAGCCGCCCCGAGCCGTCCTCGTGCGTGATCGCGGGCAGGACGTCGCGCTTCTCCGGCAGCACCGGCGCGACGTACAGCATGAAGCGCGCGGGGAAGTGCTGCTCGGCGTTCTGGATGTCGAAGAACTCGTGCGCGCGCTCCTCCAGCACGCTCGGCGCGAAGGGCCGGAAGGCCTCGCGGAACTTGATGGTCGAGTTGAGCTTGTCCTTCATCTCCGCGCGGCGCGGGTCGGCGATGATCGAGCGCGCGCCCAGGGCGCGCGGGCCGAACTCGAAGCGGCCGCGGAACCAGCCGCACACGTTGCCGTCGACCAGCGCGCGGGCCGCGAAGTCGTAGAAGGCCTCGTCGTCCTGGATGTGCTCGAAGGGGATGTCGTACTTGCGCAGGAAGGCCTCGATCTCCTGGTCGCTGTACTCGCTGCCCAGGTAGGCGTGGTCCAGCACCGGCCCGCGCGGCTGCCCCAGGAGGTGGTTGTAGGCCCAGTAGGCCGCGCCCACCGAGCCGCCGTCGTCGCCCGGCGCGGGCAGGATGTACACGCCGTCGAAGGGGCCGTCGCGCAGCACCTTGTAGTTGGCCACCGAGTTGAGCGCGACGCCCCCGGCCATCACCAGGTTCTTGGACCCGGTGATCTGGTGCAGGTGGCGCGCCATGGTCAGCACGATCTCCTCGGTCACCTTCTGGATGCTGGCCGCGATGTCGCAGTAGAAGGGATCGAGCGACTTGTCGCCCAGCTTGGGGTCGCGCGGCGGGCGCCCGAAGTGCTCGCCGAACTTCTCGGTCAGAGTCGAGTCGGGCGAGTAGTGGTACGCGAAGTACCGCATGTCGTGCCACAGACTGCCGTCGGGCGCGATCTCGATGAGCTGCTTGATCTGCTCGGTGAAGCGCGGCTTGCCGTAGGGGTGCATCCCCATCAGCTTGTACTCGCCCTCGTTGACCTCGAAGCCGCAGTAGGCTGTGAAGGCCGAGTACAACAGGCCCAGCGAGTGGGGGAAGCGGATCTCCTTCAGGATCTCCAGCTTCGTGCCGCGGCCGACGCCCATGGTGGAGGTCGTCCATTCGCCCGCGCCGTCGACCGTCAGGATCGCGGCCTCCTCGTAGGGCGACGTGAAGAAGCTCGACGCCGCGTGGCTCACGTGGTGCTCGGCGAACAGCAGCTTGCTCGCGGGGATGTCCAGGTTGCGCGCGAGGTGCGACTTGATCCACAGCTTGTCGCTGATCCAGCGCTGCATCGACTCGCGAAACACGGCCGCCGAGCGCGGGAACGTGCCCATCGCCGTCAGCAGCATGCGCTCGAACTTGACGAAGGGCTTCTCGTAGAAGACGACGAAGTCGACGTCCTGGATGGTCAGGCCCGCGCGCTTCAGCACGAACTCGATCGCGAGCTTGGGGAAGCCCGAGTCGTGCTTCACGCGGCTGAAGCGTTCCTCCTCCGCGGCGGCGACCAGCACGCCGTCGCGCACCAGCGCCGCGGAGGAATCGTGGTAGTAGAACGACAGTCCCAGGACGTTCACGGCGAGTTCCTCAATCCTGCCGGCGGGCCAGGGTCAGCGTGTCGTTGCGCGACGTCCAGCGCGTCCAGTTCCCGTGCGCGCGCCGGCGCAGGTGGAGCGGGTCGGCCCACAGCTGGTAGACGAGCGCGAAGGGGCCGAGGACCCCGAAGTACAGGACCGTCAGGAGGAGCCGGGAGAGCATGCTCCCGAAGCGCTCGCTCGATCGCAGGAGGGCGGCCTTCATCCGGAGGGGGTGCGCGGCGGTGGGCGGAGGGGGTGCGGAAAAGGATGCCGCCCCCCCTGTCGGGCGAAGCGGCGAACCAGGATACCCCCCCGGGGGTGCCGTGTCAGGCTGCCATCGGCAGCCGGGCCCCCCTCACTGGACCACGAGCGTGCCGCGGTGCTCGTCGTTCCGCGTCAGGCGGCCGTCGCCGTCGACGTCGCGGTAGACCGCCAGTTCGAGGGAGGTCCCCGGGTCGAGCTGCTGGACGAGGCGCGCGAAGGCCTCGCGCGAATCCAGCCACACCGGCGGACGGCGCGCGCCGATCAGGGGGCGGGCGGCATCGATGATGTCGCCCTCGCGCAGGCCCAGCGCGGCCGCCGGGCCGCCGGGGCGGACCTCGGTGACGATCACGTTGTTGCCGCCGCGCGTCTCGCGCGTGCGCACGCGCAGGCCCACGTGCTCGTACAGGATGCCGTCGACCTTCTCCCAGGGACGCAGGCGCACGCGGCGGCTCTGGCCTTCGCGCTCCAGGCGCAGCTCGACTTCGCGCGTGGGCGCGAGCCCGACGCGCGCGAGCCGGTACTCGTCGTGCGTGGCGATGTTCTGCCCGCCGAAGGCCACGATGCAGTCGCCCGGGCGCAGGCCCGCGTCGTGCGCCGGGCTGCCCGGCACGACGTCGCGCACCAGGACGTGCCCGCCGCTGGGATCGACCTCGAAGCCCAGCCAGGCCGAGGCCGACTGCGGCGCGAGGAGCTGGCCTTCGAGCACCTGCTTCACGCGGTCGACCGGGATCGCGAAGGCGATGTTCTGCGCCTGGATCTTCATCGCCGCGTTGATGCCGATCAGCTCGCCGTTGACGTTGAGCAGCGGCCCGCCGCTGTTGCCGGGGTTGATCGCCGCGTCGGTCTGGATCAGGTCGTCGAACTGCAGGCGCATGCCGGGGATCTGCACGTTGCGGTGCAGGCCTGAGACGATGCCCTGGTTGACCGTGTGCGACTGCCCGAACGGGTTGCCTATCGCGATCACCGGCTCGCCCAGCATCAGGTCCGCGCTGGTCCCCAGCGGGATCGTGGGGAAGTCGTGCTCGCCCTCGATCTTGAGCAGCGCGAGGTCCTGGTCCTCGACGTACGACACGAGTTGCGCGCTGTAGTCGCGGCCGTTGGCGTTCTTGTCGAAGCTCACGGTGATCACGCCCGCGTCCTTCACGACGTGGAAGTTCGTGATGATGAAGCCTTCCTTGTGGATCACGACGCCCGAGCCCGAGCCCGTGAACTGCTGCGTGATCAGGCGGCCGAACCAGGATCCGACGGTCTTCTCGCCGCCCGTCTGGATCGACACCACCGCGGGCGAGGCGTCGCGCGCGACCTGCACGGTCGGCGTGATGCGACGGCGCCAGTCCGATTCCAGGTCCTGCGCCGTGGCGATCGACGGCAGGCAGGCGGCGAGGAGAAGTGCGGGGATGTGGAACGAACTGCGCATGGTTCTGGGCCTCCGGGGCCGGTCGGGCCGCTGGGTCCTGTTCCGTGGTCCGCGCCAGGACCCGGTCCCGCCCGGCCGCGGCCCGGCCCGTGTGCGCCGTTCTACGCAGCGCGTGCGCGTGTGTGAGCCTCGAACGGAGGCTGGTGGGCGATACTGGACTCGAACCAGTGACCTCCACGATGTCAACGTGGCGCTCTAGCCAGCTGAGCTAATCGCCCGGTCCGGGCCGCCGGGGCGGCCGCGGGGCGGGAGAGACTACGCCAGTCCGAGGTTGGCCGGCAAGCTTCCCTTCCTCGACTTGCCGCGGCGGGCGGCTAGACTCCCCGACCCTCGGTCGTGGCCCGGCGGGCCGACCGTCCCCCCCCTCTCGCGTGAGGCCTGGCGTGAAGATCGGCGTACCCAAGGAGATCAAGAACAACGAGAACCGCGTGGCCCTGACCCCCGCGGGGGTGGACCGCCTGAAGTCGCTCGGGCACGAGGTCATGGTCGAGCGCGGCGCCGGCGTCGGCAGCGGTCTCCCCGACGAGGCCTACCAGGCCGCCGGCGCGACGGTGGCGCCCGACGCGGCCACCGTCTGGCAGAAGAGCGACCTCGTGCTGAAGGTCAAGGAGCCGCTCGCCGTGGAATGGCCGCGGATGCGCAGCGGGCAGACGCTGTTCACGTACCTGCACCTGGCCGCCGACCGCGAACTGACGGAGGGCGTCGTGGCCACGGGCTCGTTCACCTTCGCGTACGAGACGCTCGAGCAGGACGGCGCGCTGCCGCTGCTCACGCCGATGAGCGAGGTCGCCGGCCGCATGGCCATCCAGGAGGGCGCGAAGTACCTGGAGGCGCCGCTGGGGGGATCGGGGATCCTGCTCGGCGGCGTGCCCGGCGTGCGGCCCGCGCGCGTGATGATCATCGGCGGCGGCGTCGTCGGCACGCAGGCGGCGCGGATGGCCTCGGGCCTGGGCGCCGACGTGTTCATCCTCGACGTCAACCTCGACCGCATGCGCTACCTCGACGAGGTGCTGCCGCAGAACTGCCAGACCGTGTATTCCACGCCGTACGCGCTGCGCGAGCTCCTGCCCGAGACCGACCTCCTGGTCGGCGCGGTGCTGATCCCGGGCGCGGCCGCGCCCAAGCTGGTGAAGCGCGCCGATCTCAAGCTGATGCGCAAGGGCAGCGTCATCGTCGACGTCGCCGTCGACCAGGGCGGCTGCATCGAGACCGTGCGCGCCACCACGCACGCCGAACCGACCTACGTCGTGGACGGCGTCGTGCACTACTGCGTGGCGAACATGCCCGGCGCGGTGCCGCGCACGAGCACCTGGGCGCTGACGAACGCGACGCTGCCCTGGGTCGAGCGGTTGGCGCGCCTGGGACCCGTTGCCGCCGTCGAGCAGAGCGCCGAGCTGCGCAGCGCGGCCAACACGATCGCCGGCAAGATCACGTGCCTGCCCGTGGCCGAGGCCTTCGGCCTGGAGTACACCCCGCCGCAGGAAGCGGTGCGCGCGATCCGCTGAGCGGCGGGCGGCCGCGTCGCCGCCGCGAGCACCATGGACGCCTGGCAAGCACTGCTCCTGGGAGCCGTCGAGGGGATCACCGAGTTCCTGCCGATCAGCTCGACGGGGCACCTGATCCTGACCAGCCGCCTCCTGGGCCTGCCGAACGACGCGGCCAACCGCGCGTTCTCCATCGGGATCCAGTCGGGCGCGATCCTGGCGGTGCTGTCGATCTACCTGCCGCGCGTGCGCCAGATCGCGGCGGGCCTGGCCGGTCGCGACGCGGCCGGCCGGCGCCTGGGCCAGCAGCTCGCACTGGCGTTCCTGCCCGCGGCGCTGATCGGCCTGGCGCTGCACGACTGGATCGAGAGCGTGCTGTTCGGCCTGTGGCCGGTCGTCGGCGCCTGGTTCGCCGGCGGCGTCGCGATCCTCTGCCTGCGCACGCTGCGCCGGCCGCATCCCCTGGGCGCCACGCTGGAGTCGCTGACGTTCGTGCAGGCCGCGGCGATCGGGCTCGCGCAGTGCCTCGCGCTGGCGCCGGGCATGAGCCGCAGCCTGGTCACGATCTCGGCTGCGCTGCTGGTCGGCCTCTCCAGCACCGCGGCGGTGGAGTTCAGCCTGCTGCTGGGCGTGATCACGCTGGCCGCGGCCACCGGCTACGAGGCCGTCTCGAACGGGAGCGAGGTGCTGGCGAGCTACGGCGCGCAGAACGTCGTGCTGGGCTTCGTCTCGTCGTTCGCGTTCGCCTGGCTCGCGATCCGCGGACTCGTCGCGTGGCTGCGCTCGCACGGCCTCGTGCCCTTCGCGGTCTACCGCATCGGCCTGGCGGCCGCCGTGGCCGTGCTGCTGTACGCGCGGATCGTTCCCGCGAACTGAGCGCGCGCGGTCAGACGCCGCGCACGGGATCCGCGGCCAGGATGTCGGCGATCGCCGCCGACAGGTTCGCGGCCGAATCCTCGCATTCGACCTCGAGCGCCTCGTCGCCCACGCGGCGGCTGCCGCCGATGGCGATCGCGCGCACGCCTGCGCGCGAGGCGCCCGCGAGCTCGAGCGGGTCGTCGGACACGAACCAGCTCGCGGAGAGGCTGATCCCGTCCTCCTGCACCGCGTGGTACAGGGCGCCGGTGTTCGGGAAGCGGAAGACCGAGTCGCGCTGGTGCTTGTGCCTGCCCTCGGGGTGGTCGAGGCAGGCGTAATCGCGCGCGATCGGCACGCCCAGCCGCGCCAGGCGCGCGTGCAGCGCTTCCTGGAACGCGCTCCAGGCCGCGTCGGACAGCTTGCCGCGCGCGACGGCCGGCTCGTTGCTGACGAGGTAGAGGCGCCAGCCGGCCTGCGTGGCGCGGAACAGGAGCTCGACGGCGCGCGGCGTGAAGCGCGCTTCCTCGAAGGTGCGGCACAGGCCGTCGGCGGGGCGCTCCAGGAGCGCTCCCCAGCGGCCCACGAAGAGGCCACGCGCCGCGCGCTCGGTGCCGGGGAGGGGGGGGTACGAGTGCAGTTTGGAGGGTGCCATGCGTCGTGCTCTGGGTGCCCGCCGTTCATCGACCGCGGACGCGAGTCCTTGAGCGCGGGTCAACTCTTTCCGCACGCGCGGCCGGGATCGCGAACTGCGTTCCTGCGCACCGGAAAAACTGCACCGCCAGCCCGTCCGCGCCGCGGCGCGGTGCACGCAGCGCGAGGGGGCGCGAGCGACCGCGATCGCCGCAGCCCGCCCGCGTGCCCCGTGCGCCCGGACGCGGCTTTTTTCCGCCAGGAAGCCGTCCGGGTTCAGGATCGCCGCCCGCCCCGCACGATGAGATTCTGCGTCGAAGTTCCGCGCGTCGTGCCGCAAGATGGAATCTTGCGCGGACTTGCGTGCTCCGCGACCCGCCGTGCCCCAGCCCCTGCGCATCGCGATCCTGGTCAACCCCTTCACCCTGGGGATGAAGTGGGGTGCGCACGCGCCCGAACTGGCGCGCGAGCTGCTCGGCCTGGGCCACACCGTGCGCGGGTTCGGCGCGCCGCCCGGCGCGATCCCGCGCTCGGGCGCCGATCCCGAGGTCGCGGGCGGGCCGCTGGCCGAGGAGCCGGTGGGCGTCGCCGGCTTCCAGCCCGACGCGATCGTGGCCTACGACGCGCTCTCGCCCGCGGCGTGGCTGGGCGCGCGCACGGCGCGCAGGCTCGGCGTGCCGCTCGTGCTCGTGGAGGCCGCGGCGGGCATCCAGCGCGGCCGCGCGTGGTTCCTGAACGAGGTCGGGCGCCTCTTGTGGGGACGCTACGTGCGCAGCGCGTGCTCCGCCGTGATCGCGCTCGACGCGGTCGCGCGCGACCGCGTCCTGCGCGCGGGTTTCGCGCCCGCGCAGGTCAGCGTGCTGCCCGCGGGCGTCGACCTCGCGCGCTTCCGGCCGGGGCTGGTGAGCGGTCTGGTGACGCGCCACCACATCCGCGGCCGCACGCTGCTGTACGTGGGCCGCATCGGGCCGGGCCGCGGGCTCGACCTGCTCGTGCGCGCGTTCGCGACGACCGTGGGGCAGCGCACCGACTGGTCGCTGGTGCTCGCGGGCGAAGGACCCGGGCGCACCGACCTGCGCGCGCTGGTCGACCGCCTGGGCATCGGCTCGCGCGTGCACTGGGTCGGCCTGCCGCGCGAGGAGGAACTGCCCGGGCTGCTCAGCGCGAGCACGTTGCTCGCGGTCCCCGCGCTGGACGACAGCGTGCGCGGCCTGAACATCACGCGCGCGATGGCCGCGGGGCTGCCGATCCTGGCCTCGGACCGGCCCAGCCTGCGCCTCCTGGTGCAGGACGGCGTGCAGGGCCTGGTGGTCCCCGCGGGCGACTTGCGCGCGTGGACCGACACGATCCAGCGCGCGGCCATGTCGCCCGAGGCGCGCTCGCGCTGGGGCGCGGCCGGACGGCGCACGGCCGAGGAGCGCTTCGCGTGGCCGCGCGTGGCGCAGACCTTCGAGAACCTGATCGTGGGCGTGCAGCGCCGCGGCGCCGCGCAGCGCGGACCCGTCCGCACCGAGGCGGCGCTGGCGGCCGCGCCCGCGCACGGCGCGCACGCCGGCCCGCCGAACGGCACGGAATCGTCTGCCGAGCCGCGCTGACCGCGAACGGAGCCGCGGGGCCGGCGTCGCGGACCCGCGCGCCGCTAGAATCCTGGACGGGATCCCAGGCCGTGAGCTCCGTGAGAACCGTTTTCCTGGTCGACGACGACGAAGCGCTGCGACGCGCGACGATGCGCCTGCTCTCCTCGGCGGGGTTCGACGTGCGGCCGTACGGATCGGCGGAGGCCTTCCTGGCCGAGTACGACCCGTCCGTTCCCGGCTGCCTGCTGCTCGACCTGCGCATGCCGGGGCGCAACGGTCTCGAGCTGCAGCAGGTCCTCGCCGAGCGGGGCACGCCGGTCCCGATCGTGTTCCTCACCGGTCACGCCGACGTGCCGGCCACCGTGCGCGCGATGAAGCGCGGCGCCGTGGACTTCCTGGAGAAGCCCGTGCCCGAGGACCAACTGCTCGCGGCGCTGGAACGCGCGCTGGCGCGCGACACGCAGGACCGGCGCGAACGGGAGGAGCAGGAGCGGATCGACGCGCGCTACGCCGAACTCACCCCGCGCGAGCGCGAGGTGCTCGCGGAGATCGTCCAGGGCAAGCTCAACAAGCAGGTCGCCTACGCGCTCGGGATCGCCGAGCGCACCGTGAAGCTGCACCGCGCGCGCGTGCTGGAGAAGATGCGCGCCGAGTCGCTCGCGGACCTGGTGCGCATGGCCGCGCGCCTGGGCCTGGACGCCGCGCGTCCGTGAGGCGTCACCCGCGCGCGCGGAAGCCGCCTGCCCCAAGGGGCAATGGCCCGCGCGCGTCCGGCGGGTCACGATGCGGAGAGTCCGCTAGGCCGGACCGACCGCGATGAACGCACCGAGGAACCCATGACGCCGTCCGGCAAGGTGAAGGCCGGACCGACCGTCTACGTCGTCGACGACGACGCGACGCTGCGCCGCGCGCTGGAGCGCCTGCTGCGCTCGGCGGGGTACGTGGTCGAGACGTTCTCGTCGGCCGAGGACTTCCTGGAGCGTTCCCCCGACGGCGCCGACGGGGCCCTGGTGCTCGACGTGCGCATGGGCGGGATGAGCGGACCGGAGTTGCAGGCGCGGCTGGCGGCCGCCGGATCGCCGCTGCGCACGTTCGTGATCTCGGCCGTCGACGATCCGCGCGTACAGGCCCAGGTGCTGGCCTCGGGCGCCTGCGGGTGGTTCCCGAAGCCTGTCGACGCCGAGCAACTGCTCGCGGCGCTGCTCGCGGCGGGCTGCGGGCCCGAGCCGGCCTGAGGTCACGGCGCGCGCGAGGCCGTCCCGCCTGCCCCAAGGTGCAATGGTCGCGAACCGCACGAACGGCGACCATGGGCTCGTCCACAGCGGCCCACCTCAACCCGTCCCCTGACACGACGCATCGCCATGAAACGAGCCTCCTTCGCCTCCGCCTTCGCAGCGGCCCTTTGCGCCGGTCCCGCTCTGGCGCAGGCGCCCCTGTACATCGACCTGTTCCCCGGATCGACCGCCACCGACGTGGCGATCGTCGGCAACGAGATCGTCGTCGTCGGCAACAGCGGCGGCGGCGTGTTCCGCTGGGTGTACGGCCTGGGCGACACGTCGCTGGGCGCCACGTCCAGCGGCGGCAACATCCGCTTGTCGGCCGACGGCACGCGCGTGGCGACCACGACGACCGGGACGGACGGGATCACGCGCGCCGCGCTGTGGACCGGCGGCACGACCTGGACCCAGCTCCCCGGCCTGGCGGGCAGCTCGGGGACGTCGCAGACGACGGCGTACGGCATCAGCGGCGACGGCCTCACGGTCGTGGGCCTGGGCTGGAGCATCACCGGCACCGGGCACTGCTATCGCTGGAACATGGCGACCGGCGCATCCGATCTGGGCGGCCCGTTCAGCGATCCGGCGAGCCGGGCCAACGGCGTCAACGGCGACGGCACGGTGATCGTCGGCTGGAAGGACCTGCTGAACGGCACGCGGCAGGGCGCGCGCTGGGTCAACGGCGTGATGAACCACCTGTCGTGGGTGAACGGCGCGACGACGCACGCGCTCGGCGAGGCGCTGCGGACCAACACCAGCGGCTCGACGATCGTCGGCATGCGCATCTTCGGCGGGCCGAACTCGGCCTGGCGCTGGGATGCGGGCACGGGCCTGGCCACGCCGCTCCCCAACCTGGCGGGCGAGACGACGAGCGCGGCCGCGACGGACCTCTCGGACGACGGCACGCTCATCGTCGGCCACTCGGGCGGCAACGTGATCACCGGCACGCGCGCGATCCTGTGGATCAACGACGTGCCCCAGAGCCTGCACGCGTACCTGACGTCGCTGGGCACCGTCGGGATCGCCGGCTACCCCGACCTGGGCCTCGTCACCGCGATCAGCGACGACGGCAACGTGATCGTCGGGCAGGGCACGGGCTTCGGCAGCGGCCAGCCCGGCGGCGGCTGGGTCGTGATCTTCCCCGACGCGCTGCAGATCGGCACCGCCTTCTGCTCGGGCGACGGCACGGCCACGGCTTGCCCGTGCGGGAACAATGGCGCGCCCGGGCACGGTTGCGCGAGCAGCGTCCACGCCGGCGGGGCGCTCCTGAAGGCCACGGGCGTGGCCAGCATCAGCGCCGACAGCGTCACGCTGCGGGGCTCGAGCATGCCCAACGCGCCGGCCCTGTACTTCCAGGGCACGACGCAGCAGAACGGCGGCGCGGGCGCGATGTTCGGCGACGGCCTGCGCTGCGCGGGCGGCACCGTCGTGCGCCTGGGCACCAAGGTCAACGTCGGCGGCGAGAGCCAGTACCCCTCCGGCGCCGACCTGCCGGTCGCGACGCGCGGCCTGGTCACCATGCCGGGCGTGCGCACCTACCAGGTCTGGTACCGCAATGCGGCCGCGTTCTGCACGGCGGCGACGTTCAACCTCTCGAACGGCCTGCAGCTCACCTGGGCGATGTGATCACTCTGGCGAACTGACCACGGTGGCGATGGGACCCGCCGCGGCGGAGCCGATCCTGACGGCTGCGCCCGGACCGGGTCACCGGGATGGCCGCGGGCACCGCGCCCGCGGCCATCGGCTTGTCGGCGCACGGCCGCCGGTCAGCGGTCGGTGACCTTCTTGAGCTCGTCCTTCAGGTACGCGAGGTCGTTGGCGTACTGCTTGATCTCGTCGCGCGTCGTGGTGTCGATCTGCTGGAAGCTGGCGCCGACCTTGATGCCCTCGGGGCGTTCCTCGACCTCCGTCACGGCGCACGTCGCCTCGCGGTAGCCCTTGCCCAGGAGAGGCAGGCGGAAGCGGATGCGCCACTCCGTGCCGATCGCCAGGAACTGGGCCATGGCGAACGGCGACAGGCCGGTCGATCCGCCGTTCCACGTGAAGCGCAGGCCGCTGGTGTCGATCGCGGACATGCGACCGGCGCCGCTCCATGCCGGAGGCGTCTTCTCCTGCGCCTGCGACCCCTTGGTCGGCGGCTTGGGATGCCGCGCGCTCTCGGGCAGGAAATGCTCGACCCGGTCGAGGTTGAGCGGCGAGAACAGCACCGTCGAGGGGTGGTCGTCGGCCTTGGGCGGCTCGACACGTCCCTGCGGCGCGATCCCGGCCATCACGGCCTCCGACGCGGCCTCGTCGTTGTCGAAGACGCCCAGGACGCGGTCGAGGCCGACCTTGCCGATGATGTCGCGGCAGAACGGCGAGGGACGCGAGAGCACGAGGCGTCCGCCCTTGCCCGAGAGCTGCTTGCCGGCCTTGACCATGGCGCCCAGCGCGGTGGAGTTCAGGAACCGCACGAGCCGCAGGTTCAGGACCACGCGGTGGATCCCGGCCTTGGCCAAGGCGTCGATCTCCTGCTGCAGGAGGGGGGCGTAGAAGGTGTCGAATTCACCGCGCAGGTGCAGGATCGCGTAGTCGTCCCGCGGCTCGACGCTGATGTGCATGAGGGCTCCGGGTGGAAGCGTTGGAGGGGGCTGGCGCTGGCTCACAGGCTCGGCCAGCGTCTAGGATGGGGAGTCTATGTTCTTCCGCAGGAAGAAGGAACCGCCCCCGCCGCCGACCCCGGCCCACCGATCCGCCCAGGCGGCGGACGGACCGGCGCTGCCCGGAACGCCCTCGACCGCGTTCCTGACCGGGAACGACAGCATGGACCGGCGGGCCGTCGAGGTCCTGCTGCGGGGGATCGCGCAGGTCACCGAGTCCCGGGACCTGGAGTCCCTGCTGACGGACATCGTCGACACCTCGATCGAGGTGACCGGCGCCGAGCGCGGCCTCCTGGTCCTCATCGACGACAAGCGCGAGCTGATCGTGCGCGTCTCGCGCATGAAGGGGCGCAAGCCCGTCGAGGGGCAGGTGCGGTTCTCGACCAGCATCGTGCGGCGCGTGCTCGACGACCTCGAGCCGGTGCGCGCGCAGGTGTCGTCGGACTCCGAGGCGCTCGAGCTGGGCAGCTCGGTGTACGACCTCAAGCTGCGCGCGGTGATGTGCGTGCCGCTCGTGCAGAGCGAGAGCCCCGAGGGCCACGCCGAGCGCGGCGTCCTGTACGTCGACTCCAAGGCCGCGACGCGCGAGTTCGGGCAGAAGGACCTGGCCCTGTTCGCGGCGCTCTCGCAGTACGTGCGCATCGCGATGCAGAACGCGCGCCTGAACCTGCTGTCGATCGAGAAGGCCCGCCTGGAGCACTCGCTCGAGCTGGCCAGCCAGATCCAGCGCGACCTGATGGGCACGCGGCCCACCAACCTCGTCGGCTACGACGCGCACGGCTGGTACAGCGCGCCCGAGGGCACCACCGGCGACTTCTACGACTTCGTCAAGATGCGCGAGGGGCGCCTGGGCGTGATCATCGGCGACGTGACCGGCCACGGCATCGGGCCGGCGCTGATCATGGCCGAGGCCAAGAGCGCGCTGCGCCAGGGCCTCAAGCTGCTGGACGATCCGGCGGCGATCGTGCGCAGCGTCAACGAGGACCTCGCGCCGCGCCTGGACGACAAGCTGTTTTTCACGCTGTTCGTGGCCGTGTTCTCGCCCGACGGGACGCTGCAGACGCTCAACGCCGGCCAGACGCCGCCGCTCCTGTGGCGCGCGCGCACGCGCGAGATCGAGATCGTGCCCGGCCACGCGCCGGCCATCGGCTTCGTGGACGATTTCCCCTACGAGGAAGGCCCGCGCTTCCAGCTCGAGCCGGGCGATGTGCTGATGATGTTCACCGACGGACTCGTCGAGGCGCGCTCGGCCAGCGATCCCGAGCAGATGTTCCAGGACGAAGGCATGCGCGCCGAGCTCGCGCGCTGCGCGGCCGAGGGTCTGGACGCGCGCGGCATCGTCGAGGCGGTCGTGCGCAACGTGCTGGAGTTCACCGCCGGCGTGCGCGAGGACGACATGACGCTGATCGTCGTGCGTCGCACGGAGGCCGGATGAACGCGTCGCGCGGCGGCGACCTCCTCGTGCGCGGCGCGCGGAGCTACCCGCCCGGCGCCGACGAGCGCACCCTCGACGTGCGCATCCTGGGCGGCGTGATCGACGCGCTGGGGCCCGACCTGGACGCCGGCGGCCTGCCCGTGCTCGACGCCGGCGGCCGCACCGTGATCCCCGGCCTCGTCGACGTGCACGTGCACTTCCGCGATCCGGGCCTGGAGCGCAAGGAGGGCTGGGACCACGGCTCGGCGGGCGCGCTGCACGGCGGCGTCACGTCGGTGGTGGAGGTGCAGAACAACCCGCCGCTCTCGACCTCGCTGGCGGCGCTGCGCGCGCGCATCGAGCACGTGCGCGCGCGCTCGCGCGTCGACTTCGGGTGCCTCGGGAACCTGGTGCCGGATTCCGTGCCCGAGCTGGCCGCGATGGCGCCGTTCACGCCGGGCTTCAAGCTGTTCCTGGGCGGCTCGACCGGCCTGGGAGGCGAGACCGACGACGGCGTCCTGCGCGACCTGTTCGCCGCGGCGGCGCGCGCTGGCCGCATGGTGGTGGGGCACTGCGAGGACGAGAACCTGCTGCGCGCGGCGCGCGCGGCGCTGCCCGAGGCGACCGCGACGGAGCACCACCTGGTGCGCCCGTCCGAGGCCGAGATCGAGTCCGTGCGCAAGAGCATCGGCTGGTGCGTCGAAACCGGCGCCGCGCTGCACGTCTTCCACGTCAGCACCGCCGGCGCCTGCGAGCTGCTGCGCGCCGCGCGCGCGCGCGGCCTGCCCGTCGGCGGCAGCACCGGCCCGCAGTACATCCTGCTCTCGAACGAGGACGCCCCGCGCCTGGGCAACCTCATGAAGATCAACCCGTCGATCAAGACGCGCGCCGACAACGCCGCCATCCTCGCGGCGCTCGAGGACGGCAGCGTCGAGGCGATCGGCACCGACCATGCCCCGCACCCGCTCGAGGAGAAGCAGCGCGCGTACGCGCACGCGCCTTCGGGAATGCCGTGCGTCGATCTCCTGTGGCCGCTCACGTGGGAGCTCGTCCGCAGCGGCGCCCTCGACGCGCGCACGGCGCTGTCGGTCGTGACCGACCGCGCCGCGGACTCGCTGCTCCTGCCGCGCAAGGGCCGGCTCGCGCCGGGCTACGACGGCGACCTCGTGCTGTTCGATCCGCGCGCCACGCGGCGCGTCGCGGGTGCGCGCCTGCCCTCGCGTTCCAAGTGGTCGGCGTTCGAGGGCCGCGAGCTGGCCGGCTTCCCCGAGGTCGTCGTGCGGCGGGGCGAGATCGTGTTCCGGGACGGCGCCGTTCAAGTCGAGGCCGGCGGCCGTCCGCTCGACCTCGCGCCGCCGCGTCCCTCCGCGCGGTGAACGCGATGGCGCAGCAACCGGCCGAGCTCTTCGGGACGGTGCGCTTCGAGGCGGGCTTCCCGGCGCGGGTGGCGCGCGCGCTCGCGCGCTGCGCGCGCCGGCGCGCGGCCTGGGAGGGCGCCGGCCGCTCGTGGATCGCCGGCGGCGGCGCCGACGTCGCGGGCCTGCGCGCCTACCGGCCGGGCGACGATCCGCGCGCCATCGACTGGAGCGCGACGGCGCGTTCGGAACGCGCGATCGTGCGCGTGCTGCGGCGCGCGGCCGGCGGCCTGGAGCGCATCGTGCTCGACGCGAGCCTCTCGATGGCGATCGGTCCGCCCGGCAAGCTGCAGCGCGCCGCCGAACTGGCGGCGGCCTGCGCCGCGCACGCGCTGCGCGCCGGCGCCGCGGCGCAGGTGCACGTGCTGCCGCACGCGGTCGTCACGTCGGTCGAGCGCCCCGCCGGTCTGCTCGCCCTGCTGGCGGTCCTGGAGGGGATCGAGGCCCGCGGGCGGATCCCCGCGCCGCTGCCGCGCCTCGCGCGCGCCGAGCGCACGACGTGGATCGGCGACCTGGCGGCGCTCGATCCTGCGAGCCTGATGCGCGTGGCGCCGCGCGGCACCGCGCTGCACGTGGTCCAGCTCCTGGCGCCGGTGGAGCTCGACCCGCGCGCCGACGGGCCCGTGACGCTGTGGGAGCCCGAGACCGGCGCACGCCTCGCGCTCGACCTCGACGCGGCCGCGATCGCGCGCCACCGCCGCGAGCTGGACCTGCTCGCGAACGCTCGCCGCAACGCGCTCGCCCGGCGCGGCGCGCGCTTCACGGTGGCGAGCAGCGCGGAGCCGTTCGAGGAGATCCTGCGCCGGGTGCTGCGCGCATGATGGCTGCGGCGGATCCGGCGCTCCTGGTCGGCGCCGTCGAGTGGGCGCGGCCGTGGGCCCTCGTGCTGCTCGCCGTGCCGCTCTACCTGCTCCTCGCCGCGCGGCGCCGGTCCTCGCGCACCCTGGCCGCCGCCGACCTCGAACCCTGGCGCGGCGCGGCGCGCGAGACCGGCGCCGCGCGCCCGCGCGCGTGGCGTCCGCCGTCGTGGGCGCTCGCGTGCGCGCTCCTGTCCATCACGTTCGCCGCGCTCGCCGCGGCCGGTCCGCGGCTGGGAGCGTCCGCCCGCACGTGGATCGCGGTGCTCGACCGCAGCCCGTCGATGCACCTCGACGACGGCGGGCGCACGCGGCTGGAGCACGCCGTCGAGGCCGCGCTGTCGCTGGCCGCCGGACAGGGTGTCGCGTTGCGCTGGTGCGCGCCGCCGCTCGAGCCCGATCCCGTCGACGCGCTGCCCGCGGCTTGGCGGGAGGCACCGCGCGCGCCCCTCGCGCCGCCGGCGTTCGAGGCCTTCGACGCGCCCGGCGTCGTGTGGGTCAGCGATCGCGCGCCCGAACACCCGCCGCAGCAGGCGGGATTCGTCGCGGCCGGCGGCGCGGCCGTGCCCGGCACCGTCGCGGTCGACGGACGCGATCGGATCGCGTGGGACGGCGAGCGGCTCGTGCGCGTCGCGGGAGCCGCCGCACCGCGGGGCGTCGCGGTGCGCGGTGAGCTGCCGGCGGACGGGCCGCTGGAGCGCGTCGTGCGCGCGTGGTGCGCCGCGCGCGGGCTCGCGTTCGGTGCTGAGCCGGACGCCGCGACCGCGCTCGTGCTGCACGTCGCGGACGCTCCCGCCGCGGAGGCTCTCGAAGCCGGCCGCGACGGCTGGAGCGCGGCGGGGGAACTGCGCGGCGCGGCGCCGTGGCGCGACGCGGACGGCGCGCTCGAGGCGTGGCTTGCGCAGGGTCCGCTGCCGCTCGTCACGCACGGGCCGGGCCGCGTGCACGTCGGGTGGATCCCTGCCGGCGCGCCGACCGGTGATCCCGCGGCCTTCGCGGTCTCGTGGGCGCGCCTCCTGGACGCGTGCCTGCTCGACCCCGCGGGTGTCGTTCCGCTCGGCGAGCGTCGCGACGCGGGCGCGGCGGCACGGCGGCCCCCGCGCGCACCGGCCGGTTCCTCCGGCTCGTACGACGCGACGCTGCCGCTGGCACTGGCCGCGCTCGCCGCGGCGGCGATGGCGCTGCTGGCGCGCGGCCGCTGACGCTCAGCCGCCCTTCTCGCCGGGCCGCTTGGGCTTCTCGTCGGGGTCGCGTTCGTCCTCGAGATCGATCTGCAACTCGATCCACGGGTCGTCGTAGCCCACTTCCTTGCCCAGGCGGATCCAGCGGCGGCCCTCCGCCTCCTGGCCCGCGGCCTTGAGCGCGCGGCCCATCACGCCGTACAGCCAGCCGTTGAGCGGGTCGAGCGCAATGGCGCGTTGCAGCGTCGCGAGACCCTGGTCGCGCTTGCCGTCCTCGAGCAGCAGGTCCGCGTACTCGTGGAACACGCGCGGGTTGCGGCTGCCGGCGTCGATCGCTTCCTGGAAGAAGCGTTTGGCGCGCAGCTTGCGGCCGGTCTCCTTGGCCTTGAAGGCGGCCTTCTCCTTGCCGCTGACCGACGTGTTGGCCGCGATCAAGGCGTCGACCGCTTCACGCCATTCGGTCTCCAGCTTGCGCACGTCGTCGGCACTCTTCAGGCCCAGCTCCTGCTGGAAGACGCGCCACACCTCGGCGGCCGTGCACGTGCGCAGGTTGTCCATGCCGACCTCCTCGCGACGCACGCCCTTGCCCTTGGAGAGCGCCAGGAAGAAGCGCTCGAAGCGCGGCTTGTACTTCGCGTGGTTCATGAGGAAGTGGACCAGCGACCAGCCCCACGTGTAGTGCTCGTAGGCGCGCTCGGTCGTGATCAGCCGCTCGATCGTCATCGGCTCCCCGGCGGCGATGTCGGCCTGGATCTCCCACAGGCGGCCCTCCTGCAGCATGCCGGTCGTGAACTGCTTTGTCTCGGGGTCCCAGCGGCTCGCGCCGTAGTACTCGGCCACGGACTCGTTGGGGAAGTGCGGGTACGAGAAATCGAGGTCGACGAGCTGCTGCAGATGGTGCGTGAACTCGTGATAGAAGACCTGCTTCGAGTACTCGGGGTCGAGCCGGTCGTGGTAGCCGTTCAGGTCCCAGGGCTTGATGAAGCGGTAGTACGCCAGCACGCCGCCGCTGACGCCGCCGACCTGGTTGAAGGTCTTGCGGTCGGCGTAGATGTTGACCGGCAGCTTGACCTTGTCGCGTGGCGTCTCGAGCTTCCAGGTCTTCGAGAACTTGGCGAAGAAAGCCTCCAGCGCGTCGCGGTACTCGGCGAACACGTAGGGCGGGATGGTGAACTCGTAGCGGAAGTTGCGCGTCTCCTCGATGTAGCGCTGGCCCCACTGGCTGTGCGCGCGCGCCTCCTGGATCGCCTTCTGGCGGTCCTCGACGCGCTTCCTCAAGAGCTCCGCGCGCTTCTTCTCGGGCATCCACTTGCCCTCGAACCGCACCATGCCGTTCTTGCGCTGGAGCGCCTCCTCGTCGTCGGCCGGCGGCGCCTCGAGATCCGCGGCGAGCACCGCGTCCTGGACCAGGTCGTGGCTCACCAGGACGTCGCCGTTCTGGTAGCGCAGGAGGATGCCGTCCTCGCGGCGCTCCATGGCCACGCCGTCGACGACGCGACCGTCCTTGAGGCACAGGACGTCCTCGCCGGGCGCGGCGAAGAGGGCGACGATCAGCGCGACCGAGGCGACGTGCAGCACGGGATCAGCCCACCGCGTCGAAGTAGAGCTCTTCGAACTTCTTCCAGTCCTTGTCGTCCCAGCCGGCGAAGGCCTTGCGCCAGGTCTCCTCCAGGATGCGCTTCTCGCCGGCCTTGTAGCCGTCGCGCTGCGCGCGGAAGAGCGCCTCCTCTTCCTCCTCGGTCTGCGGCTTCTTCTCCTTCTCGCCCTTCTTGGCGTCGTTCTCGGCCTTGATCACGTCCTGCACCGCCTTGAGGCTCTTCACGTAGTCGGGCAGCACGTTCCTCGTGCGCGCGTTCTTCGCCGCCGGACCGGTGACGAGGAAGTTGACCAGCGCCTGGGACTGGCGGAAGGCGCCCCAGAAGTCCTCGCCGGTGCCCGAGAACAGCTCGCTGTTCGTGAGCATCATCAGCTCGCGCGGCGGCGTCATCTTGCCTTCGCGCACCATCTGCCGCACCTCGTCGCGGTTCCAGTCGTCGGCCTTGAACTCGACCTTGCCGCCCTTCGTGGCCTTGGCCTTCTGGATCACCTCGCGCAGGCCGTTGCCCAGCCAGGCGGGCATGGCCCAGTACAGGTTGCGGTCGCGGTCGACGAACCAGATCTCCATCACCTTCTGGTTGACGTAGCCCATCTCCCAGGAGGTCGTCCCGCCGTAGTCCTGGTGCGTGACGATCTCCAGGTCGTTCCAGCCCCACGAGCCCGCCTTGCGGAACTGGTTCTCCTCCTCGCGGTCCTTGCAGATGCGGATGATCGGCGAGCGCACGTACTCCTTCTCGCCGACGAAGCCGAACGTGTCCTCCAGCCAGCCCCACACGGCCTCGGCCTGCTCGGCCACGCGCCGCGCGAACTTCTCGTCGGTGTGGAACACCACCAGGAAGCGCCCGATCTTCTTGGCTTGCCAGCCGTCCGGCAGGTTCTTCCTGGCGCGCTCGTGCAATTCCTGCTCCGAGGACTGGCGCCAGCCCTTGCGTTCCTCGGGCGAGAGCGCGTCGGCCTCCAGGAAGTTGAGCTTGACGCCGGTCGTGACCTCCTGCGCCAGCGCCTCGCCCGAGCGCGGAATCTGCTTGAACGACTTGAGGCAGCGCGTGACCTCGTTCTGCAGCTTGGGCCACGCGTCCTGCAGGCACTCGTACTGGATCGCGATGTCCACGTCGGGAACGTGGTAGATCCAGGTGACGATGCGCTTGGGCCCGTCGTTGGAGAGCTTGTCGACGCGGATCTCGTAGGTCGTGACGCGCACGTCGCCGACCTTGGTCTCGCCCTCCTTGTCGACGTACCAGCCGCCGCCGGTGTAGCGGCGCTGCATGTAGTCCTTGTAGTCCTTGTACGGGCTGTCGAACTCGATCAGCACCGACTGGTTGCCCTGCCGGTCGGTCTTCTTCGTGACCTTGGCCAGCGCCTTGATCTGCTCGTCGACGAAGGCGATCGCCTGCATGTCGGGGCGGTGCTCGACCGTCCAGCCGCCCTTCTCGGTCCAGAAGTTGGGCTTGTTGGACTGGAAGTTGGCGACCAGCCAGCGCTCGTCGGCACGCTGGGGGATCGACGTCCACTCGCGCGGTGTCTGGATGGTGAAGCCCAGGCGCGCGTCCTTGTGGTCGGCGCGGGCGGAAACGGCACAGCAGACGACGAGCGCGAAGCAGGCGAGCGCACAGCGCATGGGACCCTCCGATGGAATGCGGACGGAACTCGGCCGGCCGCGGGGACCGGCCGGGCGCCGATTCTACCCAGCGGCCCGGCCGGGGCGTCGAGCCTGTTCCGCGGGACGCTGCGGGCGCATGCTGGGCGCATGAAGCCGCACCTGTCCGCCGTCCTCCTCGCACCGCTCCTCGCATGCGCTTGCGCCGCCCGCCCGACCGTGCACCACGCGGCGCCCGGGGCGCTGGGACCCTATTCGGCGGTCGTCGAGGCCGGCGACCTCGTGTTCGTCGCCGGCCGCATCGGCGCCACGCGCGGCGAGTTCGAGGAGGAAGCGCGCACGGCGATCGGGGCGGTCGAAGTGGAGCTCGCCCGCGTCGGCCTCGACCTGTCCGACCTCGTCCAGGTCAGCGTCTACCTGACCGACATCGAGCTCTACGGCCGCTTCAATGCTGTGTACAAGGAGCGCGTCCCGGCGCCCCACCCGGCCCGCGCTGTGGTCGGCGTCTCGGGGCTGCCGGCCGGGGCCCGCGTGGAGATCGTCGCGGTCGCGCGCCGCCGCTGAGGCCCGTCCAGCGCCGCGGCGGACGCGCGCGTTGCCGTCGCGCGCGGCGGATCGTTACGCTGCGCGCTCATGCCCGTTTCGAACGAAGCCTGGATCTGGATCGCGCTGCTGCTCGTGGCCCTGGCCGGCTCGGGAGCGGTCGGCGTCCTGGCCGTCCTGGCCATCGTCCGGCGGCTGGAGCGGCGGCTCGCCGTGCTGGAGCGCCTCCCGGCCATCGAGGCCGCGCTCGCGAAGATCGCGGCGCGCGACGAGGGCCTCGACCTGCGGCGCGTCGAGCACGTCCTGATCGACATCCGCGACGGCCAGAAACGCCTGGAAGAGCGGCTGCTCGCCGTTGCCGAGGCGCGTTCGCGCGCCGAGACCCTTCCGGCGCCGACTGCGGAGGCGGGCGCCTCGTCGATGGTCGACCGCGTGCTGTCGCGCCTCCTGGCGCTGGGCTACGAGCGCGTGCAGGTCGTCACGCCGCCGGCGGAGCTCGCCCGGCTGGGCACCGGCGAGGGCTGGGTGACCGTCGAGGCGCGCCGCGACGGCGTCTCGTGCAAGGGCCGCGTGCACGTCGCGCGCGGCCTCGTCGGCGAGCTGGAGATCCAGCCGGCCTACTCTGCCTTCCCCTGACCCCGTTCGCCTGCGCGAGCGCATCGCCTTCATGACGCCCATCACCACGATCGAGAAGCTCGGCGCGCACGTCGGACAACAGGTCACGCTGCGCGGCTGGCTCCACAACAAGAGCTCGAAGGGCAAGCTCCACTTCCTGCAGGTGCGCGACGGCACCGGCTACGTGCAGTGCGTCGCGTTCAAGAACGACGTGCCCGAGGCCTTGTTCGAGGCGCTGGGGCACGCCGGCCAGGAGTCGAGCCTGATCCTGACGGGCGAGGTCAAGGCCGACGCGCGCGCGCCGGGCGGCTACGAGATCGGCGTGAAGGGCGGCGAGGTGCTGCAGCGCGTCGACGGCTTCCCGATCACGCCCAAGGAGCACGGTCCCGACTTCCTCCTGTCGCACCGGCACCTGTGGCTGCGCAGCAAGCGCCAGTGGGCGGTGATGCGCATCCGCGACGCGGTGATCACGGCGATCCGCCGCTTCTACGACGAGCAGGGTTTCGTCTGCATCGACTCGCCGATCTTCACGCCGGCGGCCTGCGAGGGCACGAGCACGCTGTTCGAGGTCGACTACTTCGACGACGAGAAGGCCTACCTGACGCAGTCCGGCCAGCTCTACGCCGAGGCGTCGGCGATGGCGCTGGGCAAGGTCTACTGCTTCGGGCCGACGTTCCGCGCCGAGAAGAGCAAGACGCGCCGGCACCTGACCGAGTTCTGGATGCTGGAGCCCGAGATCGCCTACGCGACGCTCGACGACGTGATGCAGCACGCCGAGGACCTGCTGTGCTACGTGGTGAAGAGCGTGCTGGAGCGCCGCCGGCCGGAGCTCGCGGCACTGGAGCGCGACGTCTCCAAGCTCGAGGCGATCGTGCCGCCCTTCCCGCGCATCAGCTACGACGAGGCGCACGCGATGCTGGAGAAGGCCGCGCCGGGGCAGCACAAGGACGGCGACGACCTCGGTGCGCCGGACGAGACGATCCTGTCGAACGCCTTCGACAAGCCGGTGATGATCCACCGCTACCCGCACCAGGTGAAGGCGTTCTACATGAAGCGCGATCCCGCGGATCCGAAGAAGGCGCTGTGCGTCGACGTGCTGGGCCCCGAGGGCGTGGGGGAGATCATCGGCGGCGCGCAGCGCGAGGACGACCTCGAGACGCTGCTCGCGCGCATCCGCGAGCACGAGCTGCCCGAGGAGGCGTTCGCGTGGTACCTCGACCTGCGCCGCTACGGCAGCGTGCCGCACGGCGGCTTCGGCCTGGGGCTGGAGCGCACGGTAGGCTGGATCTGCGGCCTGGAGCACGTGCGCGAGGCCAGCCCGTTCCCGCGGCTCATGCACCGCATCTACCCCTAGGAGCCTGTCCCTGGATTGACCATCGCCGCCGAGCGCCTGGTCCGGCCGGGCAGCTCGGCGGGATTGATTGGGGACTGATTCGCACGGCGCTCGGTGTTCGGCGGTTGGCGCGGGGTCAGCCGGATGCGGGCCGGGCCCGCTGGCCTCACCTGGCCGTCGCCGCGAGCTTGCGCAGGTCGAAGGCCGCGCACACGAGCTTCCACTCGTCGCTGACCTTCTCGTGGCCGCGCAGCAGGAAGCGCCGGAAGCCCAGCGCCTCCTCGATCTGCCCGAACACCGGCTCGACGATCTGCTTCCTCAGGCGGTAGCGACTGCGCCACCCGCCTCGTCGCAAGCGTGCGGACATGGGCCCAGACTCGCTTCCTCGAGTCCGGGTTTCCACGGTCGTTGCGATTACCGGGACAGGCTCCTAGCGACCGAGCGAGGCGATCGGCGCGCCCGACGACGGGCCGTGCCACGCGAGCACGCGCCGCGCGACGGTTCGCGTGGGATTCACCGGTCGCCGCGCACGACCCGTTGAACCTCGGCGTTGCGCGCTGCGGTCAGATCCCTGATCCGCAGGAGCATGTCACGCAGGCCCGGGCAGTCCTCAAAGGAGAGTTGCATGCGCGCGGTCCAGCCCGCGTGCGCGTGCCCGCCCGTCCAGAAGTAGGGTCCAGGTTCGCCAGCAGGCAGCACGAACGGCCCATGCTCGTAGCGCCCGGCCCGGAACGCGGCGCGGATCTCGAAATCGAGCCTCTCGACCCATTCCTGCGCCAGGGGTTCGATCCCGTCGTTGTGGCGTCGAACGATGTCGACGATGCGCGCCACCTTGTCCTCGTCCACGGCCGTGTTGACGCCGATCACCTCGCGCAGCCACTTGGCATCGACGGATCCGTGCCACTGGAGCAGGTTGCCGGCGACGATTTCCTCCCGCTCCGCGGCCTTCAGCGGGAACAAGCGCTCGCGGAACTCCTGCTCGGCGACTTCCCACGGAACATCCGGGGTGGCAGGCCAATCCCGGAGTTTGCCACGCGCCCGCAGGTCCGCTTCCACGTCGGGCCAGCGATCTCCCCAGAAGGAGCGGGCGAACGCAAGTCCTTCGGGTTCTTCGGAGATTGCGTCGCGATCGGGAACGGGAACCGGCGGCTCATCCGCGCGTTCGACAGTCTTCGCGCCGGCCGGCCGGATCGCCTCGACCGGATCGGCGTCACGGCCAGCGAGCTTCGCCAGAATCACCGCCAACCCGAGGATCACCAAGGCGAGCACTGCCCAGATCCAGACCGTGCGGCGCGGCGAAGGGTGCTGCCTGTCCATGTCGTCGGCCGGCTGTCCAAGTTACCCGCCAAACTGGCACGGATCGCTGGAACCGCAATCGGAGCAGCAGCCGCGGGCGAACGCACTGATCTGGCCGCCTTCTGGGCATGCGGCGCTGATCGACCATGCGTATCCGTCGCCGCAGGCGAGGTTCCAGGTGTTCGTCGCCGGGTTCGGGCCGCCCGCCGGCGGCGTGGAGCAGCGCTGCTCGACACCCTGGTAGATGCAGAACTCGGGCTGACCTGTGATTCCGGTCCAACTGCGCGTGATGGTCACGACGCACTTGCGGTTCGTCTTGCACACCAGCGCCCCCGTTCCGACCTCCATGAAGCGACAGCACTCGCCCTCGAGGATCAGGAGCGAGATGCCGACCGTTCCGCAGCCCGGCTCGGAGTCCGTGTCCTGGGGGTCTGTCGTGGGCGTGCAGCCCGGGCAGGTCTGGCAGTTGGGAACCGGACTCTCGTCCGGAGGCGTGGTGAGGAAAGCGCAGAGAGCGAGCAGAAGGGGCAGCATGCGGGACCCTTGGAGTTCAGCGGGACCGGGGAGGGAATGACCGACCGGAGACTAGAGAGAGAGAGAGAGAGAGAGTCAACCCCGTCCCCGGAGGTGGGCCGGCAACGGCTGCCGGTGGTCGGCCCTGCCCAAGCAGGCGACACCCCATGTCCTCGCGGTTCCCCGTCGCCGTGCGCGGTCATGGCAGGCTGTACACGCGCCGGCTCCCCGTGCCGTGTCCGACGAGCCGGCCGGCCAGTTCCAACTGCGTGAACGCGCGCCGTGCGCGCTGCACGCCGACGTTGCGCGCCTTGGCGAAGGCCGCGATCGTTGCATTGCCGCCGGGGTCGCGCGCCGCGCGCCCGCGCCGCTCCACCCACTCCAGCACCGACCGCTGCAGCGCGTCGAGGCCGCCCGCGTTCGCGCGCTGCGCGCGGATCACCGCCAGCGTCGCGCCCGACGCCGCGCGGTTGCTGGAGCCGACGCGCACGACGACCTCGCGTTCACCATCCGCGCGCAGGACGGCGTGCGGGCGCGCGGGGGACAGCGGCACGGAACACCACACGACCGTGCGGCCCGCGACCGCCACGCTGCCCGCCTCGATCGCGAGCGCGGGCTCGATCTCGCGCGCCGCGATCGCGCGCAGCCTTTCCAGCGTGGCGCGCGGGCGCGGCGCGCCCAGGATCTCGCCGCGATCGCCCACGCCGACCAGCAGCAGCCCGCCGCGCGTGTTGGCGAAGGCGGCCAGCGTGCGCGCGGTCTTGGCGTCGCGCGGCAGGCCGCTCTTGAACTCGAGCTTGCGGCCCTCGCGCTCGGCCACGAGCTTCTGGATGTCGTCCGGGGCGAGGTCCACGCGGCCCACGTTGTAACCGCCCCGGATCGCGGCTACATTCGGTCATGAACTGCGCCCGCCGCGATCCGGCCGGGCGCTCCGCTTCTTCCTGCAGGGCTCGGCACGAAGGCTCGGTGTGACGGTTCGGGCCCGCGAGTGGAACTGCATGGATTCCTTCCAGAAACGGGAGCGTGAGCGCCGCCGGCGCGACAAGGCACGGGCCAAGGAGGTGCGCAAGAAGGATCGCGCCGAAAGCTCCTCCTCGCCGACGACCGAGTACGACCCGTCGCTCTACGAGATCCCGAAGGAACTGGAAGCCGATCCCGATCCCGCTCCGCAGAAGTCGACCGCCGAGTCCGATCCGCCGCGGCAGCGGCCCGCGGGCGGCTGAATCCCGGACCGGTGCGCCGCGACGGGGAGCGCTTGCGCGGCACCGGCCGGATCCGATCCGCCTCCCGGGGCGCGCCGCGCGTGCGCGAACCGCTAGAATCCCCGGCCCGCCCGTCAGGCCCCGATCGGAGATTCCATGGCACGCCGGTTCCTCGCCTCCCTCGTCCTCCTCGCCCTCCCCGTGCTGCCCGTCGCGTTCGCCGCGACGCCGAGCACGCAGCCCGCGCAGGCGGAGACGGTCCTCACGCCGCACCTCGTCGAGAGCCTGCGGTCGGTGACGTCCGCGGCCATCTCGCCGGACGGCAAGCACGTGGCCTACACGCTGGCCGTGCCGCGCAAGGCGGGCACGGACGAGGACGGCTCGGCCTGGGTCGAACTGCACGTCCTCGACCTGGCGAGCGGGGCGTCGCGACCCTTCGTCACCGGCAAGGTGAACGTCGGCCGCGTCGCCTGGGCGCCCCCCGGTGCGGCGATCGCGTACCTCGCCAAGCGCGACGGCGACAAGGAGACCGCGCTGTACTCGATCCGCCTCGACGGCGGCGAGTCGCGCAAGGTCGCGTCGCTCGCGACGTCGATCTCGGGATACAGCTTCTCGGCGGACGGTTCGCAGGTCGCGCTGATCGCCAACGAGCCCGCCTCCAAGGCCCGCAAGGCGCGCGAGGAGAAGGGCTTCAAGCCGCAGATCTACGAGGAGGACACGCCCTTCGCGCGCGTCTGGATCGCCGGCACCGGCGACGGCGCGGCGGAGCCCCGGCAGCTCGCGATCGAGGGCCACGTGCACCAGGTCCACTGGAGCCCCGTCGACGACCGCCTGGCGGTCGCGGTCGCGCCCACGCCGCTCGTCGACGACGAGTACATGCTCCAGCGCGTGCGCGTCGTCGACGCGCGCGACGGCACGGTGCTGCGCGCGATCGACAACCCCGGCAAGCTCGGCGCGGTCGGCTGGAGCCCCGACGGCCGCTGGGTCGCGACCATCCAGGCGGCGGACATCCACGATCCCAGCGCCGGGCGCTTCCTGCTGCACAGCTCGGGCCTCGACGCGTCGCTGCCGGCCACGCTCGCCCCGCTGCCGGTCGACATGGAGGCGGACTGCCAGGCCTTCGAGTTCCAGGACCGCGCGAACGCGCTGGTGATCCTCGCGCGCGGCACGGAGACGAGCTTCGAGAAGGTCGCGTTCGGCGCGGGCGCCGCCGCCAAGGACGCGCCCAAGGTGCTGCTGGCTCCGGGCGCCGCGATCCTCTCCTCGTTCTCGCTGTCCAGGGACGGCCAGCAGGCGGCGTTCGTCGCGCACACCGCGCAGCACCCGCCCGAGGTCTACACGATGAAGCACGGCGACGCCGCGCCGCGCCGCCGCACCGATTCGAACGCCGTCCTCGCCGGCGTGCGCCTCGCGCGCCAGGAAGTGGTGCGCTGGAAGGCGCGCGACGGGCTGGAGCTGGAGGGCATCCTGATCCGGCCGCTCGACGAGCGTGCGGGCGAGCGCTACCCGCTGATCCTCTCGGTGCACGGCGGCCCCGAGGCGCACGAATCGAACGGCTGGCTCACGCACTACAGCCGCCCCGGCCAGATGGCCGCGGCGCGCGGCTTCGCCGTGTTCTACCCCAACTACCGCGGCAGCACGGGACGGGGCGTGGCGTTCTCGAAGCTCAGCCAGGCCGACGCCGGCGGGCGCGAGTTCGACGACCTGATCGACGCGGTGGACTCGCTCGTGGCGAGCGGCCTCGTCGACCGCGAGAAGGTCGGCATCACCGGCGGCTCCTACGGCGGCTACGCGACCGCGTGGTGCTCGACGCGCCACAGCGAGCGATTCGCCGCGGGCGTGATGTTCGTCGGCATCTCCGACAAGCTCTCGAAGGTCGGCACGACCGACATCGCCAACGAGGACTACTACGTCCACTCGCTGAAGCGTCCGTGGGAGGCGGTCGAGTTCTTCCTCGAGCGCTCGCCGGTCACCTACGCCGACCGCTCGCGCACGCCGCTCCTGATCCTGCACGGCAAGGAGGATCCGCGCGTGGATCCGGGCCAGTCGCGCGCGATGTACCGCGCGCTGAAGCTGCGCGGCAAGGCCCCCGTGCGCCTGGTCCTGTACCCGGGCGAGGGCCACGGCAACCGCAAGGCCTGCGCGCGCCTGGACTACGCGCTGCGCATGCTGCGGTGGTTCGAGCACTACCTCCTGGGCCCGGGCGGCACGCCGCCGGACTGGGAGATCGACTACGCCCCGGCCGGCACGGCCGACGCGAAGGGCTGACCGCCGCCGGAGCCGCGTGCGTTCAGCGCGCGCGCACGTCGATCACGGCCGGGATCTCGGAGCCGGGCACCACGCGCACCGTGGCCTCGCTCCCGATCCACGCCGGGCCTTCCGCGCGCAGCGTGTAGTCGCCAGGCTCGAGCAGCGCCGTGGTCAGGCCGCTCTCGCCGGGGAGCAGCGCGGGATGCTCGGCATCGCCCACGCGCAGAGCGAGCGCCTGCGTGCGCCCGCCGCCCAGTGGCGTCAGCGTGAAGTGCACGCCGAAGCGACCGCGCCGCGCGCCGCCCTCCGGCGCGAGTTCCTCCAGTCCGGACGGTGGCCGGCCCACCAGCGTGCAGCGCACCGTCAGCCGGCCGCCCAGGCGAGGCGCGACCGTCACCGGGGTCTCGGCGCCGGGCTCCACGCGCACGGGCACGCTGCTGCGCCAGGGAAACCAGTGGCCGCCGAGGGCTTCGACGATCAAGCCGTGCTCGCCGGCCGGCACGTCGTGCAGCACGCCGGACGCGTCCGCTTCGAGCGTCCCGCGCTCCTCGTCGCGCAGTCCGCTCACGGGCGACGTGAGCACGGCGCACAGGCGCGGCGGCTGCGGCACGGGATCGCCGCCGTACACGAGCCGGATGCGGCCGGTGCCGCGCGGCGCGGACAGCACGAGCTGCTCCTCGCGGTGCTCGACTCCCTGGCCGAGGAACACGAGCCGTTCGGCGCTCGACACCCCGCGCGCGCGCGCGCGGATCGCGACGGGCGTCTCGGGGTCGGCGGCGAACGTCGCGACGCCCTCGGCGCCGCGCGTCACGGCGCGGCGAGTCTCGCCCGCCAGCGCGCGGCCCTCGTCCTCCAGCGACACCTCGGTGCACTCGACGACCGCTCCGGGCACGGGACGGCCCTCGCCGTCGACGACCGTGACGACGATGCGCGGGCTGTGGACCGTGAGCGTCACGTTCTGCTGTCCAGGCTCCCAGCGCCCCTGCCGCGGCTCGATGACGATCCCCGGGTCGGGCGAGACCAGCGCGTAGTGGTCCGGCCGCAGCCCGCCGATCGAGAACCGTCCCTGCGCATCGGTCCAGGTCCGTCCGATCGAGAGTCCGTCGCCCAGCTCGGCGAGCGCGATGCGCCCGACCGCCTCGGCGAGGCCGTTGGGCCGGAACGCCATGTTGCCTTCGAGAGCCCACAGCTCCAGGTGCTGCGCGGGCTGCCCGTCGGCATGGAGCGCGACGCCGCGCAACGGGTCCCCGCCGCGCAGGGCGAGGTCGCCCAGATCGCGGTCCTGATCCGCCGCGAGGTCCAGGCGCGCGCGGTGCACGCCCACGCCCTCGGCGCGCACGAGCAGGTGGTAGCCGGCGGCCGAGACGAAACCCAGCGCGAAGCGCCCGCCGGCATCGGCGCGCACCTCGCCGGCCGGGATCAGCTCGGCGGAACCGCCCGACGGTCCGCGCACGAACAGCGCGGCGGTGGCGCGCGCGACGGGCCGGCCCTCGTCGTCCACCGCACGGCCGCGCAGCGCCGATCCGGGCACGAGGTAGAGGTCGATCGCGACGCGCGCGGAGTCGAACGAGTCCTCGATCCGGCGCTGCGTCGTCAGCGGCTGGAAGCCCGCGGCGTCCGCGCGCGCGACGACGAAGACCCCGGCCAGCTCCAGGGGCGATCGCGCGTCGAGCGCGGGCAGCGCGAGGCGCCATGCGCCGTCCGCCGCGCTGCGCGCCTCGCCCAGCGGCGTCTCGTCGCCGTCGACGGTGCGCAGCGCGAGGCTCACCGTCGCCGCGCCCAGCGGCGGACCGCCCCGCGCGTGCACGCTGCCGGCGGCGTGCCAGCGCGCTTCGACCTCGACCGCCGGGTCCGCGGGCGCCGGCACGGACGCCGTGGCGGCGGGCGCGCCGCCGCGCGCAGGCTCACCGGGAGCGGCGAGTCCCGGATCCGCAGGCTCGTCCGGCGCGCGCGGGCCGGAGGGGACCGCGGGCGGGGTGCGCTCGACCGGTGCGGGCCGCAGACGCTGCCACTGGAATGCCAGGATCACGGCCGTCGCCAGGGCGACGATCGCGAGGAACAACCGCACCGGATGCACGCGCGGCGAGGGCGAGGGGTTCATGGAATCGGACAAGGACGGCGTTCAGCCCCCGGGCTTCCCTGGAAGACGGAGGAGGTGCTCCAGCGACGCGGCCTCGTTGGCCCGGTCCTGGGCGCTGGCCTCGGCGCGGTACAGGCACGGCACGCCCGCGCGCTCGGAAAGCGCCTGCGCCGCGCGCGTCTGGGCCCATTCGAGTTCCTCCAGGGTCGGCTCCGCGCGCGTCCAGGAGGGCCGGGGCGACTGCGCGCGGGTGCCTTCGCGCAGGACCTCCAGCAGGAAGGGCTGCACCGCGCGGCTCTCGAGACGCAGCGCGCTGGCGGCGCACTCGACGCGCACGCACAGGTGCGGGTGCGGCCGGTCGCCGCGCGCGAGGCGCTCGAGGCGCGAGGCCGCCGGAGCGCGCAGGTGCGCAGGCACGTCGGCCAACGCGGCCGCGGCCACGATCTCCGCGGCCGGAAACCGATCCGCGCGCCGCGGCGTGCGCGCCTCCAGGCGGCGCAGCAGGGTCTCGTACGCCTGCGGATCCGCGCTGCGCGCGAGGAGCAACGCGGCGCGCACCGCGCGGTCGTCGTCGTGCAGCAGCCCGGCCGAGAAGTCCGCCAGAGCCTCGGGGGCGAGCCGCGCGGGCTGACCGGCGGGATTCCAGCGCTCGAGCGCGGCCTCGAAGTCCTCGCGGCGCGCGTCGGCCCAGCCGGCGGGGGCGGCCAGCTCGGGCAGAGCGTCGCGCCGCACGGCCGGCGCGCGGTCCGCTGGCACGGCCGGCCCGGGCCAGTCGACGAGCGAGGGCGGCGGCGCGGTCGGCACGCGCGCCTTGCAGGCCGCACCGGCGATGCACGCGAGGACGGCGAGGCACGCGGGGCGCATGGCGGCGAGGTTAGCCTCCAGCCGCGCGCGTCTCCATCGGACGCGGTGCGGGATCAGGGCGTGTACGAGCGCAGGCCGCGAGCGTCGGAGATCCACAGCCGGCCGTGGGGGATCGTCACGTTCGGTGCCTCCCAGGCCATGTAGTTCCAATCGCCCTCGCGCCGCACGGTCGCGCGCATCTGGGTGCGCGCGCCGGCCGCGTCCTTCTCGTCCTTCACGGTCGCGTCGAGCACGTAGGCCTCCGCTTCGACCCGGACGGTGTAGGGCCCCCAGGGCGAATCGAAGCGCGAGGCCGCGGTCGACCGCCGGCGCAGGATCGAGAGCCCCGACTCGGCCGCCGGCGCGGGTGCGTTCTGCACGGGTTCGGCCTGCACGACGGCGTCGGCGGCGTCCTCGACGACGAGCTCGGGCAGGAGCCGCGTGCTCCATTCGTAGCGCTGGCCGTTGCGGAAACGCACCGTCACGCCGTCGGTCGTGACCTCGGGACCGGCGACCGGGGGCGCGCCCGCGCTCCACGGTCCCTCCATCGCTCCCGAGGAGGCGTCGACGATCCAGACCTCGCCGTCCTCGCTGACGACCAGCAGGTGGCCCGGACGCCGGGGCAGGAACACGGGCGCGCGACCGATCCCGGCCAGCGATCCGGTCGAACGCTGCCAGACGACCTGGTGCGCGCGTCCGACGCGCGCGATCTTCCCCGCGCGGTCGCACACGATGTGATCTTCGCCGGCGGCCACCGGCGGCGCCTCCACGCGGCCCTGCGTGAGCCAGGCACGCTCGGGGATGCGCGAGAGCGTCAAGACCTGGTCGGCGGGCTCCGCGACGCGCACGTCGACGGGTTCGTGGCCCTTGAGCTCCAGCGTGAACGTGACGACTTCCTTCCACTCGCTCTCGACGGTGAAGGGCGTCACGCGCTCGGTCCCGTCGGGGAAGCGCGCACGCGCGCCGGGGGGGATGCTGGTCACGCGCCAGGGCAGGAGCCAGGCCTCCGCGTTCTGGAGCGTGCCCTTGAGCCGCGCGTGAGCCTGCTTGTGCTGGCCGGCGCGCGCCAGATCCGCGGCTTCGGAGAGCGCGGCGCAGCTCTCCTCGACCACGCGGATCTCGCGTGCGAACAGCCCGGCCAGGCGTCCGCTGGGGTCGGTCTCCACCAGGCGCTGGTAGGCCTCGCGCGCGCGCACGAAGTCGCCCGCCTTGGTGTGCGCGCGCGCCGTGTTGACCAGCACGTCCTGGCGCGCGAGGTTCTCGCGTTCGGCGCGCCGCGCACGGTCCTGGCCGCGCTGTTCGTCCCGCGCGGCGACCTGGGCGATCAGCCTGGCGAGGCGCTCCGCGAAGCGGCGCGGCTGCTCGTCCTCGGTGCCCGCGGTCATTTCGGCCAAGGCCTGCAGGCTGGCCGTGAGGCGCTGCTCGGCGCGCAACTGGTCCTGCGAATCGAGGACTTCGCGGCCCAGGGCCTCGACCTGCGTCTCCAGCCGCGCCGCGAGACCGTTGTAGAGGTCGCTCACCAGGGGGAGCGCCTGCTCGCCGGCCTCGCGGGAGGGCGGCGGCGGCAGGTCGATCAGGCGGCGCAGGCCCAGCAGCGGATCACCGACGGTGCACTCGACGGCGGCGGCGTTGTAGCGGTCGGTCCAGGCCGTGCGGATCGCCAGCTCCTGCAGCCGCAGGCGGCTCTCGAGTTCCGAGCGCAGCGCCTGGATGGTCCCGGAGTTGTCGTCCGGGAACGATTCGCGCAAGAGCGCCAGGGCGGCGCGCGGATCGGGCGACAGCGCGTTGATCTCCTGGATGCGCTCGCGCTGCGCGGCGCCGCTGCGGTACTGCACCAGCGCCCCCGTCGCGAGCGCGGCGATCACGGCGAAACCCACGAGCGAGTGCTTGTGCAGCAGCGAGCGCCGCACGGTCTGCGCGCGCGCCCGCATGAACAGGCGGCGGCCTTCGCGGTGCTCGGGCAGAACCTGGACGAACTGCCGCAGCACGGGTAGCGCGAGGTCGGCGCGCTTGGCGTCGATCATCGTGCGCAGCGCGTCGAGCAGGAACTCGTCGGCCTCGGCGACGATGCCCGCCTGGAGCATGCACTGCCCGATCTCGATGCGCACCGTCGCACCGTCCGGCGCGCGTTGCATCGCAATGCGCGCGTAGGACGCGGCGCCGGACCGGCGTCCGTCCTTCAGCAGCGTACGGCACTGTACCAGCAGGTCGCGCACCGAGGGCACGGCCGGGTCGCCCGAGGCGCGCAGCAGCCAGTTCGTGTGCCGCAGCTGCGTGATCGGATCGCCCGGCCGCGCCGTGGCGTACTGCCGCCAGCGTTGCAGCGACTCCTGAGGTGCGCGGCGCGAGTAGTCGAGGCGTCGCAGGAAGCTGCGCGCCTGCCGTGCCGGCAGCTCCAGCAACACCGGCTGCAGGCGGCCCTCGACCCATTCGTGTTCGAACAACTGCGCGTCGACGTCGGCCATGGGGCCGCCGGGAGCGACCGCCAGCCACGAGCGCAGCCGCGAGACGGCGCGGTCGCGGTTGCCCGACAGGAGCTCCTGCTGGACGAGGTAGAGCAGTTCCTCGGGGGTCGAGAAGCGCAGCGCCCCGCGCCGCAACTCCCCGAGCGCGTTGTTGCGCGTCTGGCGCAGCGTCCAGCCCAGCCGGTCCGCGATCTCCTGCAGCGTGGAGGTGCCGTCGCACTCCTGGTGCAGGCGCTCGATGTCGCCCTTGCCAGGCGCGGCGTCCAGCCGCTGCAGGACGGCATGCTCGCACTCGGGCCAGTGGACCGTGCCGTCGCCGCCCTCGTCCTGGAGTCGCGCGAACTCCAGCAGCGTGGCCTCGATCGACATCGGCTCGGTCCACACCGAGCTGCGCGAGGGACCGCTCTGCTCCAGCCCGGGTTCGTCGGCGCGCAGGCCGCTGCCCTCGGGCCGCGTCGGCACGCTGCCCGGCGCGAACCGAAAGTGCACGCCCTCGGAGTCGAGCAGCCGGTAGAGGGTCTCGGTGCGCCGCGCGCGCGCGATCTCCTCCATGTGCAGCGCGTCGACGAGGTCGTCTCCGCGTCCGCTCCAGGCGTTGCGCGCGATCCGGCGCCAGATCTCGGGATCCTCGTCCGGCTCCGGCAGCAGGTGCAGCCGGCCGTCCTTGATGCCGATGCTGGCCTTGAGGCCCCCGCGCGTGTGGAGCGTCAGCACGCCGGGCCGGCCGCGAGCGAGGCTCTGCAGCAGGTCCGCCAGGCCGATACCCCCGACGTCGCCTTGGAAGCTCATGGGACCCGCGGGCTATCGGCCGGCGCGCGGCGCGGAAATGAGGTCGCGCCTCAGGAAAGCAGGCGGCGCAAGCGGTCCAGATCGTCCGGCGTGTCCAGGTCGTCGTGGATCCGGATCGAATCCACGGCCGTTTCCAGGAGCGGGTGAGCGCGGCCGCGCAGCCGACGCAGCGGAAGATCTTTCCCTGCCCCGGCGAGGTCCGGCGCGAGGCCCCGGCCGATCACGATCGGATGGCCGTGCCGGCGGCCGCCCGCGTGCGTGCAGGGCGCGAGCCATCCGCGCGGCGGCGCGCCCGCGGCGCACCACGCGGCATCGAGCTCCGCGAACACATTGGCGGGCACGAGCGGCACATCGACCGGTGCGATGCACAGGTCGAGGCCCGGCCGCAGGCGCGCCGCGAGCGCCACGCCGCTCGTGCGGCCCGACCGCCAGTCCGCGTTGAACGCCAGCTCGACACCAACCGCGGCGGCGGCGATCGCGTCGTGGTCGGCGCCGGTCACGACGAGCGGGGGCACGGCGTCGAACACCGCCCCCGCGGCGCACAGGCGTTCGATCGGCGTGCGCCCCGCGAGGTCGACCAGCGCCTTGCAGGCGCCCAGCCGCTCGCTCGCGCCGGCGGCCAGCACGACGAGCGCGACGCTCATGCGCCGACGTAGCGGTCGTACAGGGCGAGCGCGCGGTCGGTGTCCTCGGTGCCCTCGACCAGGGCGCGTCCGTCGGCGAACACGGTGAAACGCTCCTCGCCGACGGCGAAGCGCAGGATCGCGCCCTGGCGGCGCACGTCGCGCGCCAGGCCTGCGATCTGCTGCTCGAGGCGGTCGAGGTCGGGGCGCGCGCGCGCCGCGCGGACCTGCACCGTGCGCCGGCCGCACAGGCTCACCGCGCGCTGCGTGCGCGCCGCGTGCAGGAACGCGAACTCGCGGCGCGCACAGCACGGGCAGTCCGGCGCGCGCGCGATGCGCACCTCGCGCACCCGCCCGTCCCAGGCGTCGACGTCGAGGAGGCGCGCTTGCGGCGCGGTCTCGCCGGCCAGGATGCGCAGCGCGAGGCCCGCCTGCAGCGACGCGATCAACGCGACGGCCGGCTGCAGGACGCCGGCGGTCTCGCACGTGGGCAGCACGCCGGGCGGCGGAGGCTCGGGGAACACGCAGCGCAGGCACGGCCCGACGGCGGGCAGCACCGGCAGGACGAGGCCGCCCGAGCCGACGACGCCGGCATACACCCACGGCAGCCCCGTCTGGACGCAGAAGTCGTTGAGCAGGTAGCGCGTCTCGAGGTTGTCGGTGCCGTCGAGCACCAGCGCGACGCCGCGGGCGAAGTCGGCCAGGTTGTCGGCGTCCAGGTGCGCCGCATGCGCCTCGATGCGCGTCGGCCCGCCGATGCGCAGCAGCGTCTCGCGGGCGGCCTCGGCCTTCAGCGCGCCGGCCGCGGCGTGCCGCTCCTCGAACAGGACCTGCCGCGGCAGGTTGGACTCCTCGACCACGTCGCGGTCGACGAGGACGAGACGGCCCACGCCGCTGCGCGTCAGGGACTGCGCGATCGAACCGCCCAGCGCTCCGCAGCCCACGACCAGGACGGCCGACGCCTCGAGGCGCTCCTGTCCGCGCGGGCCCAGCGGCGCGAAGCGGACCTGGCGTTCGAACCGTCGCGCGTGGCCGCTCACGCCGCGCCTCCGTCGCGCGCGACCAGCATCCACGCCAGGGCGACCGCCGCCGCCAGCACCAGCACCGCCAGAGCGAACAGCGGCAGCAGCGCGCGTGCGTCGCTGCGCGGCGGCCGGTCGATCTCGACCCAGTTGAAGTAGCGCCGTGCGTCGCCCTCGATCGTGGCGCGGCAATGGGGGCAGCGCTCTCCCTGGTGGTCGAGGGGGATCACGCCGTCGCACTGCATGCAGTAGAAGTTGCGCGCTCCGCCGCCCTGCGCGACACCCGGGGCGCGGCTGCGCTCGCGGTAGTAGTCGAGGGCTTCCTGGTTCTCCCCGGCGCGGGCGCGGGACCAGTGGTGGTCGCCCATGTTGCCGAAGCTCTTGGGCGGGGGGCGGGGATCGGGCGTGCTCACGCCCCCACACTAACCCCGCCGCGTCCGGCATTGACTTCCCGCGGCGCGGCGACGATCCTCTTGCGCCCCTCAGGCGATGCCAGCCGGAGGGGGACGGGCGGCCGCGCGCCTCCCGGCATCGGACGGTGGTTGTAGCTCAGTCGGTTAGAGCACCAGGTTGTGGTCCTGGGGGTCGGGGGTTCGAATCCCCTCAGCCACCCCAAACACCCGCGCGCCGCGCGTGCGGGACGGCGGGGCGAGCGCCGCGGGCGTTCAGGAACCGGCGCGCGCCCGGTCGGTGACCGCAGCCGCGGGCGGCAGGGGACGCACGAGCACGTTCCAGGTGCGCCCCGCCCAGGCGACCGGCCGGCGCTGGCGCGCCGCCTCGAGGAACTCCCAGCCGGCCGCGCCGTCGGCGCGCGCGCCGGGCTCGGCCGCGTCGGCGGGCTCCGGCGTCGCGGCGGGCCACGCCAGCGGCTCCACGTCGCCGGCGAACACCTCGTACAGGTTGGCCGGTTCGTTCCCGTCGAGCAGTTCGAGGCGGACGTCCCAGGCCGCGGGCGGTTCGATGCGAGCCGGCGGCACGGCGGCGATCGTTTCCTCGAGGGCTTCGAGCAGCTCGACCACGCCGTGCGGGGCGAGCGCGCGGTCGGCGGAACCCGGACGCAGGTCGGCCTCGATCGTGGCCCGCTCGTCCGGGGCCACGCCCCAGACGAGGGTCGTGCTCGCTTCCCGGAGGTCGAACCAGCGGGCGCGTGACTCCACGACCTGCGGCAACGCCGCGAGGTTCGCTTCGGAACTGAGCCGCGCCAGGCGCGCGCGCGCCGCGGCGCCGAGCGGCCGGATCTCCCAGCCCGCCGGGCTCCACACCCGCAGCGTGCCGTCGCCGTCCAGCGCGAGCCCGCGAGCCACCAGCCCCGCGTCCCGCACGCCGGCGTCGGCGCGGTCGATCCGCAGCATCTCCGAGTCCTCGTGGGACGCCGTCCCCGGCCCGGTGAACACCGTAGCCAGGCTCAATGCCGCCGCGAGACAAGGAAGTCGCATTAGGGCCTTGTACCCCGTATCGACGGCGGCGCAACCCCCGCGACGGCAAAAGCCGCCGATCGGTCATCAACCCTTACCGCGCGCTGACGCGCTGCCCGCGCCGGCCTCAGCGTGCGAACAGGCGCGCGGGATCCCGGAAGGACTTGAACTCGAGCGCGTTGCCGCTGGGGTCGTCGAGGAAGAGCGTGGCCTGTTCGCCGGGCTGGCCGCGGAAGCGGGTGCGCGGCGCGATGCGGAACCGCACCGCGCGCTCCTCCAGCCGCCGCGCGAACGCGTGCCAGGCCTCCCACTCCAGCACCACGCCGAAGTGGCGCACGGGGACGCCGTCGCCGTCGACCTCGTTCGTCGGACCGGCGCTGCAGGCCTCGGGGGCGAGGTGCGCCGAGATCTGGTGCCCGTGGAGGTCGAAGTCGATCCAGCGCTCGCTGGACCGGCCGACACCGCAGCCCAGGACGTCGACGTAGAAGGCGCGCGTCGCCTCGAGGTCGCGCACCGGGAAGGCCAGGTGGAACGGCTGCATGCGCCGGGCTCCCGCGCGCGGCGCGGTCAGCCGCGCCGGTCGACCGGGACGTAGGCGCGCTTGCGCACGCCGTCGTACACCTGGCGCGGGCGGCCGATGCGGAAGTCGGGATCGCGGCGCATCTCCAGGAAGTGCGCGATCCAGCCCGGCAGGCGGCCCATGGCGAACATGACCGTGAACATGTTCGTGGGGATCCCCAGCGCCTTGTAGATGACGCCCGAGTAGAAGTCGACGTTGGGGTACAGCTTGCGGCTCACGAAGTAGTCGTCGTGGAGCGCGATCTCCTCGAGCCGCATGGCGATCTCGAGCAGCCGGCTGGACGTCCCCAGCTTGTTGATCACCTGGTTGCAGGTGCGCTTCAGCACCGCCGCGCGCGGATCGTAGTTCTTGTAGATGCGGTGACCGAAGCCCATCAGGCGCTGGGTCTCGTTGCGATCCTTGGCGCGCGCGATGAACCGGTCGGCGCTGCCCTCCTCGCGGTCGATCTGCTCCAGCATCTCGATCACGGCCTGGTTCGCGCCGCCGTGCAGCGGGCCCCACAGCGCGCCGATGCCGGCCGAGATGCCGGCGAACAGGTTGGCGCGCGAGCTCCCGACCATGCGCACGGTCGACGTCGAGCAGTTCTGCTCGTGGTCGGCGTGGAGGATGAGCAGGAGGTCGAGCGCCTTCGAGACGACCGGATCGACCTCGTACTCCTCGCACGGGGTCGCGAACATCATGTTCAGGAAGTTCGCGCAGTAGTCCAGGTCGTTGCGCGGGTACATGAACGGCTGGCCGATCGAGTGCTTGTACGAGCACGCGGCGATCGTCGGCATCTTGGCCAGCAGGCGGATGATGGTCGCGTTCTGGCTGCGCTCGGTCTCCGGGTCCTGGTAGAAGGTCGCCAGCGCGCCGACCGTGGCCGCCAGCACCGGCATCGGGTGCGCGTCCTTCGGCAACGCGTCGAAGAAGCGCCGGAAGTCCTCGTGCAGCATCGTGTGCCGGATGATCTCGGTCGAGAACGAGGACAGGTCCGCGCGCGTCGGCAGCTCGCCGTGGATCAGGAGCCAAGCCACCTCGAGGAACGTGCTGTGCTCCGCCAGGTCCTCGATCGGGTACCCGCGGTAGCGCAGGATGCCCTTCTCGCCGTCGATGAACGTGATCGAGCTGCGGCAGGCGCCGGTGTTCCCGTAGCCCGGGTCGAGCGTGATCATCCCCGTCGCCGAGCGCAGCTTCTGGATGTCGATCGCGACCTCGTCCTCGGCGCCGCGCACCACCGGCAGGGCCAGCTTCTGTCCGTCGAACGAGAGCTCGGCGCTCTCTTGCGCGGCCTTCTGGCCGCTGGTGCCCGCCTGTCCGCTGGATCCCGTCGTGTGGGTCGCCATGGTCGTCGTCCGGTCGTCCTTGGAGCCGCCGTCGCCGGCTCCCCGCTGCGCGTTCGCGCTGGAAAAGGAGGTGGAAGAGGATCGCTTTCCCGGCCTCCAGACTCAAGAGGATATCGGCGGACGGGCGGCGCGCGCTCGTGTCCGGCCCGCTAACCTGCCGAACCAGGACTGCCGCCCGGCGCCCCGCACACCATGCCCTTCGGTTCCCAGGGACTCTACCGGTTCGTGCCCCGGATCTCCTGGCAGTGCGCTCCGCAGGTCGAGCGCGTGCTCGCGCTGGCGCCGCCCGACGCACGGATCGTCGACCTGGGGGCCGGCGGCCGTCGCATCACGCCGCGGACCGTGTGCCTGGATTTCCTCGCGCTCGGCAGCACGGACGTGATCGGGGACGTCGAGCGCCTGCCGTTCGGGGACGCCAGCGTCGACCTCGTCTATGCGACCGGACTGCTCGAGCACGTCCGCGACGAGCGCGCGGTCCTGGCGGAGGCCGAGCGCATCCTGCGTCCCGGCGGCCTGGTCCACGTGGAGGCGCCGTTCCTCGAGCAATACCACGAGGATCCGATCGACATGCGCCGGTTGACCGTTCCGGGCCTGGAGGCGCTGCTGATCGATCAGGGCTTCGTGACCGTGGCCAAGGGCGCGCACATCGGCCCGACCGTGACGCTGCTGAACGCCTGGGCGCGCTGGTGGGCCCTCGTGTTCGACGGCCGGAACCCGCTGGCGCGCGCGGCGTCGGCGCTGGTCTTCGTCGCGGCCTCGACCCTGGCCTGGCCGCTGCGCTTCCTCGATGCCTTCCTGATCCGGAAGCGTCAGGCGCACACGCTGGCGATGGGCGTCTACTGCACTGCGCGCAAGCCGGGCGGGCCGGCGTCCACGGCCCGACGCCAGACGGCCAGCGTCGCGCGCGCGCACGCCTCCCAGGAGTAGCGCGCCGCCCGGGCCGCGCGCCGTGCCGCCGCGGCGGGATCCGCGCGGCTCGCGAGCGCGGCCTCGATCGCCGCCGCGAGTTCGTCGGGATCGGGCGCGGCGCCGTCCTCGCCGACGAACTCCGCGGCGCCCTCGAGCGCCTCGCGGAAGCCGTCGGTCCGGCTCGCGACGACCGCCAGGCCCGAGGCCAACGCTTCCAGCGGCGTGACCGGCGTGCCCGCGTCCGGGTCCAGGTGCACCAGGACCGAGGCGCCGCCGACCAGCGCGGCCATGTCGGCCTCGCGCGGGTCGGCGCTGCGCTCGACCGCCGCCGCCCAGGCAGAGGCCGCGCGCGCGGCGTCGAGCGCGCGCTCCGCGTCGCCGCGTCGTCCCGCGAAGCACAGGCGCGCTTCGATGCCGCGCCCGCGCAGGAGCTCGAACGCGCGCAGGACGACGAGCGGCGCGCGCTGCGCGTGCGTCGCGCCCAGCACGAGGATGCGCGGCGGTCCTGCGGGCCCGGGGGGCGGCGGGCGCTCGCGCGCCCAGTGCTCGCAGCCGACCGGGGTGACGTGCACGCGCTCGAGCGGCACGCGCAGGCGTTCGGCGACGCGCTCGCGCCAGGCGCTCGAGAAGACGATCCAGGCATCGACACGGGGCGCGCGCCCGGCGAGCGCGCTGCCGGCCGCGCTGCGCGGGTCGGGCAGCTCGGCCAGCGCCATGGACTGCAGCGCGCGCCGCACCGGCGGCCCGGGCGGCCGCACGTGATGGAACAGGTCGACGCCTCCCAGGAGGCGCGGCGCGTCCACGCCCAGCGCCGCCAGGGGCGGCAGCGCGCGGCGCGGCAGGCCCAGCGTGAGCCGGCGCACGCGCGGATCGCGCGCCGCGAGGCCCAGCGCGCGCGCTTCGATGGCGCGCGGCGCGCGGCCGACGTCGAACAGCGAGAGCTCGGGGCAGTCTTCGAGCCGCACCAGCGCGCGCACCAGCTCGCGCGCGTAGCGCCCGGCGCCGGGCGCGTGCGTGGTGGCCGGCAGGTAGTCGATCCCGATGCGCATCAGGCCCGCGCGCCGCTCAGGCCGGCAGGCCCGCGCGCGCGACGCGCTCGAGCGCCTCGGAGAAGCGGTCGACCTCGCTGGCCAGCGTGTAGACGTGCGGCGAGACGCGGATCCCGCCGAAGCGCGCGTGCTGGATCGCGACGGTGAAGATTCGGTGGCGGTTCCACAGGTGCCCGGCGAGCGCGACGGGATCGACGCCGACCACCTCGACCAGCGCGACGCCGCTGGATCGCCCCGGGGCCAGGCTGGTGTGAAGGCGCACGCGCTCGAGCGCCCGCGCGCGCGCGGCCCACCGGTCGCGCAGGTACAAGAGGCGCGCCTCCTTGCGCTCGGGGCCGATCGACTCGTGGAACGCCAGCGCCTCGGCGATCGCGAGGCGCATGCCGACCGGATGGGTGCCGATCTCCTCGAACTTGCGCACGTCGCGGTCGAGCTCGGGCGGCGCCGGCATCAGCGGCCAGACGTCGGGGATGCGCGCGCGACGCACGTGGAGCATGCCGGTGCCGATCGGCGCGGAGAGGAACTTGTGCAGCGACGTGCCGTAGAAGTCGCAGTCCAGGTCCGCGTGCCGGAACGCCAGGTGTCCGAACGCGTGCGCACCGTCGACCACCACCTCGACGCCGCGCTCGCGCCCCAGTCGCGCGATGCGGCGCACGGGCAGGATCTGCCCGGTCAGGTTGATCACGTGGCAGATGTGGATCACGCGCGTGCGCGGTCCGACCGCGTCCGAGAGGATGCGCAGGATCTCGTCGTCGTCGTCGGCCGGCACGGGCAGCTGGACCTGCCGCAGCACGATCCCGTCGCGCCGCTCGCGCTGGCGCCACGTCGTCAGCATCCGCGGGTAGTCCTGGTCCGTGGTCAGCACCTCGTCCCCGCGCTCCAGCTCGAGCCCCAACTGCACGTTCTCCAGGGCCTCGCTGGCGTTGCGCGTGATCGCGACCTCCTCGGGATCGCAGCCCATCAGTCGCGCCAGGCCCTCGCGCACCGTCTCCTTCTGCGCGTCCTGCAGGCGCCACATGACGTACGCCGGCGCCGCCTGCGCGTGCTCCAGGTAGCGCCGCAGGGCGTCCTGCACGACGAGGGGCGCGGGGCACACGCCGCCGTTGTTGAGGTTGACCAGCGAGCGGTCGGCGGTGTACGCGCGCTGGACGGCGCGCCAGGCGTCCTCGTCGGCCGCGAACTCGGCGGGCGAACGCGCATCGCGCGCGAAGTGGGCCGCCATGGCGGCCGCGCCGGGGCGCAGCGTCACGCCGCAGCCGGCCGCCGCCGCGGGCAGGGCGATCGCGCCCAGGAATTCACGTCGGTGCATGCGTCGGGGGCTCACGGCGGCGTCGCGCGCCGAGCCCCAGTATTCCGGGCGCGTGCCCTCCGCGCCGCCCCCAATCCGGGTTCCGCCCGCGGGGGAGGGCCGGCCTAGCGGCCGAACCCGCGCGGGCGCGCGGTCTTGCCGGCGCGGGACTGTTCGCCGCGGGAGCGCAGGCGCGGACGGCGCACGTCGCCGGGCTTGACCCACGGCTCGCTGACCAGCGACTCGGGCTCCTTGCGCCGCTCTTCGCGCAGGATCTCCAACTCGCGGCCCGCCGGCTCGCGGCCGAACAGGCCGCCTTCCTCGCGCAGCGCCCGGTTGAAGTCGAGCCACAAGGTCTTCACGAACGGCCACCAGATCGGCGCGGCGCCGATCAGGATCGCCCAGCGGATCAGGTCGCGGTTGATCTCCAAGGTTGGATGGGGCCCCGGGGTCCTTATCGTACTACGGCATGGCCCCGCTCCACCCCGCGCCGCACGCCGCGACCGTCCTCGCGCTCCTCGCCGCGTCGGGCGCCGCGCACGCGTCCGCGACGCCCGTCGCCGGTGCGCGCGGCGCCGAGGCGCGCGGCGCCGAGGCGCGGATCGTGCGCGGGGTGACGGTGTCGTGCCAGACCTGGGGCCGGGAGTGGGGCAGCGACGGATTCGGCGCGGAGCTCGACGATCTCGCGCGCCTGGGCGTGAACTGGGTCGCGATCCATCCCTACGCCAGCGTGCGCGCGGACGGATCGCTGCGCTGGCGCGAGCTCGATCCCGAGCGGCCGCCCGAGTGGATCGCGCGGCCGATCCGCGAGGCGCACGCGCGCGGGCTCTCGATCCTGGTGGTGCCGCACGTCGCGCACTGGGGCGGTCCCTGGTCGTGGCGCGGCGAGGTGGACTTCGCCGATCCCGCCGCGCTCGAGCGCTTCTTCGCCGACTACGAGCGCTGGATCGCCGCGGTCGCCGCCTGCGCGCGCGAGGCCGACGGATTCTGCGTCGCGAGCGAGCTGGACCGCCTCGCCCGCCACGACGCGCGCTGGCGGCGCGTGATCGCGGCCGTGCGCGCGCGGACGCCGGCGCGTCTCACCTGGGCCGCGACGTGGAATGCGTACGAGGAGGTCCCGTTCTGGGACGCGCTGGACGCCGTCGGCGTGCAGGCCTACTTCCCCGTCGGCGGCGCCGGCGAGCCGGACGAGGACGCACTGCGCGCGGCGTGGACGCCGATCCTCGCGCGGCTGTACGCGCTGCACCAGCGCACGGGCAAGCCGGTCGTGTTCACGGAGCTGGGCTACAACTGCTCGCTCGACGCGGCGCGCGAGCCGTGGGCGTACCCGCAGGCGAGCGGCGCCGACGTGCCGCGGGCGGCCGCGCTGCAGGAGCGCTGCCTGCGCGTGGCGCTCGAGTCCATCGGGCGCGAGTCGCAGTGGCTGCGCGGCGCGTTCCTGTGGAAGTGGTTCGTGGGGCCGGCGCCGGGCGAGAACTTCGTGCTGCAGACGCCGCCGCTGCGCGCGGTGATCCGCGCGGCCTGGGGACCAGAGTCTCCGCCCGAGGCACGCTGAACATGGCCAGACGCAAGCAACGCAAGCACAAGCAGCGCAGCGCGCCCGGCGCGGCGCCGGGAACGCTGGTCGTCGACCCGAACGCGCCGCAGCCCGTGATGCAGGTGATGGCGTACGGCGATCCCGCCGCCCCGCGGATCGCCGGCGCCGAGCCGCCCGCGAACCTGCCGCCGCTCGTCGACCGCGAGCTCAAGAGCCTGGCGGAGCTGCCCGAGCTCATGAAGCGCCACGCGGTGGTGTGGCTCGACGTGCGCGGCCTGGGCAATTCCGAGGTGATCCAGGAGGCGGGGCGGCTGTTCCGGCTGCACCGGCTGTGGCTGGAGGACGTGATCAACGTGCACCAGCGGCCGAAGGTCGAGCACTCCGGCGACGTGCGCTACGTCGTGCTGCACGCGCTGGACGGGACCGGCGCCCTGGAAACCGAGCAGATCAGCCTGTTCCTGGGCCCGGGCTTCGTGCTGACGTTCCAGGAGCGCGTCGCCGACTGCTTCCAGAGCGTGCGCGTGCGCGCGCACAACGGCCGCGGGCGCCTGCGCATCGCGGGGCCGGACTACCTGGCCTATGCGCTGATCGACATGGCGGTGGACCAGTACTTCCCGTACCTGGAGCAGCTCGGCGAGCGCATCGAGGCTCTGGAGGACACGCTGCTGCACGCGCCGACCGATTCGGCGCTGGAGGACATCCATGCGCTGCGTCGCGAGATGCTGACGCTGCGCCGCGCCGTGTGGCCGCTGCGCGAGGCGATCCACCACCTGGTGCGCGAGCGCGACCCGGTCTTCGAGGAGGAGACGCGCGTGTACCTCGCGGACTGCTACGACCACACGGTGCAGATCATCGACCTCGTCGAGAGCTACCGCGAGGTCGCGTCGGGGCTGATCGACGTGTACCACTCGAGCCTGTCGCACAAGATGAACGAGGTGATGAAGGTGCTGACCGTCATCTCGACGATCTTCATCCCGCTGACGTTCCTGGCGGGGATCTACGGGATGAACTTCGATCCCGACTCCTCGCCCACGAACATGCCGGAGCTGCGCTGGCCGTGGGGCTACCTGACGTGCCTCGGCGCGATGGGCGCGATCGCGTTCCTGCTGGTGCTGTGGTTCCGCAAGAAGGGCTGGATCCTGGCGCGGCGCAAGGATTGAGCGGCACCGCTCACGGCTGCCACACGATGCGCACGCCGTTGGACAGGTTGTAGGTGTTGGCCGAACAGAACACGGCCGCGTCGCGATACCACACCTGGTAGTAGCGCGTGGCGCCGGCGCTGGGCACGAGCCCGTCGACCGACACGGCCGGGTCGGTCGGCACGTCGCGGCCGAACGCCATCGCGCCGCCGGATGCGGTGCGAATCTCGAGGCGGATCACGCTCTGGTTGACGCACAGGAGGCCGTCGCCGAAGAGGCTGCCCAGGCCGGCGTTCTGCTGGTTGTTCCCCTGGAAGAACAGGCCCACGGCCACCGGCAGAAGACCGGTGACGCGCAGGCTGACCGAGTCGGCGCCGACCGAGGGGTTGCCCACGGCCACGAGACGCCCGCTCGAGCCGATCGAGTTCCCACACCCGGTCCCGGGCGCGCCGGCCTGCCCCGGATCGCAGGGACAGGCCGCGCCCGTGCTGTCCCCGAAGCAGTAGGGAGTACCGGCGACCTCGCAGACGTCCAGCACGAGGTCGTTGTCGAGATCGAGCGTCGGATTGGCCTGGATCTCGCACAGGTCGACCGCACCGTTGGCATCGCAGTCGAACGACGCGCCCTGGGCCAGGTCGCACTCGTCGGGCTCGCCGTTGCCGTTGCAGTCCGCGCTCGTGTCGAGGGCGATGTCGCGCGGATCGTCCACGCCGTTGCCGTTGCAATCGCGCGACAGCTTGAGCAGCACCGCAACGCGGGCAGCGTTGGCGCCGCTCGTCGCCAGGTCCCGGCGGCCGTCGCCGTTGAAGTCCACGGCGACCAGCCCCGTCGCGCCATCGTCCGCTCGCAGCATGACCGGATCCGTGAGCGCGCCGCCGCCCAGACCGTGGTAGACGACGACGGCATCGGACTGGAAGGCTGCAACGGCCAGGTCGAGGAACGGGTCACCGTCGAGATCGGCGGCGACCACCCAGTTGGGCTCCACTCCGGCGGGCACCGCGTAGCCCGGCGCGAACTGGCCGCCTCCCAGACCGAAGAAGACCTTCAGCAGCCCGTCCAGTCGCTCGGGGATGATCAGATCCGACCATCCGTCGCCGTTCACGTCGGCGATCGCGGCGCGGGCCGGTCCGTTGCCTCGGCTCATCAGTGCGGAAGTCAGGAACGTCCCGCTGCCGGTGTTGAAGAACAGCCCCACGTCGTCGGAGTCGAAGTTCGTGACGACGAGGTCCACGTCCCCGTCCCCGTCCAGATCGCCGGCCGTGACGTGCAGCGGCCGCGAACCGGTCGCGTAGACGGCCGGGGCCGCGAACGCGCGGTTCCCGAGGTTCCTGTGGATCAGGAGGCGGTCGAGGGTCTCGATCGTCGTTTCCGCCAGATCGGGCAGCATGTCCCCATCGAAGTCGGCCACCGCGAGCCCGTGTCCGCGGCCGGGGTGGGCCACCTCCACGAACGTGCCGAACCCGCCGCCTGCGTCCTGGAAGTGCACGCGCAGACGCTGTCCGCCCAGGCAGGCCACGGCGACGTCGAGCCGCCCGTCCGCATCGAAGTCGGCCAGCGCGACGGTCGTCGGGCCGGCGGCTGTCGGGACGTGCGTGACCAGCGGAAAGCCACCCGTGCCGTCGCCGCGCAGGATCGTGAACGAGTTGGACCCCGTGTTGGGCACGACGAGATCGGCGTTGCCATCGCCGTTGATGTCTCCGGTCGCGAGGCTGGCCGGGGTCGTCTGCGTGGCCGAGTTGCGCGGCAGCGTCCATCCGGCCTGGGGCACGCGCGCGGCATCGACCAGCGGCGTGTACGCGGTCGACGCAGGGTCGACGTCATCCCAGCGCCACGAACTGGTGGGAATCAGGCGTGCCGCGTCCGACACGCCGCCTCCGTTGTTGGGCTCGCCGGGATTCCAGTTGGTGTACGTGACGGGTTCCCCGCTGGCCCAGACGAATGCGCCCTCGACGGCGATGTCGTTGAAGCCGATCCAGAGCCCGGCGCTGTTGACGCCGGTGAACGCGGTCGAGATCCATGTGTTCTCGGCGGCATTGCGGATCGTGGCGAGATGTCCGCCCTGCTGGACGGCGAGCGCCTGTCCCGCGGTCCAACTCGACGGCGCGAACGGCACGCCGTACCAGCGCTGGTTGGCGGGGTTCTGTGCCCACTGCAGGCTCTGGGCGGAGAGCGGCGCGGCGAGCATCAAGACGGTTGCAGAACGCAGGGCGAAGAAGCAGCGAACCATGGGGGAATCCTGGTCGGGCCTGTCGGACGGGGAACGGGCGCGGTCCCGAGCCGGGATCGACGCGCCGCGCGCACGTTAGCGTGCGGTCCGGCAACTGGAAGAGGCTGGCGCGGGCCGATGTGCGCGGCGACGGATCGCGGGCGCGAGCGCCGCGTGCCGGGCGCTCTCCGCGCGTGACTGCGTGCCCGGCGACCGGCACCCTGGTCGCGTGGTGAAGCGCGGAAGCTGGCGGACCCGGTGCGTGACGTTCCTCGTCGCCCTGGCGGTGTTCGCGCTGGCCGCGTGGAGCGGATCGGTCGTGGTCCGCGGTCGGGCGCTGTACGAGGCCCTGGGTCCGGGCTTCCGCGGCTGGCGCGGCTCCGTCCACGGCAGCGATCCGGTGCTCGGCCTGCGGCTCGTGCCCGGCGGCCGCGGCGCCGAGACGTTCCCGATCGGGCCCGACGTTCCGAGCCGCATCGATGCGGACGGATTCCGCGTGCCGCTCGAAACGCCCGCCGGGCGGGAGCGGCGCCGCCCGCGCGTCCTCGCCCTGGGGTGCTCGTTCACCTACGGCTCGGCGTGCCTGGCCGAGGACGTGTTCTGCGAACGCGTCGCGCGCGCGCTGGACGGCACCGCGCTGAACGCCGGCCTGTGCAGCGGCGGCGCCGCGCAGATGCTGCTCCTGGCCGAGCGCCTGATCCCGCTCCACGAGCCCGACCTCGTGCTCGTGCAGTACTCGCCCTGGCTGATGGAGCGCAGCCAGCAGGCCTTCGCACCGACCTTCTTCGGGCACATCCCGGTTCCGCGCTTCGTGCGCGGCGCCGCGGGGATCGAGTTGCGCCCGCCCGCGGGGGACACGATCGCGTTCGACCTGCCCGTCGCCGAGCACGCCGGCACGGCGGCCGAGCGCGGCGGCCTGGCGAGCTTCCTGGCGCGCGTCGCGTTCCCGCTGTTCGCCCACGACGACCGCCTCGCTCTGCGATCGTGGTTCTCCGCGCGTTTCGCGAGCGCCGAGCCGTCGGCGACGGCGGAGGAGATCGAGCGGCACGTCTATCCCAGGATCCTGGAATTGTGCCGCGCCGGCGGCGCGCGCATGGTCGTCGTGTGGCTCGAGGGCAAGCCGCTGGGCGCGAGCTGGGACCTGCCGGACGTCGTGGCAGAGCTCGACGTGCCCGTCGCGATCGGCACGAAGCGCATGATCGACGAGCTCCCCGTGAAGACGCGCGAGGAGTTCACGCGCGCGTACACGCACATGCGCGGCGATCCGCCCGTGTGCGTGGACGGCCATCCCAATCCGCGCGCGCACGCGCTGATCGCCGCGGAGGTCCTGGCGACGCTCGGTGCGGGCGGCCGCTGAGGACTGGCGCGCCCGGGTGGAGTCGAACCACCGACCGTCGGATTAGAAATCCGATGCTCTATCCAACTGAGCTACGGGCGCCCTGGCGTGTGGTCGGGGAGATGGGACTCGAACCCACGACTCGAAGCACCCAAAGCTTCGCCTCTACCAACTGAGGTACTCCCCGGCGCGGACGCGAGAAGCCTAGCAGCCGCAGCGCATTCCCTCCACCGCGCCGCGTTCAGCCCAGCACGAGCGGCACTGCGATCTCGCACCACACGGCCGCGAGCACCCCGGCGACCACGTCCAGCATCACGCCGGCGCGCACCATCGTCGCGAACGGAACGCGGCCGGAGCCGAACGCGATCGCGTTGGGAGGCGTCCCGGCCGGGAGCATGAAGTCGCACGAGCTGGCGATCGTCGCCGCGAACAAGACCACCATCTCGCGCGCGTCGGGGATCGCGGCCGACAGGATCGGCAGCAGGATGCCGATCGTCGCCGTGTTCGAGGCGAAGGCCGAGATGCCGACCGTCGCCAGGCTCGCGGTCACCGACTGCAACAGCGGCGGCAGGTCGGCGAGGCGCGTGAGCCCTGGCGCGGCGGCGGCCGAGAGCCCGCTCGACTCCAGCCCCGACGCCAGCGCGAAGCTGCCGCCGATCAGGAGCAGCGCCGACACCGGCATGGCGCGCAGCGAGCGTGCGCTGACGAGCGGCGTGCCGCGCGGGCGCCACACGAGGAGGATCAGGCCGGCGAGCAGCGCGGTCCCGGCCTCAACGTGCGCCGTGCGCAGCGCGAGCTGCGGCTGCAGTGCCGCCAGCGCATCGCGGATCGGCTGCGCCAGGATCCACGTCGCGGCGGTGCCCGCGAACACCGCCAGCACCGCGCGCTCGCCCGCCGACCAGGGGGCCGGCGCGCCCAGCTCGGCGCCCACGATGCCGCGCAGGTGCTCGGGGCCCGGCGCGTCGGCGCGGCCCACGCGCCACAGGAACCACCACGCGATCGGCATCAGCAGCAGCACGAACCCGCCGCCGACGAGCGAGAACTGCACGAACGAGATCTCGATGCCCGCGAGCCCCATGAAGCCGGCGAACTGCGCGTTGGTGGCGGTGCCGATCTTCGTGCCGATGCCGCCGACGTTCGCGCCCCACGCGACCGCCAGGATCAGCGCGGCCGCGTAGCGCGGACGGCGGCCGGCGGCGGCCTCGATCTCGGCGAGCAGGGCCAGCGCGATCGGCAGGATCAGCGCGGCGGACGCGGTGTTCGAGATCCACAGGGAGAGGCTGGCCGAGGCCAGCATCACGCCCGCGATCAACCGTCGCGGCGAACCGCCCACGCGCCGCAGCACCGCGGCGGCGATGCGCCGGTGCAGTCCCGTCTCCTGCAGGCCCGCGGCGATCGCCATCCCTCCCAGGAAGAGGAGCACGTAGGCGTCGACGTACGGGCTGGCCGCATCCAGGACCGCGCGCGCGGGGCCGCCGGGGTGCACGCCGCCCAAGGGGAACACGACCAGCGGGGCCAGCGCCGTGACCCACAGGGGCAGCGCCTCCGTCGCCCACCAGGCCACCATCAGCGCCCCGGTGGCGGCCGCGCAGGCCGCCGGACTGCCCGCGGGCCCCAGCGGGCCGTCGAGCGCGATCAGCAGCACGAACAGGGCGAGGCCGATGGACAGCCCGAGGAGGCGCCGGAACACGCGCGGAGTCTAGCCGCGACGCAGGATGATTCCGCTACGCCCTCCCGCACGCTAGCCTGAGTCGCTTCGCGCGCGCGGTCGGCGCGCGCAACAGGTGGCAGCGCGCCGCGAACGGCGGCGCGGAAGGGGTCCGGTCGGTTCCATGAAAGTCCTCGTCGTCGGGAGTGGCGGTCGCGAGCACGCCCTGTGCTGGAAGCTCTCGCGCTCGCCGCTGGGGCCCGAGGTCCTGTGCGCGCCCGGCAACGCCGGAACCGCTCGCGTGGGCCGCAACGTCGCGGTCCGGGCGGACGACCTCGACGGCCTCGTCGCGCTGGCCGCCAAGGAGAGGCCGGACCTCGTCGTGATCGGACCCGAGGAGCCGCTGTGCCTGGGCCTGGCCGACCGCCTGCGCGCGGCGGGGCACGCCGTGTTCGGCCCCGGCGCGGCCGGCGCGCGCCTCGAGGGCTCCAAGCTGTTCGCCAAGGAGATCCTCGATCGCCACCGCATCCCGACGGCCGGCTGGCGCAAGTTCGACCGCTCGGGCGTCGCCAAGAGCTACCTCGAGTCGTGCACGCAGTGGCCGCAGGTCATCAAGGCCGAGGGCCTGGCCGCCGGCAAGGGCGTGTTCATCGTGCAGGACGCGCGCAGCGCCTGCGCGGTCGTCGACGGCGTGATGGAGAAGCGCACGCTGGGAACGGCCGGCGGGCGCATCGTGATCGAGGAATGCCTGGTGGGGGAGGAGGCCTCCGTGCTCTCGATCACCGACGGCGAGACGATCCTGATCCTCGAGCCGGTCATGGACCACAAGCAGGTCGGCGAGGGCGACACCGGGCCGAACACCGGCGGCATGGGCGTGTACTCGCCGGTGCCGCTGCTCACGCGCCGCATCCAGAAGCAGATCGAGCAGCGCGTCGTCGTTCCCAGCGTGCACGCGCTGCGGCGCGAGGAGATCCCGTACCGCGGGCTCCTGTACGCCGGCGTCATGCTGACCGACGCGGGTCCGCGCGTCCTGGAGTACAACGCGCGCTTCGGCGATCCGGAGTGCCAGGCCATCGTGCGCCGCCTGAAGAGCGACCTCCTGCCGATCCTGATCGCCTGCGCGGAGGGCAAGCTGGCGTCGATCGAGCCGCCCGATTGGGACGAGCGCGTCTGCGTCGGCGTCGTCGCCGCGGCCGACGGCTACCCGGGCGACGTGCGCAAGGGCGATCCGATCGACGGGCTGGACGAGGCGGAGGCGATCGAGGAGGTGGTCGTGTTCCACGGCGGAACCGCGCTCGACCGCCAGGGCGACGTGGTGACCAGCGGCGGGCGCGTCCTGTGCATCACGGCCCTGGGCAAGGACGTCGAGGAGGCGCGCGCGCGCGCCTACGCGGCCTACGACCGCGTGCAGTGGCACGGCAAGTTCTGCCGCCGCGACATCGGCGTGCGCGACACGACGCGCCGCGTGCGGCAGCCCGCGCCGGAACCCGAGCCGGACGAGAGGGAGAGCGGGCCGGAGCGTCCGCCGCTGCGCCCGCGCCCGCGCCGCGCGGCGCCCTGATCCGGAGGACGCCGCGTGAACCACGAGCAGATCGTGGCCCGCTTCGAGCGCTTCCTGCGCTCCCACGCGTTGAAGCTGACGGCGCAGCGCCGGCGCATCCTGGACCGCGCCTTCGCGACGCACGAGCACTTCAGCGCCGAGCAGCTGTGCGCCTGGATGGAGGCCGAGTCCGGCCCGCGCGTTTCGCGCGCGACGGTGTACCGCACGCTGGCGCTGCTGCAGCAGGGCGGGTTCGTCGAGCCGCTCGATGCCGGCCGCGGCGAGCTGGTGTACGAGCACGTGCTGGGCCACGCGCACCACGACCACCTCCTGTGCGTGGACTGCGGGCGGATCGTCGAGTTCCACGACGAGCGCATCGAGGAACTGCAGCTCGAGGCTGCGCGCCGCAAGGGGTTCGTGCTGGTGAGCCACGACCTCGTGCTGCGCGGATACTGCCGGAGCTGCGCGCGCGGCCGCCGAGGGCCGGCAGATCGGGGCCCGGACGCACACGGCGCAGGCGCGCCGTCGGCCGCGCGTCGCAAGACCGGCCGGCGCCGGGACTGACGGGCCGGCCGACGCGCGACGCCCTGCGGCGCCGCGCGGACTCCGCGCTCTCAGCCGTTGCTGCTCGTCGAGCGGTTCAGGTCCTCGATGATCCGCTCGAACACGGTGCGCGCCGTCTCGCTGGCCGCGAACCCGTAGCGCTTGGCCGAGACCTTGATCTGGCTCTTGTTCAGGTCGTAGGTCTCGACGGTCACGGTCACCGAGGCGCCGTCGATGTCGGCGATCGCGCGCCGGCGCTCGTTGTCGACGTCGATCGGCGCGAGGCTGGCGTGGCTCAACGTCGTCTTGGTCTGGGCCCAGGTGCGGTTCGAGTCGACGTTGATCTGGCCGACGTAGACGTTGTCCTCGATGACCTGTTGGCCGACCAGGACTCCGGCGCCGACGGCGGCGACGGCGATGCAGGAGGCGGCGGCGGGCAGGAGGAGCAGCGAAGCAAGGATCAGTGTGCGCATGGATTTCTGGCGGGTCGATGGAAGGAAGGCCTGTGGCCCGGGGCTCCCCGGGCCGCGGTGATCGGAATTGGAAGTCGGACGCAGCGGCGCCCGGGTCGGTCTGTGCGCGGACCTCATCGGTGCCCCGCGAGCGCGCCCGCGGCGGCCTCGACGAGGCGCCGGTAGAACCACAGTCCCTCGCCTTCCGCGCGCGCGCCGCCCGCGGCGGCGAGGCGCGTCCAGTGCGGATGCTGCCAGGGTTCCACGTTGCGTTCGGGGTGCGGCATGAGGCCCAGCACGCGCCCGGTCGGATCGCAGATGCCCGCGATGGCGTGCACCGATCCGTTCGGGTTGTCGGGGTAGGTCGTCGCGCGCGCGCCATCCGGCAGCGCGTAGCGCAGCGCGACCTGGCCGCGCGCCTCCAGGCGCGCCAGCACCGCGGCGTCGCGCACCGCGAAACGGCCCTCGCCGTGCGCGACGGGGCAGGGCATCCGGTGGCCCGGCTCCAGCCAGGCGGCGCGCGAGCGCTCCGCAACCAGCGTGATCCAGCGGCACTCGAAGCGACCGCTCTCGTTGTCGTACAGCGCGATCGAACGCGCCGGCAGCGTCGCGGCGCCTTCCTCGCGCTCGAACAGGCCCAGCTCGACGAGAGCCTGGAACCCGTTGCAGATGCCCAGCACGTGGCCGCCGCGGTCGATGAACGTGCACAGGTGCTCGAGCAGGCCGTGGCGCAGCTCCAGGCCCAGCACGCGGCCGGCGGCCACGTCGTCGCCGTAGGAGAATCCGCCGGGCAGCACGCACAGCTCGGCGTCGGCGAGGCGCGCCGGTTCGCGCAGCAGTGCACGCACGTGCGCGACGTCCACGGTCGCGCCCGCGAGCTCCAGCGCGCGCACGGTCTCGCGGTCGCAGTTGGTGCCTGCGGTGCGCAGGACGATGGCGCGGGTGCGGGGCATGGGCTGTTCGTCGATCCGTTCGGTGCGGTGCTGCGTGCCGTGTTGCGTGCGGTGCTGCGTCAGCCCCGGAACTTGCCCCGGTGCGCCGCGCGCAGCACCTCGACGTCGGCGTCGATCAGCAGGCCGCCGCGCACGCCTTCGATCGCGACGCGCCGCGAACCGTCGACCTCGCCGACGTGGGCGCAGGGAAAACCCGCCAGCGCTCGCTCGAACGCCGCGGCGTGCCCCCCCGCCACCTCCACCAGGAAACGGGAACACGACTCCGAATACAAGCGCGTCGCATCGGGATCGTGCACGCCCTCGAGCGCGCCGGTCGGCACCGCTCCCAGGCGCAGTCGCGCGCCGAACCCGCCCGCGAACGCCATCTCGGCCAGGGCCACGGCGAGCCCGCCCTCGGAGAGGTCGTGCGCCGCGAGCACCAGACCGTCCCGGATCGCCGCGTGCACGGCGCGCAGCAGGCCGGGCGCGGAGGCGAGGTCCGGACGCGGCACGCGCCCGCCCTGGAGACCGCGCAGCTCCAGGTAGTGCGACCCGCCCAGTTCGCCGCGCGTCTCGCCCACGAGGTAGAGGCGGCTTCCGGCGCGCTTGAGGTCCATGCTGACCGTCCGCGCCACGTCCGGCACCCGCGCCAGGGCGGAGATCAGCAGCGTGGGGGGGATGGGGATCGACCGGTCGCCGACGCGGTACTCGTTGTTGAGGCTGTCCTTGCCCGAGATGAACGGCGTGCCGTAGGCCAGCGCCGCGCGGTGGCAGGCCTTGGCCGCCAGGACGAGCGCCCCCAGGCGGTCGGGCTTCTCGCAGTTGCCCCACGAGAAGTTGTCGAGGATCGCCGTCAGTTCCGGGTCGCCGCCGACCGCGACCACGTTGCGCAACGCCTCGTCGATGACCGCCTCGGCCATCGCGCCGGGGTCGAGCAGGCCGTAGCGCGGGTTGGCGCCGCAGGCGATGGCGATCCCCTGGCGCGACTCGGGGAGCGGCCAGAGCACCGCCGCGTCGCCCGGCCCGTCCATCCGCTCGCCCACCAGCGGCCTCTGCACGGCAGCGCCCTGCACCTCGTGGTCGTACTGGCGCAGGATCCACTCCTTGCTGGCGATGTCGGGGCTGGCGAGCAGGCGCAGCAGCACGTCGCCGTGGTCGCGCGCGGCGGGGCAGCCCGGGTCGGCGTGCCGCGGCGCGTTCCAGGTCGCCTTGCGCACGGGCCGCGGCGTGCCCTCGTGCAGGAACTCGAGGTCGAGGTCGCCGACGACCTCGCCCGACCAGCGCAGGACCAGGCGGCCGGTCCGCGTGAAGGTCCCGATCGCGACGGCCTCGACGTCCTCGGCGGCGAAGATCGCGCACAGGCGCTCCAGGTGCGCGGGGGGGACGGCCAGGACCATGCGCTCCTGCGCCTCGCTGATCCAGATCTCCTCGGGGCGCAGGCCCGGGTACTTCAGCGGCACGAGCTCGAGGTCGACCTCGGCGCCGCACGCGGCCGCCATCTCGCCGACCGCCGACGAGAGGCCGCCCGCGCCGCAGTCGGTGACCGAGCGGTACAGCCGCTCGTCGCGCGCGCGCAGGAGTCCGTCGAGCACGCGCTTCTCGGCGATCGCGTCGCCGATCTGCACGGCCGCTGCCGACGTGGTCTCGGAGTCCTCGTGCAGTTCGACCGACGAGAAGGTCGCGCCGTGGATGCCGTCGCGGCCCGTGCGCCCGCCGACGACGACGATGCGGTCGCCCGGCTCGACCGTCTTGTGCGCGGCCCAGTGCGGCAGGATGCCGACGGTTCCGCAGAACACCAGCGGGTTGGCGGTGTAGCCCGGGTGCATCCACACGCCGCCGCTGACGGTCGGGATGCCCATGCGGTTGCCGTAGTCGCGCACGCCGGCGACGACGCCGCGCAGGATGCGCGCGGGGTGCAGCGTGCCCTTGGGGCAGTCCTGCGGCGCGAGGTCGTGCGGTCCGACGAAGAAGGCGTCGGTGTTGGCGATCGGTCGCGCGCCCAGGCCCACGCCCAGGATGTCGCGCACCACGCCGCCGACGCCCGTCCCGGCGCCGCCGTACGGATCGAGCGCGCTGGGATGGTTGTGCGTCTCGACCTTGAAGCACACGTCCATCTCGCGGTCGAAGGCCACGATGCCGGCGTTGTCGTGGAAGACGCTCACGCACCAGGGCCGCTCGAGCTCCAGCGTCGCGGCCTTGATCGTGCGCTTCAGCAGGTTGTCGATGATCTCGCCCTGGAAATCGATGATCCCCGCGAAGGTCTTGTGCTTGCAGTGCTCGCTCCAGGTCTGCGCCAGCGTCTCCAGCTCGCACGCGGTCGGCTCGCGGCCGGACTCCTTGTAGTGCGCCTGGATCGCGCGCATCTCGGCCAGCGAGAGCGAGAGCTGGCCGTCGCGCGAGATCGCCAGCAGCCGCTCCTCGTCGGCGTCGCGCAGCGGGATGCGCACCAGGGTGTGGCGCGGGCTCGGCGCGGGCGGACCGAAGCGCAGGTCCTCGCGCTCCACCAGCACGTCCTCGATCACCTCGTTGGCGAGGGCGTTTTCGGCGGCCTGCGCCAGGCGCTCGCGCGCGAGCGGCGCGCCGCCGGTCTCGAACTCGAAGCCGCGGAACGTGGCGGTCAGCGGTCCGTCGGGACCGGTGCCGCGCGCGATGCCGGCGCGCACCAGCGAGCGGCCGACGGTCAGCGCCACGGGGTCCATGACGCCCGGCTTGCGCGCCACGAGCACGCGCTGCACGCCGGGCCGCGGGGCGGGCGCGCGCCTGGGCTCGACGATGCGCGCCTCGTCGAGCACGGGGTCGGCGAGGATCTCGGCCACGGCGCACTCGACCTCGGCGCGCGACAGCGACCGCGGCAGCAGGTAGCCGCGCAACGCCCGCGGCGCGGGCAGTCCGGCGAGCCCGGCGTCCGCCAGCGCCGCCCGCGCCGCGCTCGCGGCGGGGTCGTCGAAGCCCGTGCGCCGGAGCACCTCGACGCGCCAGGCGTCGGGCAGGACCGGGGAGTTTGCGGGGTCGGCGGAAGGCGTGGCGTTGGGCATGGAGCGGCGGCGGGGGAAACGGAAATGCCCCGGCGCGGACGCGCGCGGCGGCCTCCGGAGCGCCCGGAGTCTAGCGCCCGGGCGGCCGTCATTCTTGCCTCGCGCCGCGGCCTGCTACAGTGCGTTCACGCGGGCCCGCCCGCGCCGCGCCGCGCGCGGCGCCGGGTGCGTCCGCCGGGACCCCGCGAGGCCACCGGAGAACGATCGATGGCGGAAACCAAGAAGCGCTCGGAGGGCATCAGCCCGGGCATGTCCTTCGAACGGCCGATCCAGGAGGTCGAGGACAAGCTGGCCGAGCTCGAGTCCATCTCGCTGCGCACCAACATGGACCTCGCCGAGGAGATCGAGGCCCTGCGCGCCCGGCTCTCCAGCACGATCGAGACGACCTACGCCGGCCTGAGCGCCTGGCAGCGCGTCTGCGTCGCGCGGCACGACAAGCGGCCCACGGCGATGGATTTCATCGAGAAGATGCTCGACGAGTTCATCGAGCTCCACGGCGACAAGGCCTTCGGCGACGACAAGGCGATCGTCACGGGCCTGGCGCGGTCGGGCGAGCGGCGCTTCCTCCTGGTCGCGCACCGCAAGGGGCGTTCGACCAAGGAGCGCGTCGCGTTCAACTTCGGGTGCGCGCACCCGGAGGGCTACCGCAAGGCGCTGCGCAAGATGCGCCTGGCCGAGAAGCTGGGCCTGCCGATCGTGTGCCTGATCAACACGCCGGGCGCGTACCCGGGCATCGGCGCCGAGGAGCGCGGCCAGGCCGCGGCGATCGCCGAGAACATCCTCCAGATGTTCTCGATCCGCACGCCGATCGCCGTCTTCGTGATCGGGGAAGGCGGCTCGGGCGGCGCGCTGGGCATCGGCGTCGGCGACCGCGTGATCATGATGGAGCACGCCTACTACTCCGTGATCAGCCCCGAGGGCTGCGCGGCGATCCTGTGGAAGGACGGGGAGCGCACGCCGGACGCGGCCGAGGCCCTCAAGCTGACCGCGCCCGACCTGCTCGAACTGGGCCTGATCGACGGCGTCGTGCCCGAGCCGCTGGGCGGGGCCCACCGCGCGCCGATGGTGGCGATGGCCCAGTTGCGGCGCTCGATCCTGGAGACTCTCGACGACCTCGAGCGCATCCCCCTGGACCGGCTGCTCGCGGCGCGCCGCGAGAAGTTCCGCCGCGCCGGCCACATCCCGGGCCGGTTCCCGGTCCTCTCCTGACGTCCGCCGGAGGGGGGGCGGACCGGCCGCCAACGCCGCGCGGGGCCGGTCCGTAGTGTCGGCCGATGCTCCCCCGACCCCAGACCCGCCCTTCCCAAGCACCGGACGTGCAGGCCGGGGCCGAACTGGCCTACCCTGGAGACCAGCGGGAGGCCGTCCGCCCGCGGAAGGACGTCTTGGACACAGGCAGCGATCCGACCGGCGAGCCCGAGCCCGAATTCACGCCCGGGGCCGCACCCCAGGACGACCACGACCTCGTCCGCCGCGCGCAGGCCGGGGAGGAGCCGGCCTTCGAGGCGCTGGTGCGCCGCCACCAGGGACGCGCGTGGCGCGTCGCACGCAACCTCGTGCCCAGCGACGAGGACGCGCAGGACGTCGTGCAGGAAGCGTTCGTGCGCGTGTTCAAGAACCTCGCGGGGTTCGACTTCGCGTATCCGTTCCCGACGTGGCTGTACCGCATCGTGACCAACCTCGCGATCGACCATCTGCGGCGCCGCCGTCCCGCGGTGAGCACGTCCTCCGCGGACATGGAGGAGGCCGACTGGGACATGCCCGATCCCCACGCGCCGCCGCCGTCGCGCGCGCTCGAGCGCCAGGAGATCGCCGGCGAGGTCCACGACGTCCTCGCCTCGCTCGCGCCGCACTTCCAGTCGGTCCTGGTGCTGCGCGAACTGGAGGGCCTGCCGTGCACGGAGATCGCGCGCATCGTCGGCGCGACGCACGTGACCGTCCGCTGGCGCCTGCACCGCGGGCGCAAGCTGTTCCAGGAGGAGTGGGAGCGCCGCGCGCGACTGCGCCAGCGGGGCCAGCCGGCCGGCGCGGAAGCGCGCCAACGCGGCACGGCTCGGGACGTAGGGACTCCGGAGGGCAACGCATGAGGATCCACGACGAACACGTCTGCGCCGAGGTCGAGAGCAGCCTGCCGCTGTACGTCGGCGGCGATCTCGATCCCCGCGCCCTGACCGAGGTGCGCGCGCACCTCGCCGCGTGCCCGCGCTGCACCGAGCGCGCGCTGGCCGCGCGCGCCGCGCGGCGCGAACTCGTCGCTGCGCTGCGCCTCGCCGACGCGCACGGTCCGGACCTGTGGGCCGGCGTGCGCTCCGTCCTGGGCGAAGAGGGCGTGCTCGCGGGAACCGGAGCGGTCGGCGCGCCGCGCGCCGCGGCCGCGCCCCGCCGGGGCTGGCGCGGCCTGGGCCTCGCGGCGGCGGCCGCGGCCGTGATCGCGGCCTTCGTGGCCGGCGCCTATCTGCGCTCGGACCGCGTCTCGCCGGTCGACGATCCGCTGCGCACGCCGATCGTGGACGTCGCGCCGGACGCCGGCTCCGTGCCGGTCGTGCCGGTCGCCGACGACGGCGGACTGCGCCGGCTGACGCCGGGCGAGGGGCGCCTGCGCGACGAGGCCCTCCCGATCTACTTCGACCAGGGCTGGCTCAACGGCTTGCCCACGAACCCCGCCGGCGGCAACCAACCCGTGACGCTGCAGCGCGTGGGGCCCCACCAGCGCGGCTGGTAGTCCGGCCGCCGACGAAGCGTTCCGCGCTGCGCGCGCGGAGGAGGTGTGCATCATGTTGCTGAGTCCGATCCTTCTGTCCGTCGTTCCGTCCACGCTCGCGTCGCTGCCGCACGTGCCCGCGGCACCCGCCGCGCAACTGGTGCGCACGCAGGAGGAGCGCGCCGAACGCGGACGCGAGCCTTCGCCCGGCGATCCGGGGGCCGAGGACGCGCGGCTGTGGCGCGAGCGCCTGAAGCTGTCGGACCTCGAACAGCGCGAGCACGAGTTCGAGCGCCTCGTCGAGCGCGCGCGCGGCGACGACGCGACGTTCCGGATGCTCGAGGAGTGGTCGCGGGACGCCTCCGCGCCCGAGCTCGCCTGGACGGCACGCCTCGCGCTGCGCGAGGCGCGGCGCGGCGAACGGGCGGAACGTCGCGGCCTGCGGCCGATGATCGGCGCGGACGACGGCCTGCGACGGCGCTTCGAGGAGCTCGAGCAGCGCTTCGGGGGCCTGGGCGACATGTTCGAGGAACTGCAGCGCGACATGGACCGCTGGTGGGCGCGCCCGCCGGCACCGGGCGCCGGCTCCGTGCGGCGCGAGTCGCAGAGCTACTCGATGCAGGTCGGCCCCGACGGCGTGAGGATCGAGGTCGACGAGGACAAGGACGGCAAGGTCGAGAAACGCACCTACACCGGTCGCACGCTCGACGAGGTGCTGGAAGCGCACCCCCAGTTGCGCGAGCGCATCCACGCCGGCGGCACCGCGCGCTTCTTCGACTTCGGTCCCGACGTGTTCCGCTGGGTGCCGCGCCTGGGCACCGGCCCGCAGCCGGGCACGCGCGATCCGGCGCAGGAGCGCGATTCGGGATGGGACCGCCCCGCGCGGCCGCTGCTGCCGCCGGGGCAGGTGCGTACGGACATCCTGGGCGTGACCTACCGCAACCCCGAGGACTCCCAGGCGCGCGAACTGGGCCTCGAGGACGGCGTCGGACTGCGCGTCGAGCGCGTCGAACCGAACACCATCGCCGCGGCGCTGGGCCTCCAGGCCGGCGACGTGGTGGTCGCGCTCAACGGCCGCACGCTGCGCGGCGCCGAGGACGTGCGCGCCGTGCTGGGCGCGCGCGCGCCCGACGAGGCCGTGCGCGTCGAGGTCGTGGATCCCAAGGGCCGGCGCCACACGCTGACCTGGCGCGCACCGTCGGGCACCTGAAGGCCGCGGGCGGGAGTTCGCGGAACCGGGCCGGCCCCCTGAAGCAAGCAGGGGCGCCGGCCCGGCGTCAGGGCTGGCGCCGCGCGCTCTGCGCCGACTCGCACGAGCGCCGCAGCTCCCAGGCGCGCTGGATGTCGGGGTCGTCGAAGCCCGCGGTCGAAAGCGCGATGAAGCGGTCGAGGTCCTGGATCGCGGCGTCCCACTGCCCCAGGTCGCTGCGGGCCTGGCCGCGCAGTCCGTAGAGCTTGGCTTCGCCGGGCGACAGGGCCAGCGCGGCGTCCAGGTGCGCGACAGCGGCTTCGGCCCGCCCCAGGTCGCGCAGCGTGCGCGCGGCGTGCGCGCGCGTCAGCACCTCGAGCTCGGTGATCTTGCGCAACTCGCGACGGAACTCGTCCTCCTGGCGCTGCTCGACGCCCGGGCGCAGCACGCGCTGCTGCCAGAACGCGCGGTCGGTCGTGAGCGCCTCGATCAGCTTCTCCGACCACGCCAGGCTCGCCTCGGGATGACCCAGCAGCGACTCGACGCGCTGCAGGCCGTTGAGCGTGTCCACGTGGCCGGGCTGGAGCTTGAGGGCGCGCGTGTACCAGTCGAGCGACTCGGTCCACAGGCTCAGGCTGCGCGCGCGCAGCTCGGAGACGCGCGCCGCGGGATCGCGCGCTTCCGTCACGCGCTTCCCGCCCTCGATCAGGTCGGCGGCCTCGTCGTGCGCCGTGCCCTGGCGTTCGAGCGCCTGCGCGAGACCCAGCGGCGCGCGGAAGTCCTTCGACTCGGGCAGGCTGCGGAACACGCGCTCGGCGTGGCGGACGTCGTCGGTCCGCCCCTGCCGCAGGAGGCTCCAGCCCAGGATGAGCTTGAGCTTCTCGTTCTCCGGTTCCAGGTCCAGGCCCTTCATCGCCTGTCCCATGGCGCGCTGGTGCTCGCCGAGCTGGTAGTAGCTTTCGGCGTTGCCGGTGTAGAGCTCGATCAGGTTCTTGCGGCGGGCGGCCTCCTCGCTGGCGCACGCGCCGAGCGCGAGCAACACGAGGAGCGGGAGGGAGCGGGCCAGGCGGGGCATCTTGGGCATCGTGCGGACCTCGTCGAGGACGGCGGATCGTACCCGAGCGGGGCGCGGGGACCGCGCGCGCGTCAGGAGGGTTCGGGGCCGGGTGGGCGGTGGGCCCGCAATAGACGCTGCAGTCGCTCGGGTTGCAGACGCAGTTCCAGGACCTTGCCGCCCGAGAGCGTGACCAGGCCGGGCTTGGCGCCGCGTGGCTTGTGGACCTCCTTGCGCCGCGCGACGTGCACGCGGGCGCGCCGCGCCCCCGAGAGGGGCGAGAAGTGGACCGCCAGGTGCGCGGCGTCGAGCAGCTCCTCGGGATGCGGTTCGGCGCCCTTCTCGACGCGCAGCACGACGTGGCTGCCGGGCGCGTCGGCGGTGTGGAGCCAGACGTCGTTGCCGCGCGCGTGGTGGAAGGTCAGGTCGTCGTTGTCGCGGGCATTGCGGCCCACGCGGATCTCGCCGCCCGCGGCGCCCGCGTAGGTGCGGTAGGGGACGCGCGGCGCGGGCTTCTCCTTGCGGCGCGGCGCGGCGTCCTGCGCGGGGTCGAGCAGACGCGCGGCGACGGCCTCTGCTTCCAGCGCATCGAGGTCGGCGTCCGGCGCGCGCGCGCGTTCGAGCAGCGTGGAGAGCTCGTCGACGCGCGCGGCGGCGAGCGCGATCTCGCCCGCCACCGCCTCGCGCGCGCGGTCCAGCTTGCGCGCGCGATCGAACAGGCGTTCGAGGTTCTCGTGCGGCGAGAGCTTGGGGTCGAGCTCGATCCTCCGGAGGGCCATGTCGGGGTCGAACAGGTCCGGCGCCTCGAGCACGCGCTGACCGCGGCGCAGCGCGGCGAGGTGCGCCTTGACGATCTCGCCGTCCTGGCGCACGCGCTCGGCCTGCGCGCTGGCCTCCAGGCGCCTCTCGAGGCCGCGCAGCAGGGCCGTCGCGTTCTTGTGCTTGCGTTCGACGCGCTCGACGAGGCGCCGCACGAGGTCGGCGCGCCGGCCCTCCTCGGCCTGGACGCCCAGCGACCGCTCGACGATCCACGAGAGCGGCGCGGGATCGGCGTCCTGGTCGCGGCGCAGCGGCACGGCGTCCGCGGGCGCGGGGAAGTGCTCGGCGATCGGCGGATCGGCGGCGCCGGCGGCGCGCCCCGGCGGCGGCGCGTAGGGCCGCCCCGCGACGAGGCGCGCGTCGTCCTTGCCCGGCGGCGCGGGCACGAGCAGCGCGAGCACGGTGCCGCCGGGACCGAGCAGCACGAGGTTGGCGTGCCGGCCGACGAGCTCCGCGATCAGCGTGCGCGCCGTGCCGTCGGCCGCGCGCAACTCGAGCGCCGCGATGCGGTCGCCGGCCACCTGCGTCAGCCCGCGCACGGCCGCGCCGCCGAGTTCCTGCGCCAGCGCGCGGAAGAACGGCCCGACGGGACCGGTGTGCCGTTCGAAGCGTCCGCGCTGCAGGTGCAGGCGCGGCGCGTCTCCGTCGGCCGAGACGCGCAGACGCCAGTCGGGCGGCCCGTCCGCGTCGCGCGCCAGCACCAGGACGACGTCGCGCGGCGGCAGCGCGACGACTTCGCGCACGCACAGGCCGCGCACGAGCGGATCGATCTCGCGCACCAGCTCGCCGACGTGCGCGGCGCCCAGGCGCTGCGCGTTCAGCGGAGCTCTTCCTGGACGTTGTAGATCCAGGGCAGCGACACGGGCGTCCACTCGACCAGGTCGCCGGGCTCGGCGAAGAACAGCGCGAGCTCCGCGGCCGCGGCCTCCGGACCGTCCGAGGCGTGGATCAGGTTGTTGGAGAAGCTCATGCCCAGGTCGCCGCGGATCGTGCCCGCCGCGGCCTGGCGCGCGTTGGTCTTGCCGACCAGGTTGCGCACGACCTCGATCGCGTCCTTGCCGGCGAGGGCCAGCGCGACGACGGGACCGCTGGTCATGAACTGCACCAGGTTGGGGTAGAAGGGCCGCTCCTTGTGGACCGCGTAGTGCTTCTCGATCAGCGGCTTGGGGAACTGGCGCAGCTTGAGGCCGATGACCTGCAGGCCCTTGCGCTCGAAGCGCGCGAGGATCTCGCCGCACAGTCCGCGCTGGACACAATCGGGCTTGAGGAGGACGAGGGTGCGTTCGAGCATCGTGGTATCGGGCGACGGTGGGGTCGGTGTGGCGGGAGATCCGCGTGGTGAGGGTCGGCCGGCCGCGGCGGGCCGGGGCCTGCGCGCCGCGTCGAGCGGCCGGAGGCAAGCCCCGCGAGGATAGCGCTGGCGGTCGCCGCGCTCCAGCGGCGCGGCGCGACCCGGGTTGCCGCGCGATTCTGCGTCCGCGCGGTTGACGCGGGGGTGCCGATCCTTACATTCTTCGCCCTAAATCAGCGGACGGTCTCGCAGCGCGCGAGTCCCGCCCCGCGCCCCCTCGATCGATGCCGAATCCCTCCACCGCCGCCGCGCTCCGCGGCACCGGCCGGAGCCCGGCGGAGCACACCCAGCGGCGGCACCCAGGCGATGCGACCGGAACGAAGACCGGCGAGCGCCGGGGAGCTGCGCGAGCTCGGGCGCTTCGCGGGGCTGGGCCTGCAGTTCGCCATGACCATGGCGGTGCTGGGCGCATTGGGCTGGTGGCTCGACTCGGTGCTCGGCACGCTGCCCTGGCTCCTGGTCGCGGGCGTGCTGATCGGCGCCGCGGGCGGGTTCGTGAAGATCGTGCGCTCGGTTCCGCCGGCGCGCGGAGCCGGGCGCGCTTCCAAGAGGCCGCCTGAATGAACCTCACCACGCTGACCACGCTGGCGGGCCTGTGCGCGGCCGTGCTGACGGCCTGGGCGCTGGGCGGCAGCACGGGCAGCGGCGCTCTGGCCGGCTACCTGGCGGGCGCGACCGTCGCGGGCCTGGCGATGATCGTGCAGCGCCGCGCCGCGCGGCGGCGCCCGGGCCTCGTGATCCACGCCGTGCTGGGCGGGTTCCTGCTCAAGGCCTGCGCGATGCTCGCGCTGACGCTGCTCGTGCGTTTCGTCGAGCCCTTCGCGGGCGCGCTCGACGCCGTCGCGTTCCTCCTGGGATTCGCGGGCGCTGCGCTCCTGGTGCTGGCGCCGGCCACCTGGGAGACCCTGCGGACCCTGGACCCGGCGCGCAGCACGCCGGTCGGCGCGGCTCGGGAGGCGCGCGCACCGTGAACCTCGTCCGACCCCTGATCTGCCTGGGCCTCATCGTCGCGGGCGTGCTGTTCGCAGCGGCGTACACGCCGCACCACAGTTCGCCCAACATCTTCCTGACGCTGTTCTCGCACCTCGTGCCGGCGCCGCTGGTGACCGGCACGGGCGAAGCGGCGCAGGCCTTGTTCTCGTTCGACGCGGGCTTCCTGCCGGCGGCCTTCGACGGCGACCCGCACAAGGGCGGCGTCCAGATCGCGCTGACGAACCTGCAGATCTTCCAGGTGCTGGCGGTCGTGCTGATCGCGGTGTGCTTCTCGGGCGTGCCCGGCTACCTGAAGACCGGCAAGGGCGACGTCACGTCGCGCCTCTTCGCGGGCTTCGCGCTGTGGGTGCGCGACGACATGGTCTACCCGGTCATGGGCCGCGAGGTGGGGCGCAAGTTCCTGCCCTACCTCTTGACGCTGTTCTTCTTCATCCTGTTCATGAACCTCCTGGGCCTCGTGCCGGGTTCGGCGACCGCGACCGCGAGCGTGTTCGTGACCGCGGGCCTGGCCACGACCACCCTGCTGGTGATGCTGTTCGGCGGGATGATCGCGCAGGGCCCCGTGGCCTACTGGAAGAACCTCGTGCCGCATGTGCCGGCGGCGATCTGGCCGATCATGTTCGTGGTCGAGTTCGTCGGCATCCTGGTCAAGCCGTTCGCCCTCATGATCCGCCTCTTCGCGAACATGACCGGCGGCCACATGGTCGTGCTGTCGTTCATGGGCCTCCTGTTCGTGGCCGCGCGCATGGCCGGCGACATGGTCGCCTGGGCGACTTCGCCCGTGCTGGTCGGCTTCGCCGTGTTCATCATGATCATCGAGGCCTTCGTGGCGATGCTGCAGGCCTACGTGTTCACGATGCTCTCGATCATGTTCATCCAGGCATCCATCCACCCCGAGCACTGAGCGCGCGGGGCGTCCCACCACTTCCAAGACCGGCGCGGATCCTCCGATCCGCGCTCATCCCCAGAAGAGAACGAATCCTCATGATTGCAGAAGGAACTGAACTGGCCCGCATGGGCGCTGGACTGGGCGCAGGACTGGCCGTCATCGGCGCCGGCATGGGCATCGGCCGCATCGGCGCTTCGGGCGCCGAGGCGATCGCGCGCCAACCCGAGGCCTCGGCCGAGATCCGCGGCAGCTCGATCATCATGGCCGCGCTGATCGAGGGCGTGGCGCTGTTCGCCATCGTCATCACGCTGCTGATCATGATCCTCTGATCCCCGGCCGGACGGCCGCGCCGTGCCCCGACCGGGCGCGGCGCCCCGTCCAACCAGGAGAACCCACCATGGCCTTCCCCACGTTCCTGCTCCTCTCCGAAGGCGGCTTCAATCCGCTGAGCCTGGATGGAGCCGGAGGCACGTTCTGGACCCTGCTCATCTTCGCGGCAGCGCTGCTGCCGATCTGGAAGATGGTCATGGGCCCGGTGACGCGCGCCCTGGAAGAGCGCGACGAGAAGGCGGCGGCGGGCCTCGCCGCGGCCGAGCGCGCCGGCCGCGAGGCCGAGAACGCCCGCGTCGCGGTCGAGAACCAGTTGCGCGAGGCGCGCGCCGAGGCGGCCAAGCTCGTGGACGCGGCGCGCGCGCGCGCCGAGGACGTCGAGCGCAAGCTCAAGGACGACGCCGCGCGCGAGGCGGCGGCGCTCCTCGCGCGGGCCAAGGCCGAGATCGCCACCGAACAGGAGAAGGCGCTCGGAGCGATCCGCAACCAGGTCGTCGACCTCTCGCTGCACGCGGCCGGACAGGTGCTGCAGCGGCGCGTCGACGCGGCGGACGACCGGCGCCTGGTCGAGGAGCTCGTGGCCGGATCGGCCAAGGGACGCCCGGCGTGATCCTCGACCCCGTCACCGTGCGCTGGGCGGGCGCGCTCTACGGCCTGGCGCAGCGCAAGTCCGCGCTGGCCGCCGTGGTGGCGGACGTGGGCCGCATCCAGGCGACGCTGCGTCAGCCCGAGCTGGCGCGGCGCATCGCCAACCCGCGCATCGCTCGCGCCGAACGGCGCGCGGCGCTCGAGCCGGCCCTCGCCGGCGCGCACCAGCTGACGCGCAACTTCGTCGACCTGTGCTTCGAGCGCGGCCGCGAGGCCGTGCTGCTCTCGCTGGCCGCGGCGTTCCACCGCCGCACGCTGGAGGAGCAGAACCAGGTCGAGGGCGTGGTCGAATCGGCGCGGCCGGTCGACGACGCGCTGCTGAAGGGCCTGGCGCGCTCCATCGGCGCCCGGCTCGGCAAGGAACTGCTCCTCACGAACCGCGTGGTCCCCGAACTGGTCGGCGGCGTGCGCGTGATCGCGGGGAACCGGATGCTCGACGCGAGCCTGAAGGGCCGGCTGGATGGACTGCGCCGGAACCTGCTCGAAGCGCCGCTGGGCGCACGGAACACCGAAGGCAAGAGCCAACGAGGGACGAACTAGCCATGGAACTGCGACCGGCCGAAGTGACCTCGATCCTGGAGAAGGAGATCGAGAAGTACAAAGGCGAGACCGCCCTGCAGAGCATCGGCACCGTGCTGTCGGTGGGCGACGGCGTGGCGCGCGTCTTCGGACTCGACGACTGCGTGATGAACGAGCTGCTCGAGTTCCCCGGCGGGGTGCGCGGCGTCGCGCTCAACCTCGAGGAGGACAACGTCGGCTGCGTGCTCTTGGGCGACGCCACGAAGGTCAAGGAGGGTGACACCGTCCGCGCGACGGGCCGCGTCATCTCCGTGCCCACCGGCGACCGCCTGCTGGGCCGCGTGGTCAACGCGCTGGGCGATCCGCTCGACGGCAAGGGCCCGCTGGGCACCACCGACGCCGACCTGCGCACGATCGAGTCGCCGGCGCCGTCGGTCGTCGAGCGCGAGCCGGTCAAGGAGCCGCTGCAGACCGGCATCAAGGCCATCGACGCCATGATCCCGATCGGCCGCGGCCAGCGCGAGCTGATCATCGGCGACCGCCAGACCGGCAAGACCGCGCTGTGCGTCGACACGATGATCAACCAGAAGACCACCGGCGGCGGGGACCCCAAGAACCCCGAGCAGGTGATCTGCATCTACGTCGCGGTCGGGCAGAAGCAGTCCACGATCGTCGACGTGCAGCGCAAGCTCGAGCGCTACGGCGCGATGCCGTACACGATCATCGTCGCGGCCGCGGCCATCGACGAGGCCTCGATGCAGTACCTGGCGTGCTACGCCGGCGTCACGATGGCGGAGCGCTTCCGCGACGAGGGCCGTCACGTCGTCATCTTCTACGACGACCTGTACAAGCAGGCGCTGGCCTACCGCCAGGTGATGCTGCTCCTGCGCCGCCCGCCGGGACGCGAGGCGTTCCCGGGCGACGTGTTCAACCTGCACAGCCGCCTCCTGGAGCGCGCGGCGAAGATCAGCCGCGATGCCCCCAAGATCAACCCGCGCTTCAAGAAGGGCGGCGGATCGATCACCGCCCTGCCGATCGTCGAGACGCAGGAGGGCGACGTCGCCGCCTACATCCCGACCAACGTGATCTCGATCACCGACGGCCAGATCTTCCTGGAGTCGGCGCTGTTCAACGCGGGCATCAAGCCGGCGGTCAACGCCGGCATCTCGGTGTCGCGCGTCGGCGGCTCCGCGCAGATCGGCGCGATGAAGAAGGTCGCGGGCGGCCTGCGCCTGGGCCTGGCGAGCTACCGTGCGCTGGCGGCCTTCGCGCAGTTCGGCTCGGACCTCGACAAGGCCACGCAGCAGGAGCTGACGCGCGGCGAGCGCCTGACCGAGGTGCTCAAGCAGGCGCAGTACGTGCCGCTCCCCGTCGAGCAGCAGATCGAGGTGATCTACGTGGCCAACGCCGGGCACCTGGACGACGTCCCGGCGCGCCGCGTGCAGGAGGTCGAGAAGGCCTTCCTGGAGTCGATGGCCGCGCAGCACCCCGAGGTCGCGACCGAGATCAAGGACACCAAGGCCGTCTCCGACGCCGCGCGCGCCGCGATGGACAAGGTGATCGCCGCCGTGAAGCTGCAGCTCGGCATCGCCGCCAAGAAGTGAACTGAGCCATGGCCTCCATTCGCGACCTGCGCGGCCGGATCAAGTCGGTCGGAAACATCCGGCAGATCACGCGCGCCATGGAGATGGTGGCGAGCACCAAGCTGCGGCGCTTCCAGGAGAAGGCCGTGGCCTCGCGGCCCTACTCGCAGGAGATCACCGGCCTGGTGGGCCGGATGGCGCGGCTCCTGGGCGAGGAGGTCAGCGCGCGGCCCTTGTTCCGCGTCGGGAAGGGGCAGCGCCTCGCCGTGCTGCTGGTGACGTCGGACCGCGGACTGTGCGGTGCGTACAACACCAACCTGTTCCGCCTCCTGGAGCTGTGGCTGCAGGAGAACCCCGGCCGCGAGGTCGACTACTTCGTGATCGGCCGCAAGGGCTACCAGTACCTCACGCGGCGCGGCCGCAAGGTCGAGCGCTTCCTGGTCGAGCCCCCCCTGGAGCAGACCGACTACCGCGGCGCCGCGCGCACCGCGCGCGTGCTCACGCAGGCCTTCGAGGGCGGCGCCTACGAGCGCGCGGTCGTGTTCTACACCGCGTTCGAGTCGATGGTGCGCTACACGCCCACGCGCATGCCGTTCCTGCCGATCGAGTCGCTGCCCGAGGCGCAGCCCGGCGGCCGCGCGGGCGGCGACCTGATCCTCGAGCCGGACGCCGAGACCATCTTCGACCAGCTCGTGCCGCGCTACCTGGAGACGCGCATCTACAACGCGCTGCTCGAGTCGCTCACGAGCGAGTTCGCGAGCCGGCGCGTCTCCATGAAGAACGCGACGGACGCCGCGCGCAACATGGGGAACGTGCTGCGCAAGGTCTACAACCGAAAGCGCCAGGAGAACATCACCAAGGAGCTGCTCGACATCGTCGGCGGCACCGAGGCCCTGCGCTGACCCCTCCACGCCGGCGAGCACGCCCCCGAGGGCCGCGCCGGACGAACGCCAAGCCTGCAGAACGAACATGACGACGACCCTCAAAGCGAACGAAGGCCAGATCGCCCAGATCTTCGGGCCCGTGGTGGACGTGCGCTTCCCGCCCGGGAAGCTGCCCGCCATCTACTCGGCCCTCAAGGTGCCCGCGCCCGCGGGCGGCGACGACCTGATCCTGGAGGTCGCCCAGCACCTGGGCAACGACGTCGCGCGCTGCGTGGCGATGGCCTCCACCGACGGCTACCGCCGCGGCATGGCGGTCAGCGACTCGGGCGGCCCGATCTCGGTGCCGGTCGGCGAGCGTACCAAGGGGCGCCTCTTCAACCTGCTGGGCCAGCCGCTCGACACGATCACGCGCGGCGCGCTCTCCGCCGGCGAGTCGTGGCCGATCCACCGGCCGGCGCCCAAGTTCGACCAGCAGGAGGCGATCTCGGAAGTGTTCGAGACCGGCCTCAAGGTCGTCGACCTCCTGTGCCCCTTCGCCAAGGGCGGCAAGATCGGCCTGTTCGGCGGCGCGGGCGTGGGCAAGACCGTGCTGATCCAGGAGCTGATCCGCATCACGGCGGTCGAGAAGGGCGGCTTCTCGGTGTTCTGCGGCGTCGGCGAGCGCACGCGCGAGGGCAACGACCTGTGGCTCGAGATGAGCGAGGCGCAGTACAAGACGCCCGACGGCAAGACCGCCAGCGTCATCGACAACGCCGTGCTCGTGTTCGGCCAGATGAACGAGCCGCCGGGCGCGCGCCTGCGCGTGGCGCTCTCGGGCCTGACGATGGCCGAGTACTTCCGCGACGTGAAGGGCCAGGACGTGCTGCTCTTCGTCGACAACATCTTCCGCTTCGTGCAGGCCGGCTCCGAGGTGTCCGCGCTCCTGGGCCGCATGCCCAGCGCCGTGGGCTACCAGCCGACCATGGCCAGCGAGATGGGCGCGCTGCAGGAGCGCATCACCTCGACCAAGAAGGGCTCGGTCACGTCGATGCAGGCGGTGTACGTGCCGGCGGACGACATCACCGACCCCGCGCCGGTCGCGACCTTCGCGCACCTGGACTCGACGATCATCCTGGACCGCGCGATCTCGGAGCTGGGCATCTACCCGGCCGTCGACCCGCTCAAGTCCACGTCGCGCATGCTCGACCCGCAGGTCGTCGGCGAGGAGCACTACCAGGTCGCGCGCGAGACGCAGCGCATCCTGCAGCGCTACGCCGACCTGAAGGACATCATCGCGATCCTGGGCGTCGAGGAGCTCTCCGACGACGACAAGCGCGTCGTGGCGCGCGCGCGCCGCATCCAGCGCTTCCTGTCGCAGCCGTTCTTCGTGGCCGAGCAGTTCACCGGCACGCCGGGCGTCTTCGTCCCGCGCGCCGAGACCGTGCGCGGCTTCAAGGAGATCATCGAGGGCAAGCACGACGACCTGCCCGAGGGCGCGTTCATGTACCAGGGCGGCATCGACAAGGTCGTCGAGCGCGCGCGCAAGATGAAGGGCTGAGCGATGGCCACCCTGACCCTGCGCGTCATCACCCCCGAGCGGATCGTCCTCGACCAGGTGGTCGAGTCGGTGCGCCTCGCGGGCCTCGACGGGCAACTGGGCGTCCTGCCGCGGCACGCGCCGATGGTCGCGGCCCTGGACCTGGGCCTCCTGCGCTACCGCGCGGGCGGCCAGGAGTCGGTGATCTTCTGCGCCGGCGGCTTCGCCGAGGTGCACGGCGACACGCTGCGAGTCGTGACGCAGGCCGGCGAGCGTCCCGAGGAGGTCGACGAGGCCCGCGCCCGCGAGGCCGAGAAGCGCGCGCGCGAGCGCCTGGACCAGGCGCGCCTGCCCTCGGGCGAGCCGCTGGACGTGATCCGCGCCGAGATCAGCCTGCGGCGCGCCCTGCTGCGCCTGCAGGCGCGGGACTACGCCCGTGGAGGGTAGTCTGCCGATCTCTCAGGGATCATGAGCTCCGCCACCCGCACCGCCGCCCACGTGCCCGCCTCCTCCTCCGCTCCCGACTGGCGCCGCTCCCACACCTGCGGCGACCTGCGCGCCGCGCACGTGGGCCAGGAGGTCACGCTCAACGGCTGGGTGAAGGCGCGCCGCGACCACGGCGGCATCTACTTCGTCGACCTGCGCGACCGCTACGGCATCACCCAGGTCGTGCTCGGCCCGGAGCTGGCCGACGCGGTCAAGCTGGGCCCCGAGTTCACGATCTCGGTCCGCGGCAAGGTCGTCGCGCGCGACGCAGCCAACGTCAACCCCGACCGCGAGACGGGCGAGATCGAGGTCGTCGTCGACCGCCTGGAGATCCTCTCGCGCTCGCGCACGCCGCCGTTCCAGATCGACACGGAGGAGGAGGTCGCGCTCGAGACGCGCCTGCGCTACCGCTACCTCGACCTGCGCCGGCCCGAGATGCAGCGCAACCTCGTGCACCGTTCGCGCTTCACCAACGCGATGCGGCGCGCGTTCGAGCGCCAGGGCTTCATCGAGGTCGAGACGCCGATCCTGACGCGCGCCACGCCCGAGGGCGCGCGCGACTACCTGGTGCCCAGCCGCGTGCACCCGGGCGAGTTCTACGCGCTCCCGCAGTCGCCGCAGCTCTTCAAGCAGATCCTGATGGTGGCCGGCCTGGACCGCTACTTCCAGGTCGCGCGCTGCTTCCGCGACGAGGACCTGCGCGCCGACCGCCAGCCCGAGTTCACGCAGCTCGACATGGAGATGTCCTTCGTCGAGGAGGAGGACGTGTTCCGCGCCTGGGAGCGCGTGCTCTCCGAGACCTTCCGCGACGCGATGGGCATCGAGATCCCCACGCCGTTCGTGCGCCTGTCGTGGAACGAGGCCATGGAGCGCTTCGGCGTCGACAAGCCGGACATGCGCTTTGGGCTGGAGCTGTCCAACGCCGACGAGTGGGCGCGCACGAGCGAGTTCGCGCTGTTCCGCGACACCGTCGCGGGCGGCGGGCGCGTCAAGGCGCTGGTCGTCCCCAAGGCGCACGAGCTCTCGCGCAAGGACGTCGAGGACGGCCTCGCCGCGATCGCCAAGGCGGCGGGCCTGGGCGGCCTGGCGTGGTGGCGCGCGGGGGCCGACGGCGGCGTCGGCCCGCTGGCGCGCTTCTGCAAGGGCGCGGCCGGCGACGCGCTGCGCGCGCACCTGGGCGCGGCCGACGGCGACTTGTGCCTGTTCGCGGCGGGCCCGCGCGCGGCGGTGTGGAAGGGTCTGGGCGAGATCCGCAACCACCTCGGCAAGCGGTTCGGCCTGGCGCAGCCGGGGACCTGGCGTTTCGCGTGGGTCACCGAGTTCCCGATGTTCGAGCGCGACCCCGACGGCCAGCGCTGGTTCTCCGCGCACCATCCCTTCACCGCACCCGTCGATTGGGACCTGGGCGGCGCCGACGTCGATGCCGACCATCCCGGCCTCGCGGACCTGCTCTCGCGCGCCTACGACCTGGTCATGAACGGCTGGGAGCTGGGCTCGGGCTCGGTGCGGATCCACCGCAGCGACGTGCAGCAGCGCATCTTCTCGATCCTGGGGATCACGCCCGAGGAGCAGCAGCGCAAGTTCGGCTTCCTGCTCGAGGCGCTGTCCTACGGGGCGCCTCCGCACGCCGGCTTCGCGATCGGCCTGGACCGCCTGACGGCGCTCTCCCTGGGGATGGACAACATCCGCGACATGGTCGCCTTCCCCAAGACCGCCTCGGCCACCGACCTGATGTGCGGCGCGCCCTCCGAGGTCGACCCCGCGCAGCTGGCCGAGGTCCACGTGCGCATCGCCGCCCCCGCGAAGAAGCCGTGACGCCGGCCGACCGGCGAACTGGCGGCCCGGCGCGGGCTCACCTATCCTGCAACGGGGCGCCGCTGCGCCTCGCGACCCGACCGCGGGCGCCGGCCCGCGCCTTCCCGCGCGGCGGCCCCCGATTCCCCAAGCCGAACGACGTGCCAGGAGCTCAGTGACCCAGACCGAATACCGAGTCAACCGCCAGATCCGGATCCCCGAGGTCCGGCTGATCGACCAGAACGGCGAACAGGTGGGGATCGTCACCACCCAGGACGCCATGCGCCGCGCCGAGGAGGCGGGCCTGGACCTCGTCGAGGTCTCGCCGACCGCGCGGCCGCCCGTCTGCCGCATCCTCGACTACGGCAAGTTCAAGTACGCGCAGCGCAAGAAGGAGCGCGGCACGCACGCCAAGGCCAGCCTGCTCAAGGAACTGCGCGTGCGGCCGGCCATCGACGAGCACGATCTCTCGTACCGCCTGGACCAGGGTCGCAAGTTCCTCACCGACGGTCACAAGGTGCAGGTCGTGTGCATCTTCCGCGGCCGGCAGATGGCGCACCCCGAGCACGGCTACGAGGTGATGCGCAAGGTCGCCGAGACGCTGGGCGACATCAGCCGCGTGGAGTCGCATCCGCGACTGATGGGCCGGCGCATGACGATGCTGCTGGCGCACAAGTAGCCGCGGGCGCACAAGTCGCCGCGGGCACACAAGTCGCCGCGGGCGCTGCGCGGTCCGGGAAAAGGAACCGCCCGCGCGGCACGCGGCCGCGCGGGCGGGTTGGGCCGGAGCCCCTGCGGTTCAGCGCGACGAGGAGGCCGCGCGCGCGCGGACCATCAGTTCGTCACGCAGGGCGACGAACTGCTCGCGGGTGACGCGTCCGCCGGCCAGCGCGGCCTTGATCTCGTCCAGGCGCGCCTGGACCTTCTTCAGGAGATCCGCATTGGGCTCGGGGATGCGCGCGACGACGGCCGAGACGTCCTTGAAGTCCGAGTCGATGGCCTTCTTCTCCAGCGCGCGCTTCTCGAGGCGCGCCAGCACCATCGAAGCACGGGTCTCCGTCGCCAGGTCGAGCACGGTCTCGAACTCGTCGACCTTCAGGGTCGTCGCCTTGGCGCGTTCCATCAGGCGGTTGAGCTCGGTCACGAACCGGCCGTGGATCGCGTCGATCTCGGGGTTCCACGACTTCGCCGCGTTGGCGCGGGCGGTCAGGGCGTCGACGACGGCCTGGTAGTCCTCGCGGGTCCACTTGCCCGCGCTGGCGCGGGCGCGCAGGCGCGCGATGGCGTAGTCGAGCTCGGCGTCGATGGCCTCGTCCTTCAGGATGTCGAGCTCGAGCAGCTCGAACATCGCGGTCTGGGCCTTCGTCTCGAGCTCGGCGAGGCGCGCCATCAGACGCTCGCGCGTGCCGAGGGCGTGCGGGGTCTCGGCCTCGTAGGCCTGGGCGGCCTTGGTCAGCTCGTCGTGGGCCTTCTGGTATTCGGCGCGCGAGATCTTGCCGGCCGAGGCCTTGGCCTTCAGCTCGTCGATCGCGGCGTTGAACCGCGCGCGCAGCGACGGGACGGCCTCTTCGGCCGAGACGGGCTGCGTGGCGGCGGGGGACCTCGCCTCGACAGACAGGGCGAGGCAGGGGAGCAGAGCGAGCAGGGCGAACGTGGTTTTCATTGCGAGTTCAATTCCTTCGGTGGTCCGGCGGGCCGGCCATCCGTGGTTGCTTGGGTGCGGAACTTGGGAACGGGGCTGGGGGGCCTTTGGCGAGCGCGTCGCCGCGGGTTCCGACGCCCGGGGGGAGGCCACAGGGTACTCGCCACCCGGATCGGCGGGCAATCCAGCCCGAGACACCCGCCAGAGATCCCCCCGGAGGCGGTTCGAACGCCGCCCTGCCGGGGTTCCGACCCCGGTCCTCAGCTTCCCGGAGCCGAGACGCCGGGCGGCAGATGGGTGCGCAGGAAGGCCGCGAGGCGTCGGTGATCCGCGCCGCGGGGGTGGGAGCGGCGCCACACCAGCGCCATGCGGCGGCCCGGCTGCGGGTCGGCGAACGGCCGCGCGGCGGCCGCCGCGACCGCCGGCTCGCCCAGGGCCAGGGCCGGCAGCAGCGTCACGCCCATCCCGGCCGCGACCATGTGCCGCAGGGTCTCGATGCTGGTGGCACGGAAATCGGCGCCTCCGGGAGCGGCGGGGCGCGCGTCCTGGCAGATCTCGAGCGCCTGGTCGCGCAGGCAGTGCCCCTCGTCGAGCAAGAGCACGCGCTCGCCGCCGAGCTGCTCCTCGCGCACGGCCTTCAGTCGCGCGAGCCTGTGGCCGGCGGGCGCGAGGACCCAGAACGGCTCGTCGAACAACGGTTCGACTTCCAGGCCGCGCGTCGCCACGGGCAGCGCCAGGATGCCCGCGTCGAGCTCGCGCCGCGCGATCTCGGCCAGGAGGTCGGAGGTCTTCAGTTCGCGGAACACCACCGCGAGGCGCGGGAACTCGCGCGCGAGCAGCGGCGCGATGCGCGGCAGGTAGTAGGGCCCCAGCGTCGGGATCATCGCGAGGCGCAGCGGCCCCGAGAGCGGCTCGCGGCGGCGGTCCGCCAGGTCGGCGATCGCGTCCACGCCGTCGAGCACCGCCCGCGCGGCTTCGACGATCTCCGCGCCCAGCGGCGTGGTGTGCACGCGCTTGCTCGTCCGCTCGAAGAGCCGCGCGCGCAGCGTGGTCTCGAGCTTCTTGATCTGGCCCGACAGCGTCGGCTGCGTGACGTGACACGCGCTCGCCGCGCGGCCGAAGTGGCCGTGTTCGGCCAGCGCGACGGCGTACCGCAGCTCGGCGAGGCTCAGCGCGCTGACGTCGATGGCGGGCATGGGCCGTGATCCCAACACCCCGCCGCGCGAGGTCAAGCGCGGATCCGCGCGGGCGGCCCGGAGCGCCCCGCGCGGGCCTGCGCGGCCGGGCGCGGGCGCGGGATCGCGGCGGACGCCGCGGGATGCCAAGATGTGGGGCCCTGCCCATGCCCTACAGCGCCCGGAACACGCCCCCCGGAGGGCCGCGTTGAGCCCGCCGGCCCCCGTCCGCAGCCGTGTCGTGGCCATCCTGCCGGCCTACCAGCTCGAGCGCGGCATCGCCGACATCGTGGCCCGCACGCAGCCCCACGCCGACCAGGTGATCGTGGTCGCCGACGGCTCGCGCGACGGCACGGGCGCCGCGGCGCGCGCGGCGGGCGCCATCGTGCCCGAGCCCTCGATGCAGCGCGGCAAGGGGCACGCCGTCGTGCGCGGCATCGAGGCCGCGCGCGCGCTGAACCCGGACATCGTGGTGATGCTCGACGCCGACGGCCAGCACCTGCCCGAGGAGATGCCGACGCTGCTCGCCCCGCTCCTGCGCGGCGAGGCCGACGTGGTCTCCGGGTCGCGCATGCTGGGGACGCTGCGCACGTCGCGCATCAACACGTTCGGCAACTACGTCCTGCGCCTCCTGTCGTTCGCCGTCACCTGGCGCTGGATCACCGACACCGAGACGGGCTACCGCGCGTTCCTGGCGCCGGTGCTGTTCGACATGCCGATCCGCTCGTCGCACTACGAGGTCGAGAGCGAGATCATGCTGCGCGCGCTGCACCGCAAGCTCCGCATCGTCGAGGTCCCGATCACCGTGCCCTTCGCCGTCCCGGGCGCCAAGCCGCGCGACGGCATCCGCATCGCGTGGTGCAAGATCCGCCTGGGACTGGGGCTCAAGCTGGGGCTCGTGCGGCCGTGAACCGCGCGCGCATCGACGAACTCGTCCGCGCCGCGCGCGGCGAGGGCCGCGAGGTCGCCGTCGTCCTGGGCCTGGGCTTCGTGGGCACCGCCGTGGCGGCCTCGCTGGCGCAGGTGCGGCGCGGCGCGGGCTTCCTGATCGTGGGCGTCGAGCAGGACTCGCCCGAGGGCCGGCGCAAGGCCGCGGCGCTGGCGGCGGGGCGCGCGCCCTTCGTGGCGCAGGATCCGGCGGTCGACGCCGCGCTGGCCGCGGCCGCCGCCGAGCGACCGCCGCGGATCGCGGCGACGACGGACGCGACGGTCGTGGCGCAGGCCGACGTGGTCCTCGTGTGCCTCAACGTGGACCTCGCGCGCGCCGCGGGTCAGACCGCCGAGCTGGACTGCCGCCTGGGCGGCTGCGAGCGCGCGCTGGAGACCGTCGGCGAGCACCTGCGTGCCAACGCGCTGGTGATCGTCGAGAGCACGCTGCCGGTGGGCGCCAGCGACCGCGTCCTGTACCCCGCGCTGTGCCGCGGCGCGGCGCGCGCGGGCCGCGACGTCGAGCGCGATCCGCCGCTGTACGCCTACTGCTACGAGCGCGTCACGCCCGGGCCCTGCTACCTGGAGTCCGTGCACAAGACGCCGCGCTCGTTCGCCGGCATCGACGCGCGGAGCACCGAGCGCACGCGCGCCTTCCTGGCGCAGGTCATGGACCTCGAGCGCTTCCCGGCCTGGCAACACCGCTCGACGCGCGCGGCTGAGATGGCGAAGCTCCTGGAGAACGCCTACCGCGCGACCAACATCGCCTTCGTCGACGAGTGGGCGCGCCTCGCCGAGCGCGCGGGCGTCGACCTGTTCGACGTCGTGCGCTCGATCCGCGTGCGCAAGGGCACGCACGACAACCTGATGCTGCCGGGCCTGGGCGTGGGCGGCTACTGCCTGACGAAGGACGCGCTGCTCGCCGCCTGGGGCGCCGAGGCGCTGCTCGACGTCGAGGCCGAGCTGCCGTTCTCGCGCCAGGCGATCCTGATCAACGAGACGATGCCGCTGCGCGCGCTGGAGGCCGCGCGCCGGCACTTCGGCGGACGCCTGCGCGGCCTGTCGGCCGCGCTGTTCGGCATCACGTACCGCGCGGGCGTCGAGGACACGCGCAGCTCGCCGTCCGAGACGCTGGGTCGCGCGCTCTTGGCCGAGGGCGTCGCCGTGCGCGCGCACGACCCGCTGGCGCGGGAATGGCCCGAGCTGGCCGAGGTGCCGCTCTCGGGGAGCGCGGCCGAAGCGCTCGCGGGCGCGCGCATCGCCGTCGTCTGCCTGCCGGACGCGGAATACGCGGCGCAGCTCGCGCCGCTCCTCGCGCGCGAGCTCCCCGCGGGCGGCCTGTTGATCGACCCGTGGAACGCGGCGGCGCCGGCCTGCGAGAAGGAACTCGCCGCGCGCGGCGTCGCGACCTTCGTCTACGGCCGCGGCGACGTTCCGACGGTGCGCGGAGGCGGCGCGTGAGCGAACGCCACCTCGTCACGGGCGCGGCGGGACTGGTCGGCTGGGCCTACACCCTGCGCTGTCTGGAAGACGGCGCGGAGGTCGTGGCGGTGGACGACGGCCGCAAGGGCGGCCTGGGCGAGCTCGGCGACCTGGCCGCGCGCAACCCCGGGCGCCTGCGCGTGATCGAGGCCGATCTCGCGCGCGTCGGACTGCCCGACCTGGGCGCGTTCGACGTGGTCGCGCACTTCGCCGCGGTGCTGGGCGTGCGCCACGTCGCCGAGCATCCCTGGCAGACGATCTCCGAGAACCTGCGCAGCACGCTCGACGTGCTGGAGTGGGCCGGGCGCTCGGGGTCGCGCGCGTTCCTGTTCGCCGGCTCCAGCGAGTCCTACGCCTTCGCGGTCGAGCGCGGCTGGGCGCCGCTGCCGACGCCCGAGACCGTCCCGCTGGGCATCGCCGATCCGATCCTGCCGCGCTGGTCGTACGCGGCCAGCAAGCTGGCGGGCGAGGCCGCGGTCTTCGCCGCGGCGCGCACGTTCGGCTTCGCGCCGATCGTGGCGCGCCTGCACAACGTCTACGGCCCGCGCATGCCGCCCACGCACGTGGTTCCCGAGATCCTGGGCCGCTGCCTGCGGCGCGAGGATCCGCTGGTGGTGCTGGGCCCCGAGCAGACGCGCAGCTTCCTGCACGTCGACGACGCGGGCCGCGCGCTGCACCGGATCGCGCGCGCCGGCCGCGACGCGGGCGGCGGGATCTGGAACATCGGGCACGACGAGGAGGTGCGCATCGAACGCCTCGTCGAGCTGTGCCTCGAGGTCAGCGGCCATCGCCCGCGCATCGACGCGCGGCCCGCCCCGGACGGCTCCGTGGCGCGGCGCGTGCCCGACGTCACGCGCCTGCGCGCGCTGGGCTTCGCGCCGCGCGTCGGGTTGCGCGCGGGGATCGAGGGCTGCTGGGCCGCGCTCGCCGCCGCGCCGGGCCGGTCGCGCTGAGCAGCGCGGCCGATAGGCTGCGTCGATCGCTCCGATGCGCACAACCGATTCGATCCGGGGCCCGCGCGCGACGAGGATGTACGCGCCGCGATCGATCCGAGGAACGGGATGGCGTCCGCGTGGACGCCCGGAACGGTCGCGGCGACCCGCCCCGCAGGCGAGCCGTCCGGCGCGCCGCGGGGTACAACCTGAAGACCAAGCGCTCCCGCTGGGGAGCAGGAGAGATGACCATGTTGACCGTCGGAGACCGGCTGCCGGAGTTCGCGCTCGAGGCCTGCGTGTCCCTCAAGAAGGGCCAGGAATTCCAGACCATCACGCACAAGACCCACAAGGGGAAGTGGCTGGTGCTGTTCTTCTGGCCGAAGGACTTCACGTTCGTCTGCCCGACCGAGATCGCCGCGTTCGGGAAGGCCGCCCCCAAGTTCGGCGAGCGCGACGCCGTGATCCTGGGCGGCAGCACGGACAACGAGTACTCGCACCTGGCGTGGCGCCAGCAGCACCCCGAGCTGAAGGACCTGCCCTTCGCGATGCTGCACCTCACGCCCGAGTTCGCCCAGGCACTGGGCATCCTGCACCCCAAGGCCCAGGTGGCCCTGCGCGCGACCTTCCTGGTGGACCCCGAGGGCGTGATCCGCTTCGTGGCCGTCAACGACCTGTCGGTCGGCCGCAACGTGGACGAGGTCCTGCGCACCCTGGACGCGCTGCAGACGGACGAGCTGTGCCCCTGCAACTGGAAGCCGGGCGAGAAGACGCTGCAGCCGGCCTGAGGAACGTCCGAAGAAGAACCCTGCCGGGCGCGGCTCCCGCGCCCGGCTCCACAACGACACAGACCCGAGCATGGACAACGTGAGAGACCTGGGGACCTCGATCCCCGACGCCGCGAAGGACATCCGCCTGAACCTGCAGACGGTGCTCGACGACGGGAACCTGTCGGCCGAGCAGCGCCTGGGCGTCGCGCTGGCCGTGGCCTGCGTGGCGCGCAACAAGGAGCTGCTCGAGGCGCTGACCGCCGACGCGGCGCTGCTGCCCGGGGGCTGGATCGAGGACGCGCGCGCGGCGGCGGCGCTGATGGCGATGAACAACGTCTACTACCGCTTCCGCCACATGATCGGGAAGCCGGAGTACCAGGCACAGCCGGCGCGCCTGCGCATGCAGCGCATGGCGCAGCCGCAGACGTCGAAGCTCGACTTCGAGCTGATGTGCCTGGCGGTGTCGGCCTACCACGGTTGCGAGGGCTGCGTGCGCAGCCACGAGAAGTCGCTCCTGGAACTGGGCGCCAACGAGGCGCAGGTCAACGACGCGGTGCGCATCGCGGCCGTGGTCTACGCCGCCGCGGTGGCGCTCGACCTGGATCCCGAGCCGACGGCCAGCGAGTCGCCCTGACGCGGGCGGCTAGGGCGTCATCGGGATCGCGATCCCGTCCGTGAGGTTGAACCCGGCGCCGCCGGGCAGCGTCAGGTCGCGGTAGAACACCTGGAAGTTCCAGGTCGTTCCCGGCGTGATCGCCGAGCCGGGCGCCGTCGCGAAGTCCGGTGTCAGGACGGCGACGCCGCTCGACGCGGAACCGCTGCGCAGGCGCACGACGGTGCCGCTGACGCAGCGCCAGCCGTCTCCGAACGGTGCCTGCGTCTGCTGGGTTCCGGCGACGAGCAGCGAGGGGTTGGCCGCCGGGAAGGCCTGGCACCAGAAGGCCAGATTGCCTGCCGTCACGCTGCTCGAGCCCTCGGGCAGGATGCGTGCTTCGGTGCCGTAGCCGTTCACGCCCGCCAGGCAGTAGCTCGTCCCGAGCGGAGGCGCGATGACGTCGATGGTCAGGGCGTACGTGTTGCACACGGTGAACGCGCCCGGCTTGGGAGCGACGCGGAGGAAGACCTCGTCCAGAGCGGCCGGCTGCGTGCGCGTGAAGGTCACCACTTCCTGGTTCGTGAGCGTCGTCGAGCTCGCGCTGGCGGCATTGTCGGACACGCTGAGGTCGAGGTCACCCAGCGCGTGGACGAGGTCCACGCGCACGCTGATCGTCGTGCCGGCCGGGAGCCGCAGCGTGTACACGTCGTCGTTGTGGTACCGGGCGAAGAGGTTCGGATGCGTCCCGAACCCGATCGGAGTCCCCGGCAGTCCGGGCGGGGTCTCATAGCGGTCGTCCGGCGCGGTCGCGCAGTTCGGACGGATCAACACTTCCAGGTCGTAGGTGATCGTGGCGTAGCCTTCCGCCGTCAGCCAGGCGTAGATGTCGACGACGTAGTCGCGCGCGACGGCGTCCGTGTTCGAGAGGGTGATCGTGCCCGTGTTGAGGAAGGCCTGGCCCAGGTACGTGCCCGGACAGCCCGACACGATGTGCCGCAGCGTCACGTACAAGGTCGCCGGCTGCCCGCTCGAACCGACCCGCGTGCACGTGAACCGCAACTCCTCGCCCGGCTGCAGCGTGATGCGGTAGAAGTCGAAGTCGGTCGCCTCGCAGCAGGGCGGGTTGTAGTAGTCCTCGGACACGAGCCCGGGGTAGGTGCCCGGGCCGAGCACGCTGGCGGTCGCGCACGTGTCGTTGGGCTCGGCTTGGGCGCGGCCAATCGTGGCCGAGGCGAAGAGTGCGAAGGCGAATCCCAGAACCGTTCGGATCCACATCGAAGACACCTCCTGGTCTGCCCGTGACCAGTTTGTCCGGCCGCGGCCGGTTCGTTGGTCCGATTCCACCTTTTTGGATGGGCCGTGTGCCGGCCTTGGGCCGCACGGGTCAAGGGTCGGGGCTCCGCGACCGCGCCTGCGGTCCGAGCACGATCGCAATCCCGGGGCCGATCGGCGCCGTGGCCCCGAGCGTGAGGTCGGGCTCGGCGCCCGCGGCTACAACGCCTGGTCGAGTTGGATCAACACACGCGCTCCCGAGAGGAACCGGTTGCCCGCGGCGTCGATGCACAGCGCCTGCACGTGCACGAGGCGCGTGGCGACGCCCACGCCCAGTTCCGGCACCGCGCGCGACCACGCCAGCAGACCGGAGGCCGGGACGGTGCCGACGCTGAGGTAGCGCGTCACCTGCGGCGGCCGCGGTCGCTCCAGCAGCCACGCGCCGGAGGCCGGCGGCAGCAGCACGTAGTCCGCGTCCGCGGCGAAGCCCAACGCGGCGTCGTCGCCGGCCGGGCCCTGCAGCGTGAGCGTCAGCGTCTCGCCTTCGCGCCGCGGCCCGGGTCCCAGCAGGTAACGCGCGGATCCCGCCCAGTCGACGAAGTTCGCGCCGACGCGCGCCTGCCCGGGCGCGCCGTCGGTGGTGGGGAAGTAGATGGAGCCCATGGTGCCCCAGCCCCCAGCGCCCGCGAGCGTGGGCGTGTCGAGCAGGTAAGCGGTGGACGCGGTCAGCTCCGCACCGTTGCCGCCACGCCCGCCCGCGCCGAACAGCGGTGCGAACCAGGCAGCGTTTCCGCCGCGTCCTCCCCGCAGCAAGCTGCCGCTCGCCACGACCGTAGCGTCGCTCGCCACCAGCCCGGGTCCGCCGTCGCCTCCGTCCCACCCGGCGGTGGTGCCGTGGGGGCCCAGATCGAGCCCCGAGCCGCCCGTGCAGGCGCCGGCGTGCACGTTGACCGTGCTGCGTTCGACGTGAAGCCCGGCGCCCGAGCGCGGGATGCTGGGTGTGTCGATCTCGCCGCCCCCGGCGGCTCCCCCGAGAAGGAACGTGGCGTTCAGTGCGACGTCGGCGCAATCGCGCACCACGGCGCCCGCGTACCCGGCCCGGTACCACGCGGGCACGCCGCCGCTGCCTTCGAAACTGCAGTCCTGGATGCGCACGCTGCCCGCGTTCGAGGTCAGGAACAGGCCGTGTCGCTGCGGTTCGGTCAGGCCCGAGCCTCGCGCGGAGAGGCCCGAGAGCACCGCCGTGCGTCCGGGAGACAAGTTGCGGATGCGCACCGCGCCCAGGATCTCGACCACCGCGCCCTGGTCGGCGGCGACGGTCACCGAGCGGTCGGCGATCGCGAACGTGGCGTACGTCCCCGAGCGTACGAGGAGGACGTCGCCGTCCTGCGCGGCGTCGACGGCCGCCTGCAGCACGGTGAATTGGCCTCCGCCGCCCGCGTCGACGACGATCACGCCGGAGAATGCCGGGCCGGAGAGCGCGACGAGGAGCAGGGCCGGTCGCAGAGCACGCACGGGGTTCACCTCCCGATGTCCATTGGCGCGCGCGGCCGGCTGCGTTGCAGGGAATCGCGGCCCACGCGGGCCGGGATCCACTCTAGCCGATCGGGCGGCCGGCGGCGGCGCGGTCGCGCTCCGCCAGCAACCGATCCCGCACACCGGGCGCGTCGCTGAGGCCGTACAACGTGGCCTCGGGAATCCCCTGGCCCATGCCGGCGGTCTGCACGCGGATGCTCCAGATCCCGAAGTGGCGCATCAGCGGTCCCTGCACCAGGATCACGTCGGTGACCCGGTCGAGCGGGATCGACTTGCGCTTCAGGAAGTAGACGCCCTGGTCGACGCGCAGGGTGCTGCCCTCGAGCCAGTAGCGCAGGCCGTCGGCCTGCTGCCGCGTGAGGCGCGGAGCCCAGAACAGCCCGTGAAGCGCCGCAACCACGATCCCCGCGCCGAAGAACCAGATGCCGGCGGCCAGGATCGTGAGGATCTGCGTCCAGTAGAAGTAGCGCCGGATGGCCTCGGTCTCGATCGCGAACGGCAGGGGGGTGGCGGTCGTGGTCATGGCCTGCTCCTGGTCCAGGGGGCACACGACGCTACCCGGCGCGCGGGCCTGGATTCACCCCCCGCGCCGTCGGGCAGGTCCGGGCTTGCCTTTGGGCGGCCGGGCCCTAGGCTGTTCACCCTCCAAGCCCGGATCGGACGCCGCGCGCGCCCGGCCCGGCCCCTGCGAGCGGCGGCATGCCGGCGAGCGGGGTGTCGTGAACCAAGGTCCCACGAGGAAGTCCCATGCCCAAGATGAAGTCCAAGGGAGCGGTGAAGAAGCGCTTCCGCATGAGCAAGAGCGGGAAGGCGATCTGCGCCAAGCCCGGACGCGGCCACATGCACGCGCCGTACAACGGCGAGGCCGGACGCAAGTTGCGCCGGCGGATGGTGCTCAACAAGACCTGGTCCGAGCTCATCGGCCGCATGATGGAGCCCTGATCCATGGTCCGCGTAACGATGGGCGCCCCCCGGCGCCAGAAGAAGAACCGCTACTTCAAGCAGGCCAAGGGCTTCCGCGGCGGACGCTCCACGCTGTGGCGCACGGTGCGCGAGACGCTCCTGCGCGCGTGGGCCTACTCGTCGCGCGACCGGCGCACCAAGAAGCGCATGTACCGGCGCCTGTGGGTCACGCGCATCAACGCGGCGGCGCGCATGCGCGGGATGTCGTACTCGATGTTCATCGACGGCCTGAAGAAGGCCGGCGTCCTGCTCGACCGCAAGCAGTTGAGCGAGATCGCGATCCACGACCCGGCCGGCTTCGACAAGCTGGTCGAGGAAGCGAAAGCCGCCCGCGCCTAGGCGTGGGCTCGGGCGCGGTCCGCGCGGATCGGCCCCCGGGACAGGACCCCGCGCACGGCGGCGCTTGCGCCCGCCGTGCGCGGCGTGTTTCATGCCGCTCCTCGCTGGCGAAACCCGACCGTGGCTCCTGATCCGCTCACCGATACCGACACCCTGCTGGCCGACGCCCTGGCGCGCATCGGGGCGGCCGCCGACGCCGACGCGTTGCGCGCGGCCGAGCGCGATCTCCTGGGCAAGAGCGGCCCGGTGGGGCGCGTGCTGGCCTCGATACCGACGCTGCCGGGCGACCAGCGCAAGGCCGCGGGCCAGCGCGCGAACGACCTGAAGCGCGCGCTCGAGGCGGCGCTCGCGGACCGCAAGGCCCGGCTCGAGTCGTCGGCGCTGGACGCCGAGCGCAGCGGCGCGGGCTTCGATCCCACGCTCCCGCCCGCGCCGATCGACCGCGGCGGCCTGCACCCGGTGACGCGCGTCGTGCGCGAGCTGGAGGACCTGTTCACCAGCATGGGCTACGACGTGCTCGACGGGCCCGAGGTCGAGCTCGACTGGTACAACTTCGAGGCGCTCAACATCCCCAAGGACCATCCGGCGCGCGACGCGCAGGACACGTTCTACTGCGACGCGGCGGGCAGGCTGGTGCTGCGCACGCACACCTCGCCCGTGCAGGTGCGTGCGATGGAGCGCCTGCGGCCGCCGTTCCGCGCGATCGTGCCGGGCAAGGTGTTCCGCAACGAGGCCGTCGACGCCAGCCACGAGCACACGTTCCACCAGATGGAGGGCCTCGTCGTCGGCAAGGACGTGTCCGTCGGGCACCTGATCGGCGCGATGAAGACGCTCTTGCGGGGCGTGTTCGGCAAGGACATCGAGATCCGCCTGCGCCCCGGCTACTTCCCGTTCGTCGAGCCCGGCTTCGAGCTCGACGCGCGCTGCCCGTTCTGCAAGGCGGGCTGCAGCGTGTGCAAGCGCTCGACGTGGATCGAGCTCCTGCCGTGCGGGATGGTGCACCCCAACGTCCTGAAGGCCGGCGGCATCGATCCCGAGCAATGGACCGGCTTCGCGTTCGGCCTGGGGCTCTCGCGCCTCGTGATGCTGCGCTACGGCATCGACGACGTGCGCCACCTCCTGTCGGGCGACCTGCGCTTCCTGGAGCAGTTCTGAAGGCGCCGCGATGAAGATCTCGTACCGCTGGCTCGCGCGCCACGTCGACCTCGACGGACTGTCTCCGCAGAAGGTGGCGGAGTCGCTGACCATCCACACCGCCGAGGTCGAGGGCCTGGAGCCGTTCCTGCCGCACCTCTCGACGGTGGTGGTGGGACACGTGCTCACGCGCGAGAAGCACCCCGACGCGGACAAGCTGTCGGTGTGCACCGTCGATCCGGGCGACGGCGAGGCGCGCGTGATCGTGTGCGGCGCGCCCAACGTCGCCGCCGGCCAGAAGATCGCCGTCGCGCTGCCGGGCATGACGCTGCCGGGCGACTTCAGGATCAAGAAGTCGAAGATCCGCGGCGTCGAGAGCAACGGGATGATCTGCTCCGAGCGCGAGCTGGGCCTGGGCGAGGAGCACGACGGCATCTGGGTGCTGCCCGCCGACGCCCAGGCCGGCCGGACGGTCGCCGACGCGCTGGGCCTCGACGACTGGGTCATCGAGATCGACAACAAGTCGCTGACGCACCGGCCGGACCTGTGGGGCCACCGCGGCATCGCGCGCGAGGTGGCGGCGCTGCACGGGCGCACGCTGAAGCCGCTCGACCTCGCGCTGCCGCAGGTGGGCAAGGGCGCCGCGGTGCCGGTGCGCATCGAGACCGCCGGCTGCACGCGCTACGTCGCGCTGCCGATCGACGGCGTCGCGCCGCGCCGGTCGCCGGATTGGCTGCGCGCGCTGCTGTTCGCCGCCGGACAGCGCCCGATCGACCTCCTGGTCGACCTCTCGAACTTCGTGATGCTCGACCTGGGGCAGCCCAACCACGTGTTCGACCGCTCGCGCCTGTCGCCCGAGGGGATCCTCGTGCGCGACGCGCGCGCGGGCGAGACGCTGCGCACGCTCGACGACGTGGAGCGCAAGCTCGCGCCGTCCGATATGGTGATCTGCTCGGGCGACGCGCCGGTTGCGCTTGCGGGCGTCATGGGCGGCGCGGGCTCGATGGTCGCGCCGGGCACGACCGCGCTGCTGCTGGAGGTCGCGAGCTTCCACGCCGCGACCGTGCGCCGCACCTCGCAGCGCCTTGCGCTGCGCAGCGATTCCTCGGCGCGCTTCGAGAAGAGCCTCGATCCCACGTTGCCGCTGCAGGCCGTCGCGCACTTCGTGAACCTGCTGCGCGCGATCGAGCCCGGCGCGTCGATCCCGGCTCCGGCGACCGACGTCGGCAGGTGGCAGGACCCCGCCCGCACGATCGAGCTGCGCGGCGACCGCGTGCGGCGGCTGCTGGGAGACGAGGTGCCCGACGCGGAGATCGCCGACATCCTGAAGCGCCTGGGCTTCGGCGTTCAGGCTGCCGCGGGCCGCATGCAGGTCGCGGTCCCGAGCGCTCGCGCCACCAAGGACGTCACGATCGAGCAGGACCTGGTCGAGGAGGTCGGCCGGATGCGCGGCTACGGCCGCATCCCCGAGCGCGCGCTCGTCGCCGACATCGCGCCGCCGCGCCGCGACGCGGCCTGGGACCGCCGGCTCCTGGTGCGCGCCGTGCAGGACCGCCTCGCGGGCGGCGCGCGCCTGCGCGAGACGATCTCGTACTCGTTCGTGCCCGACGCCGTGCTCGCCAGGATCGGGGCCGCGGACGACCCGCACGTCGCGGTCGTCAACGCCGGAACCGAGGGCGCGTCGAAGATCCGCCGTTCGGTGATGCCCGGCCTGCTTGCGCTGCTGGAACCCTCGCGGCGCCTGTGCGACGACGTGCGGATCTTCGAGGTCGGGAAGGGGTATCTGCCCGAGAGCGCGAACGAGCGCGGCGAGCCGGCGGAGGTGCACGAGTGCGGGTTCGTGCTGGCCGCGTCCGCGACCGAGGCGCGCTTCGACGCGACGGCCCTGGCGCGCGCGCGCGCGATCGCGCTCGACCTCCTGCGCCATCTGGGCGTCGCCGATGTGGCGGAACGGCCGCTCGCGCCGGAGCGCGCGCCGCGCTGGGCGCACCCCGTGCGCGGCGTGGAGATCGTGGCGGGGGAATCCGTGCTGGGCGTCGTCGCGGATCTGGAGCCCCGGGTGCGCCGCGCGCTGGGCCTCTCCGGCGACCTGGCCAGCGACGCGGCCGCGGCGCTCGTCTCGATCGACGCGCTGCTCGCCGCGCCGCGGCGGGCGACGGCCTTCCAGCCGCTGCCGAAGTTCCCGGGCGTCAAGGTCGACGTGGCCATCGCGACGGCCGAGGCCACGCGCGCGGCGGACCTGGTGGCGGCGATCGGCAAGGCCGGCAAGGGCCTGGTGCGCAGCACGGAGCTGTTCGACCTGTACACCGGCCCGAACGTCGGCGCCGGCAAGAAGTCGCTCGCGTTCCACGTGCTCCTGCAGCCCAGCGACCGCACGCTGTCCGAGGAGGACGTGCAGAAGTTCCTGGCGCGGGTCGAGCGCGAGCTCTCCGCGATCGGCGCCGAGTTGCGCAAGGCCTGACCCTCCGGGGAGTCCCGCGGAGGTCATCCGGGGCGCGGCCTATGGCTTCCCGCGCAGGCAGTACGATAGGAGAACCGGCGCGCCCGCCCCGACCGTGAAGATCGTCCTCGTCAACCCGCCCAGCCCGCCCGAATTCCGCGTCTCCCGCGGGCTGATGGGGGGCTTCGGCATGGCCGTCAACCCGGCGCTCCTGTATCCGCCGATCGAGCTGGCGCACGTGGCCAGCGTGCTGGAGGCCGCCGGGCACGCGGTCGCGATCCATGACGCCGACGCGCGCGGCCTGGACGTCGAGGGCGCGCGCGCCGCGATCGTCGCCGAGGCGCCCGATCTCGTCTGCGTCGACTCCAGCTCGACGTCGCTCGACCAGGATCTCGCGCTGTGCCGCGCGCTGCGCGCGGAGCTGGGCGTGCCCGTGGCGATCCTGGGCTCGCAGGTCACGTACACGCCCGGCGAGGTCTTCGCGGGCGAGAGCATCGACGTCGTCGTCCGCGGCGAGCCGGAGGAGACCGTGCGCGAGATCGCGGCGCGCGTCGCGTCGGGAGAGGACCTGCGCGGCGTCGCGGGCACGAGCTGGCGCGGGAAGGACGGACAGGTCGTGCACGAGCCCGAGCGCGAGAAGATCGCCGACCTCGACGCGCTGCCGATCCCGGCGCGGCACCTGCTCGACAACCGCGCCTACCATTTCCCCGGCATCTCCGGGCCGATCACGACGGTCAAGAGCTCGCGCGGCTGCCCGCTGAACTGCTCGTTCTGCGGCTACACGCTGGCGCAGGGGCTGCGCTTTCGTTTCCGCAGCCCCGAGCACGTGCTGCGCGAGCTGATCGACCTCCACCGCGTGCACGGCCTGCGGCACGTCGTGTTCCGCGACCCGATCTTCACCACGCGCAAGGACCGCGTCCTCGCGATCTGCGAGGGGATCCGGCGCGAGAAGCTGGACCTGGAGTGGCAGTGCGAGACGGCGATCAAGGTGCTCGACCGCGAGCTGATCCGCGCGATGGCGGCGGCCGGCCTGCGGCACCTGTCGGTGGGCGTCGAGTCGGGCAACGCCGAGATCCAGCGCAAGCACTGCGGCAGCAAGCTGCTCGACGGGCAGAAGCGCCTCGACGTCGAGCGCTGCGTCGAGGTGTTCGACGCCTGCCGCGAGTTCGGCGTCGAATCGCGTGCGTTCTGCATGGTGGGGTTCCCCGAGGAGCGGCCGGAGATGGCCGACGAGACGTTCCGGCTGATCGAGCGCCTCGATCCGGACCAGGTGCAGTTCTGCGCGGTGACCGCGTACCCGGGCACGCCGCTCTACAAGATGCTGCGCGGCACGCGCGAGTTCGACTACGCCACGATGACGGGGTTCCAGGCGCTCGAGGGCAACGAGCACATGAGCGCCGCCCAGATCCAGGAGAAGATCCGCGAGGGCTACCGGCGCTTCTACCGCCGGCCCAAGCGCCTGGTGCGCGAACTGCGGAACCCGGGCCGTCTGGCCGGCCGCGTGATGCGCTACTTCACGTTGTTCAAGCGGCGCGCCTGAGGGCCGCGCGCTATCCTGCGCGCATGCCCGGTCGCGCGCGCGTCCCGCTCGCCGCGGCCCTCGACGCGCTCGAGGCGCTCCACGGCCGGCCGAAGAAGCCGCTCCCGCGCACGCCGTTCGCGTGGGTGCTGTGGGAGAACGTCGCGTACCTCGTCGACGACGCGCGGCGCGCCGAGGTCTACCGGGCGCTCGAGAAGCGCACTGCCCTCGATCCGGGCCGGATCGCGCGGCTCTCCGACGAAGCCTTGGAGGCGCTGATCGCGCGCGGCGGGATGCGCCCGGCCGACCGCGTGCGCAAGGTGCGCGCTTGCGTGGACATCGCCCGGGAGCTGGGCGGCGGGGACCTGACGCAGGTCCTGAAACTTCCGCTGCCCAAGGCGCGCGCCGCCCTCAAGCGCTTTCCGGGGATCGGCGCGCCCGGCGCCGACAAGATCCTGCTCCTGTGCGGCGCGGGGGAGCAACTGGCCCTGGACTCGAACGGGCTGCGCGTCCTGCAGCGTCTCGGCCACGGCACCACGCAAGGCGCCTACGCCGCGCAGTACCGCGCCGTCCTGGCGGACGTCGCCGGGGAACTGCCCGCGCGACCCGCGGCCCTGGCCCGCGCCCATCTCCTCCTGCGCGCGCACGGGCAGACCGTGTGCCGCAGCACGACGCCCGAGTGCGGCGCCTGTCCGCTCGCGGATCGCTGTCCGAGCGCCTGAACGTCCCCGCGGGGATCGGTGTGGCGCGGGCAGCCCCGGCGGCGCTAGTCTCCGGCCGGAGAGACCCATGAGCCAGATCGAGAACGTCCTGCACGAGAACCGCCACTTCCCGCCCCCGCGCGAGTTCCAGGCGCGGGCGCGGCTCTCGAACGAGGCCGGCTACCAGCGGATGTTCCGCGAGTCGATCGACAAGCCCGAGGTCTTCTGGGACCGCATCGCGCGCGAGCTGCCCTGGATGCGCCCGTTCGAGAAGGTGCTGGACTGGAGCGCAGCCCCGGTCGCGCGCTGGTTCACCGGCGGGCGCATCAACGCCTCGGCCGTGTGCCTGGACCAGCACGCGCTGGGCCGGCGCGCGGACAAGCGCGCGATCGTGTGGGAGGGCGAGCCGGGCGACACGCGCACGCTGACCTACGCGGAACTGCACTTCGAGGTCTGCCGCTTCGCCAACATCCTGAAGGCGCGTGGCGTCAAGAAGGGCGACCGCGTGGCGATCTACATGCCGATGATTCCCGAGGCGGCCATGGCGATGCTGGCCTGCGCGCGGATCGGGGCGGCGCACTCGGTGATCTTCGGCGGGTTCAGCGCGCAGTCCCTGCGCGACCGCATCCAGGACGGCGGCTGCACCGCCGTGATCACCGCCGACGGCGGCTACCGGCGCGGCCAGGTCCTGCCGCTGAAGCCGCAGGTGGACGAGGGCATCGAGGGGATCGCCTCGGTGCACACGGTGCTGGTGGTGCGCCGCGCCGGCAACGAGGTCGCCTGGAAGGAAGGCCGCGACGTCTGGTTCCACGAGATGTGCGCCGGTGTCGGCTCGGAGTGCGCGCCCGAGCCGATGGACAGCGAGGACGTGCTGTTCCTCCTGTACACGTCGGGCTCGACCGGCAAGCCCAAGGGCATCGTGCACACGACCGGCGGCTACCTGGTGGGCGCGTACCTCTCGGCGCAGTTCGTGTTCGACCTCGCGGAGGAGGACCTCTTCTGGTGCACGGCCGACGTGGGCTGGATCACCGGGCACAGCTACATCGTGTACGGCCCGCTGGCCAACGGCGCGACGATCCTGATGTACGAGGGCGCACCCACGACGCCGCACCCGGGGCGCTTCTGGGAGATCGTCGACCGGCACGAGGTCACGGTGTTCTACACGGCGCCGACCGCGATCCGCACGTTCATGCGCCTGGGCGACGACGTGCCGGCGAAGTACAAGCTGTCCTCGCTGCGGCTCCTGGGCACGGTCGGCGAGCCGATCAACCCCGAGGCTTGGATGTGGTACCACCGCGCGATCGGGCGCGAGCGCTGCCCGATCGTCGACACGTGGTGGCAGACCGAGACGGGATCGATCGCGATCACGCCGCTGCCGGGCATCACCGCCACGCAGCCGGGTTCGGCGACGCGGCCGTTCTTCGGGATCGACGCGGCGGTCGTCGACGATTCCGGCAAGGAGCTGCCGGCGAACCAAGGCGGGTACCTGGTGATCAGGAAGCCCTGGCCGTCGATGCTGCGCGGGATCTGGAACGACATGGACCGGTACCGCGAGAACTACTGGGGCAAGTACAAGACGATGTACTTCGCCGGCGACGGCGCGCGGCGGGACGAGAAGGGCTACTTCTGGATCCTGGGGCGCGTGGACGACGTGATCAACGTCGCCGGCCACCGGCTCTCGACGATGGAGATCGAGAGTTCGCTCGTCAGCCACGCCAAGGTCGCGGAGGCGGCGGTCGTGGGCCGGCCGGACGAGGTCTCCGGGCAGGCCATCTGCGCGTTCGTGACGACCCTCAAGGGCGTCGAGCCCGACGACGCGCTGCGGGCCGAGCTGAAGGAGCACGTGGCGCGCGAGATCGGCAAGCTGGCACGCCCGGCGGAGATCAAGTTCACCGAGGCGCTGCCCAAGACGCGCAGCGGCAAGATCATGCGGCGCCTCCTGCGCGACATCGCGGCGGGCGTCGAGACGGTGCAGGACATGAGCACGCTGGAGGACCTGTCCCTCCTGGCGCGCCTGCGTCAGGACGAGGAGTGAGGCGCGCGCGGCGCGCTCCCGCGAGGCAGCGCGCCTGACGGCCACGGGAACGGCAACCTGCATGGACATCGGCGGGATCCTGACGCGCGCCGCGGCGCTCTACCCGCGCTCGACGGCGGTGGTCGGCGTCGAGCGCGAGGGCACGTACGCGGAACTGCACGAGCGTGCGCTGTGCCTGGGGACGGCGCTCTCCGCGCGCGGCCTCGCGCCGGGCGACCGCGTGGCGATCCTCGCCTGGAACCAGCCCGAATACCTGGAGGCATACTTCGGCGCCGCGCTGGCGGGCCTCGTGCTGGTGCCGTTGAACGTGCGCCTCGCCGTGCCGGAGTTGCTCGAGGTGCTGCGCGACGCCGGCGTGCGCGCCCTGCTGGCGGAGGTCGAGTTCGCGTCCGCCGTGGCCGAACTCCAGGTGCAGCACGCGGACCTCGCGAGCGTCTTGTGGATCGGCGAGCCGCGGCCCGCGGGCGTGTGGGGCGAGGCGTACGAGGACGCGCTCCTCTCGGCCACGCGCCCGATCGAGCGCGTGCGCCCTGCCGGCGACGCGCCCGCGCATCTGTACTACACGAGCGGAACGACCGGCCGGCCCAAGGGCGTCGTGCTGACGCACCGCAACGTCGCGACCCACGCGCTGGCCGCGATCGGCGAGCTCGCCCTGTCCGAGCGCGACGCGTGGGCGCACATCGCGCCGATGTTCCACCTGGCGGACGCCTGGGCGACCTTCGCGATCACCTGGGTCGGCGGACGGCACGTGATGGTGCCGCGCTTCGACGCGCGCACGGCGCTCGACGTGTGCGCCGAGGAGCGCGTGACGATCACGAACCTGGTGCCGACCATGCTGAACCTGATGGTCAAGGACCCGACGGCGCGCGGCCGCGACTGGAGCGCGCTGCGCGCGGTGCTGTCGGGCGGCGCGCCGATCGCGCCGGAGGTCGTGCGGCAGGTCATCGAGACCTTCGGCTGCGAGTACGTCCAGACCTACGGGATGACGGAGACGAGCCCGTACCTGACGCTCTCGCTCCTGAAGGAGCACATGCGGGCGCTTCCGCCGGCCGAGCAGATGGCCTTCCGGGCGAAGACCGGCCGGCCCTTCGCCGCCGTCGAGCTGCGGGTGGTGGGCGAGGACGGCCGGGACGTGCCGCCGGACGAGCGGACGGTGGGGGAGATCCGCGTGCGCGGCGAGACGGTGACTCCCGGGTACTGGAACCGTCCCGAGGAGACGGCCGCGGCGTTCGAGGACGGCTGGCTGAAGACCGGGGACCTGGCGGTCGTGGACGCCGAGGGGTTCGTGACGATCGTCGACCGCGCCAAGGACATGATCATCACCGGCGGCGAGAAGGTGTACTCGACCGAGGTCGAGCACGTGCTGTACGCCCATCCGGCGGTGCTGGAGGCGGCGGTGTTCGGCGTGCCGGACGCGACGTGGGGCGAGAGCGTGCGCGCGGCGGTCGTGCTGCGGCCGGACGAGCGCGCCGACGGTCGCGAGGCCGAGCTGATCGCGTTCTGCCGCGAGCGGTTGGCGGCGTACAAGTGCCCGCGCGCGGTGCGCTTCGTCGACGCGCTGCCGCGGACGGGCAGCGGGAAGATCGCGAAGCGGGTGTTGCGAGCGGCCGGTGACGAGGGTTCGGCGCACGGGTAGTCCCAGATGTGGGACATGTGCGTGCTTGGTTCGTTCGTGAACGACGAGAAACCTTCGAACGTGCATTGCACCGCGTTGAACCGAGTCTCCCGCACTGGCAGACTCGACCCGTGGTCACGGCTCTCCGCGCCGTGCGATCCTCCGGAGCCGCGCGTTCCGGCGTTCGCCTGAGCGGGAGCAGGTGATCGCGGCGTTCGTTCTCCCAGAGTCCGACTTCGAGCAGGACCCGGTCGACGATCGGGTGTGATCCGCGCGACGGGTCGCCGCGTCTGTAGGAGTGGGGCTGGCGGAGACGTGCCTCCTCGTCGTGCGGATGCGCCGCTCGACCGCTCTGTGGCGCTGCTTCCACCAACACCTGTGACTGGACTCCGTGTGATGCTTGCTCACCTCCCTCGCCGTTCCGCGTTCCTCGCCTTCCTCGTTGTCGCGATCGGCCTCGCGTGGCTGCCAAGCGCTTGGGCGCAGTGTCCGCCGGCGCACTATGTGCAGGCCTCGACCAGCGCCCCGTGCGGCGACCCGCCGCCCGGTGGGCAGTGCACCACCTGCTCCGCAGCGGTCGGGCCGCTGAACGTCCCGCTGAACTGCTGGCCCGTCGCGAACGCCCCTACGGCCACGTTGTGCGGGGGCGGTAGCATCAACTGTACGGGCGCTGGGTGTCTGACCTCGGTGACGTACTCTGCATGTTGTGCCGGTGAGAGGCCCAACCAATCCCAGACTCCGCCCTCCTGCCCGACGCGGCTGCAGTTCCCCCGGTTCAACCAGAACTTCGGGACACTGCAGAAGGTCGAGTACTGGAGTCGCGTGCAGGTCACGCAGGTCCTGCTGCGCTTCACGAACACCAGCACCACCCAGGGCTGCGACTTGGGCGGCGGGTCCTACAACCTGACCGGCCAGATCTTCGACCCGCTGGTCACCCTGGATGCGAGTTGCACGACAGCGTCCCCCGGCATGTTCCCCGGGCCCGGTGCGCTGTTCTCCGCGACCCTCCCGGCGGGTACGACCATCGGACCCGGCGCTCCGCCCTTGGAGATCGATCTGCTCGCGACGGGGGCGGTCCAGCCGTTTTTCTCCTCCTCGGTCGTGTGCCGCACCCCCGCGACCCCGGGATTCCAGGACACCACGGGCGCCTGCGACGTCCGCTTCACGCCGAGGTTTCTGGCGAACAACAGCTTTGCCACGCAATGCCCGAATGTGATCGTCGAGGTCATCACGCGGACGCGCGTCGAGGCCTTCCTGACGTACTGGTTCTGCCGTACACCGCCGGTCGCGGTCTGTGATCGCCTCGATGTGTGTGCGGGGGTCGCCGGGACGGTGAACGTGCTCGCCAACGACACGCTGGGCAACGGATCGCCGGTCACGGCAGGGACCATCAACTGCGGCAGCCTGACCATCGTCAACCAGGGAACCCGCGGGGTCGCGACGATCGTCCCTTGCCCGCCGGGCAGCCTGCCTTGCATCAACAACTGCATCCGTTACACGCCGAACGCCGGTCAGCCGCCAGGCACGGCCCCCGTCCGCGACACATTCACGTACCGATTCACCGACTCATTCGGATGCACTTCCAACATCGGATCGGTGGAGGTGTTCCTGCATCCCAACCCCGTCGTACCCAACCGGACAGCCGACACCTGCCGCGGCATTGCCGTCACCACCGAGGTCCTGTGCGGGACGACGCTGGCCTCGGCCGCCACTTTCACAGGCACGTGCCTCACTCCGTCGATGGTCAACATCGCCGCCGCGACGCTGAACTGCGACAGCCTGACCCTGGTCGCACCCCAACCCACAGCCGCGCAGGGGACCGTGTCGATCGTGAGCTGCCCGCCGGGCACCTGTGCGGGCGGCGGTGCCTTTCCCTGCCCGACCAGGTGCATCCGCTTCACGCCCACGGCGACCTTCACGGGGGTCGTCTCGATCGGCTATCGGATCGCTGACAACTTCGGGTGCCTGGGCACCGGCACGCTCACGGTGAACGTCAGGACGCCACCCACTGCGAATCCCGATCCGGCCTGCACGTGTCATCCCAATCCCGTGCTGATCGACGTGCTGTCCAACGACACCGCGGCAGCGGGCCGAACGCTGAACCGCTGCTCGTTGACGGTCACGGGGGCGCCGACCTACGGCACCGCGGTGGTCGTGGGGAGCACGACGCCGCCCTGCACGGGCAACCAGATCCAGTACACGCCCCCCGCGGCATTTGTCGGCACGGGAAGGTCGTTCGTGGACACCTTCACGTACTCGATCACGGACAGCAATAATTGCACGAGCACGGCCACCGTCACGGTCACCGTTTATCTGACGCCCCAAGCGAACGACGACCCGGCGATGGTGGACACGTCGACGCCGGACTACCCGCCGATCAGCATCAGCCTCTTCGACAACGACTTCCCGAACCCACTCCCGGCCAGCATCGTGGCGTCAATCATCGAGCAGCCGGACGGCACGAAGGGGACCCTCGTTTCGTTCAATCCGTTGACCGGGGTCGCGGTCTACGATCCGCTGCCTACTTTCACCGGCGAGGACACCTTCCGCTATCGTCTCTGCAACCCGACGCCCGCTGCGTGCGCTGCGCCGTGTCCGCCGCCGACGGCCCCGGCCTGCACCGGCTGTTGCAGCGAGGCGACGGTGACCATTCGCATCATCCCGCCCTGCCCCGAATTGAATCGCCGGAATCCGGGGAGCCTGCTCATCTTCCCGATCTTCGACAATCGGCAGGGCAACCTGACGATGGTGACCGTCACGAACACCAACTGTGATTTCACCCCCGGACCTGGGACCCTCTTCGCCGGGACCGTCGACCTGAAGTACTACTACGTCGGGAAGTACGGTCTCAACGGCGAGGACCTGGGCTGCCTTGCCGCCAATCGAACGCGGCGGCTGTCGCCCTGCGACACGATCACCGTCTGGACCAGCGCGGACAACCCCAACCAGTCCCTGGGGTACCTCTACGTGTACGCCATCAGCCCGACCACAGGTCAGCCGATCGTGTTCAATCACCTGATCGGGCAGGAGATCTTCCTGGAGGGACCGACGGGCCACGACGATGCCGTGAACGCGATCATCTACCGCGGTATCGGCAGCCCGACCGGCGGGGACCCGCGCCCGACGGGTACCCTGACCAACCTCGACGGGGATGCGCACCGGGACCTGGATGGGAGGGAGTACGACCTGTCTCCGAACCGGATCCTCATACCGCGCTTCCTGGGACAGGACCCGCCTGGCGGGATGTTCCGCAGCCGCCTGATCCTCCTGGCCCTCAGCGGCGGCATCCAGTTCAACACGAACCTGAACCTGCTCATCTACAACGACAACGAGGTCGTGCAGTCGGCCAACCTCTCGTTCCGTTGTTGGGACTTGCGCTACCTCACCGACATTTCCGGCGGATTTGCCAACGACTTCCTGCGGGCGCTCGGGGACAATCCGGAGGAGATCCTAGGGTCCCCGACGCGCGAGTCGGGCTGGCTCCGACTCGACGGCGACATCGCTTTCAGCACGCAGGCGCAGATCCTGGACCCGGCATTCTGGGCGGTCCTCATCGAGGACGTCCCGCCGCGGCCGGTGATCGACCTGCCCTGGGAGGAGTGTGTGCCCGGACAGGCGGTCCAGGACAACGGCGACCTCCTTCCCACGGGGGCGTTGGGCGACTACTGATCGCAGTTCGCACGGAAAGTGCTTCCCAGCGGCGCCCCGACCCCGGGCGTCGGCCTGGGACTGGTCGGATTGGGCTCGCAGGAACCGAACGATAGGAATCTGCAATGGCTCAAGGTCTGGCCCCCGAGACATCGATGGGCTGCTCCGTTCACGGGTCTGGCAAGGCCCGGGACCGGGTTAGGGCCGTTGGTCCAGCCCGCGAAGCGCAGGGGCAGGAACGGATGAGGAAGCAGTCTATGGCTTGGCAGGAAGGCAAGCGGGCGCTGTTGCTGGCGGCGCTGACCACCGCAACGGCGGCGGGCACTGAGGGATCGGTCCAACACATCTGGTCGCATCCGAGCGGGACGGAATCCTGGATCGGGGGAGCAGTGGCCCTCGGCAACGGCGGGTCCCAAGTCTACGGCGAATTCACGGGGATCAACGGCTTCTCGAGGCTGTTCTCAGCCTTCGACGGGCCGTCCCCGACGCCCATCTGGCAGTTCAACCAGCCGATGCTGACCACAGCGACCTCGATCGCCAGCAGCGAGCGGGGAGACCTGCATGCGGTGCTGGTCTACCAGAGCACGAGCACGCCGTCGAAGACCCCTTCGATCTACGTGAACCGCTCCTCGAGCTCGGTTCCTGTTTGGACGTACGACTTCCCGCTGGCCGTGACGACCGAGCCGTCCGCGCTGCACATGAGCGTGGATGGAAGCACGGTGATTGCCTGGGTGTTCGATCAGTTGGCCAACCGAACCCGGGTCGCCAGCTTCCACGGGAGCACAGGCGCCCTGCGTTGGACGGGGCTCGTGCAGACCTACGGCCCGCCGGTGGGCTCGGTCCTCTCGCGCGATGGAACGCGCTTGGCGTTGATGGGGAACATCGCGTCGGTTGTCCTGGATGCCCAGTCGGGCACTGAGACAGGGCTGCTGTCCAACGGGAGCTCGGTCGCGCCGACCGGACACGCGGTCTCGCAGGCCGGCATCAACCTCGTGAAGGCACGCTTCGACCGTCACGTCGAGGTCTGGAATCGAACCGCCTCCGGCTACGAGTTCGCGAGGACCTTCGATCTGGGTGCGGGCGTGCTGCCCACGGCAAGCGTCCTGTCGAACGACGGTTCGCTGCTGTGCGTCTCGGGAATGACCACGGGCGCTGGCCGGACCCTCAAGGTCCGCATCTTCGATCTCAACAGCGCCTCCTCAACGCCCCTGTTCGCCGAGGACCTGACCGGTGCGGGCGCCTTCCAGGTCTGGACGACTGGCATGTGCCTGAGTGATCGCGCGGACGTCCTGAGCCTGGCCACGACTGGGGATGCCGCGGCGCTCGTGCCCGAGATCCTGGTGTACAAGCGTTCAGCTGCGACCGGCGCGTGGACGCGGGTCTTCAGCCACGACCTGCCGGGGTCGGCCATGGACATGGACCTCTCGGCGGATGGGAAGAAGCTCGTCGTGGGCAGCAAGGCGATCCACGCCATGGCTCTGGGCGGCGGTGGCCAGATCGACCTCTTCCGCCTCGCGGACGCGGACCTCACGCTGCAAGGCGTCCCGCGCGCCGGCAGCATGGCGAACTTCACCATGAAGACCACGCCGAACTCGCCGTGTGCGCTGATCGTGTCGACGGAATTGGCGCCCGCCAACCCGGCCGCCACGGGGCCCTACCTGCAACTGGGCCGCACTCGCACGCGCATCCTGGCGGCGGGCACGTCCAACGCGGCGGGCGAGTTCACGCGCACGCTGCCCCTCACGGCGGCGAACTTCGCGATGCTCGACGATCCCGCGACTTCCGTGAACGAGGCCGTGCAGGCGTTGCAGGTCGGCGGGACGTTCTACGTGCAGGGCGTGCGCCTGACGCCGCGCCGCTTCACCGAGGACGCGATCACCGTCACGATCCTGCCGCAGCAGTGATCCCGAGGGCCCGCCGCGGGCGGGTCAGCGTCCCGCCGGAGGGGTGACCAACACACGCCACTCCTCCGGCACGAGCGCGATCGGCCGCACGTAGCCGATCTGGCCGGAGCCGCTCTCGACCGTCGAACTCGGCACGCCGATCAGGCGGCCGGCGGCGTCGAGCGCGGCTCCGCCGCTGTTTCCGACGGTGATCTCGGCGTCGGTCTTCAGCAGCGTCCCGGCCGGGCCCAGCTCGAAGCCCGAGACCACGCCGCGCGTCGCGCTGATCGTGACACGCGAGCCTTCGCCGCCGGTCGCGGGGTAGCCGACCATCCACAGCGTCGAGCCGATCGCCGGCGCCTCGCTCGCGCCGAACGCGACGGTGGGGAACCGGTAGCCTTCCGGCAGCGGCTGCCCGTAGAAGCCGTTCACGATGCGCACGAGCGCGAGGTCGCGCTCCTCGTCGAAGCGCTCGACGCGGCCGCGGAACAGCTCGACCGCGGGGCGGCTCGGATCGAGCGGCACGGAAACCACGACGTCGTCGACCGGACCGCCGCCGAGGCGCTCGACGACGTGCGCGTTCGTCAGGATCCAGCCGTCCGCGCCGACCAGCGTGCCGCTGCCCGTGCCGCCGTCCACCGCCAGTTCGACCACGGCGCACAGCGCGCGGGCCAACTCGGGCAACGCATCCGCGCGCTCGCCCGGGAGCACGGGGAACCGCAGCAACTCTGCCGGAGGCTCCGCGTCCAGCGTCGCCAGCAGCGTGAAGCGCGCGGGGCGGCCGTCATCCCAGGGCTCGACGACGTCGACGAACCACGCGCCCTCCTCGACGGGGCGTCCCCCGGCGCCGCGCACGACCAGGCTCTCGCGGCCGTAGAGGTTTTCCGCGGAGACGACCGATCCGTCGAGCACGCGGAACGGCGCGCCGGCGTGCGCGAACAGGTCGAGGTCGCCGTCCGCGTCGAGCACGTCGATGCGCAGCGCGGGGCTGCCGGCGGGCACGGCGACGCGGAACGTCTGGTGGCCCGATCCGCGCGCCGCGATCGCGCCCTCCAGGCGTGTGCCCGGGACGAGGTCCGTCCACGCGTCGGACGTCCACACGCGCGCCGTGATCTCGAACGGCAGGCGCTGCAGCTCGCCGGCCGGCCCGCGCGGACCGCGCCCGGCATCCCAATCCACGCGCGCGTGCCAGCGTCCGCGCGCGACCGCGGGATCGCTGAAGCGGCTCACCAGGATCGTGGCGCGCCCCGCGTCCGTCCAGGCGCACACGTCGTCCTCGCCGCCGTCGCCCACCGCCGCGCCCTGGCGCACGTGCAGGCCGAGCTCGGCACCGCTCGCCACGAGGTCGAAGCGCAACGCGGTCGCGTCGTCCGGCACGTCGACGACGAAGTCCGCGTGCTCCGCCGCGGGAAGGTCGAGCACGCTCTCGACCGTGCGGCCCGGCTCGAGTCGCGCCGGCCGGTCCGTGCCGGTGGTCAGCGCTGCCAATCCGGCGTCGCACGCACCCAGCAGGCAGACGAGCAGCGCGCCGATGCCGCGGCTCCGCGTGCGCCTCGCCCCGGGAATCCGGCCGCGCGCGTCCACGCCGTCAACGCCGCGCCGCGGCCGGCGCCGGAGCGCGCCACCAGTCGCCCTGCGCCACCTGCCGGATGCCCTCGGCGTAGGGACGCGGCTGCCACCCCAGCTCGTCGACCGCGTTCGAGATGTCGTGCTCGTGGTGCAGGTTGAAGTACGCGCTGGCGCGCCGCTCCTCGGTCACGTCGGTGAACAGGCCCTTCAAGAGGATCAGGCGGTCGGCCCACTTCTTCGAGATGTTGCGGCGCTTCACGCCGCCGCCCGCCGCGGCGATCGTGAGATCGAGGAACTCGTTGTAGGGGATGCCCTCGGGCCCGGCGAGCTCGTAGCAGCAGTCGACGCCGCGGTCGAAGTGGAAGAAGCGCTCGATCGCGTCGATCACGTCGTCCACGTGCACCGGGTTGATCTTCGACATCCCGTCGTGCGGCACCCAGATCGTGCCGCGCGGCCGCGCGCAGCGGCGCAGGAACTCCGCCGTGTGCCGGTAGTCGCCGACGCCGTACACCAGCGTCGGACGGAAGCTGCTCCAGGGGATGCCCGAGCCGCGGATCAGCTTCTCCTGCACGCGCTTGCTGTCGCGGTAGTAGCTGTACACCGGCGCGCCGATCACGGCCGAGCTGACGACCCAGATCCGGAACGAGCTGTGCGCGCCGCGGCGCGCCTCCTGGAGCAGCGCCTCCGTGCCCTGGATGTTGATCGCGCGCATCTGCTCCTCGCCCAGGTGGTCGTGCGCGCTGGCGACGTGGATCAGGAGCTCGGATCCGGTGAGGAACCCCTCGAGGCTGGCGGGCTGCGTCAGGTCGCCCGTGTGCACCTCGATGGGCCTTCCGGGCGGCTGCTCGACGGCGCCCTCGCGCCCCGGCCGCACGAGGACGCGCAGCTCGTGCCCGGCCTTGGCCATGGCCTTCACGAGGTAGCTTCCGATGAAGCCCGTGCCGCCGGTGATCGCGATCTTCATGGGGTTGGGGCCGGAAGGATACAGCGCGGCGCGGCGAACGCATCCTCGCCGTGCCGGCGACCGCGCGTCAACCGCCGGCGAGGTCGCGCAGCGCTTCGCCCAGGCGGTCCGCCGCCGGCGTGAAGCCCGACGGCAGCTCCTCCACGAAGCGCTCCAGCGCGCGGCGGTGCGCGCGCGCGGCGGCCTGGGCCGCGGGCGGCACGGCCGCGAGGCCCGGCTCCGCGATCGCCCACTGCAGGACCTCGACGCAGTAGCCGGCGAGCGCCGAGCGCGGCGCGCGGAACTCGATCACGGGCCGCGCGTCGCGCATCGGTTCGGTGCCGGCGGCGAACGCGCGCAGGCGCGCGTCGTCGGCGACCGCCAGCGCCGCGATCTCCAGCGGAACGCGGATGCCCAGCGGCGCGAGGTGCGCGGCGATCTTGGGCGGCAGCGGCTCGTCCAGGTAGCGGTCCGCGCGTGCCGGCGGCGCGCGCGCGCCGATCAGGACCAGGTCGTAGGCCGTGACCCAGGCCGACACGTGCTCGAAGGCCGCGCACCAGGTCGCGGCCACGGTGCGCACGTCCTCCGTCGACAGCTCGTAGAGCGGCAGCCACTGCGATGCGACGCCGCCGTCGGCGAGGTGCGCTGCCATCGAGCCGAAGTGCTCCAGCGTGTAGAGGTCGCTCGAACCGCGCGTCCAGGGGTGGACCGGATCGGACGTGACGAGATCCCAGCGCTCGTCCGACGTGGCCAGGCGGTGGCGGCCGTCGGCGATCGTGAGGCGCACGCGCGGATCGTCGAGCAGGGCGCCGTTCCACTCCGCGAACGCCCGCGCGGCGCGCGCGACGGCCGGCGAGATCTCGGCCACTTCGACGGATTCGATCGCCGGCAGGTCGAGCAGCGATCCGGCGGTCATCCCGCTGCCCAGGCCGATCACCAGCGCGCGGCGCACGTCGCCGTGCAAGAGGCCCGGCACGTGGCCGAGGAGGTACTGCAGGCGGCGATCGACGGCGGCCGTCGAGGCCTCGGCCTTGCCGTTGACGCGGATCGCCACGATGCGCTCGCCGAAGCTGCTGCGCGCCTCGTGCACCGACGCCGTCGTGTGCGCGTCGTGCGCCAGCACGAGCGGGGGCGGCGCCTCGCGCGGATCGGCCGGCAGCAGCGAGCGGCTGGCGACCGCGAGCGTCGCCAGCGCGCCGAAGAAGAGCAGCGCGGGACGCGCACGGTCCGCGATCCAGGCCGCGCCAAAGGGCAGGAGCACGGCCGCCGCGATCGCGCCGCGCGGCCCGAACGCGGGGATCAGGACGAAGGCCGCGCCGAGGCTGCCGACCAGGGCCCCGGCGGTGTTCCAGGTGTAGGTGCGCGCGATCCAGCGCTCGCGCTCCGCGTCGGGGTGGCGCGCGGCGACCAGGCCCGCGCAGGCCGGCAGCGCGATGCCGAACGCGATCGCCGGCGGCAGCAGGCTCAAACCTGCGAACAAGGCGTCCGCCAGCCACGCGCGCCAGATCGAAGCGCCCTGGTGTCCGCGGTTCGCGAGGCTCACGAACAGGTCGGGCTCGCCGAGCTGCAGCCGCAACGCGAGCAGCCCGCCGACGATCAGGAGCGGCGCCGCCACCATGGACAGGAACAGGGCGTAGCGGGCGCGGCGGGCGCGTTCCTCCAGCGCGCTCTCGGGCAGTCCGGTGCGCGTCCGCCGCGTGGTGAGCTGGCGGCTGCCCAGGCCGATGCCCAGCAGGAACACGCACAGGACGATGCCGAATGCGTACACCGAAGCGCCCGTCACCGTGACGAGCAGGCGCAAGAGCGCGATCTCGAGCGCGAGCGCCGCGCACCCCGAGAGCGCCGCGGCGACGAGCAGCGGATCGAAGCGCCGGCCCGTGGGCTCGGCGGAGGAAACGCGATCCGCCGGCGCGTCGGCCAGCAGATGCCGTGCCAGGAACGCGGCGCACAGCCCCAGGCCCGCGGCCGTCCACAAGGCTCCCGGCAGGCCGAACAGCGGCATCACGACGAACGGCGCGAGCAGCGCCCCGGCCGCCGCGCCCAGCGTGTTCGCGCCGTAGAAGGCCGAGGTCTCGCTGGTCGCCTCGGCGCGCGAGCGCACCGCGAGGCGCGCCATGACCGGCACGGTCGCGCCCATGCCCAGCGTCGGCGGCAACAGCAGCAGCACCGCGATCGCCGCTCGTGCCCCGAGCGATTCGACCGGCGCGAGCTCGGCGAGCACGAACGGCGTCAGCGCGGCCCACGCGGCGACGAGCACCTCGATGCGCACGTACAGCTTCACCGGGGACGCGGCCGACGCCGCCGCGCGCGCGAACAGCAGCGCGCCCAGGCCCAGGCCCAGGAGGAACACCGACACCACCAGGCCCGCGCCGGCCGCGTCGCTGCCCAGCACGCGCGCCAGCCAGCGCGCCCACACCGTCTCGGCGATCAGGGCGGCGGCGCCCGAGAGGGCGAAGACGAGGTCGGTGCGGCGCATGCGGCGCGCCAGCGTAGCGGGGCCGGGCCGCCGAACGCTCCACGCTTTCGGGTCCGCGCGCCTAGGATGTGCGCCGATGACCCCGGGCCAACAGCAGGGCGGCACGGACGGCGCGCCGGGCGCGGTCGGCGTTCTGTGCGCGCTGCCCGAGGAGTCGGGCATGCTGCGCGACGGCGCACGGAGCCTCGGGCGCCGTCAGGGGATCGAAGTCCACTCCGCGACGCTCGGCGCGCACCGGGTCCTCTTGTGCGTCAGCGGCGTCGGCAAGGTGCGCGCGGCGCACGCGGCGTCGGTGCTCGTGGAGGCCGGAGCGACGCGCGCGCTGCTGGTCGTGGGAACGTGCGGCGGGCTGCGTCAAGACCTCGCGCCGGGCACGCTCGTGCACTGCACCGTCGCGGCGCAGACGGATCTGGGAGTGCGCGACGGGCGGGAACAAATTTCCGACCCCATGTTGCGCGCAGCGTGGCAGCGCGCATGCCCCGGCCCCGAGGGCTGGTTCCTCACCGCCGACCGCGCCGTGCTGTCCTTGTGGCGGCGCCTGCGCCTCGCGCGCGCGTTCGCCGGCCCCTGCGTGGCCGACATGGAAACGGCGGCGGCGGCCGTGGTGGCGCGCGCCGCGGGCGTGCCCTGGGCGGCGTTGCGCGCCGTGACCGACCGGGCGACGGGCGCCGGGGCCGCCAGCTTCCGCCGGCACTTCCCAACCCAGGCGGGGCGGGCTGCCGATACGGTCCAGAGCCTGCTCGAGCACCTGGACCGGGACCCCGGCGCGCCTTCCGTGGCCTCCCGGTCGGGATCCCGGTAGGATCTCCCACCTGCTCGCCGGGCCGGTCCCAAGCCCCGTGATCCCCACCGACCGACCGCGATGCGATCGCCTCCCCAAGCCGCCGGGGACGCTTTCACGGGCACTGCGCAGGAGTCCGTGAGCCTCACCGGCACCTTCCTGCGACGGAACTTCGAGCCCGTCGTGTTGTCCGTCCAGGTGGTCGTCGACCTCCTGGTGCTGCTCCTGGCGTGCTGGCTGGGGTACCTCGTCGGCGAGCGGCTGGGCGGCCTGGGACCGGAGGTGCGGCCGGAGCTGTACCAGAAGCTCTCGGCGCTGATCGCCGCCGTGTGCCTCGTGACGTTCCACTCGTTCGGGCTGTACAAGCCGACGAAGTCGCTGCTCAACATCCAGGAGTTCCAGGCGATCTTCAAGAGCACGGCGGTGGCGTTCCTCGTGCTGTTCACGCTGATCGTCTACCTGCACAGCACGCAGCAGACGGCGGCGGGCCCCGTGTTCGAGGTGCTGGTGCCGCTGCACCGCATCATCGACCTGGACATCAACCCCAACACGGTCTCGCGCCTCACGCTGCTGGTGACGTTCGGGCTGATCCTGGTGCTGACCTGCGCGAGCCGCTTCTTCGCGTTCCGCACCATCCAGCAGCTTCACCGGCGCGGCATCGGCAACCGCAACGTGCTGGTGTTCGGCGCCGGCGCGACCGGACGCAAGCTGCAGCGCAAGTTCATGGTCGTGCCGACGCTGGGGCTCAACCTGGTCGGCTTCGTCGACGACGATCCGGACCAGCGCGACCCGGGGATCGAGCGCGGCCGCATCCTGGGCGGGTTCCAGGACCTGGAGCGCCTGGTGGGGGTGCACAAGGTCAGCGAAGTCTTCGTGGCGATGCCCGAGGCCCCCGAGGACGCGGTGATGCGCATCGTGGCCGAGTGCGAGCGCCTGGGCGTCGTGTACAAGATCGTCCCGCGCTTCTACCACCTGCTGGCGTTCAAGGTGAAGATCGACTCCCTGGACTCGATCCCGCTGATCACGCGGCCCGACCGCCGGCCGGGCCTCCTGCAGAACGTCGGCCGGCGCGTGCTGGACCTCGTCACCGCGACGGCGGTGATCATCCTGGCCACGCCGGTCCTCTTGATCACCGCGATCCTGATCAAGCGCGAGTCGCCGGGCCCCGTGTTCTTCGTGCAGAACCGGATCGGCAAGGACGGGCGCCCGTTCCCGATGATCAAGTTCCGCACGATGCACACGCACGCGTCGGGCGACGCGCTGACGCCGCGCTCGCCCTACGACCCGCGCATCACGCGCATCGGACGCTGGCTGCGCCGCTACAGCTTCGACGAGCTCCCGCAGTTCTTCAACGTGCTCGCCGGCCACATGAGCATCGTCGGGCCGCGGCCCGAGATGCGCTTCATCGTCGAGCAGTACGGGCCGCTCGAACGCGAGCGCCTGCGCGTCAAGCCGGGGATCACGGGACTGTGGCAGATCTCCTACGCGCGCGCCGCGGCGATCCACGAGAACCTGGACTACGACCTGTACTACGTCGAGCACCAGTCGCTCCTCCTCGACGTCGTGATCATCGCCCTGACCGGGTTCGCGGTGGCCAAGGGGACGGGAGCCTACTGAGGGCTCGCGACACCGTGCGCGTCCTGCACGTGATGGAGTGCACGATCGGGGGCACCCGCCGGCACCTGGTCGACGTGTGCGCCGGCCAGCGCGCCGCCGGCCTGGACGTGGCCGTCGCGGCGTCCGCGCTGCGGCAGCCCGACTTCGAGCAGGACCTCGCGCGCCTCGCGCAGCAGGGCGTGCGCGTCCATCGCGTGCCGATGGTGCGCGCGATCGCGCCCTGGCGCGACCTCTCGGACCTGCGCGCGCTGACGCGCGTGCTGCGGCAGGAGCGGCCCGATGTGGTGCACACGCACTCCAGCAAGGCGGGTGCGCTGGGGCGCGCCGCGTCGCTCCTCACCGGGATCGGCGCGCGCGTCCACACCCCGCACACGTTCGCGTTCCTGTTCGACGCCATGTTCTCGGCGCCCAAGCGCGCGCTGTTCCGTCGCATCGAGCGGTCGCTGGGCCGGCGCACGGACCGCATCGTCGCGGTGAGCGGGGGAGAGGCGCGCACGATGGCCGACTCCGGCGTGGTCGATCCCGCGCGGATCCGCGTCGTCGAGAGCGGCATCGATCCCGCGCCGTGGCTCGACGCGCGCCCCGTGCCGCGCGCCGAGCTGTGCGGGCGTCCCGCAGCGCCGCTCCTGGCCGTGGTCGGCCTCCTGAACGTGGCCAAGGGACAGGACCTCTTGCTCGACGCGCTGGCGAGCCCGGGGCTCGACGAACTGCAGGTGATCGTCGTGGGCCACGGCGAGGACGAGGCGGCCCTGCGGGCGCGGTGCGCGCGACTGGGCCTGGACGCGCGCGTGCGCTTCCTGGGCTTTCGCCGCGACGTGCCGGGGCTGCTCGCCGCCGCCGACGCGCTCGTGCTGCCCTCGCGCTGGGAGGGGATGCCCTACGCCGTGCTCGAGGCGATGGCCAGCGCGCGCACGGTCGTCGCGACGCCGGTCGACGGCGCGCGCGACCTGGTCGAGCACGGCGCGACGGGCATCCTGGCGCGCGCGATCGCCGCGGACGCGCTGGCCGACGCGCTGCGCGCCTGGCTCGCGCTGGGGCCCGGGCGGCGCGCGGCGATGGGCGCGACGGCGCGGGAGCGCCTGCTGGCCGCGCACACCGACGCGGCGATGATCGCGGGCCTGGCGCGCGTGTACGCGGAGGTCGTGTGAGGGTCCTGCACTTCATCACGACGCTCGACGTGGGCGGCGCCGAGATGCACCTGCTCGCGCAGGTGCGCGGGCAGGTCGCCGCGGGACACGCCGTGAGCGTCGCCTGGTGGAAGGGCGCGGGGTCGCTGGCGCCTGAGTTCGCCGCCGCCGGGGCGCACGTCGCGGGGCGCTTGTCGTTCGCCGGCCTGCTGCGCGCGCTGCGCTCCGCCGACCTCGTGCACACGCACCTGCTCAAGGCCGACGCCGCGGGAGCGCTCGCGGCGCTCGCGACCGGTCGCCGCCGCCGGCTGGTGAGCAGCAAGCACAACGACGAGCAGATCCTGCGCCGGCCCTGGGTGTCGCGCGTGCACGGCTGGCTGGGCAACGTCCCCGAGCGCGTGATCGTGCTCTCCGACCACGTCGGCCGCTTCGTCCGCCAGTTCGGGCGTGTCGACGCGGCGCGCATGCGGCGCATCTACTACGGTCTGGACCCGGCCCCCTTCGCCGCCGCGCGCACGGCTCCCGCGGACCGGCGCCGCGAGCTGCGCGCGTCATTCGGCTTCCAGGAGCAGGACACCGTCATGGTGTGCGTCGCGCGCTTCGCGCCCCAGAAGGCGCACGACGTGCTGCTGCGCGCGTTCGCGGCCGCGCGCGGCAAGGAGCCGGGCCTGCGCCTGCTCCTGGTCGGCGACGATCCGTTCGGCGACGGGCGCGAGCGCGCGCAGGCGCTGGCCGGCGAGCTGGGGCTGGGCGGCGCGTGCGTCTTCGCCGGGATCCGCCGCGACGTCCCGGCGTTGATGGCGGCTTCCGAACTGTTCGTGATGTGCTCCCTGTGGGAGGGCCTGGGCCTCGTGTTTCTCGAGGCGATGGCGACCGGATTGCCGGTGCTGGCGACGGACGTCTCCGCCGTGCCCGAGGTCGTCGTCCACGGCGAGACGGGCGTGCTCGTGCCGCCGGCCGACGACGCCGCGCTGGCCGCGGCGATGGTGGATCTCGCGCGCGATCCGGACCGGCGCGCGCGGCTGGGACGCGCGGGCGTCGAGCGGGTGCGCGCGCGCTTCGGCCTGGAACGGATGGTCCAGGAGACCTTGGCCGTCTACGGCGAGCTGCCCGGCGCCTGAGGCTCCCGGGCCCGGCCCCGCGGCTTGTGCGCGGCGCGCCTCCGGTCGGCCCCCGCGGACGGCCGATGGATTCCTTCCTGCCCGGACCGGGCGGGAAGCGCATGCAGGGCCTGCTCCCGATCCCGTCCGACGCCGACGCTCCCGAACAGCGGCGCGGCGCGGATCGTCGGCGGCGGCCGACGCCGCGCTTCTCGATGTTCGCACTGCGCGGCGGCCGGCGCCGCGGCGCGCGGCGCGAGCACGAGCGGGAGGGCAGCTTCATCGACGTCTACCCCTCGGGTCTCCTGCTGGCGATCCTGTGGGTCGTGCTGATGAACGCCTGCGACAGCTTCTTCACGCTGATCCACCTGCAGGGCGGCGGCACCGAGGTGAACCCCGTCGCGGCGATGCTGCTCAACACCGGGCGCACCGGATTCGTCGTGCTGAAGTCGGGCGTGATCGCCACGGCGCTGCTGGTGCTGTGCGTGCACAAGAACTTCCACCTGGCGCGTGTGGGACTGTGGGCGGCGGCCGGCGCCTACACCCTGCTCTTCGCGTACCACCTCCTGCTGTTCGTGATCTGAGCGCTGCCGCGATGGCCCGGCGCCGCGCGGGGCCGTAGGCTGGACGCCGCCGCGCCGCATCCCGCGCGGTCCACCCTGCGATGGCGGCCGATCCCCGTGGCTGGCCGGACATTCCCGGCTACCAGTTCGAACGCCTGCTCGGCAGCGGCGGCAACGGCGCCGTGTACCTGGCGCGCGAGAGCGCCGGCGAACGCCGGCGCGTGGCCGTCAAGGTGCTGCACGACGGACGCGCGCTGCGCGCCAAGGACCTGCGTCGATTCGTGCGCGAAGGGCGCCTGGGCGGCGAGCTGCGGCACGCGCACATCGCTCCGGTGCTGGGCTGGGGCGAGTGGGAAGGGCGGCCGTACCTCGTGCTGGAGCACATCCCGGGCGTGCCGCTGTCCGAGGTGCTCGCGCGCCGCCCGCAGAGCGGCGAGTCGCTGGCGTTCGTGCTGCGCGTCCTGGCGCAGGCGGCACGCGCGCTGGAGCACGCGCACGCGCACGGCGTCGTGCACCGCGACGTCAAGCCGGCCAACATCCTGGTGCGCGAGGACGGCCACGCCTTCCTGATCGATTTCGGCATCGCGCGGCACCTCGACGCGGCGAGCCAGTTGACGTCCTCGGGCGTGGTGATGGGGACGCCCTGGTACATGTCGCCGGAGCAGATCGTGGGCGACGCGGCGCAGGTCGGTCCGGCGACGGACGTGTACGCGCTGGGCGTGTGCGCGTACGAGGCCGCCACCGGCTTGTGGCCCTTCTACGGCGACAACCTGGAGGAGCTGCGCGAGCGCGTGCTGCACCAGGAAGCGCCTTCGCTGGCCCAGGTCGCGCCGGAGGTGCCGCGGGCGCTGGATCCGGTGTGCCAGCGCGCGCTGGAGAAGCGTCCCGAGCACCGCTACCGCTCGGCGGGCGAGCTGGCGGAGGACCTCGAGCGCATCGCCAACGGACTCGCGCCGCGCGCCGGCAGACTGGCGCCGCGCTGGCATCGGCTGCAGCGCGCCTTCACGCGGCGGCGGGTGGGCCTGCTCGCGGCGGGCCTCCTGGGCGCCGTGCTGCTGGCCGTGTGGGCCGGCCGCTCGGCGCTGGAGTCACGCCTGCGCGAACTGGATGCGGAGGTCGGCCTCTCGTGCCACCGCGCGCAGTCGGCCTTCGAGGTCGAGGATCCCGAGGAGGCGCTGGCGCGTGCGGACGAAGCCGTCCAGCGCGATCCCGACAGCCTGCGCGCTCGTCTCACGCGCGCGTCGTTGCACGCGCAACTCGAACAGGTCGGTCGCGCGGAGGAGGACCTGCTCGTCGCCGGGCGGCTCCTGGACGAGCGAGGCGCCGGACCCGGGGATCCGCGCCGGCGCTACGCACGCGCGCTGCACCTGGCCGGACTCAGGCGGATCGCCGCCGCGCTGGACATCTTGCGGCCGCTCACGGAGCAGGACCTGGATCGCGACGTCGACCTGCGGCTGGAGCTCAACGCGGCCTACTTCACGCGCTTCCAGCTCGAGCGCGAGGAGGGGCACCTGGGCAGCGCGCGCTGGTCCCTCGAACGCTACCTGGGCACGCTGCGCAGCGGCGGCCTCCTGCGCGCGATCCTCGAAGCCCAGTTGCGCGCGTTGGACGGCGACCACGCGCACGCGCTGGCGGCGCTGCGGCCGCTGCGCGATCTGCCGGACGTCGCCGAGAGCCCGCGCATGCGCGCGCGCATCGAACGCCGCATGGCGATCCTCCACCAGGCGCTCGGCGACCGACGGTCGGCCAGGGAGTGCCTCGAGGGGGCGCTGCGCGCCTTGCCCGAGGACGCGGCCTCGCTGCTCGATCTCGCGGCCCTGGTGCTGGACGGCGGCGATCTGGAGCGCGCCGAGACGCTGGCGCGCCGCGGCCTGGAACTGGATCCCCACCGCGCCGTCGGCCACGTCGTGCTCGGCGTCCTCGCCTGGAACCGCATCGACGAACGTGCCGCGATCGACCACCTGCAGATGGCGTTGCGCCTCGAGCCCGCGCAGCCCCGCGCGCGGGCCGTGATGGGCTGGATGCTGTACTTCGTCGGATGCGAGGCGGCCCTGCACGGGCGCGAGGACGAAGCCGAGGCCTGCTACCGCGAAGCGTGCCGCGTCGACCCGCACGAGTTCGCCTCGCGCGTGTCGCTGGCGCTGGTCGAGGATCGCGAGGGTCGTCCGGAGCGCGCGCGGGAGCATCTGCGCCACTCGCTGGATGCGCTGAGCCTGCGCCTGTTGGGACGTCCTCGACCCGGCAAGCCGGGCGCGTGGGGCGACCGCGATCTCTCGGTGCGCCTGGTCGTCACGCCCGAGGTCGCGGCGCTGATCCTGGGCGCGCGCATCCTGGCGTTGCACTACGCCAGCCAGGACGGCGACGAACCTCTCGCCTGTCTCGCGCTGGAGCTGCCCGGATCGCGAGCGGACGCGGCGTTGGAGCCACGGCTACTCCTGCTGCTCGCGCGCACGCTGGCCGCGAGCCCGCTCGACGTCGTGCGCGACTGCATCGAGGCCCGCCGGACCCTGCGGGGCTGTCCCGCCGGCCTGGACGGGATCGGGGACGTCGAGGAGTTGATCGCGGCCAACTGCGGAGGTTGACCCGGCCGCGCGCTACTTGCGCCGCCGCTTGCCGCGCAGCCGGCCGCGCACGACGTCGCGCGCGATGCGCAAGCCGTACTTCAGCCCGAGCTCGAGGCCCTCCTGGAACGCGCGGCGCACCGGATCCGTGGCCGGGTCGGGCGCCGGCGCCGCGGTGGGTGGCTCGACATCCTCGAGCTGGTAGCTCCGGCAGGGGAAGGTGTCGACCGTGCGGCTGTTGGCGATCTCGTTGCCGTCGACGTCCACCAGCCAGGCCGCGATCTTGCCCTGCAGGCACTTGCCGTAGCCCGAGCCGCGACACTCGATGGTCAGCGTCGCCTTGAACGTGTCCGTCACCTCGTCCCAGTGCAGCGTGCGCAGCGGGTGGACGAACAGGTCGCGGTCGGGATACGGCGTGACCGTCGAGGTGTCGTGCGTGTGGCAGTCGTGGTCGTACTGGAGGCGGACGTAGTAGACCGTCGCGGCGTTCGCGTCGGCCTTGGCGCCGGTGCGCGTGATCACGTCCTCGATGGTGATCTGGTAGGGGATGCGATGCGGGATCTGCTTGGAGAGCGGGTACAGGCGGGCGAAGACCACGGTTGCTCCTCAGGGCTGGGGGGGCGGGGAAGCGCTCCGGTTCCAGGCTACCCTCGTTGGACGGGGCCGCAACCTCCGGCGTGGCACCGGCTTGGGCCGTGCGTATGCTGCCCCGCTCGGCGCACCCTCGCGCCCTCGCCACCACTCCCCGATGCGCATCGCACGAGTCCTCACGCGCCTCAACCTGGGCGGCCCCGCGCGCCAGGCGCTGGCCGGCGACGCCCTGCTCCGGGAGCGCGGGCACGAGGTGCGCGCGTTCGTCGGACGCTCGCTCGCCGGCGAGGGCGATCTGTTCGACGCCTACCAGGACCGCGGCCTCGCGGTCGAGCGCGTGCCCGGGCTGGGCCGCGGCATCACCGGTCTGGGCGACCTGCGCGCCTTGGCCGCGCTGCGCCGGCGCCTGCGCGCGTTCCAGCCCGACGTCGTGCACACGCACGCCAGCAAGGCCGGCGCGATCGGCCGGCGCGCGGCCCGCGCGGTGCCGGCGGCTGCGATCGTGCACACGTTCCACGGCCACGTGCTGGAGCAGTACTTCACGCCGGCCGTCGCGCGCGGGCTGGCGGCAATCGAGCGGCGCCTCGCGCGTGCGACGGACCGGATCGTGGCCGTGTCGCACGCGACCGCCGAGGATCTCTTGCGGCTGCGCGTCGTCGAGGACGAGCGGCGCCTCGTCGTGATCCCGCCGGGCATCGACCTCGATCCGTTCCTCTCGATCGCCGGGCGCGACGGCGCGCTGCGGCGCGAGATCGGGGCCGCGCAGGACGACTGCGTCGCCGGCGTCGTCGGGCGGCTCGCCGATGTGAAGCGGCCGGAGTGGGCGCTCGACGTGTTCGAGCTGCTCGCCGCGCGCTACCCGCGCCTGCACCTCGTCTTCATCGGCGACGGCGACCAGCGCGCGCTGGTCGAGCGCCGGATCCGCGCCCTGCCGACCGCGCTGCAACCGCGCGCGCACCTGCTCGGCGCGCGCGGCGACATGCGGCCGGTCCTCGCCGACCTCGACCTCGTGTTGCTGACCTCGCGCTCCGAGGGCCTGCCCGTGGCGCTGATCGAGGCCGCCGCCGCGGGCAAGCCGGTGGTCGCCGCGAACGTGGGCGGAGTCTGCGAGATCGTCGCGCACGAGCGCACGGGGTTCCTCGGCGCGACCGTCGACGAGCTGGCCTTCGGACTGGCGCAACTGCTCGACGCGCCGGCGACCTGGCCGGCGATCGCGGTGCGGGCGCGCATGCGCGTCGAGAGCCGGCACAGCGCGCGCGCGCTGGCCGACCGGCTGGAGGCGCTGTACCGCACCGTCGTGGAGGAACGCGCGTGCGCCTCATGATGGTGTCGGGAGACCGGCAGTCCGTGCTGGGCGAGAAGGGACCCTTCGACGTGCTGCAAGGCGAGTTCTCGCGGCACTTCGAGCGCATCGACGTCCTGTGCCCGCGTCCGCCGCGTCCCCCAACCGTGGAGTGCATCCACGGCAACGTGCACCTGCACCCGGCGCCGGTGGGCCGCGCGCGCATGGTCGGCTGGATCGCCGAGGCCGGCCGGCGCCTGATCGCCGCGCACGGTCACGCGCTGATCGTCAGCCACGACTACGGCTGGTTCTACAACGGCCTGGGCAGCGCGCGCCTCGCGCGGCGCACCGGCGTGCCGTACCTGTCGGAGATCCACCACGTCCCCGGCCATCCGGTCGCCGCGGACTGGCGCGAGCGCTTCGATCGCCGCGTCGCGCGCGCCTACGTGCGCTGGGCGCGCACGCGCGCCGCGGCGTTCCGCGTCGTCAACCACGTCGAGATGCCGGCGCTGCTGCGGGGTTGGGGCGTGCCCGACGCGATGATCCGCGTGATCCCGTCCTTGTACATCGACCTCGCGGTGTTCCGCCCGGCCGCCGAGCCGCCGCCGATCGAGCAGGACGTGTGCTTCGTGGGCCGCATGGTGAACAACAAGGGCCTCGACCGCATCGTCGACGCCCTGGCGCTGCTGGCCGCGCGCGGCGAGCGGCGCTCGGCGCTGTTCGTCGGTCGCGGACCGCTGCGCGCGGCGACCGAGGCGCGTGCGCGGGCGCGCGGCATCGACGCGCGCTTCGTGGACTGGATCGGCACGCCGGAGGACCTGGCGGCGGTGTACCGCGCCAGCGGACTGGTCGTGTGCGCGTCGACGTGCGAGGGCGGGCCGCGCTTCACGGTCGAGGCCATGGCCTGCGGCACGCCGGTGGTCAGCACGCGCGTGGGCATCATGGGCGAGCTGCTCGCCGGCGGACGCGCGGGCGCGCTGGCGGGGTTCGACGTCGCCAGCCTGGCGGACGCGATCCACGGCGTGCTGGCCGACCCCGCGCACCGGCGCGCGCTGGGGGAGCAGGGCCACGCCAGCGCGCAGCGCTTCGAGCGGCGCGCCGCGATCGCGGCCTACGCCGAGGCCGTGAAGGGCCTGGCGGCCGAGGCGCGGAGGCGCGCGTGAGGCTGCTCTTCCTGACGCAGGTGCTCGACGCGGGGGACGCGGTCCTGGGATTCGTGCCGCGCTGGGTCGCGGCCCTGGCGCGCAACGTGGAGCAGGTGCGCGTCGTGGCGCTCGAGATCGGCGACACGTCGGGGCTGCCGGCGAACGTGGACTGGCGCGCGATCGGGCGGCGCGGAACGCTGCGCCGCTGGCTCCGCTACCGCGGCGTCCTGCGCGAAGCGCTCGTGCGCGATCGTTTCGATTGTGTGCTGGCGCACATGGTGCCGCGGTACGCCCTGGTGGCCGAGGGCCCCGCGCGGGCCGCCGGGGCCGGTCTTTACCTGTGGTACACGCACGCCGGCGTGGACGCGCGCCTGGAGCGCGCCGCGCGCGCCGTCGACAAGATCTTCACCGCAAGTCGCGAGTCGCTGCGGATCGATACTCCCCGCGCGGTGGTGACGGGTCACGGCATCGACCTGGACCACTTCGAAGGCAGGGGGGAAGAGGCGGCGCGGCCGCCGCGCGTGTTGGCCGTGGGGAGGCTGACGCCCGCGAAGGATCCGCTCACCGTGATCGAAGCGGTGCGGATCCTCGCGGCGCGCGGGCGGGACGTGCACCTCGACCTCGTCGGAGGAGGCTTGACGGTGGCAGACAAGGTGTACGGGGAACGCGTTCGCGCGGCAGCCGCGGGGCTGGGGCAGCGCGTGGCGCTGGAAGGCGAGGTGCCCTACCGCGAGATCCCGGGCTGGTACCGGCGCGCGAGCGTCGTGGTCAACGCCAGCTCGACGGGCAGCCTGGACAAGGTCGTGCTGGAGGCGATGGCCTCGCGGCGTCCGTTCGTGTCGTCGAACGCGGCGGTTCCGCCGCTGGTCGCGGAGCTTGGCGCGGACGCCGCCAGCCTGTGCTTCGAGCACGGTTCCGCGGAGGAACTCGCCGGCCGGCTGGAAGCGCACCTCGACGCGGACTCCGCGCGGCGCGCGGACCTGGGCCGCCGCCTGCAGGACATCGTGCGGCGCGACCACGAGGTCGAGCGGCTGGCGCGGCGGCTGGTCGTCGAGATGGAGGCCCGGCCATGACGCAGCTCAGCGTGGTGATCGCCGCACGCGACCGGCGCGCGCACCTGCGCGGCTGCCTGGAGTCGCTCAAGCGCGGCCTGCCGCTGTCCTCCGAGGTGCTGGTGATCGACGACGGCAGCCGCGACGGCTCCGCGCGCATGGTCGCGGACGAGTTCCCGCACGTGCGCCTCGTGCAGAACGCGCAGCCCCGCGGGCGGGTCGCCGCGCGCAACCAGGGCGTGCGCATGGCGCGCGGCGCCTACGTCCTGTTCCTCGACCCGGACACGCGCGTCGAGGAGTCGGCGGTGCGGCGCATGCTGGCCTTCCTGGAGGTCAACCTGCGCTACGGCGCCGTCACGGCGCGCTTCCTGGACGGCGACGGCGCGACGCGCGGCGCGCTGCGGCGCTTTCCGAACCTGTGGACGCCGTTGTGGTGCGGGACCTTCCTCGAGCGGCTCGTGCCGGACGCCGGCGAGGTGCGCCGGCACTACGCGCACGACTTCGATTACGACGCGGTCAGCGAGGTCGAGGACGCGCCGCTCGCCTGCCTCTTGATGCGGCGGCGGGCACTGGGCCGCAACGACCCGCTCGACGAGTCGCTGGGCGCGAGCTACTGCGGCGTCGACCTGTGCCGCAGCCTGTGGCGTTCGGGCTGGCGCATCGCGTACCTGCCCGACGCCTGGGTCACGCACTTCGACTCGCTGGAGTTCGACGACCCCGAGCAGAGCCTGGAAGCCGTCCAGCGCGACCGGCTGGCGTACTACCGCAAGCACCACGGACGGGCCGCCGGCTGGTGGCTCAAGGCCTGCGTCGCGTTCGGCGTGGCGGAGGGCTTCGTCCGGGAGTGCTACCGCCGGGCCGAGGGCTTCCCCGAGGAGCCGCTCGCACCGCTCTGGCAGGGCTTCGCCGGCATCCTGCGCGCTTGATCCGGCCTCCTGGTTGAGTCGGCGCGCGCGAGCGCCGATCATCGCAGCCTGCATGGTCCGTGTCGGCGTGGTCCGCGAGGAGCTCCTCCAGCCGCTGCGCCGGGTGTTGCGCTGGCTGGCAGCGCTGCGCGACGCCGAGGGCCGGATCGTGTGCCCCGACCACAAGGTCGAGCACACGGGCAAGAACGTCGGCGCGATCGTCATGGCCTGCGAGCTCCTGGCGCACGACCCCGGGCGCGACGAGCCGTGGCTCCTCGACCTCGCGCTGGGGCAGGCGCGGCGCGCGTGCGACAACCTCCAGCGCGAGGGCACGAGCCCGTGCCACACGTTCCGGCCCGGCCGCCACGATCCGTTCAACGCCTCCAACGCCGTGATCGACGGCGGCGCGTGCAGCGACGCGCTGGCGCACCTCGTGCGGACGCAGGGACCGCGCCTCTCGGCCGCGGACCGCGACCGCTTCCGCGCGGCGAGCCTGCTGCACGCGCGCACGTACCTGCGTTACGCGGTCCTCGACAAGGGCGTGCCGGCGCAGCGCGCGTGGGGGTTGACCGGCCTGGCGCAGGCGTACGCGCTGGAGCCCGATCCGGAACTGGAGCGCGCGGCCCTCGAGGCGGTCGGCATGCTCGAGGGCGTGCAGCACGCCGACGGCAGCCATCCCTACCACCCGATCGAGTGGGGCGCGCCGCATCCCGGTTCGGGCGACGTGTCGAGCTTCTACCAGTCGCGCGTGCCCGCGTTCCTGATGTTCGCGCTCGAGGCCCTGGGCCGGGATCCGCGCGACCGCCTCTTCGGCGGGCCGATCGCGCGCGCGCTCGACTTCACGCTGGCGCTGCAGGGCCCCGACGGCGTGAAGTGCGGCCTCGTCGAAGCCAAGCCCTGGTACTGGGGCGCGGAGTACGAGGTGGCTTCGCACCCGTTCGACGTGTACGCGTTCGCGCGCGGCTGGAGGACGTTCGGCAACCCGCGGCATGGCGAGGCTGCGCTGCGCGCCCTCGCGGCCTTCGTCGCGCACCTGGATGCGGACGGACGGCCGCGCAGCCACCTGCCCGGCCCCGGGCGCGAAGACAGCTACCAGTGCCCGGTGTTCTGGGCCGGCCACTGCCTGTGGATCGCGCGCGCGCTGGCCGACCTGGAGGAGTTGCGCGACCGGCCCGCGCCGCCCGAGCGCAGCACGCGCTCGATCGACGTGTCGTCGATCTGGTTTCCCGACGCGCAACTGGGGCGGCTGGAGGACGGATCCGTCGTCGCCTGGGTGCGCGGGGCGCGCCCGGGCGTCAACGTGCACCACGGCAGCCCCTCCGGCGCCGGACTCGTGCGCGTGTACGGCAAGCGCGAGCGCCGCGACCTGCTCGTCCGCCGCCGCGGCGTCGGAACGTCCGAGGGCGAGTGGAGCGGAGCCCACGGCGCGCCCTCGCCGGCGCGCGGCTGGCGCGGCGGAGGCGGCGAGCTGCGGTTCTCGCTGTGGCTGTCGCGCGTCGCGCTGCGCCGGGGATCCTGGGGCGACGCCTTGCTGGCGCCCTGGCGCGTCCTGCGGCGCGGCCCGCTCGCGTTCGCGGGGCCGCGCGTCTCGAGCGCGTTCGATCTCGCCCCGCGCGCGACCTGCGCGTCGACGGCGATCCTGCTGGAGGGCGCGCTGGCGCACGCCGACGGACGGCCCGTGCCGGGCAGCGCCCACCGGCGCAGCTTCGAGGTCGACGGCGAGGGGCTGCTCGTGCAGGAGGAGATGCTCGCCTCCCCGGGCGTCCGCTCCCTGCGCTACCACGTGCCGGCCGCGGCGCGGGTCCTGCGCGAAGAGGCACGCCGGATCGAGTGGCGGCTGGGATAGTCTGTGGGGATGCGCACGTCCGCACCGATCGGCGAGTTGAAGGCGACCCTGTTCGCGGCGGTCCGCGCCGGGTTCCTGACCGGCATCCTGTTCGGGACGCTCGACGCCGGGATCGCGCTGTTCGCGGGCACGGCGGCGCTCGGTCCGTTCTCGGCGGTCGCCTGCGTGTCCGCGGCCCTGTCGGAGTACGTGGCGGTCGCGATCACGCTGCTGGTCGCGACGGCGCTGGTGATGCATCCGGCGATCGGGCGCTGGGCGCCCGCAGCGCGCTTCCAGGGGCTCACGGCGCTCGGCCTCACCGTGGGGTGCTTCGCGGAACTGTACTGGTGGTCCCGGCCCTACGTGTTCTACGGCCGGCCGGCGTTCTCCGCCGAGCGCATCGGCGCGGCGGTCGTGATGCTGCTCGCGGCGCTGGTCGCCGCGCGCTTCCTGGCGCGGCCGCTGTGCACGCGCGCCGCGCGCCACGGCTGGAAGCTGGCCGCTCCGCTGGCCGTCCTGTCGGCGGCCGGCGCCGCCTACGCGCTGTCGCAGCGCAACGTGCTCGACGACCACGGCCGGCCGCACGCCGGCACGCGCGAGCTGCCGAACGTGCTGCTGGTCGTCGTCGACGCGCTGCGCCAGGACACGCTCGGATGCTACGGCAGCCCGGTCATCCACAGCCCGTACATCGACCGCCTGGCGGCCGAGGGCGTCCTGTTCGAGAACGCGTTCGTGCAGGCGCCCTTCACCTGGACCAGCTTCGGCTCGTTCCTCACCGGGAAGTACCCGCGCCGGCACGGCCTGGTGAAGATGGCCCCGGGCACGCGCATGGTCCCCAACGTGACGCTGGCCTCGCACCTGGAGTACGCGCGCCGGCGCGACGGCGGCGAACTGCGCGACACCGACTACCTGTCGGTGACGTTCCACACCGGAACCCTGTCGACGGGCTCGGGCCTGCTGCAGGGGTTCGACCTGTACTACGAACAGCTCGCCGGGCACGGTCTCGTGGTCGCCAAGAGCGCCTGGAGCGTGTACCGCTCCGACCTGCTCCTGCACATCCTGCGCGCCAAGTTCGCGCAGAAGGTGGGCGGCGACGTGGCGGGCACGTCGCGCGCGTGGCTGGAGGAGAACGGCAGCCGGCGGTTCCTGGCGATGGTCCACCTCTATTCGACCCACACGCCCTACGACCCGCCCCAGGAGTTCCGCCAGCGCTACGTCGACCCCGCGTACCAGGGACCGGTGCGCGCGTTCTACGCGCAGCACCGCGAGGCGATCGAACGCGGAGAGGCCCAGCCCACGGCGGCGGACGTGGCGCAGATCCGCGCGCTGTACGCGGCGGGCGTGACGCAGGCCGACGCCGCCATCGGCGCGCTGATGCAGGAGCTGGAACGGCAGGGCAAGCTGGACGAGACGCTCGTGATCGTGACCTCCGACCACGGCGAATCCCTGGGAGAGGGCGGGCTGTGGGAGCACAACCACATGGTGCAGACGAACCTGCGCATTCCGCTCGTGATGCGCTGGCCGGCCGGATTGCCGGCGGGGCGGCGCGTGGACGCGCTGGTCGACTCGATCGATCTGTTTCCGACCGTGTGCGATCTCCTCGGACTGGAGCTGCCCGAGCAGCAGGACCGCTACGCCGTGATCGACGGTGCCAGCCTCCTGCCGCTGGTCCGCGGCGAGGTCGACCGCGTGCGCGACTTCTCGTTCGCGGAGAACGGCCTGTTCCTCTCGGTGCAGGACCGGCGCTGGAAGCTGATCCTGCCGACCGACCTCGTCGATGAGGAGGCCTGGGCCAAGGGCGTCAACGCGCGCGGCGTGCGCCCCGTGCTCTTCGATCTCGAGAACGATCCGGGCGAGGAGCGCGACGCGCTTCCCGAGCACCGCGCGGAGGCCGACCGGCTCGCGGGCGTGCTGCGTGCCTGGAACGCGACGATGCCGATCCCGCGGATGGAATTGTCGCACCGCGACCTGGAAGCGATGGAGCGCTTCAGCCAACTGGGGTACACCGGCGGTGTGGGCGCCGGCACGCAGCCGCCCGCGGGCGGTCAATGAGCGCCGACGAGCTGGTGGTGGTGGCCAACACGCGGCTGCCGTCGCGCCGCGCGCAGGGCTTGCAGGTCGCGCAGAGCGCCGCCGCGTTCGCGCGCGCGGGCGTGGCGACGACCGTGCTCCACGCGCTGCGCCGCGCGCACGTCGACCTGCCCCCGGGCACGGATGCTCTCGACTGGTACGGCGTCCCGCGCGGCCCGCGGCCCCGGTTGCGGGCCGTGCGCTGCGTCGACTGGATCGAGCGCGTGCCGCGCGCGCTGCAGTACGTTCCCGCGCGGCTGCAGGAGCTGACCTTCGCGCGTCACGCGGCCCTGCTGGCGCTGGACGAGCACCCCGGGGCGCGCGTCCTGTCGCGCGAGATCGAATGCGCCCTGCGGCTGGTGCGCGCCGGGCACCGGCGCACGTTCCTCGAAGTGCACCGCGTCCCCGGCGGACGGGCGCGGCGCCGCTGGATGCTCGAGGCCGCGCGCGGGGCGCGGGGCGTTCTGGCGATCTCCGGCGGCGTGCGCGAGGACCTGCTGAGCCTGGGCGTGCGCTGCGACGTGCGCGTCGAACACGACGGCTTCGAACCCGCGCGCTTCGCCGCGCTGCCGTCGCGCGAGTCGGCGCGCGCCGAATTGCAACTGCCGGCGGACGCGCCGCTCGCCGTGTACACCGGCGGGCTGCTGGCCTGGAAGGGCGCGGAGGTCCTGGTCGAGGCCGCGCGCGCGCTGCCCGAGGCCTACTTCGTGCTGGCCGGCGGCCTGCCCGACGACGTGGAGCGCGTGCGCCGCGCGGCCGGCGGCCTCCCGAACGTGCGCATCGACGGCTTCCAGGCGCCCGAACGCGTCGCGCTGTACCTCGCCGCCGGCGATGTGGGCGTCGTGCCCAACCGCGCGCGGCCGGCGATCAGCGCGCGCTACACGTCGCCGCTCAAGGTGTTCGAGGCCATGGCGGCGGGCCTGCCGCTGGTGGCCAGCGACCTGCCGTCGCTGCGCGAGATCCTGCGGCACGAGGAGGACGCGCTGCTCGTCGCCCCCGACGATCCGGCCGCGCTGGCGGCGGGGCTGCGCCGCCTGCTCGCGGACGCCGGATTGCGCTCGCGGATCGCCGCGCGCCTGAGGCAGCGCTCGGCCGACCACGGCTGGGACCCGCGTGCGGTGCGGATCCTGGAGTGGATGCGACGGTGCGAGGCGTCCTGAGCGCTTCCCGCTTCAGAACGAGAACCCGACCGACAGATGGACGGCGGCACGCGCCTCCTCGTCGCGCGGCGACGGGTTCACGGCGCCGTCGAGGCGGATCGGGCCGATCGGCAGGACGTAGCGCAGGCCCGCGCCCACGCCGTAGCGCAGGTCGTCGAACGTGAAGATGTCCTGGTGTTCCAGCAGCACGTTGCCCGCGTCCGCGAACAGCGCGCCGTGCAGGCGGCCCGCGAGCTCGCGTCGGACCTCCACCGTGAACACGCTGTAGGTCTCGCCTCCGACGGGGCTGCCGTCCGCGTCCTTCGGCCCGAGCTGCGATTCGCGGAACGATCGCACGCTGTTCTCGCCGCCGTTGAAGTAGCGCTCCTGGAGGGGGATCTCGCGCGTGTCGCCGATCGGAACGATCCAGCCCAGGCGCGCGGACGCCGCCAGCACCGTGCGCGGCGCGAGCGGCACGAAGTGCGAGTGCTCCACCCCAACGCGCAGGAACTCCAGTTGCGAACCCAGGACGTCGGACGAGAAGTCCAGGATGCCGCGCGTGACGTGCCCGGTGCTGGGCACGCTCAGGGAGTCGCGCGTGTCCCAGGTCGGCGCCAGCGTGACCTCGGAGATGTCGATGTCCTGGTCGAGCTCGGGAGCGGCGACCTCGACGTCGCTGAGCTGGCTGGAGCGGAACTGCCATCCGGTCCGCACGCGCCACTGGGGCGTCAGCCGCCAGGTCACGGACACGCCCGCGCCGATCTCCACGCGCCGGAACGAGGGCTCCTGCCGGCGGTCGCCGAAGACGTTGGTGGTCAGGGTCGCGCTCTCGCCCAGGATCCACGGGTCGATCAGGCTGGCGTCGATGCGCTGCGCGAGTTGCGCCACCTTGCCCTCGACGTCGAGCGTGCGCCCCGTGCCGAACAGGTTGCGGTGACGCACGCCGGCCGAGAGGCGCAACTGCTCGTAGGATCCGTAGCCGGGCTCGACGAACATCTCGATCGCCGGCGCCTCGACCAGCTCGACTTCGAGGTCGCGCGAGGGGACGCCGTCGGGATCCGGCTGGGGCGCGGGCACGATCGAGAGTTCGGCGCGCTCGAAGATGCCGCTGCGGTGCAGGTCGCGCAGGCCCTGGCGCACGAGGCTGCGGTTGAACCACTGGTCGTCGTCGAACGGAAAGCGCGAGCGCAGGAACGACGCACTCGTGCGCCGGGCACCCTCGAAGCGCACCGTGCCCAGGCGCACGCGCGTTCCCGGGACCGCGACGAAGGCGAGCCGCGCTTCGCCTTCCGCGAGCTCTCGACCGGTCTCGCGCACGCCGGCGTCCGCGAAGCCGCGGTCGGCCAGGGCTTCCTCCACGAGGCCGCGTGCGGAGCGCGCGAGGCGCTCGTCGAACGGCCGCCCCAGGAGCGGCGCCACGGCCTCCTCGAGCACGGCGCGCGGGAACGGCAGCTCGCCCTCGACCTCGATCGCGACGCCCCGCAGCAGGAACGCCGGTCCGGGTTCGATCGCGATGCGCACGTCGGCGCGACGGCGGTCCTCGGCCAGCGTGATCTCCGGCTCGCCGACGCGCACCTCCGTGTGGCCCCGGGAGCGGTACCAGTCCTCGATGCGGCGCGCGCCGGCTTCGATCTCGGCCGCGCGGTACCACTCCGCCGCCGGATCCAGCGGATTGCCGGCCAGGAGTTCGCGCAACAGGGGCAGGTCCGCCTCCCGCGCGCCGGTCACCGTCAGCTCGCCGATGCGCGTCCGCGGGCCCTCGTGGATCGTGAAGCGCGCCACCGGATCGTCGCCGGCCACCGGTTCCAGCGCGTACTCGACCGTCACGAACGGGAAGCCGGCCTCGCGGTGCGCGCTCTCCAGCTCGAAGGCGGCGTCGTCGAGCACCGACAGCGGCCGGCGCGCGGCGCCGAAGTCCTTGAACAGCACGGCAACGCGGTGCGAAAGCTCGCTCGAGCCCAGTTCGCGGTTGCCCTCGAACACGAGATCGACGCCCTCGGTCCGCGCCGGGCCGCCCAGCAGGGCGCAGCCCGCGGCCAGGAACACGAGGGCCGCGACGGCGAGCAGGGTCTTCATCGGCGGCGCAGCACGAAGCGGATGCCGATGTTCTCGCGGTCGTAGACGTCGCGTTCGCCGACGAGGTAGATGGCGCTGCGCGCACGCCGGTCGTCGCCCGTGACGCGAAAGCGCATCTCCAGCGTGTCGCGGCCCTCGCGCGAGACCTGCGCGCCGGTGAAGATCTCCAGGCGGTCGGCGAAGCTCTCGCCGGCCTCGCCGAACCACTCGTAGGCGACGTCGCGCCACAGGTAGGAGGCGACGCCCTGCACCAGCCGGTCCTCGTCGACGCCCAGCGATCCCGATCCGGGCGCGCGCCCGGTCAGGAGCAGGAGCAGCAGGTCCTCCTGCAGCGCGGACGGGACCGAGCTGACCTCGACGAGCGGATCGTTGAAGGGCCCGGAGGCGCGCACCTGGATGTCGTATCCCGAGGCGCGGCCCTCGGCGCGGATGTCGATGCGGGGCAGCGCGGGATCGGTGGCGTTGAAGTCGATCCGGCCGCCGACGAGGCGCAGCCGCGACGCCGGCAGCACGACGCGCCCGTCCTCGACCTGGATGTCGCCGTCGGGTTCCAGGTACGCCGCCGTGCCGCCGACGTGGAGATCCAGGCGCAGGTCGGCCTGCGCCAGCGGGGAACGCACGCGCAGCGCGCCGTTCGAACGCACCGCGAGGTCGAGGCGCAGCGCATCGAACGGCGGCGTGCGCACGGCCGGCAGCGACAGTCCGCCGCCGGTGCTGCTCGTCGAGAGCTGCGCGGGCAGCGACCATACGTCGAAACGGCGCGTCCACAGTGCTTCGCGCAACTCCAGCGTGCCGGCCAGCGAGAGGTCGCCCGGCCGCGCGGTGAAGGTGAGGTCCGCGTCGCCGCGCACGGAGACCTCCGCGCCGCGGACCAGCGGCAGGTCCTTGCCGCGCAGGCGCACGTCCGCCGCGAGGCCCTCGGCGGAGAAGCGGGCCGATCCCGAGGCCAGGAGCGGCGCGCCGCCGAACTCGCCCTCGAAGCGGTCGAGGTGCAGCGTGTCGCCTTCGAAGCGCAGCGCGGCGTCGACGCCCGCGATCGAGGCGAGGCCGGCCTCGACGCGCAACCCGCCCTCGTGCCAGCGCAGGGGGCCGTGCACGCGCGGCTCGGCCAGCGTGCCGCTCACGAGCACCCGGCCCTCCAGCGCGCCCTCGGCGCGGCGCAAGGCCTCGATCCCGAACGACAGCGGCGCGATGTCGGCCGCGTCGATGCTCGCGCGCAGGTCGAGGGGGACGTCCGCGGCGGCCGGCCAGCCCCCGCGCACGATCGACGCCAGGAAGTCCGGTCGGCCGAGCGTGCCGTCGAAGGTGAAGTGCGAGCGCGGGCCGAGCGTCACGTCGAACCGTCGCAGCGTGCACGCCGGTCCCAACTCGACGCGCGCGTCGACGCGCGCCGGGCCGACGCCCTGGGTGCTGCCCGGCCGCGTCGCGCGCAACCCGGTCCCCAGGAGATCGAGCTCCGCCCGCGGATCCTCGAGGCTTCCGCGGAGCGCGCCGTGCGCGTGCAGTGCGCCCGAGAGGCGCATCCCGTTCGGCCAGTCGATCGGGGCGAGGTCCGGCGCGTGGAGATCGAAGCTCCCGTCGATCGGACCGCGAAGGCCGTCCGTGCCCAGGGTCCAGGCCGTGTCGAGATCGGCTTCCAGGCGCAGATCGGGCGGAACTGTGATGCCCAGCGCGGCGAGCAGCGCGGCCGGCCGGCTCTGCAGGACGCGGATCTGCGCGCAGCCGCCGGCGGGGTCGATCTGGACGTCGGCGCGCACCTCGCCGGCCGCGCCCGCGAGCACCAGGTCGCGCACGTGACCGCCGCCGTCGCGCAACTCGATCTCGCACGGCCGCGCCAGCGACCAGATCGCGTCGAGGCCCTCGACCTCGACGGATTGCAGGCAGACGCGCAGCGCATCCGCTGCGCCGGGCCGGATCCGCGCGGCGAGGCGCAGCCGCGCATCCGCTCCCAGGACGCTCAGATCGTCGAGATCGATGCCGTCCGCGTGCGAGCGCCCCGAGACGGTCAGGTCGGCGATCGAAACGCCCCCGAGCACGAGATCGTTGCCGTGGAGGGCGAACTCGCCGGCGAGCGCGTCGAGCGGCCCCGACAGCGAGACCTCCAGGTCGAGCGCACCGCGCGGCAGCGCGGCCTGGATCCCCAGCGCGCCGGCCACCGCGGCGATGTCGCGCGCGTGGCCCTGGACGTGCAGGTCGCGCACGGCCCGCGGAAACCGGTCGACGGTGCCGCGCACGACGAAGGTCCCCGCGGGCCCGCGCGCATCGAGGCGCTCGACGCGCAGCGCCTCCGCGTCGAGCTCGGCCCGGACGTCGACCTCTTCGAAGGCCGCACCGCGCAGGACGAGGTCCCGGGCGCGCAAGTCCAGCACGGCCAGCGGACCGCTCGCCGTGCCGCGCACGCGCGCATGTCCGCTGGCGCGCCCGCGCAGGTCGAGTTCGGCCGCGGCGGCGCGCGGCAGGAAGAGGTCGGCCAGCGGCGCAAGGTCGGGGCAGTGGACGCGCGCCTCGAGCTCCAGCGCCGGATCGGTGAACAGGCTGCGCGGGTCGTCGCGGATGGGGAATCCGGCCGCCGCGACGTCGATCTCGCCGCCCGTGAAGGTGAGGCGCGCGCGGTCCAGGCCGACCCAACCCTGCGCCAGGGACCCGGCGAACTCCAGGCGGTGCGGCGGCAGCTCGCGCCCGGCATCGGGGACGTCGAGCGCCGCCAGCAGGCCGCCGACGTCGCCCAGGTCGCCGCGAAACATCCACGTGGACCGGTCGAGGAGCGCGCAGCCGCCTTCCAGCGCGCGCGGCAGGTGCGCGAGGTCGACGCGCACGGCGTTGCCGCCCACCACGAGGTCGACATCGGCGAGGTCCAGCCGTGCGGCGTCGATCGCGATCGATCCCGAGAGGTGGTCCAGCGTCCGGCCCGCGATCCGCGGCGCGCGCGCGTCGACGCGGGCCCGCGCGGTCCACGGCCGCGCGTCGTCGCCCGCGAGGCTCAGGCTGCCCTGTGCGTTCCACGTGCCGCCCCAGTCCGCGGCGTCCGCGCCGAGGAGATCGAGGAGCGCGCCTGGGTCGATGCCCTCCAGCGTGCCCGACAGCTCGACGTCCCCGCCGTCCTCGACGCGCACGGAGAGGCGCGCGCGTCCGCCCGCGGCCTCGACGACGGCGTCCGCGTGAATGCGCGCCGCGTCGAAGCGCACCGTCGCCGGCGCGAGCACCAGATCCGAGCCCAGGCCCAGGTGCTCGACTTCCAGCACGTTCGCGTCCCAGCGCGCGACGGCGGCGAGCGTGGTCGTGCGGTGCCCGGCGCCCAGGTTCCAGTCGAACTCCTCGGCGGCGACGTCGATGCGTCCGTCGTGATCCAGGGAGAGCCGCCCGCGCGCAAGGCGGAGCGCGCGCTGACCGGAAAGACGCGCTCGGACGTCCAGCCGCGCGACGCGCAGCGCCGGGAGCTGCGCCGGGAGCGAGGCCCGCGCGCCGCCGGAGGCGGCCTCGTCCGCAGCGCCCGCCGCGGTCGAGAGGTCGAGGTCGAGATCGACCGCCTGCGCGCGGATCGCGAGCGCCGGGAGACCGCGGCGCAGGAGGTCGCGGAGCTCGAACTCGACCACGGTGCCGGTGATCGTCGCCGAACGGATGGTGTGTGGCGCGCCGGCGGGCCGCGCGCGGACCGTCGCGACGCGGATCGCGTGCAGTCCGTCGATCTCGACGCCCTCGAGCGCGACGTCGAGGTCGAGCACCTGGCGCGCCACGGTGCGGCCCGCGAAGGCGGCGAGAGGTGCGCGCTGGAACCAGGTGGCCGCGGCCAGGGCGACGACCGTGAGCAGGAGGACCCACGGCCAGCGGCGGCGGCGTTTGGGGCGTGAGGCGTGCGGTTCCACGGGGACCGCGGATGCAGGGCCGGCTCGCCGCGGGATCCCTGCTTGTAGCGGGCACCGCTACGCCGGGCAAACGGCCGTGCGTACGGATCGCGCAATGCGGCGCTCGCGGTCGTTCCGCGCTCGCCGGTCGCCCGCACGGGCGCGCGCCGGCTGCGTGAGGCGGCCCTCATGGGCGACGCGGATCAGAGCAATTCGTCGTGCAGAGAGGACACGATCAGGAGCAGGCATCCGCCCTCGGTCGATTGCACGCCGTGCACGCTGTCGGCCTCGGCGCGCTGGAAGTCGCCGGCGCGCATCGACTCCGCGCCGACGCGCAGATCCCCCTCGAGGACCAGGCACTCCTCGGGGGCCGCGTGCCGGTGGGCCGGGTACGCGGCGCCCGGCGCCATGCGCACCAGCATCGTGACGCGGTCGGCGGCTGCGTCGAGGCTGAGCTGGCGCACGCTGATCCCCTCGATCGCGGTCGGCTGGAACTCGGCCTCGGCCGCGCTCTGGATCGCCAGCGCGCCGCGGGCGGCGGGCGAGCGCTTCCAGCGCTTCCACACCTGCACGTCGTCGTCCGAGTTCTCGGCAGGGAACGTGCGCACGCGTGCCACGACGCGCTCCCACAGCCCGGGCGGCGGCGGCACCTGCGGCGCGGCCTCGGTCAGCGCGCGCGCGGTGCGCGCCAGCGACTCGACCTCGCGCGCGCAGACGCGGCACTCGGGCAGGTGCAGCCGCAGGGCGCGCGCCTCCTCCTCGTCGAGCGCGTCGAGGACGAACAAGGCGGCGCGCTCGCGCAGATCGTCGTCCAGGAACTCGTGCCAGCTCATGCCGTGCCTCCATCGACGGTGCCGAGCGCGACCCGCAGGGCGGAGAGGCCCGAGCGGATGCGGGTCTTGACGGTGCCCAGCGGCGCGCCCGACGCGGCCGCGATCTCGCTGTGGGAGAGGCCGCGGAAGAACGCCGCCTCGATCACGCTGCGCTGCTCGCCGGGCAGCCGCGCCAGCTCGCGGCGGATGATGTCCGCGTGGTCCGCGTCGCTGGCCGCCGAGAACGGCGAGGGGAAAGGCTCCAGCAGCCCCGGGTGCTCGTCGGCCTGCAACTCGAGCTCCTGGCGCGCGTGGCGCTGCCGCCTGCGGCGCACGTCGATCGCGCGGGTCCGGGCCATCGTCACGATCCACGTGGCGACGCTGCCCTTGCGCGGATCGTGCCGCCCGGCCTGGCGCCAGACCTGGGAGAAGACCTCGATCACGACGTCCTCGGCGGCGCCGTCGTCGCGCACGATCTGCTGCGCGATGCCGAGCACGCGCGGGGCGAGCGCGTCGTACAACTTCCGCAACGCGGCCTCCTCGCCGTTCGCGACGGCGCGGACGGCGTCGATCCACGGGTCCGCGGACGGTGCCGGGTCGTGAGACGGGCGCATCTCCACGAACAACCTACGCGCGCCGCGGGGCGGCTGGATGTCGGAAAAACGCCGGCGGCGCCCCGGCGGTGCCGCAGGGCGGACGGTCCTGGAGCGCGGCATCCAGCCGTGCCGTTCCCCGCGTACTGGTCGCGCCGCCGCCGACGGGATGGGCCGTGGGCGACGCGGCTCGACCCTCATGCGACGAAACCTCTTCACCGGCCGTCTGGCAGCGACGGCCCTCCTGTCGGCCGCGGCCGCCGCGGCGGCCTCGAGCCACCGCGAGGCGCCCGGGATCACCGAGATCCCCAAGTGCGACGCGACCGACTTCTACGTCTTCCGCAGCTACGAGATCGGCCGCGCCGACTACGTCACGCTCGTGGCCGGCTACCTGCCGCTGCAGGATCCCTACGGCGGACCGAACTACTTCACGCTCGATCCGGACGCGCTCTACGAGCTGCACGTCGACAACGACGGCGACGCCAGCGAGGACGTGACCTTCCAGTTCCGCTTCCAGCGCGTGCTGGCCGACATCGCGCTCCCCGTGGGCGCGCCGGGGGACACGCGCAGCGTCAGCGTCCCGCTGGCGCAGGTCGGAGCGATCGGACCCGGCGCCGCGGACGTGGGCAACCTCAACGTGCGCGAGTCCTTCACCCTCGACGTCGTGTTCGGCGACCGGCGCACGGGGACGCGCATCCCGGTCCGCGACGCCGCGACGCAGTCGGCCCTCTTCACCAAGCCGGTCGACAACATCGGCACCAAGTCGATCCCCGAGTACGCGGCCTACGCCGCGCAGCACGTGCGCGAGATCGCGCTGCCCGACAACGGCAGCGGCCGCGCATTCACGGGGCGCGTCTTCGTGGGACAGCGCAAGGATCCTTTCGTCGTGAACCTCGGCGAGGTGTTCGACCTCGTCAACTTCGTGCCGCTGGGCGATCCCGCCGCGCGCGGCGACGACCTCGCGGACAAGAACGTCACCGCGCTGTGCCTGGAGATCCCGATCGAGTACCTCACGCTTGCGGGCCATCCGATCCTGGGTGCCTGGACCAGCGCCAGCCTGCGGCAGGCGCGCGTCCTCAACCCGCGTCCGCTGTCGCACCCGGACAACCGGGCGACGGTCGAGGGCGGCGCGTGGACGCAGGTCTCGCGGCTCTCGATGCCGCTCGTCAACGAGGTCGTGATCGGCCTCAAGCACAAGGACCGCTTCAACGCCAGCGAGCCGATCGGGGACGCCCAGTTCGCGCAGTACGTGACGCACCCCGTGCTGCCGGAGCTGATCGAGATCCTGTTCGGCGGCGCAGGCGTGCAGGCGCCGAACCTCTTCCCGCGCACGGACCTCGTGTCGGTGTTCCTCACCGGCGTGTCCGGGCTCAACCAGCCCGCGGGCGTGGTCGCCGCGGAGATGCAGCGTCTGAACACCTCGATCGCGCCCGTCCCGGCGCGCGACCAGCAGCGCCTGGGCGTTCTCGCCGGCGACCTGGCGGGGTTCCCCAACGGGCGGCGCCCGGGCGACGACGTCGTCGACATGGCCCTGTCGGTCGTGATGGGGGTGCTGCTCGACGCCGCGGACGCGCCGTCGGGGCAGTTGCCCTATACGGACGGCGCGTACGTCGACGCCGCGTTCTTCGACGAGACGTTCCCCTATCTGCGGACGCCGATCCCCGGCTCCCCGCGCAGGAAGTGAGGCCGCGCCATGCAACGTTCCACACTCGCTGCGATCGCAGTCCTGGCCCTCGCGTGCGCGTGCGGCGGCGGCGGTTCGCAGGGTGCCGCCGCGCCGTCCGGCAACGCGCTCGTCCAAGACCTGATCCGCAACCAGACCAGCGAGTCGGCCGAGCCGGTCGACATCAACGGCCTGGACCTCGCGTTCAGCACGGATCCGGAGGCGTTCGCGGGGGTGCTGCCGTGAGCGTCCGGCGAGCCGTGGGGCGCCTCGCGTGCCTGCTCCTGGCCCTGGGGCTCTCGGGAACCTCGGACGCGCACGACTTCTGGATCGAGCCGTCCACCTACCGTCCCGGGCTCGGAGCACGGATCGACCTCGTGCTGCGCGTCGGCGAGGGTTTCGCGGGGGAGGTCGTCCCGCGCGACGAGCGCCGGCTCGTGCGCTTCGACGCGTGGAACGCGGCCGCGGGCCTGCAACCGGTCCTAGGCCTCGACGGGCGCTCGCCGGCCGGCCACCTGCGGATGGAACAGGCGGGCGTGTGGGTGCTCGGCTACCGCAGCCACCCGAACGCGCTCACCCTGGAGGCCGCGGCGTTCGAGCGCTACCTCGTCGAAGAGGGCCTCGAGCACGTCGTGGCCGAGCGCAAGGCGCGCGGCGAGTCGTCGAAGCCGGGACGCGAGATCTACGCGCGCTGTGCCAAGGCGCTGGTCGTCGCGCGCGGCGAGCAGCCCCTCGACGCGGCGCAGTCGGGCGGCTTCGATCGGTTGCTCGGATTCCCGCTGGAGATCGTGCCGGAAGAGAATCCCGCGCTCCGCAGGCCCGGGGACCCGCTGAACGTGCGCGTCTTGTGGCAGGACCGGCCGCTCGCCGGCGCGCTGCTCGGCCTGCAGTCGAGGCCACCGGTCGCCGCGCGCCAGGTCCGCACGGACCGCGAGGGGCGCGCGGTCTTCGCGCTGTCGCAGGCCGGGCCGCACCTCCTGCACGTCGTGCACATGGTGCGCGCTCCCCAAGGCTCGGATCACGACTGGGAATCGCAGTGGGCCTCGCTGACCTTCGACGTCGCAGGACCCTAGCCGCCCGTGGAGGAACCGTCGGCTCCGGCGGCGTGGGGCTCGCCCCGACGAACCCCACGCCGCCTCGCGACGGGCCTCTCTCCACGGGCCTCTCTCCACGGGCTGCCGACCGGCGCGCCGGCGTGCGGCGGGGAAGTTCGCGGGTTACCCGGCATCGATCCGCGGTAGAGTGCCGCTCCCGGCGCTCGTGCCGGAGCGAGGCCGTGCCCATGCGCTCCCTGCCGTTGCTCGCGTTCCTGTGCTGCGCCTGCGCGTCGACCCCCGTGCTGGACCTCGCGCCCTTGCCCGAGGGGCGCGCGGTCGCCGTTCAGTATGCGTCGCGCCTTGCGCCGCACGTGGCGGCGCCACCGGGACCGTCCGGTGCGGACCCGGTCGCCGCGGAACCGACGGACGGGACGCAGGTGCGCATCGGCTGCCGCTTGTACGCGATCGATGCGGCGTCCGCGCCCTTGACGTCCGCGGGCGACGCCGTGTTCGGGCGGGTCCTGGAGCGCGCGGCGTTCGAGCGCACGCTGGAGGGCTGGATGGCCGCCGGCGCGGCCACGACCGTGTCGCGCCCGAGCCTCGTCCTGCCCAGCGGGCGCGGCGCGACGCTGTCGGTGCTGACGCAGATCGCGTACGTCGCGGCGTTCGACGTGAAGCCGGTGCACTCCGCGCGGATCGCCGACCCGAACGTGGCGACGGTCGACGACGGGTTCGTGATCGACGTGCGCGCGCGCGCCGGAGAACCGTCCGCTCCGATCGACCTCGACGTCGCGCTGCGGCAGACCGAGCTCGTGATGCCGCTGCTCGAGGGCGACGCGCGCCTGCCCGGAACCCGGCAGTCGGTCACCATCCAGGTTCCGATCGCGCTGCGGCAGGACCTCGCGGCCCAGGTCGCGCTCGGCGCGGGCGACGTGCTGGTCCTCGGCGGGCTCTTCGAGGGCCAGGGCGGGCGGCGCATCGTGGCCGTGTTCGAAGCGCGCGTCGTCGAGCCGGCCGCCTTCGCCCTGGCGCGCGACCGCTGATGCGCGGCCTCAGGCGTCGTCGTCGTCCTCGGCCAGGTCGGGGTCCGTGCCGATGAACTCCGCGAGCAGCACCGTGGCGTAGCTGCCCTTGGGCAGGCGGAACGTCAGGCGCAGTCCGTCCGCGACCGGTTCGAGGCCGAAGTCCGCGGGGAACACGCGGGCCGCGCGGCGCGAGCCCAGGAGGCGCGAGCGTTCCAGCTCCTCCCACGTGACGCCGCTCGACTCCAGCAGTCGTTCCTCGACGCGGGCCGGCTCGCCGCTCGCACGTCGCATCCTCGATCCGAACAGCGGTCCGGTCGCGGAGATCTCGCGGCGCCCGGCCCGGCCGGACTCGGCGGCCTCGTCCTGCACGTCGAAGAGCGCGCCGTTGTCGAGCTTCTTGGCGACGTCGCCGCGCAGGATGCGCGGGAACGTGCCCGCCGCCAGGCGCTCGACGAGCCAGGCGTTGAAGCGCTCGGCCTGCCACGCGGTGCGGTGCAGGTTCGACAACCAGTCGCGCCGGCCGTCGCGCAGGCGTTCCCGTCCCTTCTGCACGTTGCGCGCGTTCTCGCCGAGGCGCTGCGCGCCGTAGAAGTTCGGCAGGCCGCGCTCGGCGACGGCCTCCGCGATCGCGCGCGCGCGTTCGGCGGCATCCTCGACCGTCGCGCGGATCACGACCTCGAACGCGTTGCCGACGAGGTGGCCGCGCCGCAGCTTGTTGGCGTGCCGGCGCGCCCACAGGACCTCGCCCGGCAGGGCCGCGGCCGCGCGGCGCGCCACCTCGTCCACGTCGGCGCGCGGCACGGGCACCGAGAAGGTCTGTTCCGCGACGGACACGCGGTCCTTGAGGCCCGCGACGCCCACGTCGAAGCGCCGCACGTCGAAGGCGCGCGCGAGACGTTCGACCAGCTCGGGCGTGGTGTGCCCCGCGCGGCGGTGGCGCAGGTAGACGTGCTCGCCCGTCCCGGAGGGTTCGTAGAGCGGCACCTCGCGGACGACGAAGTCCGCGGGCTCGCGCTTGATGTGCCCGCCGGTGGGGGAGAGGTCGGCGCAGATGCGGGGCAGGCTCACGGAGCGAGAGGATAGCGGCCGGGCTCGATCGTGCGCGCGGCATTCGTCGGGGCGCCGGGCAGGCGCTAGAACGGACGCGTGAAGCTGCTCACCTTCCTCGCGCGGCGCTTCGCCTGGCAGCCGCACGCCGCGACGCTGCCCGGCGCCGAGGCCGCGCCGGCCGGAGGCGAATGCACGGACTGCGTCGTGGCGTTCGTGCAGGCCGAGGCGCGCGACGAGGGCGACGAGCGCTGGAAGAGCACGCAGGAGCACGCCCGCAAGCACGTCGAGTGGCTGGCGCGCAAGCGCGACGCGCGCACGGTCGTCCTGCACTCGTTCGCGCACCTGGGCGGGACGAGCGCGGCGCCGGAGTTCGGGGAACGCTGGCTGCGCGCCCTGGCCGAGCGCCTCGTGGCGCGCGGCTACGCGGTGCGGTCGACGCCGTTCGGCTGGACGAACCCCTGGCAGATCGACGTCGAGGGCGACGCGATCGCCAAGGTCTGGAAGGAGATCTGACCCGCGCCGCGGCTACGCGCCGGCCAGCGCGGGGCGCACGCGCTCGAACCAGCGCGTCGACTCCTCGAGGCCGCCGGGACGGTCCCGCCGGAGCCAGCCTTCGCGGTGGCGCCGCGTCAAGCCGGCGAGGCGGTCCGCGAGCTCGCGTCGCTCGCGGGCCGGCAACGCCTCCAGCGGCGCGCCGGGGCCGGCGCCGAGACGAGCGAGGCCCAGGTCGGCGCACCACACGAGCATGTCGCCAGCCCAGCGCAACTCCGCCACGACGTCCGCCGCGTCGGGACGCGCGCTGCGCGCGCGGCCGAGGCGCGCCAAGGCGGCCTGGGCCGCGGCACGCGCGGCGAGCAGGCCGTCGCGCGTCAGGCCCGGCGTGCGCGCGTGCGGAAAGGGCTCCGGCGCGAACGCCAGCAGGAAGAACAGCGCCGCGCCGTTCGTGGCCGGCGATCCCGTCGCGCGGTCCGCGTCGCCCAGCTCCAGCGCCGCGGCGCCCAACTCGCCGGCGGCGTCCTGGTACACGTGCAGGTCGAGCAGGCGCGCGAGCTGCGGCGCGTCGAGGCGCACGTCGGCGTTCCAGGCCGGTCCGGCGGCCGCGAACAGGCCCCAGTCGCGCACGCAGTGCGGCTGGTGGTGACCGCGATCGCCCCAGTCGGTGACGAGGTAGCCGCGCGCGCCGTGGGCGCGTCCGTGCACCGCCGCCTCGTGCTGGTTCCCGAGCGCATTCCACGGGCGGCCGGCGAAGCTCTGCCAGCTCGACGTCCCCGGGCAGACCCACCACTCCAACCCGCTGCGCGCGAAGTGTCCGCCGTGCTCCGCGAACGGATGGCCGGCGTCGTAGCCCCATTCGAGCGCCACGAGGTCGCGCGGCAACTCGGGCACGAGCTCCGGGCGCTTCAGGATCACGTCACCCCAGAACTGCATGCGCTTCCCGCGCGCCGTCACGAGCGCGTGCACCTCGCGCAGGTACTCCAGGTAGACGCGTTCGGTGCCGCGCTCGGCGCAGGCCGCGCGCGAGCGGCCCAGACCCAGGTCGAACGTCTCGTCGAGACCGACGTTGAAGTGCTCCGAACGCAGGCACGGCAGCAACTGGTCGTACAGGTCGGCCAGCAGCGCCAGGGCGCGCGGATCGCCCAGGCACAGGGAGTACGGTTCGCGATCCAGGCTGAACGCGTGCTCGACACCCTCGGGAACCTCGGCGAGGTCGCGGTAGCGCGCGTGCTTCAACCAGCGGTGGAAGTGCCCGAAGCTCTGCTGGTTCGGCGCGACGTCGATGCCGAGCGCGGCGCCGCGCGCGTCGAGGGCGCGCAGGTCGGCGGGCGTCAGCGGGCTGGCGTCGCGCCAGACCTCTTCGTGGCCGCGGTACGCGAACGCGTGCTCGACGTAGAGCTGGAGATGGTTGTACTTCCACTCCGCGAGCCGCGCGGCGATCCCGGACAGCTCGGGCATGCGCGGCACGCGCCCGCGCGACACGTCCAGCAGCGCACCGCGCACGGGGAAATCGGGGTGGTCGTCGATCTCGACGCAGGGCACCGACGCGACGTCGGCGATCGGGGGGGCGGCCGGCACGCGGCGCGCGAGTCGCAGGATCTGCGCCAGCGTCGCCAGCGCCGCGCGCGCGCCGCCTTCGTCGCGCGCGGCGGCGCGCACGCCGTCGGGGCGGATCGCGAGCCGGTAGCCGCCCGGCGGCAGGTCCGCCTCGCGGCGCAGACGCACCGACGCCGCGTCTCCCTCGGCGATCCGCGCCCCGTCGGGTGCCGCGAGCGCGGCGAACGGTCCGGGATCGAACCCGAACGCGACCCCGAGGGTGCAGGCACCGGGCTGCGCGTGCACGCGGCGCGGCGGCGGCCACAGCGAATCGAAGAGGCTCGTCATGGCGCGGCCCGGTCGCGCGCGATCACCCGAGCACCTCGACGCGGCCCTCGCGCAGGAACCAGACCTCGCGCCGCGGGTGCCGATCCAGGCAGAGCGCCGTCCGCAGCGCGGAGGCATAGCGATCGAGTTGGGGGCTGTGGACGGCGGCCGCCGCACGCGCGTCCGCGGCCGGAGCGATCGCACCGGTCTTGAAGTCCGCGACGACCCACGTCTCGCCGTCGCGATAGACGAGGTCGGCGCTGCCGACCCACGCGTCCAGGGCCGCTTCGCCGTTCGCGGCGGCGACGCACAGGTCGAGCTCGGCCGCAACTGCGTGGGGGAGGATGGCGGCGAGGCGCGCGGCCAGCGGCCCGTGCTCGATCTGCTGCAGCAGCGCCAGCGCGACCCGGGACTGCGCGGCCGTGGCCGCGCCGCCCTCCGCGGCGGCAGCGACGCGCGCGCGCGGCTCGCGCCAGTCCGCCCCGGCGCCGCGGACCAGCTCCTCGAGCGCGGCGTGCACCAGCGTGCCGACCACGCGCGCGTCGGAGCGCGTCAGGGCCTGGTCCGCGTCCGGCGCGGCGACCACGGGCTGCGGCACGGCATCATCGGCCGGCACGGCGCTCGCGGGCAGCACGCGCGCGCATCCGCTGCGCGCGCGCGCGGCGGCGTGCAACGCCTCCAGCGCACGCTCGTCGGCGCGCGCGGCGGCGACGCGGCGCTCGACGGAAGCGGGCGTCTCGACCGCCGCGGGCGCGACCGGCGCGGCGACCGGCAGGCGCACGGTGAAACCGTCGAGCTCGAACGCGTCGACGCCCTCGCTCAGCGCGGCGGCGAGGCGCGCCGGCAGCTCGGCCGGCGCGGCGTGCGCGAGCAGCTCCAGGAGCGTCGTGCAGGCGAGCGGATCGCGCGGCGCGAACTGCGCCGGCCAGCGGCCGGAAAGGACGAGGCGCGACTTCGCGCGCGTCAGCGCGACGTACAGCAGGCGCACGCGTTCCGCGGCCTCGCGCCGCGCCGCGATTTCCGCGACGCGCCACCAGCCCGGCGATCCATGCCCGAGCAGCCGGTGCTCGCCGGTCGTCCGGTCGTACCCGTCGGCGTCGGCCGTGGACCGGCGGCCCACGCGGTGGATGCCCGGCACGAACACGCTGTGGAACTCCAGGCCCTTGCTGGCATGAACCGTCAAGATGCGCACGGCGTCGGTGCCCGTGTCCTCGGGCCGCGCCTCGCGCGATTCCTTCTGTTCGTCCAGCGCGCGCCGCAGCGTGCGCAGGAGCTCGCCGGGATCGCCCGTGAGATCGAGACGCTCGGCGACCTGCCGGAAGAAGCGCTCCAGGTTGGCGGCGCGGAAGCTGCCCAGGTAGCGCGCGCCCTCGGCCGGCTCCAGGAGCAGCAGCGTCCGCACGCGTTCGACGAACACGTCGGGCGCGTCCGCGTGCAGGCTGCGGCGCAGCTCCGCGAGCGCCGTCAGCGCGTGGTCGAGCGCGGCGGCGAACCCGCCGAGGCGCCGCCCGCCCGGCGGAGGCGCCGCGTCCAGGGATCGTTCGCATTCGGTCCCCAGCCGGCGCAGGCGCTCGAGGCTCGGCGCGTCGTCCGCCCCGGCGCCGAGCCCCGCGGCGAGTCCGGGCAGTTCGCCCGTCCACAAGGGCTCCAGGGCGGCGTCCGGCACGCCGCAGGCCGCCGACCGCAGGAACGCCAGCAGCGAAAGCGTGTCGCCGGGGTCGGCGATCGCGCCCAGCAGCGCGCACGCGTCCTGGATCTCGCGGCGCCGGTAGTAGCTGCGATCGCCCTCGACCTGGAAGGGGATGCCGGCACCGCGCAGCGCCTCCTGGATCGGATCCAGCGCCGTCTTCGCGCGCAGCAGGATCGCCATGTCCTTCCAGCGCACGCCCGCGGCGGACTCGGCGCGCAGGGCATGCGCGAGCGTGGCCGCCTCGAGTTCGGCCGCGACCGGCACGGGCGTGTCGTGGAGCCGCTTGGGCTCGGCGGGGTCCGACGTCCACGCGGCCCACAGCTCGACGGGGCTCTCCGCCGCGCTGGATCCGTGGATCAGGTCCTGGAAGCGCGGCTGCAGTCCGTGCTCGGCGTGCATGACCGGCGCGACGAATCGCCGCACGGCCGCCAAGACGGCCGCGCTCGAGCGGAAGTTCTGCTCCAGTTCGCCCGACTCCCCGCCGGCCGCGAGCACCTCGTCGACGAACGCGTCGTAGGCCGCGAGGTCCGCGTTGCGCCAGCCGTAGATCGACTGCTTGGGATCGCCGACGAGGAACAGGCCCGGGCGCGTTCCGGATCCGCCCAGGCACAGCGCGCGCACGAGACGGCACTGTACCGCGTCGGTGTCCTGGAACTCGTCGACGAGCACCTGCCGGTAGCGCGCGCGCAGGCGCCGGACGACCTCGGGATGTCGCTCGAGCAGTTCGCCCGCGCGCTCCAGGAGGTCGCCGAACGACAGGATGCCCTCGCGCCCGCAGCGCTCTTCCGTGGCGGCCAGGATGCGCAGCACGAGACGGTGGCGCGCGGCCAGCGCCGCGGCGTCGAACGCGAGATAGTGCTTCAGGGGGGCGCGCAACTCGGCGGCAGCCCTGCTCACGGCCCCGCAGCGTTCGCCCAGGACCTTCGCGTCGGTCACGGCGAACTCGCCCTTGGACCAGGCGCCGAGCTTCGCAAGCAAGCCGTCGAGTGCCGTACCGTCGCGCGCCGCGTAGCACGCCGACGGATCGCGCGGATCCCGGGCCTGCAGGCGCAGTTGCAGCTCCAGTGCGGCCTGCGCCGCCTCGACGCTCTTTGGGGCCCTCTGGTTGGTCTGCAGTTCGGCCAGGCCGGCGTCGAGGATCGCGGTGACGCGGCGTGCAAGCTCGGCCAGCTCCGCCTCCAGCCGCGCCGGCGCGAGCGGATCGGCCCCGAGTTCGCGCGCGCGCACGCCCTCGCGCCGCAGCGCGGCGATGCAGCGCGCGACGGCGCTCGGACCGGCGCCGTCACGCGCCAGCGTCAGCCAGTCCTCGTCGTCGACGCCCCGGAAGGCCGCGGCGAGGTCGGCCTCGACGGCGTCGCGCGCGATCTCGGGCAGGAGCTCCTCGTCGGCGTCGACCTCGAACCCGGCGGCGACCTCGGCCTCCAGCGGATGCTCGGCCAGCAGCATCTGGCAGAAGGCGTGGATCGTCGTCGCCACGGGCCGGTCGAGCGCCAGGCGCAGGCACCGCGCGCGCTCGCACTCGACCGGCACGGGCGGTCGCGCGACGCCGCCCAGCAGCACGCTGCGCGGCAGCACGCCCGCCTCGACCTCGCGCAGCGCGGCGCGCACGGACTGGTCCATGTGCGCGGCCGCCGCCTTGGTGAACGTGATCGCGAGCAGGCCGTCGACGACGCGCGCGGCGGCGGCGTCGGGCAGCACGCCGTCCGCGGCGTGCGCTTCCCAGCCCGGGCCGATCAGCCAGGTGACGATGCGCGCCACGAGCGTGGTGGTCTTGCCCGTGCCCGCACCCGCGACCAGCACGAACGGACGCTCGAATTCCTGGCAGGCGCGCAGGCGCGCGTGCTGGTCGGCGGCGAGGCTCATGCGCCCTCCGGCTGCGCCCCCGCGGAGGCGTCGGGAGCGACACGCTTCTCTTGCAGCGACCACACGGCCCGCGCCAGAGCCTCCTCGCTCCCCGCGCGCGCGGCGCGCGGGGAGCGCAGGAAGCGCGCGAGCCGCAACCGCGCGCCGCTGTCCCCGCGCAGGCAGGCGAGGTCGATCTCGCAGTGCTTGCACGCGGGGTTCGGCGTGCGCAGGTTTCCCTGGAAGAAGCGCGGGAACAAGGCGCCGCCGTCCCACGCGGCGAAGAGCGCATCCAGGGCGCCCCGCAAGGCCGCCGCAGCCTCGGGGTCGTCGGCCTGGATCGGGTAGACGCGCTCCTCGACGTCGGCGATGCGCGGGGCGAGCGCGACGTAGCGGCCGGTTCCCACCGCCTGCGCGTAGATCATGGCCTGCAGGTGGGTTCCCGCAGCGATGCCCGCGCGGTGGTGCTTCGTGCGCGTCGACTCCTTCTTGCCGCCCTTGAAGACCTTGCCGCTCTTCCAGTCGGTGAGTTGCAGATCCCCGGCGCCGACCTCCAGACGGTCGGCGCGGAACGTGATCGTGCGCCCGCCGTCCCATTCGATCTCTCCACGCACCTCCGCGGCCGACACGCGCAACCCGGGGAGCGCCGCATCGACCGCGCGCGCGGCCTCCAGGAGCACGAGGGCGCGCGCGGCGACGAGCCGGTCGAGGCCGTGCGTCAGGTGTCCGCGCTCCAGGAGTACGTGCTTCGCCGCGGCGCGCGCGCGGGTCAGCAAGCCCGCCGGCGTGGGCCAATCCACGCTCTCGCCATCCGCGTCGCGCACGGCGGCGAGTGCCTTGCCCTGCACGGGCGCGAGATCCGCCAGCACCGCGTGGGCGACCTCGCCGACGATCGCCGCCTCGAGGTCAGGCAGGTCGGCGAGCGGATCGACGGCGGCGCGCAGCGCGAGCGCGCGCGCGAGGAAGGCCTGCCACGGACAGCGCGCGAGGTGCTCCAGCGTCGTGACCGGCAGGTCTTGCGCGCGCGGTCCTTGCGCGCGCCGTGGACCGACGAAACCCAGCAGGGGACCGAGCGGCTCCGACGGACCCGGCGCGCGGTCGAGCTCGGACAGGATCGCGCGCCGCGCGGCGGCGAGGCGCGCCAGCGCGGCGTCGTCGAGGTCCGGCCGGGCGCGGCGCAGTGCCCACGGCAAGAGCGCGGCGAATCCGGCGTGCCCCGCGTCGCGCGCGGCGAGCCACAGGTGCTCGTGCGCGGGCTGGGCCACGCCGCCGCGCGGCTCGCTGGCCCCTGCGCACGGCTCGACGTCGTCGGGACTGGCGATGCCGGCCCGGTCCAGGAACGGCGAGGGCGCGCGCGGCTCGGCGTCGGCGTCGGACGCCAGCCAGGACAGCGTCACGCGCGGCGACGCGCGCACGAGGCTCTCGAACAGGGCGCGCTCTTCCTCGGCCCGCGCGCGCTTGAGCGGGAGGTCGGGCAGCACCGCGCGCAACGCGAGGCGCACGCCGTCGCGCAGCAGGGGATCCTCGCGCACGGGCGCGGGGAAGGCATCGGCGTTGAGACCCAGGACGAAGAGGTGCTCGAAGGTGCGGCCGCGCGCCTCGGTGACGCTCAGGATCTGCACGCCCCCGCCGCGTCCGCCCAGCGGACCGCAAGTCGCCTCCGCCACGATCTCCTGGAGGGACTCGAGGAACTCCGCGCGCGCGAGCACGAGATCCCGGGGCGCGGCCTCGGCCAGCGCGCCGATGTCCCGCGCCACCGGGTCATCGGCGGCGCCGGCATCCCAGCCCAGCAGCGCGGCGAGGCCGCGCAACCCGGCGACGTGCTCGCCGAAGCGGGCCTGCGCCGGCCACGCGGCGAGCGCGCGCGCGAGGCCGGCGGCTTCGCGCGCGGCGGCTTCGAGGTGGCGCCGCGGGATCTCGCGGCGCGCCGGCGGCTCGGACTCCTCGGGCGACTCCCCGTCCTGGCCGTCCTCGGAGGGCGCGTCCTCGCCGTCGTGTTCCTCCTGCTCGAGACGCACGACGCGCAGCGGGAGCAGCAACGTGTCCCGCGCGCCCATGCGCGCCGCGAGGTCGAGCGCGGCGGCGGCGCCCAGGCGCCCGGCGCCCAGCGCGCGCAGCGCGATGCACAGCTCGAGCTCATGGGGTTCGCGCGCGCCGCGAGCGGCGCGCCAGCGCTCGACGGGAGCGCGCTCGCCGTCGGTCAAGAGGCCGGCGAGCGCCAGCCAGCGCCGCCCGGCGGGCTCGGTCGGTCCGCGCGCGCGCCCGGCCGAGAACGGCACGGAGAGGCGCGCGGCGTGCGTGCGCAGCGCGAGCCGGTAGGCTCCCACGTCGCGCGCCACGACGCCGATCGACTCGGGGACCACGCCGGCGTCGAGCAGCACGCGCAGACGGCAGGCGACCTCGCGCACCTCGGCGTCGCGCCCGCGCGCGCGGATCGGCTCCACGCCGGAGAGCTCGTCGAGCGGGCCGGCGAGCGGGACGTCGAAGCGCGCGCGCAGCGCGGCGCCGAAGCGCGGCGCGGACGACGCATCGTCCCAGAACAGCGTCAGGGGACGCGCGCGCGCCAGCGCCTCCAGGAGATCGGCGACGAGGCCGGTCGCATCGGCGAAGCCGTGCACCCAGACCTCGCGCGCGCGCAGGAGCGTCGGATCCTCGTGCAGCAGGCGCACGGCGTCGGCCCAGGCGCGGCTGGCGCGGTCGACGCCCGAGGTCGCGAGCGTGTCGACGGTGGCGTGCGCGGCGCAGAGCAGCGCCTCGGCGCGTTCGCGCTCGGGCCCGGAGAGCGGCGCGTCCGCCAGCGCCTCGCGCAGCGGCGCGTCCGACTCCGGACCGTAGCCGGCGTCGAGGAGGTCGTCGATCGCGGCGGCCGCCGCGCGGACTCCGTCGTCGCCGGCACCCAGCCAGCGTGCTTGCACGCGCGCCGCGCGCCGGGCCAGGACGGCCGCCAGCGGCGCGGCGCGCGGTGCGGGCCGGCCCGCGCGGCGCAGGATCGACAGCGCGAGGCCGTGCAGCGTTTCGACGCGCAGCCCCGCCGTGGCGTCCAGCTCGCGGGCCAGCGTCGCGAGCAGGTGGTCGCGCAGGCTGCCCGAAGGCACGGCCAGCACGACGGGCTCCCGCAGGAGGAGCGGATCCGCGCGGATCGCCGTCTGGTGCGCGCGAGCCGCGTCCAGGAGGTGCGCCTCGACCGCGCGCGGACCGACGGCGCGCAGCAGCGTGGGGCGAGCGACCGTCGGCATGCGGCGCAGCGCACCACAGGCCGGGACCGCCGTCAACGCTCGGCGTGCGCGGCGATCGCACCGCGAATCCAGACGCGCACTTCGGCGCGCGACGGGACCGGTCCGTCCAGGCCGGCGGGGGACGACTCGGTGAACCGGCGGACGAGGGTCTCGGCGTCGGCGCGTGCCAGCGCCGCTACGTCCTCGATGCCCGCGACGGCCAGCCAGCCCACGCCGCGGGAGCCCAGGCCGCGCACCTGCATGAGCCGCGCGCACCTGGACCACGACGCCATCGAACTCTCGGCGATGCCGATCGCGCACATCCCGGCGTGTCGCGCGCTCTCGGGGTGCGCGCCGGGCGCGGTCGCGGAGAGCCAGCGTTCGACGCGACCCAGGCCCACGCGCTCGAGGCAGTCGACGAAGCGCGGGTCGATGCCCGGGATCCCGGCCACGCAGGGCGTCGTCGCGCGGACCGTGCGCGCGTTCAAGCCGATCAGTCCCGGGCCCGACACGGCGAGCGCGCACGCCGACCCCAGGAGCACCGCGCGACTGCGCGCGGGACGCGCGGGGAGGGACGGATCCCACTCGGCCACGGTGCCCAGCACGACGACGAGGCGCGCGAACGAGACGCAGGCCAGCGCGAACGGCAGGAAGCCGACGAAGCCGAGCCACGGCATCTCGAAGACCTTGGCCTCCTCGAAGCCGGGCACCGTATAGATCCAGCGCGCGTCCGCCGGCCAGTTGAGCGCCTCCCACAGTCCTCCAGCCAGCGCGCCGGCGGCGAGGGTGCGCAGGATCGGGCGCGGATCGCCGCGCGACCAGGCGAGCAGCAGCGACGGTTCCCCGCGCCGCAGGAGGTACGGCTCGCACGCGAGCGGGACGGCGCCCCAGATCAGCGGATAGGCCCAGTCGGGGAATGCGAGCGGCAGCAAGAGGCAGGCGACGCCTGCGACGACCAGCGCGCGCGCCGCGCGCGCGCTCACCCGGAACGTCGCGGTTCGCGCGCGCTCGACGAAGCCGCCGGCGGCGAGCGCTGCGCGCAGCGCGACCACACCCGGCAACACGGTCGCGAAGGCCGCGAGCGGTCCCACCCAGCGCGACACCCAGTCTCCCGGGACTCCGACGTAGTACCAGTTCTCCAGGCGCAGGTTGACGATCTCGAAGAACAGCCAGAACGGCGCGGACGCGGCCGCCAGCCCCAGGAACGGTCCGGGCCGCGACAGCAGGAGCGAGCGGCCGGCGCGCAGGTGGACGCACGCATCGAGGATCGCGATCAGCGACCACCACGCGATCAGGTACCACAGGTCCGGCGCCCACAGGCGTGCGCCGGACAGGTCGACGGCACCGGCCGCCAGCACGACGCAGCCGGCGCCCAGCAATGCGAGAGCCGCGGCGCGCCGCGGCTCCTGTGTGCCTCTCCCGCGGTGAGCGTCCACCGCGTTCCAGCCTAGCGCTCAGTGCGCCTGCGCGTCCTGGATCTTCTGCGCGAGCTCGGCGTTGCCGGGGAACATCGAGAGGCCCTTCTGCCACGTCGCGATCGCCTTGTCGCTCGCGCCCATCTGCTGGTGCAGGTTGCCCATCAGGAGATAGGTCTGCGCCATGCCCGTGTGCTTGGTCTGCGACTCCTGCTGCGCGGCGAGCGTCTCGAAGTGCTTGATGGCCTCGGCCTGCTTGCCGAAGACCGGCGGCCAGAACGAGAGGCTCACCGCTTTCTGGAAGCGCGCCTGCCAGTGGTGGTCGTCGATCGCGAGCGCAGCGTCGAAGGCGCGGTCGGCCTTGGTCGCCCACACCCCCGCATCGGGGCCGGCGCCGGCGCGGAAGACCTTCTGCAGATAGGCCTCGCCCAGCTCCGTCTGCGCGTCCGGATCGTTGCCGCGCGCCGCGGCGCGCTCCTCGAACAGGCGCACCAGCTCGTCGAGGCGGCCGGCCTTCTCGACCTCCTTCCACAGGGCCTGCGCCTTGTCCCAGGCGATCTCGCCGCCGAGCAGCGTGTCGATCGCCGCCTGCGCGGAGACACCGGCGGCGGGCGCGGTGCCTTCCGCGGCGGCGAGCGTCTCGCTCGTCGCGGCGAGCGGGTCAGCCGCGCGCGGGCCGCGCTCGACGGCGCTGCGTGCCGCGGACGCGGACATGTCCGCGACCGAGAGGCGCAACTCCTCGACGGCGCGCTCCACGGCGGCAGTCCGCCGGTCGATGGCCACCAGCGCGCCGGACAGCTTCGCGTCCGGTTCGATGCCCTGCGGCGCGGGCGCGGCGGCGACGGGTTCGGCCGCGCCGAAGCGGCCGCCGAGCCAGCCTCCCAGAAGGCCGAAGACCAGCGCGACGAGAGAGATCAGGACAGCGTTCTTCATGGTTGGAGGGACTCCGTGGCAGATGGATGCGGGCGTTGCGACGGCTCAGCGCGAGCCGACGGTGAACTTCAGGGTGCGGCGCTCGCCGGCGGCGAGGTCGACGTGCTGCGCGGGTGCAGCGCCGGCCTCGACGCTCCAGCGGCCGGGAGCGAGGCCCGCCGCGCGGTAGCGGCCGCCGGCATCCGTGCGGTCGTCGGGCGCGAACTGGCGGACGCGACCCGCGGCGTCCGTGAACCGCACCGGACGCCCCGCGAGCGGCTTCCCGTCGGCGTCGACGAGCTGCACCTCGAGCGCCGCGCCCGGCTCGAGGCGCGCCTCGACCTGGAGCGCCGAACCGGATTCCAGCCACAGCTGATCGAGGAAGCGCGCGGCCACGAGATCGTCCTGCGCGTGGATCGACAGCGCGTAGCTGCGCGCGGAAAGGCCCTCGAACTCGAAGGAACCGTCGGGGTCGGCCTGCGTGCGACCCAGGAACTCGCTCTCCGGCTCGCGGTCGGCGAGCAGGATGATCCAGGCACCGCCAACGGCGGCGCCGTCGGGTCCCAGCACGCGGCCGCGGATCCGCCCGGCCGGCAGCACGATGTCGTGGCGCATCTCGGGAAGGAGCGGGATCTCGATCGCGCCGGCCGAGACGAAGCTCGTGCCCAGCGAACGTCCTGTGTAGATCCGATAGGAACCCGGATCGACGCCGGCGAAGGCGAACGAGCCGTCGGCGCCCGTGCGCTCCGCGATCCAGCCGCCGGCCACGTCCGCGCCCTCGCGCTGCAGCATCACGTCCAGCGCGGGGACGGGAACGCCCGAGGGATTCTTGACGGTGCCGACCAGGCGCGTGCGCTGCACGGTGGGGCCCAGATCGGCGCGCGTGCGCCCGCCGGCCGCCAGGAGGGCCTCGCGCACCGCCGGCACGCCGCTCGCTTGCGCGGCGCGGTCGACGCAGAACACGACGTAGCTGCCGGCCGGCAGTCCGCCGATCTCGTAGCGGCCGTCCGCGTCGGCCTGCGCGGTCCCGTAGCTCATCCGGTCGTAGGGCGGCTCCAGGTCGATCCGGCTCGCGATCACGCGCGCGCCGGGCCAGGCCGAGCCGTCGTCGCGCAGCACCAGGCCTTCGATCGCCCCCGAGTTTCCCAGTCGCAGTTCGACCGCGGCGGGTTCGGTGCCCGGCTCGACGGGGATCTCGCGGATCCACTGCGCGGCGTGATCGGCGTGCGATGCGCGCACGCGGTGGCGCCCGGGAGGCAGGTTCGCGATGTGGAACGCCCCGTCGGCGTGCGTGCGCGCCGACGCCAGCCAGCGCGGCAGGTCCGGTTCGGGCTCGAAGGGCAGGACCTGGGCCGGAACGAGGTTCTCCACGAGCACCCAGGCATCGGCGAGAGGCGCTCCGTCCGCCGCGGACACGACGCGGCCGCGCAGCGCGGTGCCGCGCGCCAACGCGATCTCCACCGCGTGCGCCGTCGTTCCGGCGGACAGATCGAGAGCCGACCGGCGCACGACCGCGAAGCCTTCGGCCTCGACGAAGAGGTCGTAGCGGCCGGGCACGAGTCCGTCGATCGCGAACCCCGCGGCGTCGGCGTGCTCGGACGTCTCGGGGAAGCTGACCTGGGGCAGGCGCATGTGACGCAGCAGGCTGACGCGGTAGCGCGCGGGCGGCGCGACGTCCTCCTCGTAGATCAACCGCACCGCGAGCCGCGCCCGCGACGGATCGTGCGGGATCGTCTCCACCGGCGTCTCCACGGGGGCCGCCCCCTCGATCGAGGTGCGCGCGACCGCGGCACCCTCGGCCGCCGCCAGGCCCGCGGCGGCGGTCACGACGCGGCCCCCGCGCAGGTGCGTGCGCTCCCCCGGGACGAGATCGACGCGCGGGTCCGCGACGATCCACGCGCGGCCGTCGTCCAGCTCCACCGCTGCGCACGGCTGGCCGGCGGGATCGACGGCGTCGGATTCGACGCGCAGGCGGCCCGCGCCGAGCTCGACGCGTCCGTGGAGCGTGTCCACGCCCCAGGCGGCGCCGCCCGGCGCGCGATCCACGTCCACCGTCCCGTTCCGGACGGCCACGTCGCGCGCGCCTGCCTCGCGCGCCGCGGTCACGGCGGCGCGCGAGCGCGGCTGCAACTCGACGCTGCCCGCGGAGGCGAAGCGGATCGCCGCGCCCGACGCGGCGGGGGTCGCGACCTCGAGCGGTCCGTCCCCGCCGACGATCCCGGCGCGCAACTCGTCGGCGCGCGCCGGCCGCCAGCCGTCGGCGGTCGCCACGGCGACGTCGCCCTCGGCGAGGATGTCGTCGATCGTGCGCGTGCCGGCACCGCGCAGGATCCAGGCGATCGCGGCGCTCACCAGGAGGACGAGCGCGGCGGCGAGCCACCGGCGCTGCACGGGCGCGAGGCGCCGCGGCGCCGCGCCGGCGCCGCGCAGTTCCCGGCCCAGACGCGCCCGCAGCCGTGCGGAGAACGCGGCCGAGGGCTGCACGGGCAGCCAACTGCGCGCGAACAAGAGGCGCAGGTTGTGCTCCAGGACGTCGTGCGGTGCGTTCACGCGTCACCTCCCCGGCGCCGCGCCACGACCTCGAACACGCGCGCGAAGGCCACGCGGGCGCGCGTCAGGAGCGATTCCGCCGCCTTCGCGCTGCGGCCGTCGTGCGCGGCGATCTCGGCCGTCGAACGGCCGTCGACGTACTTCGCGAGCAGAGCACGCTGGTAGTCCTCGGGCAGGGAGGACAGCGCCGCGCCCACCAGCTCGCGCGTCTCCTCGCGCTCCAGGAGGTGTTCGGGCAGCGGCTCGCGCGCGACCTCGGCCAGGATCGCGTCGATCTCGCCGCTGGCGCTCTCCAGCGCGTCGTCGATCGAGAGCGGCTTGCGCGACCGGCGCGCGCTGCGGACCTTGTTGCGCGCGATCCCGACCAGCCAGGCGCGCAGGGACGAGCGGCCGTCGAAGCCGCCCATGGTCTGGAGCGCCGTGAGGAACGTGTCCTGGACGACGTCCTCGACGAGCTGGCGGTCGCGGCCCACGCGGAAGTGGACGAACTGGTAGACGGGGGTCAGGTGCTCGTCGAGCAGGTCGCCGGCGGCCTGCGCGTCGCCGCGCAGGATCCGGTCGCGCAGCGAGAGGTCGGCGGGCGTGGGGACGGGCGTGGGGATCGGGGTGGCCATGGGGTACGCACACAGGGTGCCGCGGGCCGGGCGGATCCTCCGCGGATTCGCGCGATTCCCGCGGGTCCGGTGCTCAGGGTCGGACGGCGTGGACCTCGACGACGGGTCCCAGCGCGCGCGCCCCCGCCAGGCGCCATGCGAACGACGCCTCGCCGCGCCATTCGTCGCCCTGGTCGCGCACGAGGACGGGCCGCTCGTCGCCCGCGTCCCGGCGCTGCGGCGAGAAGCGCGCGACGACGCCGTCCGACAGCGCGTCGCAGAGGCGCGCGATGGGCGGGCGGCGCGCGCGGTCGGAAGCGTCGAGCAAGAGGCGCCGTGCCCCGAGCGCGCGCGCGCCGGCGGCCGCGTCGCGGACGAAGTCTCCGGGCGCGCTCGCGGGGCTCGGTCGCAGCGTGAAGAGGTCGGTGCTCGCGGCAAGGCGCGCCGCGTCGGGGAGGCGCGACTGGTAGGCCACCCAGGGCGGCGCCCAGGGTTCGCCGGGCGGCGAGCGGTACGCGCCGATCGCGGCGGCCGAGCGCAGCACGGGGACGTCCAGGCTGACCAGCGTGGCGGTCGGTGCGGGCCGCGCGCGGAGGAACGCGGCGGTCTCCTCGAGCGTGTCGGGGCGCGTCCACAGGACGGCGAGGTGCGCGCACAGGGCGAACGGCACGATCACGCTGGCCGCGGCCGCGGCGATCGCCGCGCGGCGCGTCATCCGGGCGCGTTCGGCCCACGCGCCGCACCCCGCGACCGCGGCGATCGCCAGGAACGGGACGAGGTGCAGCAGGTAGCGCGGGAACGTGATCGCGTAGGCGCCGAACGCCAGCAGATAGGGCCCGGCGAACGCGAGCACGATCCACAGGTCGGCGCGCCGGCGCACGCGTTCGCGCCAGCTTGCTCCGTCCGGGTCCCTGGGCCGGCGGCGCAAGAACCAGCCCGCCGCACCGAACACGACGAGCAGGCACAGCACGGGATCGAGGCTCCACAGCGTGTGCGCCAGCACCAGCGCGCCGCTGCCGTCGAACTGCGCGACGCCGACGCTGGCCTGCCCCAGGAGCGCGTGACCGCCCAGTGCGGCGCGCCCGGTCGCGCCCTCCGGCCGCGGGAGGAACGCGAACGGATAGAACGCGACGACCGCCGCGGCCACCAGCGCCAGCGCGGCGGCGCACCGCGCGTGCGCCGCGAGCGCGCTCGCGCGCGGATCCGTGCGGCGGCGCAGGACGTGCGCGACGAGCAGCGGCGCCAGCAGCAGGAAGGCGTTCTGCAGGACGCCGACCGCGGTCCCGATCGCCGCGCCGGCCGCGAGGTACGCCGGCCAGCCCGGCCGTTCGCGCAGGCGCAGGCAGGCCAGCACGCCCAGGGTCACCAGCGCGGCGGCGATGCCGTGCGGCCGCGCCTGCGGGGCGTACCACGTCGCGAGGAGGCTCGTGGCGGTCAGCCACGCCGCCCACGCGGCGCCGAGCGGCGACAGGAAGCGGCGCGCGATGCCGTAGGCGGCGAGCGGCGCCAGCAGCCCGATCCACACGCTCAGCCTGCGCAGCAGCACGTAGTCGTGGCCGGCATGCTCGAGTTGCGCTTCCAGCGACGCCTCCTCCGCCGGCGCCGGACGGGGCGCGATGAGCAGTGCGAGTCGCGGCACGAGGTGCGGGTAGAAGCCGAACGCCTCCTGCGCGGCGGCCGCCTCGGGCGGTCCGCGCAGGAGTTGCAGATGACCCGCCCAGACGCGCTCGTCCCCGTGGATGCGCGCCGGCAGCAATGCGCCGGTGCCCGGCAGGCGCAGGCACAGCGCCGCGAGCACGGCGGCCACGGCCAGCCACGGTCCCCAGCGCTGCGCGCGGTCGCGGTCTCGGGGGCCTGGTCGCGTGGGTTCCATCATCGGGCTCGCGCCTGGGGGCCGCCGGCGCCGGGCGACCGGCGGGACGCGGGCCTTTGCTTCCTCACCGCCGGCCTCCGTAGACTCGCGCCATCATGTCCAATCCGCGCATCGCTGCTCTGGTCTTCGGTCTGATTCCGTTCCTCGCGGGCTGCGACGAGGACAACACGTTGTCGCTGCGCCTGCAGGTGCGCCCGGATCTCTCGGGCACGATCGTCGCGAGTTCCCTGGCGCTCCCGTCCGGCCCCGGGGCGGTCGAGGAGCAGGCGGTCGGCGCCGCGTTCGACCGTCGCGCCGAACTGCAGGGCGCGACCGGGCGCTTCGCGGCGCTCACGGGCCTCAAGATCGGGGACATCCAGTTCGCGGGCGGCACCCCCGAGGGCGGACTGCGCTGGATGCGCGTCGAGCTCGGGATGGGCGCGAATGCCAGGTGGTGCGACCTCTTCCTGCCGCTGTCCGAGGCGGACCGGCGCGCGGCGGCGCAGGCCTTCGACCCCAGCGGCAGCGCGAAGGACGTCGGCAAGGTGCTGAAGATCGAGGTCGAGCTGCCCTCCGACGTCATCGGCAACGGCGCGACGGGCAAGGTGCGCGGCACGAAGAACAACTCCGACGGCGCGACCGCCACGCTGATCGTCCCCATCGCGGCGGCCCGCGAGGGGACCGAGCCGCTCGTGTGGCACCTGACGTGGTGAATCGGCGCGCGCCTTCACGCGCGGGCCCACCACGCCAGCGCGACCGCCGCCGCGGCCGGCAGCGCCGCGGCGCAGGCCATGCGCGCGGCGGGTGAACGGCCCGCGGGCGGCGCGAACGGACCCGCCTGCGCGATCCACGGGGCGACGAACGCCGCCGCCAGGAGCAGCACGCAGGCCAGCGGGAGGTCGTAGGTCCGCGCGACGGCGATCACGCCGCCGAACACGATCGCGGCGATGCCGACCGTGCCGCCGGAGAGGTGCGCGTCCGGACGCAGCCGAGCGAACACGAGCGCTCCCAGGAGCGCCGCGGCGGCGGCGCCGGCCTGGATCGCGAGCGTGATGCTGGCGTTGGCGAGCGCCGCCGCCGCGACGCCGCCGCCGGCGATGGTGAGCGCCAGCGGGACGGCGGGGCCGGCCCGCCGCGCGGCGAGCCGTTCGGCGGCCGACCACGCGGCGAAGAGCAGCACCACGCCGCCGAAAGCCGCGGCCAGCGGGATCGCGCCCGCGGGCGCCTCCACGCGCATCAGGCGCGGCGTCAGCACGCTGAAGAGCGCGACGTATGCGCGCGCAGCGAGCGGCTGGAACTGCGGGATCGCGCGCAGGGGCGCCAGTGCCGCGGCCGCGGCGACGAGCCACAGGATCCAGTCGCGCGCGGGGACCTCGCGGTCGGCCGAGGGCAGCGCGGGCAGGCCCAGGACCGCGACGTGCACGGCGCCGTAGCCCAGCGCGGTTGCCGCGGCGGCGAGCGCGTCGCCGGACACGGGATCCCAGGGCTCGCGCCGGCGCGTCCCGCACCAGGCCGCGCCCAGCGTCGCGAGCGCGGGAACGGCCAGCCAGAGCGTCACGCCCCGCGCGCCGCGGGCCGCGCGGACGGAGCGTTCACTCCTTGACGCCCTCGATGCTGATCGTGAGCTGGATCTCGTCGTGCTTGCCGCCCGACGCGTCGGCCATGTACTTCATTCCGTAGTCGCTCTGCTTGATGGCGAGCACGCCGTGGAATCCCGCGCGCTGTCCCGCGCGCGGATCGGTGGCGGTGCCGACGTGCTCCATGGTGAGCGCGACCTCCTTCGTGACCCCGTGGAGCGTGAACCGGCCGGTGACGGCCCAGGTCTTGTCGCCGGACTTGCGCGCGGACGTGCTCTCGAACGTGGCCACCGGGAACTGCTTCACGTCCAGGAAATCGGGGCTGCGCAGGTGGTCATCGCGCGACTTGTCGTTGCTGTCGATGCTCTCGGTGCGCACGCGGACCGACACCTGGCACTGCGCGGGCGCGGCCTCGTCGAGCGTGAACAGGCCCTCGACGGCGTTGAAGCGGCCGTAGGTGTAGGAGACGCCCAGGTGGTTCGCGCGCCACAGGACCGTCGAGTGCACCGGGTCGATGGTGTAGGTGACCGCGGCGGCGGCCGGCGCGGGCGCGGCGGCGGGAGCGCGTGCCGAGGCGAGGATGGAAACGAGGCCGAGGCCGGCGAGGGCGACGCCGGCCACGGAGGCGGTGGTCACTGCGGGGTTCATCGAAGGATCTCCAGGAACGAGGACGGCTGGACAGACTCCCCGGGCCGGCGGACGAATGCAAGATCCGCCGGAAACGCGGCCCGCGGGCCCGGCACCGATTCTCGCGGATGGCTGCGCAGTCGCCCGGCCCGGCGGCGGTGAGGACGCGCAGACCCGAACGCGGGGGAGCGACCATGAGACAAGCGCAGGAACGAAGCCGCACCCAGGCCGCACCCACGGCGCGTCGCAGGCGTCGCCGGCTGGGCGAGATCGGCGTGGCGTTCCTGCTCGCCCCGCTGTGCGTGTACGAGTCGATGCGGCGCCTCAGCGCGGAGCCGGGCCTGGCCGAGATCCGCGACCACGAGGTCGCCGTGCTGGAGGACGGCTGGGCGCGCCGGCTGGAGGTCCTCGACACGCCCGGTTACCGCGCGTTCCTGCCCTGGTTCCAGTCGGTGCACACGATCGACAAGAGCCCCAACGCGCTGGTGTTCCAGGGCAACCGCGCGCAGAACGTGAACCACGTGCCGCGCCTCCTGGTGCGCGCCAACGACGGTTCGAGCTTCTGGTTCGAGGAACTCACGCTGCAGTACGCGCTGCGCACCGAGCGCGCGGCGCACGTCCTGGAGGACAGCGGCGCCGGCGACGCCTTCAAGGAGGAGCTGATGCGCGCGCACGCCCGGGCGATCCTGCGCGACGAATTCGGGCGCTTCGCGGCGCGCGACGTCACCCGTCCGGACAACCTGCAGAGCGCGACGCGCGCCAGCCTGGAGCGGCTCAACGCGGCGCTCGAACGCCACGGGATCGAGGTGCTGGAGGTCAGCTCGCCCAAGCCGGCCTTCGACAAGGCCTACGAGGGCAGCATCAACCGGCGCAAGGTCGCCAACCAGGAGGTCGAGACCCTGCGAGCGCGCATCGAGGCCTTGCGCGAGCAGGGCAAGCTGCACGAGCAGCGCGTGCGCCGCGACAAGGAGAACGAGCTGAAGAAGCTCGAGGCCAACCTGACGCGCGACGTGGGCGCGGCCGAGAAGGAGCGCATCCGCGCGATCGCCGAGGCCGACAACGTCCACCGTGCGAAGCTGTCGGAGGCGCGCACGCTGCGGGCCGAGCGCGAGCTGCAGGCGGCCGTGCTGACGGCCAAGTACACCGCGCTGGCCGAGGACGCGCGCGCGCGCGCGGCGGCCCTGCGCGCGCACGGGACCGGCGCGGTGCGCGCCGCGCTGGTCGACCGGCTGGCCGGCATCCAGTTCCAGCTCCTGCCCTACAGCCGCGACCCGTCACCGCAGCGCGTGGAGTACGAGCAGCCCGCGGGCGGCAAGCCCAAGCCCTGACGCACGGCCCGGAGATCGACCATGAAGAACCTGATCGCTGGATTCGGCCGCGCGCTGCATTCCGCCGCACGTTCCGCAGGACGCGCGCTGGTGCGCGTCGGCTCGGCCGCCCGGCGCGGCGCGGTGCGCGTCGCGCGCAGCCGGCCTGTGCGCGTCGCGGTCGCGGGTCTGTTGCTGGGCCTGCGGCTCACGCTGTGGACGGCCGTGCTGACCGTGCTGGCGCTGGGCGCGGGCTGGTTGTGCTTCCAGCGCGTGCCGGCCGGGTCGATCGGCGTGCGCCAGGCCAACTTCGGCGCGGGGATCGAGCCCGTGGACCATTCCTTCGGCATCTACTTCGGTCCGCGCGGACTCGTGCGCTGGCACCTGGTCGAGCGCCGGACGCACGTGCTCGACTTCGCCTGGGAGACCGAGGGCGGCGACGCGCCGCCGCTGGAGGTGCGCACCCGCGACGGGAACATCTGCCACGTCGCGCTGTCGGTGCTCTACCGCGTGAAGCCCGGCGAGGCGCACCTCCTGGTGGCCGACGGGCTGCGCCTGGCCTACCACCAGCGCGTGAAATCGACGGTCGAGAAGATCGTGCTGCAGGAGTTCGGCAACCTGAGCTCGGCCGACTTCGCCGACACCGACGTGCGGCTCGCGCGCTGCGCGGCGACGCTGCCGCGCGTCAACGAGCTGCTCGCGGCGTTCCACGTCGAAGCCGAGAGCCTGATGATCACCCAGTTCCTGTTCGCGATCGAGTACGAGAAGAAGCTGCAGGAGAAGCAGCTCGCCGCCCAGGAGATCCTGATGGCGTCGGCGCAGCAGGAGGTCGAGAAGCAGCGCGAGATCAACTCGACGCTGGAGGCCGAGCAGGACGCCGCGGAGAAGGCCATCCGCGCCGAGATGGACCTCGTGATCCAGGAGCGTTTCGTGGCCGGGCGGCAGCGGATCCTGGCGATCGAGACCGAAGCCAGGGAATACGACCGCCGCCGCAAGGCCGAGGCGCAGGCCGAGTACGACCGTCTGGTGGCGGAGGGGGATCGCGTGCTGGCCCGCGCCGAGGCGCTCAAGGAGACGCTGGCGGGAGAGTTGTGGGACTCGGAGGACGGACGCATCCTCCTGGCGCGGCGCGCCGCGGAGAACCTGAACATCCAGCAGGTGACGCTGAACTCGAACGACCCGCGCGTGCCGAGCGTCCTCGACCTGGACGAGATGGTGGCGCTGCTCCTGGGCAAGGGCGCCGGTCGCGGGCCTTGAAGGTACTGTCCCAATCCGCTGCACTCTCTCCGGCGGCGCAGCGGGTCTCTCGCGCT